>NZ_BNEI01000004.1:0-588693 GCF_027925725.1 Micromonospora sp. AKA38 | reverse complement strand
TCCAGGCGGCGAAGTTCCACGACGGCGTGTTCGCCGCCTACCTGCGAGCGCACAACGGCGGCGTCGCGGGCCTGAAGAACCTGGTGCTCACCGCCGAACTGCTGGACTGGCGGGAGCGCAACCCCGGCTCGTCCCGCGACGACGTGGTGCGGCACCTGGTCGCCACGCGGCAGGCGGTCAACGCGGCGGGCATCTCCGACACCACCGCCCGCACCACGTACGCCACCATGATCAAGGTGATCGACGCGCTGTCCGGCATCCCCGGGGTCAGCATCGGCGCGCCGATGGTCAAGGGGCTGCTGGACGCCACCGTCGGCGGCACGATCACCGCCTCGGCCGAGGTCGAGGACGCGGTGACCAGCGCCTACCAGAACTACCGGTGGATGGACGCGCTCTACGCGCAGCAGGAACGCGCGTGGGGCCAGCTCACCCGGGCGGCGGCCCAGGACGCGGACCTCGCGGCGGCCTGGGACGGGGAGATCGGCGCGCAGCTCAACGTGCGCGCCACCGCGACCACCGAGCAACTGCTCGCCGACCCGCTGCTCGCCTCCTTCGTCAACACCGAGGCGATCCTGGAGCACCTGGGCAACGAGCAGGCCTACCTGGCGGCGCTGCGCGCGCAGCTCAGCGGGGCGCTGGACCAGGTCGCCGCGCAGAACTCGCAGATCATCGACAAGCTGGCCGCCGCGGACCTGAAGTATCCGGTCGGTCCCGGCCCGAAGCCGACGCCGCAGGACTACACGGCCGCGCTGGCCGAGGCCGCCAACCGGCAGGTGGCGATCGACGCCGCCGACTCCGCGGTGACGATCCTGGCCACACTCGCCGGGTTCGCCGACGCGAAGGCCGGCAAGGACGTGCTGGCGATCGGCAAGGCCGCGGTCGGCATCGCCACCGCCATCAACAAGTACCTGCCGACGGTGGCCGGGCTCAGCCTCAGCGACGCCATCGGGTCGCTGAGCACGGTGGTGCTCACGGGCAACGTGCTGGGCGCGGTGATGACGCTACTGCCGATCTTCATGGGTTCCGGCCCGAGCGAGCACGAGCTGGTGATGCAGGAGATCGGCAAGCTGCGCGAGCAGGTCGGCGAGCTGCGTGCCGAGATGCACGAACGGTTCGACCGGGTGGAGGCGATGCTCTCGGCGATCTACGACGACGTCATGTCGGTCCTGCTGAAGATGCGCGACGACATCGGCGTAGTGATGCGCGACATCGAGGCGATCAAGCACCAGATCTACGGCCTGGAGACCAAGGTCGACCAGCTCAGCCTCTCGATGCAGGAGGCGCTGAAGAAGAACGCGCTCGCCGACGCCGAGTACGTCATCAACACCTTCGTCGGATACAAGGCGCGCACGGGACGTACCCTCTCGGTGGCCCAGTACGACGAGACGGAGGGCAAGCTGTTCACCGCCGCCACCTCCACGGCCGCGGGCGCGCCCTTCGTCCTCACGCCGGCCGAGTGGTCGCAGTCCACGATCGAGCCGGTGAAGGTGCTCGACGAGAAGACCCCCTACGGGGCCATCGACTACCTGTCCTACCTGGCCCGGAGGTGGGATCCGGGGTATCCGGCCACGGTGAAGACGCCGCACGCCGGGGCTTGGACGATGTCGACCCGGCCGTTCACCGCGCTGGCGTTGGAGAACCCGACGCTGGCCGGCGACATGATCGGCGACGACTCCTTCGCCGCCCGGATCGGCCGCTCCGGCCAGCAGATCCTGGACGCCAGCAGCCGGTTCAGCCGGCCCACCGCGGACGGGCACCGCAACGCGTTGTTCACCGGCCTGGTGGAGAACTACAAGAGCGCGGTCAACGCCCAGTCCGCCGAGCTGCGCAAGCTGCGCGACGAGGCCACCGGCGGCGGCTACAACCCGTGGTACGGCCCGGACCAGGCGCCCCCGACGCGGCTGACCAACACCCGCTCGTACTGGGCCGCCGACAAGGAGCACAACTACAACGCGGACGCCAAGATGTCGAGCTGCGACCCGGCGCATCCGCTGCCTCGGGTGCGCATCCCGGCCAACGTGAACCTCGGCGACCTGCCGAACGCGTTCCAGCTGCTCAGCCACGGCACGAACAGGCAGTTCGAGCCGCACTTCCAGATCTGTTACGACGCGGAGCTCGTCAACCACACGACCACCACCGGGCCGCGCGCCGAGATCACCAAGGCCGACCTCCAGTTGACCGTGCACGCGCAGATGAGCGTCAACCAGGGCGGCTTCTGGATGGACGTGCGGACCTGGCGCAACACCAAGAGCGCCGGCATCGTCTGCTCGTGGAGCACCCGGGACAACCCGCCCACCGGCTACTGCTACGACGAGGTCTACTACATGACCTACAACGACGAATCGGTGCACCTGCCGGCGTTCGAGACGGGTGCGCGCTCGGCCGACAACCCGGAGCGGCTGACCATCGCCCGTACGCTGGGCGACCGGATGTTGTGGGGCAAGCAGAAGCGCTACTACCAGTTGGTCAACCAGAGGTTCGGCGACCCGACCTCGGAGCTCCGCAAGGCCGGCAACAAGGTCACCGAGGCGTTCCGGCTGCTTCAGGCGTACACCAAGCTCGGCTTCCCGGTGGCGTTGGACTCCGACGCCTCGCTCAGCGGCTATCTGCTCGGCGGGAACCTGCTGCCGAGCGGCTACCGCCACCCGGGCGCGCCGGTCGGGCGGGAACTGCCGGACACGCACATCGGTCGGGCGTACGAGATCGCCGAGGCCGACTACGCGCCCTGTACCCAGCCGATGCCGGGTGACCCGTGCCCGGAGTCGATCTCCGAGATCGACCCCCGGGTCGGGCAGGCGCCCATCTTCAACACGGCGTGCTCGGGCGCGGACAGCCCGAACTCGCCCAACGAATATCTGGGCAACTGCATCCACGCGGTCGCCATCGAACGGGCGGGTGAGCTGGCGGCGGTCTACGAGACGTACTCGCAGCGTCTCGCCGCGAACGTCTACCGGGAGCGGTTGCCCGACGTCGCCACCGTGGTCGACCAGCTGAAGGTCAGCGGCAAGGCCGTCGCGCAGAGCTGACCCCCGGACGACGGGCCGGTCGCCACGACCGGCCCGTCGTCCGGCTCACGCCGTTTCGGTGGTCCCGCCGACGGCACCGGACTGACACAGTGGACCCGACATGTCGAACGCACCCGGGACGCGGCGGTGGGCCGCGTGGACCGTCCTCGCCCTCACCGCCCTGCTCAGCCTCGGCGCGGTCGCCGCCTGGTCCGTGGCGACTCCCCCGTTCACCGCCACCGGGCTCTACTCCCTCGTCGACCTGCTCGACGGCCTCGTCTACGGGGCGGTGGCCTGGTTGATCCTCAGCCGGCAGCGCACCGGCAGCCGGCTGCCCGGTGTGATCGCCTGCGCGGCGGCGCTGGGCAGCGCGCTGTCCGCGTGCGTCGCCCAGTGGCAGCTCGCCGTCGGCGGACCACCGCTGCTGGCCGTCCTGCACCACGTGGCCTGGGTGCCCGGCCTCTACGCACTCGTCGTGGTCATGCCCTGGTTGCTGCCTGACCGGCCACTCGGCCGCCTCGACCGACTCGCCGCCGCCACCGGTCTCGGCTACGTGGCGTTGACGACGGCCGTGCTCGCCACCGCGCCACCGCCGCTGGGGGCGCTCCCGCTACCGCCCGAGCTGCGCGAGGTTCGGGCCGCGCTGCTGCGCCCGCTGGCGCCGGTCCTGTCGTGGGCGCTTGTCGGTCTCGGCCTGCTGGCCTGCGCCGGGTTGGCGTGGCGGTGGCGGCGGGGTCCCGCACCGCAGCGCCACGGCCTCGGCTGGGCGACCGCCGGCAGCGCGCTGCTCACCCTCAGCTTCGCCGCCTCCCTCCTGCCACCCGTTGTCCCGTCGACCGTGCCCGCGCTGCTGATGCTCGCCTCGCAGGCGTTCTTTCCCGCCGCGGTGGCGGTGGTGGTGCTACGCCAGCAGTTGTGGGGGCTGCGGGTGGCCGTGCGCCGCACCCTGGTCTGGTATCTGATGACCGCCGTGGTGATCGCCGGCTACTGTGCCGCGGTGGCCGTGCTCGACCGGTTGCTGCCGCGTGCGCTGCCGCTGCCGCAGCTCGTCGTGACCGCCGCGCTCGCGGCGGCCTTCCAGCCGATCCGCCAGGCGGTGCAACGACGGGTCGACCGGCTCGTGCACGGCGAGGCGCCCGAACCGCTGCTACAGCGGGTGGTGCACAGCGTCGGCAGCACCACCGACATCGGCGCGACGATCGCCGCCGCACTGCGGCTGGCCGAGGTACGCATCACCGAGCACGGCCCACCACCCCCACCCCACGACCACGGCCCTCCGGTCGCCGTGCCGCTGACCAGCGGCGACCGACTGGTCGGCTACCTGCACGCCTGGCCCCGGCCCGGCGAGCTGCTCGACGGCCGGACCCGTGAGTCGCTCGCCGTCCTCGCGCCGGTGGTCGCCGCCGTGGTGGACCTCGCCGGCACCAACCGGGACCTGGCCCGGTCGCGGCAACGGCTGGCGGAGGTACGCGACGAGGAACGCCGCTCCCTGCGCCGGGACCTGCACGACGGCCTCGGCCCGGCGCTGAGCGGCATCGGGTTGGGGCTGGCCGCCACCCGCAACCTGCTGCGCCGCGACCCGGACCGGGCGGAGGACCTGCTGGACCGGTTGACCGACGAGCTGACCGCACGCGCGGCGGAGGTCCGGGAACTGGCACACGGTCTGCTGCCCCCGGTGCTCGCCGACGGCGGCCTGGGCCCCGCCCTGGACCTGCTCCGTGACCAGTACGCGCGGGCCGGTCTCCACGTCGTGGTGCACGGACCGGCCGCCCTGGACCCGCTGCCGGAGCTGATCGCCACCGCCGCCTACGGCGTCACCGCCGAAGCGATCCGTAACGTACAGCGGCACGCCGGCGTGGACCGGTGCACCGTTTCGCTGGACCGGCTGCCCGACCTGTTACGCGTCACCGTCACCGACGACGGTCGGGGCGTGCCGGCCGGGCCCACCAACCACGGGGTCGGCCTGCATGCCATGCGGGAGCGGGCACAGGCGGTGGGTGCGACCCTGACCGTGGGACCGGCCGGGGCCCGCGGCACCACCGTCTGCCTGACGATCCCCCTGGAGCGGCCGTGAGCGACAACCCGATCCGCGTCGTCGTGGTGGATGACCACCCGGTCTTCCGACTCGGCATGAGCGCGTTGCTCGACACTCTGGTCGGCATCGAGTGCGTCGGGGAGGCCGCCGACGCCGCCGACGCTCGCACCCTCGTCGCCCGGGTACGCCCCGACGTGGTGCTGATGGACCTGCACCTCGGCCAGGGCTCCGGGATCGAGGCGACCCGCCTGCTGCGCCGTGACCACCCGGCGGTCCGGGTCCTGGTGGTGAGCATGCTCAACGACGACGCCTCGCTGGTCGCCGCGCTGCGCGCCGGAGCGCGCGGCTACGTGCTGAAGGGCGCGTCGGCCGCCGACGTGGAGCGCGGCATCCGGGGCGTGGCGGGCGGCGACCTGGTCCTCGGCGGGCCGCTCGCCGACCGGGCGGGCGTGCTGCTCGGCGTCCGTGCCGACGCCCCGTTCCCGCAGCTCACCGACCGGGAACGCGAGATCCTGGTGCTGCTCGCCCGGGGCCTGGCGAACCCGATGATCGCGCACCGGCTCGGGCTGAGCGCCAAGACCGTGCGGAACAACGTCTCGGCGATCCTGGTCAAGCTGCACCTGGGCAGCCGGGCCGAGGCCATCGCCCTGGCCCGTGACCACGGGCTGGGCGCGCCCGGCCCCGCGGAGGCGCCGCCGGTCGAGGGCCGGCGCGCGTGACCCCCCGGCACACCGTCCCTCGGCGGACGGCCTCCTGACGGTCGGTCCGTCAGATCACCCGCTCGTTCCCGCCGTCCACGCTGATCTGCGCCCCGGTGGTGGCCGCGAACGGCTCCCCGCAGAGGGTGGCGGCCAGCTCCCCCACCCGGGCGCTGGTGATCTCGGCGCCGAGCAGGTTCCGTCGCTTGTACTCCGCCACGGTCAGCCCGTAGTGCCGGGCCCGGGCGTCGAGCACCTCCGGGCTCCACAGCCCGGTGTCGAAGACCGCGTCGGGGTGCAACACGTTCACCCGGATGCCGTCGCCCGCCCATTCCAGCGCCGCCACCCGCGCCACCTGTGTCACCGCCGCCTTCGAGGCGGAGTAGGCGACCGCGCCGGGGCCGGGGGCGAGGGCGTTGCGGGAGGCGATCACCACCACCCGGCCGCCCCGGGGCGCGAGCGCGAGCAGCGGGTGGGCCCGGCCGAACAGGTGGGCCACGGACTCCGCGTTGACCGACATGGTGCGCTGCCATCCGGCCGGGTCCAGGTCGGCGATCGCCCGGCTCGGCGGGAAGATCCCGGCCGCCGCGACGACGATGTCCACCCCGCCGAAGCGGTCGACGGCGGTGTCCAGGGCGGCGTCCACGGCCGCGGCGTCGGTGACGTCGACGGTCAGGCCGAGGCGGGCCGGCCCGTCGGACGCGCCGACCGACGGGTCCCGGTCCAGGCCCACCACGCAGGCCCCGCGCGCCAGCAGCGCCTCGGCGCAGGCCCGGCCGATGCCGGAGGCCGCGCCGGTCACCACCGCCACCTCGCCGGCGAACTCCGGCGTCGGTCCGCCCCGCCGCAGCTTCGCCTGCTCCAGCTCCCAGTACTCCACGTCGAAGATGTCCTCCGCCGGCAGCGCCCGGTAGCCGCTGACCGCCTCGGCTGCCTCGATCACGTCGACCGTGTGCCGGTAGATGTCCCGGGCCATCAGCGTCTCGGCCGCCGACCGGCCGGTGGTGAGCATCCCCAGCTCCGGGTCGAGGATCACCCGTGGCGCCGGGTCGAGCATGGTCAGCGTGGTGCGGGCTCGGGAGCGGTGCTGCTCGACGTACCGGCGGTAGGCGTCGGCGTAGCCGGCCGGGTCGGTGCCGACCAGCGGGATCCGTTTGGTGCGCAGCACGTGGTCCGGGGTGACCGGGCCCCGGGTGGCGACCGCCGCCAGGTCGGGTCGGTCCAGGAAGGCCCGCACGGCCGGGTCCTCGTGGCGGCTGAGCAGCATCGGGGCGTCCGCCGTGGCGGAGACGTCCCGGCGCAGCCGGGCCAGCCGGACCCGGTCCACCGGCGGGAGCGGGGCCGGCGCGACCGGGGGTCGGGGCAGCCCGACCCGCTCCTCCGCCCGGCTGATCAGGTCGATGTGCCGGCGGTACGCCTCCTCGGCGTCCGCGCCGAAGGTGAAGAGCCCGTGGTGGAGCAGCACCATGCCGACCGTCCCGGCGTGCGCGTGGGCCGGGTAGAGGTCCGCGCACCGCCGGGCCAGGTCGAACCCCGGCATCACGTACGGCACCACGACGACGCTGTCGCCGTAGAGTTCCTCGACCAGCCGCGCGCCGTCCGGCTGGTTGGTGAGGGCGAGCAGCGCGTCGGCGTGGCTGTGCAGCACGACCGGGTGCGGCAGCAGCGCGTGCAGCAGCGTCTCCACGCTCGGGTCCGGCGCCCGCGCGTCGAGCCGGGCACAGCGCAACTCGTTCATCATGTCGCTGTCGCCGAGGCGCTCCAGCCGCAGCAGCGCCCGCAGCCGCTCCAGCCGCAGCGCGGTGAACCCGGACGAGTCCATCGTCGCCAGGTCGGAGCCGCTGCCCTTGACGTGCAGCACCGCCACCGGCTCCCCGGTGAGGTCGGTGACCGTCGTCTTGACCGAGGTGTTCCCCCCGCCGTGCAGCACCAGGCCGGTGTCGGACCCGAGCAGCCGGGACGCGTACACGAGTCGCGCGATCGGGGCGGAGCCGTCCGGGGCGTCGGCGGCGGACCAGCGGTTACGCATCGGGGTGTGCACTCCTCGGGTCGGTGGGTCAGCTCCGGCCGATGGGGTCGTCGGGGCGACCGCCGGCGGCCGGCAGGATGATCCGACGCTCGGTGACGATGGCGGTGACCAGGTCCGCCGGGGTCACGTCGAAGGCGTAGTTGAGCGTGCCGGTGCCCTTCGGGGCCAGCGCCACCGCCCCCAGGGCGGTGATCTCCTCGGGGTCGCGGACCTCGATGTGCACGTCCCGGCCGGACGGCGTGGCGAGGTCCACGGTGGACTCCGGGGCGGCGACCACCATCGGCACCCCGGCCCGGGCCGCCGCCAGCGCCAGCGGGTACGTGCCCACCTTGTTGATCACGTCGCCGTTGGCGGTGATCCGGTCCGCGCCCACCACCACCGCGTCGACCCGGCCCTGGGCGAGCACCGACGCGGCGGCCGAGTCCACCACCAGGGTGTGCGCCGCGCCCATCTGGGCCAGCTCCCACACGGTCAGCCGGGCGCCCTGGAGCAGCGGGCGGGTCTCCGAGGCGTACACGTGGGTGAGCGCGCCGTGCTCCTGGAGGGACCGGACGACCCCGAGGGCGGTGCCCCACTCGACGGTGGCCAGCGCGCCGGCGTTGCAGTGCGTCTGCACGGCCACCTGCGGTCCGACGGTGTCGACCAGCCAGCGGGCGCCGCGTTCGCTGAGTTCCCGGCAGCAGCGGACGTCCTCGGCCAGCACGGTCAGGGCCTCGGCGAGGGCCGCCTCGGCGCCCTCGGCGTCGAGGCGGGCGCGGACCCGGTCGACGCCCCAGGCGAGGTTGACCGCGGTGGGGCGGGCGGCGCGGAGCGCGTCGACGGCCTGGCGCAGCTCGGTCGGGTCCGGGTGTCGGCGGGCGGCGAGCGCCACGCCGAGCGCTCCGGCGACGCCGATCGCGGGCGCGCCCCGGATCGCCAGGGACCGGATCGCGGCGATCAGGTCCTCGACGGTGTCGATCTCCAGGAACTCGACCTCGTGCGGCAGCCGGGTCTGGTCGATCGCGACGATCCGGTCGTCCCGCCAGTCGATGGTCCGCATCCGTACCCCTCACCGCCCGGGTTGCCGATCATACGTCGAACACAGCAGGAGAGTTCCCCACGAATCGAGAGCTGTCAACAGCTCGTGCCGGACCCCGCACGCAGCGATGTTCCCACCGGCCGGCGACCGCGACCTCCCCCGGCGCCCCGGCGGGGGCACCCCGGTCGGACAGCTTTGCGGAAATGGTTCCCGCCCCGGCGAATCGCTCTGTTCGCCGCCATACAGCGACACTCCTTTCAAAAGCACCGGCACAGACCATTCATCGCGCAATCCGCTTTGTTCGACGACCCGCCGTCGCGCCACGACAGCACATCGGCGAAAACCGCCAAAGTGGATCATAAGCGGGAAATTGCGTAACCCAGCGCACTTCAGTGAACACGCCCGGTGCATCAAACGGAAGATCCAAAGGAAAATACAAGACTGTAAATTCGTTGCGATCCTTCTTAAGCTGACCGTTCCCGGAACCGCCGGTCCCGATTCCTACGACCCCGGTCGGATATGCGTCACGACGCTTCGAGGCTGACCAGGCGTTCCGTTCTTGTTCCGAGACAGGGAGGTGCCATGCTCAGCGGGAGTAATTGTTCACTGCCCGCCCTGGTCGCCCGCGACCACCAGCGGGACCTGCTGCACGCGGCGGTGGACCGGGCCCGGCAGGGGCACGGCGGCTGCGTCTTCCTGGTCGGCGAGGACGGCACGGGCAAGACCCGGCTGGTCCTGGAGGCCGCCCGTCGGGCCTGGCAGTCCGGCATGTCGGTGCTGCCGGGGCGGGCGGGCAGCACGGGACCCGTCGTGCCGCTGCGCCCCCTCACCGAGGCCCTGGCGCACCTGTCCCGCAGCGAACCCATCCTGGAGCATCCCCGCCTGCGCCCCTACCGGTCCGCCCTGGGCGGGCTGCTCCCCGAGTACCGCTCCCCCGACGCCGCTCCGGCGCCGACCTCGCCGGTGCTCCTCGGCGAGGCGGTGCTGCGGCTGCTGTCGGTCGCGGGCGCCGAGCGCGGCTGCCTGTTGGCGCTCGAGGACCTGCACGACAGCGACCGCAGGACGCTGACGGTGGTGGAGTACCTGGCCGACAACCTCGTCCACCAGGGCACCCTGTTGCTCGCGACCGTGCGGCAGGGCCCGGGGCCGGCATGGGACCTGACCCAGTCGCTCGGCCGGCGGTGCCGCGGCGCGGTCCTGCCGCTGGACCCGCTGGACCCACCGGCGGTCCGCCTGCTCGCGGCGTCCCGGCTGCGGCTGCTCCCCCACCAGGTGCCGGAGACGGTCGTGACCCGGCTCTGCCGCGACAGCGCCGGCAACCCGTTCCTCGCCACCGAACTGCTACAGGCCATGGTGGACAGCGGCGCCCTCGTCGTGCACCCGGGCGGGTGCCGGCTGGTCGACGAGGTCCCCACCGCCGTGCCGTCGAGCGTCCGGCACACCGTCGCCGGCCAGGCGACCCGGCTCGGGCCCGCCGGCCGCCGCCTGCTCACCGCCGCGGCCGTGATCGGCGAACGGTTCCCCATCTCGGTGCTCGGGCAGGCCCTGCGGCTGGACCAGGACGACCTGCTCCGGCACGTACGCGCGGCGGTCGCCGCCGGGCTGGTCGTGCCCGGCCCCGACGACCACGACTGGTACGCCTTCCGCAACCCGACCACCGCCCTGGCGCTGCTCGACCTGCTCACCCCGGCCGATCGGGCCGTCCTGGCGCAGCGGGCGACCGAGGCGGTGCACGAGCTGCACCCGGAGCTGACGGGGGGATGGTGCGCGTTCGCCGCCCGCCTGGCCGGCCGGGGCGGCGACCCGGCGCGGGCGGCCCGGCTGCTGACCCTCGCCGGCCGCCGGGCGCTCGCCACGGGCCGGCTGCACGCGGCCGTCGAGACCCTGGAACAGGCATGGCGACTCGCCGAGACCGCCCCGGACGCCCCGCTGCGCGCCGAGGTGCTGCACGAGCTGCTCTGCGCGCTGGTGGAGACGGGCGACGCCGAACGCGGGCTGCGGCTCCTCGACAGCCTCGACGACCTCTGCCACCCGGGCGTCCCGCCCGAACGGCTGGCCGGCGTGCACGTGCAGCTCGCCCGGCTGGCCGGCCTTGCCGGGCGGTGGGCTGACGCGGTCGTCCAACTGGAGACGGCCCGGGCGGTGCTCGGCCCGGACGCCCCCGGGCCGCAGACCGCGTACCTCGACGCGGTCGCGGCCCACCTCGCGGTCGGCGCGCCCGAGCAGGCGGTCCGGCTCGCCGAGCGGGCGGTGGACGAGGCCGAGCACGCCGGGCTGCCGGCGGCGGCCTGTCTCGGCTGGCAGGTCCGTGGCCTGCTGGCCCGCCGGTGGGAGACCGACGAGGCGCAGACGTGCTTCTTCCGGATCCGGCAGCTGGCCGACCGCCACCACCTGCCGCTGTGGCGGGCCCGGGCCACCCTCCTGCTCGCCGAGCACCAGTGGTTGCTCACCGGTGACGCCGACGCCCTGCGCCACAGCGCGGAACGGAACGGACGGCTCGGCTCCCCGGCGCTGCGCCACACCGGGCACGCCCTGCTCGCCTGGCACCACGCCCTGCGGGGCCGGTACGACGAGGCGGAGCGCCTGGTCGCCGTGAGCGTGGCGGAGGCGGGGCGGCTGGGATTGCGCGAGGTGCTGGTCCGGTTCTCGCTGGTCCGCGCGATCTGCGCCGGGCACCGGGGCCGGCGGCCGGAGCTGGACGAGGCGCTTGTCGACCTGCGGCGCCACGGGGACACCGGCTCGCCGTACCTGGCGCTGGCGCACGGGATGGCGTACGCGGTCTGCGCGCTGCTGGAGGAGGACCCGGACCGGGCGCGCGACGAGCTGGCCCGCGCGGCCCGGTACGACGCGGACCGGCCGGCGCCCTATCCGCTGGCCGGCGAGCACGGGCTGGGGTTGCTGCTGGACGTGTTGGGCGGTGCGGCGAGTTGGTGTCGCGGGCGCGCGACGAGCGGCAGCGACGCGGGTCGCCTGCACTGGAACCGGCAGTTCGGGTCGCTCGCCGAGGCCGTCCTGCTGGGCCGGCAGGGCCGGCGCGAGGAGGCCGCGGCGGCGGTGGCGGCGGTGCGCCGGGACGCGCACGCGCACCCGATCGCCGTCCACCTCGGCCTGCGCCTCGTCGCCGGGGCGGCCCGGACGGACCGCTGGGGAGACCCGGTCACCTGGCTGCGCCAGGCCGAGGAGCACTTCCGCCAGGCCGGGCTCGGGGCGCCCGCTCGGGCCTGCCGGGCCGAGCTGCGCCGGTGCGGCGTGGTGGTGCCGCACCGCCGCGACACCAGCCGGGTGCCACCGCCGCTGCGGCTCAAGGGGGTGACCGAGCGGGAGTACGAAGTCCTCGAACTGATGGCGGACTGGTCCGACAACCGCAGCATCGCCAACGAGCTCTTCATCTCCCCGCGCACCGTGGAGAAGCACGTGGCGAGCCTGATCGCCAAGACCGAGCAGACGAACCGGGCGGCGCTCAACCGGTACGCCGCCCGGTTCCGCGAGCGGGTCAATCCGGACTGACCGCCCGGTACCCTCCGGCGAAGAAGACGGCCGGCTCCACGCCCGCGCGGCTCTCGCACCAGTACGGCGCCCCCAGCACCAGCGCGTGGTCGGCGACCCCGATCACCTGGCTCACGGTGCAGACCGCGACCGCGAGCGCGCCGTCGAGCAGCGGCAACCCGTCCCGGTCGCGGTACGGCACCCCGGCGAACCGGTCCGGCGCGCGGCCGGCGAACTGGTCGGCCAGGTGGCACTGCCGCCGGCTCAGCAGGTTCACCGCGAACCCGCCCTCGGCGGTGAGCGCGGCCAGCGTGCGGCTGGCCCGCCCGAGCGAGACGAGCAGCAGGGGCGGGCTCAGCGACACGGAGGTGAACGCGTTGACCGTGCAGCCGACCGGCCGCCCGTCCGCGTGACTGGTGACCACGGCGACACCGGTGGCCCAGTTGCGCATGAACTCGCGCAGCAGCGGGCCGCTGACCCCGCTGGGCCGGGCCGGGTCGCCGGCCCGGTTGCCGGCGGGCGCGGGCGGGTCGGCGGCCGGGCCACCGGCGGGCACGGGCGGGGCCGCGTCGCCCACCGGGGAGCGGTCGGCGGCCCCGACGGTCGGGTGGGACGCGTCGGGCTGCGCCCCGGCGCGCGGCCCGACCGCTGTCGAGTCCCTGATCGAGGCCGTGGTGGTCATCGCGCGCCGGCCAGGTCCAGCCGCTCGGCCGCGCCGGCCGTCTCGTCGGCCCGGGCGGCCTCGGTGTCCCCGAGCTCCGTGTGACACCGGGCCCGCTGGCTCAGCAGCTCGCCCCGGTCGGCCCCGGGCAGGTCCAACGCGCGGCTGTAGTCGGCCACCGCGTCGGCCCAGCGGCCCGACGCCTGGTGGACGAAGCCCCGGTTGTACCACAGGTCCGGGTTGTCGGGCTCGACCGCCAGCGCCGCGGTCAGGTCCGCGACCGCGGTGGCGTGGTCCCCGCCGTCGAAGGCGAGGGCGGCCCGGCTGGCCAGCGCGGCAACCAGTTCCGGGTCGGCCCGCAGCGCCGCGTCGAAGTGCCGCCGCGCCTGCGCCCGGTCGCCGTCGGCCAGCGCGAGCACACCGCGCAACTGCCGCAGACGGGGCTCGTCGGGGTGCCGCAGCAGTCCTTCGTCCAGGTGTGGGCGGGCGTCGTCGAGCAGCCCGTCGTCGAGCAGCAGGCTGACGAGGTTCACCCGGGCGTCCACCTGGTCCGGCTCCAGCTCGACGACGTAACCGAAGTCGGCCACCGCGCCGGCCAGGTCGCCCAGCTCGGTCCGGATGTCCGCCCGGTTGTAGTACAGCTCGTAGAACGGCGGCGACAGGCTGATCGCGGTGTCGCAGTCGGCGACGGCGCCTGCCAGGTCGCCCAGCCGCCGCCGCACGTCGGCCCGGTCGAAGTAGTAGTCGGCGTAGTTCGGATCCAGCTCGATCACCTTCGTCAGGTCGGCCAGCGCCTCGTCCAGCCGGCCGAGCGCGAGGTACGCCTTGCCCCGGTTGTGCACCAGCACCGACCGGTGCAGCCGGTGCTTGTCGCCGGGCAGCTCCTGGTCGAGCCGGCGCAGCCCCTCGTCGACCAGCCGCAGCGCCGCCGGCAGCCGGCCCAACCGCATCTCGATCAGCGCCAGACCGTTGTTCTGGAACACCGAGTGGAAGGCCCGCTTCTCCAGGTCGGGCAGGAGCGAGGCGATCGCGATGGAGTTGTTGATGTAGCCCCGGGCCAGATGGTGGTCCCGCAGCTCGTCGGGGTGGAACCGGGTGTAGAGCATCGCCAGCGCGTACCCGGTGGACATCTGCAGCTCCGGGTCGGCGTACCGGCTGCGCAGGTCCAGGTAGGTCGGTTCCGCCTCCACGGTGCGCCCGAGCACCACCATCGCCGAGCTGGCCCGGGTGCTCAGCAGCCAGAACCGTTGCATCTGGGTCTCCGGGTCCACGATCGCCCGGCCGCGGGTCCCGTAGTCGATCACCGCGTGGTAGTAGCCCATCGCGCCGCAGTGCCGGGCCGCCTCGTAGAGCGCGTCCGCGCCGGCGCCGGCCGGATCACTGCCGCGCTCCAGGTGCCACGGGATCGCGCCCAGCTCCAGGCTCCACTCGCCGCGCTCGCGCAGCCGCGCCGCGCGCGCGTCGTGCAGCCGTACCCGGCGGTCCGCGTCCGTCTGCTCGTACGCGGCCAGCTCCGCCGGGTCGGTGGAGGTGCCGTCCGCGTCGACGTACGCCTGCGCCAACTCCTCCCGGTCGCGGCCGGCGGCGGCGCCCGGCCGGGGCAGGTCCGGCCGCCGGGTCGCGTACCGCTCGAGCGCGGCGGACAGCTCGGGCTCCAGGGGGCCGCCGTCGGTGCCGATGGTCACCCGCACCCGGTCCGGCCGGACCCGACGCAGGAAGATGGCGAGGAACTCCTGGTCGGTCGGGTCCGCCTGGTCCACCCGGTCGAACGCCACCCGCAGCGGCAACCGGCCGGTGGCGGCGGCGTGGCCGGCGACGAACTCGGTCGCCCCGTGCGCCAGCCGCCGGGTCCGGTTGGCCGGGTAGATCCGGGTCCGCTCCTCGGGTACGGCGAGGGAGGTGAGGGTCTCGGGCGCGGCGTCGATCGCGCCCCGCAACTCCGGCGCGGCGGAGAGGATCTCGGTCAGGTGCCGGCGGACCAGGTCGGGCCGGCGCTCGTAGGTCTCCGGCACGATCAGCCGCAGCAGGCTGCCCAGCCCGGTGTACGGACCACGCAGGCCCCGGTGCGCGTCGACCGCGAGATCGGCCCGCTCGCCGTCGGCCGGCGACGGCCCAACCCGCCATTGGTGTGCAGTCATGCCTTGCTCCTCGGTTGGGATGGGTCCGGCGGCTCGGTGGCCGTCGTGGACGGTCGTGGTGGGCGGGCGGCGGTCAGCCGGCCGGAGCGGGGCTCGGACTCTTCGCCCGCCGGCGCTGGACCCGCCCGGCCAGCAGCGGCAGCAGCACCAGCTCGAACGCGACCAACAGGAGGGAGGCGACCGAGTCCCAGAAGCCGGGCCCGGCGGGCGAGCCGTTGACGAGGGCGCTGACCACCCGGGTGCCGAACTCCCAGATCAGCGGCGCGGTCCAGAGCGCGACGGTGACCAGCAGCACCCCGACGCCGGCGCAGGTGACCAGCGCGAACCAGGGGGCGAGCCGCCGGTCCCGCGGCGACCAGTCGCCGTCGGTCCAGTCGGCGCGGCGTACCCAGGGCAACCAGCCGAACCGGTCGCGCAGGTACGCCCGACTCACCTCGTCCAGGTTGGTGCAGCCCAGGGCCGTGGTGGCGACGTAGTACATGTCGGTGCGCAGGAAGACGTAGAACTGCCAGGACATCCGCAGCAACACGGTGTACGCCACCGCGAGCGCGAGTCGTCCCGGCCAGGACAGACCGTCGGACAGGTCGGCCGCGGCGGCGAGCACGAGCGCGCCGAAGAGCACCGCGTCGGCCAGCAGGCCGGCCGTCATCGGCAGGTAACGCCGCCGCGCCGGCACGGTGAGCAGCGCGTCCAGCTCGGTCTCGACCACCACGTAGTAGAGCCGGCGGCCGATCTGCATCCGGGTGGGCAGGCCGAGCCGGCGGGCCGCGAGCAGGTGGTAGAACTCGTGCCAGAGGATGGCCGGCGACTGGCAGAGGGCCAGGCCCAACTGCACGCCGAGCAGGGAGGGCACGAAGAACACGTGGTCGGCCTGGGGGCGCAGCTCCGGTCGGTTCACCATGGCGACGACGGCGGCGCCCATCACCAGCAGGTAGACGACCCAGGCCAGCGGGGAGAAGGCGAGCCGGCCGAGCCGGTGGAAACGCACCTTCGGCGGCGTGGCAAGCGGTTCCCCCTCGGCCCGGACGAACCTCAGCTCGCGCATCGCGTCCACGAAGTCGGCCATGTCGACGGTCTCGCCGTAGGTGCGCCGGTACCACTGCTCGGCCTCGTCGACCGGCATGCCCCCGGCCAGTCGGCGCAGCAGCGCGACGCCGTCCTCGGGCAGCATGGCGAAGGAGGCGGCGTCGACGCGGCCGACCGTGATGCCGTCCCGCTCCGGCACGTACGTGAGCGGGTGGAACTCCAAGCGGGTGGGTGACATCGGCCCTCCATCGCGGTGACGGCCGGCGACGGCCGCCCCGGCGCCACAGGCGTCGGGGCGGCCGGACCGGTCAGCAGCAGTCCGTGCAGTACAGCGGCGCAGACGTGGTGAGCTTGATGGAACCGGTCTTGCGGATCGTGATCTTCTTCATGACGTTCACCTCCTCGGACGGGCGTCGGGGTGGCTGGCCGGCCGGGGCCTGGGGAAGAACCTGCCAGCCGGCCGGTCCGGACGGCATGGGGAACGGCCCCCAAACTCCCGGCGGGCGGGGGCGCGAAGACGGGGCCGCTCCCCCATGTCCGGGACCGGGTCGTCACGCCACGCTGTCGCCATGCGAGATGACGCACTGTCGGTGATCGTCAGCGGCTCGAGCGCCGCGATGGCGACCTCGGGGTACCTGTCCTGGCTCCGCCAGGAGATCGACCTGCCGCTGCGGGTGCTGCTCACGGCGAGCGCCGAACGTTTCGTGCCGCCCCAGGTGGCCGCCTGGTACGCCGACGAGGTCTGGACCAGCGCCGATCCGGCGCTGAATCCGACCGAGTTCGCGAAGCGTTCCCTCGGCCTGGTGGTGCTGCCGGCGACGGCCAACATGCTCGCCGCGACGGCCCTCGGCCTGGCCGGCACGCCGGCGCAGACCGCGCTGCTGGCCAGCGACCGCCCGTCGCTCTTCTTCCCCAGCATGAACCGCTCCATGTGGGTCAAGCGGGTCACCCAGCGACACGTCGAGGCGTTGCGCGACGAGGGGCACACGGTGGTGGAACCGCAGGATCGCGTGATCTTCGAACTGTGGCAGCGGGAGAACGCGATCGGCATCGCCATGCCGCCGCCGGACACCGTCGCCGAGCTGATCGCGAGCTGGCTGGAGACCAGCCTCGCCACCGAGGGCGAGGAAGCCACCGAGGCGGAGCAGACCGCCGACCCCGTGGCCTGAGCCGGCTGACCGGGACAGGGCAACGAGGCGCCGGCGTTGGCGTGCGCCGTGTACTGGCCCGGCTTCCGGAAGGTCGACTTTCTCCGGGCCCTTCGCTCGTACGCCGCCCGACATCGCCGCTTCGGGGCCTGAGCGCCGGCGGGAGGGCGAGGACGACGACCTCCCCCTCCCGCCGGGGCTGCTCATGACCCGCGGTACGCGTCCCCGGCCGGGGTCAGGACGCCGTCCTCGCGATACAGCCCGAGTGCCGCCGCCTCCCCCGACGCGGGCAGCGCGAACAACGCGTAGCGCTCCACGTACGGGGTCGCCTGAAGCCGGGCGGTGGCCTCGCGGACGAACGCGGTCAACTGCTCGGCGCTCGGGTAGCGAGGATGACCGGCGAAGTTGGTCAGGCTGAACTCGGTGACCCACACGGGCAGTCCGTAGCGCTCGTGCACCGCCTGCACGTAGTTCATCAGGTGTTGCGGCGCGGCGGGGCCGAAGTCCGAGCCGTACCAGTGCAGGGCGATGAAGTCCACCCGCATGCCGCGCTGACGCGCCCCGCTCAGGAAGCGGTCGAGCCATCCGCCGGGGACCTCGCCGCCGAAGGCGACGGCCGGGCTACCCAGGCGCATACCGGTCCGTTCGAGCCGCGGCCACAACGTCAGCGCCTGCTCGACGCTCATGTTCGCCTGCTGCGGCAGGTCGGGCTCGTTGAAACCGAGCAGCGTGGTGCCGGAGCGCCGCGCGCTGTCGAGTTCGCCGTCGTTGACAGCGCCGGCTCCCCAGATCATCGGTACGAACTCCGCCTGTGCCGGGACGTCGTCCGGGTTCGCGGACCAGTCGTAGTACCAGCCGGCCCCCACCGCGTGGACGCCGTCGGCGACCCGGGGGAAGGCCCACGTGCTCACGCCCTTCTTTCCCGCCGCGCCGGCCGGACGCGGTGCGCCCGGCACGCTCCACCGCTGGGTCGGGCTGCCGGTGCAGGTCCACAGCCGCAGGTGCGTGCCGTCGGCGTCGCCGGGAGCGTCGAGGCACTTGCCGGAGCCGGTGTTGACCAGTTGCCCGTCGGTGAACCGCCACTGCTGCGCGCCGGTGCCGTTGCAGTCGAACAACTGGATGCGCGTGCCGTCCGCCCCGACGCCGCCCGCCACGTCGAGGCACTTCCCCAGCGCCCGCACCGGCCCCGAACCGTCGTGGAACCAGTCCTGGGCGACCGTGCCGTTGCAGTCCGCGAGCTGGATCGGCGTGCCGTTGGCGGTCTGCGTCCACGCCACGTCGACGCATCTGCCGCCGACGCCGACGATGGTCGTGTGGGCACTGGCCCGCGCGGTGGGCACCACGGCCAGACCCGCGCCGAGCACGGCCCCGACCGCACCGAGGACCACCACGGCGCGCACCGCCCGGTGCGCGCCGCCCCGCTGCCACATCTGCATTCGACCCCTCCACCACTCGCCGGACCCGCCCCACGACAGGCGGGACTGCGCCTACGACGGTCGGGGACGACCTTCGGTTCACCG
Source organism: Micromonospora sp. AKA38 (assembly GCF_027925725.1). Lineage (NCBI taxonomy): Bacteria > Bacillati > Actinomycetota > Actinomycetes > Micromonosporales > Micromonosporaceae > Micromonospora > Micromonospora sp. AKA38. The sequence continues at coordinate 569,929 of NZ_BNEI01000004.1, read as the reverse complement.
ATCACGCGATCCGATCGGACCGCGACGCCGACAGGTGACCGCGCCGAGCACCCCGAGCAGTAGCCGGACGGCCGCTACAGCCAGTCGTGTTCGCGGGCGTACCGGGCCGCGTCGTGGCGGGTCCGGGTCTGGGTCTTGCGCATGGCGTTGGAGAGGTAGTTGCGCACGGTGCCCGGGGCGAGGTGCAGCCGGACGGCGATGTCGGCGACCGAGTAGCCCTCCCCGGTGACCCGCAGCACGTCGATCTCGCGGTCGGTCAGCGGGCAGTCCTCGGTGACGGCGAGCGCGGACACGTCCGGGTCGATCCAGCGTTTGCCCGCGTGCAGGGTGGCGATGACCGAGGTGATGTGGGCCGGCTCGGCGGACTTGCTGACGAAGCCCTGCACGCCGAGCCGCAACGCCTTGCGCAGCACGCCCGGCCGGGCGTGCCGGGTCAGCATGAGGATCACCTGCTCGGGCCGCACGCGGCGGATCTCCGCGACCGCGTCCAGGCCGTCCACGCCCGGCATCTCCAGGTCGATGACCAGCACGTCGGGCCGGTGTCGCAGGGTCGCGGCGATCGCCGTCCCGCCGTCGGTGGCCTCGGCGAGCACGGTGATGTCGCCCTCCATCGGCAGCAGCGCGGCCAGGGCCGTCCGCAGCAACACCTCGTCGTCGGCGAGCACGATGCTCGTCATCGGCCGTCCTCCCTCGCCACCGTGGGGGCCGCGTCGGCGCGGGCGGGCGCGAAGACCGCAGCCGTACGGAACCGCCCGTCGCGTTGTTCCACGGAGAACTCGCCACCGTCGTCCACGACCCGTTGCCGCAACGCCGCCAGGCCCCGCAGCTCGGGAAGCCCGGTGGCGGTCACGCCGTCGTTGACGATCGTGATGCCGGTCCCGGCGAGCGTGATCTGCACCTGGGCGGCCTGCGCGTGGCGCAGGATGTTGGTGGTGGTCTCCCGCAGCACCTGGCCGAGCAGTTCGCTGACGCGGGTGTCGACCTCGGCCTCCCGGGTCACCCGGACCCGGATGCCGGCGGCCTCGAACAGGTTCTTCGCGTTCTCGATCTCCGCGGTGAGGTTGAGCCGCCGCTGGGCGTACGCGAGTTCCTTGGTCTGCGCGATGGTGTCGCTGACCAGCGCGTACGTCTCCCGCAGCTCCTTGGCCACCCGTACGGTGTCGCGGTCCAGCAGCCGCTGCGCCAGGGCGATCTTGAGCTTGACCACGTGCAGGGTGTGGCCCTGGATGTCGTGCAGGTCGCTGGCGAACCGGACCCGCTCCCGGACCACGGCCAGCTCCGCCTCGCGCTCCCGGGTCTGTTCGAGCTCCCGGATGAGGTCGTAGAACCGCTCCCCCACCACGGTCAGGACCGTCACGACGACGGTGAGGACGGTCGGCACGAGGACGTAGCGCCCCACGACGTCGCCCGGGTCGTCCCGCTGCACCAGCAGCCGCATCGCGCCGACCACGGCGACGAAGGAGAACAGCCCGGCCATCACCAGGGCACGGCGCCGCCGCACCTGGCGCAACGCGAGCGAACCCACGGCGCAGATCCCCCAGTACGCGTTGGGACTGCCGGTCACCAGCACTCCCAGTGGCCACACCGCTGCCGCGACGACCGCGCAGGGCAGCGCGAACCGGCCGAGGTCGCCCGCCGTCCACCGCTCGAAGGCCACCAGGGCCGCCATCGCCCCGGGCGCCAGGACGGCGACGTGCCACCAGGCACGCGCGTCGGTGTAGACCAGCACCACGGCGGCGAGCACCACCGGCGGCAGTGAGGCGGCGAGGTTGAGCCGGCGCAGCCTCTTCTGCGTCGACGCGGTGAAGCGCGGCGATGGTGCGGTCACCACCCCAGTATCCGACGATCACCGGCGACCACCAGTGACACCACGTCACACGCGGTCATGACACCGCGCCACTGCCACGCCGGGCACACCCGCGCTGTCATGGGTGCATGTCCACCACACCCGTCATCGCAGTCGACCGGCTGAACCTCACCTACGGTGACTTCCACGCCGTCAAGGACCTCTCCTTCGAGGTACGCCCCGGGGAGCTCTACGCGCTGCTGGGCACCAACGGGGCCGGCAAGACCTCGACGCTCGAGGTCGTCGAGGGGCATCGGAGGCAGACCTCCGGCACCGTACTCGTCTTCGGGCACCGCCCCGACGACCGGCGGACGGTACGTCCCCGCACGGGGGTGATGCTCCAGGAGAGTGGTTTCTCCCCCGACCTCACGGTCCGCGAGTCCGTCGGTCTGATCGGACGGCTCAGCGGGCGCCGCGACGACGTCGACCGGGTGCTCGACCTGGTCGACCTCACCGACCGGGCTGGCCGGAAGGTGGCTCAGCTGTCCGGCGGCGAGAAGCGGCGGTTGGACTTCGCCACCGCGGTCTACGGCACCCCGGAGCTGATCGTCCTGGACGAGCCGACCACCGGCCTGGACATCCAGTCCCGCGACGCCGTCTGGGCGACTGTCGACCGGCTGCGCGAGAACGGCACCACCATCGTGCTGACCACGCACTACCTGGAGGAGGCGCAGCAGCGCGCCGACCGGATCGGGCTGATGCACCAGGGCGTCCTCCACCGCGAGGGCACCGTCTCCGAGCTGACCCGCAGCCTGCCGGCCGTGATCCGCTTCTCCCTCGCGGAACCGGCGCCGATGCTGCCGGTGCAGGCCACCGTCGACGCCGACGGGACCGTCGTGATCGAGACCTTCGCCCTGCAGAAGGACCTGCACGCCCTGCTCGGGTGGGCCCAGGACCACACGGTGGAGCTGCGCGACCTGCACGCCGGGTCGACCCGGCTCGACGACGTCTTCCGCGCCGTCACCCGCTGAACCTCTTCTCGAACCGGAGCGTCCCATGTTGTCCATCGCGTCCAGCGAGCTGATCCAGATCTTCCGGAACCGGCTGGTGCTGATCACCAGCCTCATCATCCCGGTCGTTGTCTGCGCCGTCTTCGTCCGCCAGCACGAGATCTTCGCCGAGATCGGCAGCCTCGGCTACATCGCGGCGATCGTGCTGTTCACCGTGGCCGCGTTCGGGCTCTACGCCACCGCCGTCACCACGTTGGCCTCCCGACGCCAGAACCTCTTCCTGAAGCGACTGCGCTCCACCGCTGTCGCCGACTCCACCATCCTGGCCGGCCTGCTGCTGCCGCCCACCACGATCGCGGTGGTGCAGGTGGCCGCGATCCTGACCGCGCTGGCCGTCGTCGCCGGCGGGCCAGCCGACCCCGCCCTGCTGGTGCTGGCGGTCCTGGCGACCCTGGCCATGATGATCGGCTTGGCCCTGGCCACCGCCGGACTCACCAACTCTCCCGAGCACGCCCAGGTCACCACCCTGCCGGTCACCCTCGGCATGATCGCCGTGGCCACCTGGGTCGGCATCAGCGGCACCGGGAACCTCGCCTGGCTCAAGCGGCTGCTGCCCGGCGGCGCCGCCACCGAACTGACCAGGAACGCCTGGAACGGCGGCGTGGCCGTGACCGACTCCCTGCTCCTGCTCGCGCCGACCCTGGGCTGGGTCGTCGTCGCCGTCGCCCTGGCCACCCGACTCTTCCGCTGGGAGCCCCGCCGATGACCACCGAGCGCCGGTCCGACCCACCGACCCTGGTGGAGGATCTTCTGCTGCTGCTGTTCCAGCCCCGCTCCGGGACCATCGCGGGTGAGAACACGCTCTTCTCCGTGCTCGGCGGCGCCGTCCTGGCGGACCTCGCCCTCGGCGACCACCTCGCCACGGAGGCCCGGGGCCGGATCAGGAGCGTGGCGGGTCACCCACCGTCGGACGACCTCCTGCGTCCGGCGTGGGACTACCTCTCCGCGAAGCCGAGGGGCGCGCAGACCGCACTCGCGGCGATCGGCCCCCCACTGCGCGAGCCGGTTTTGGACAGGCTGATCGCGCGAGGCGACCTCGACCGGAGGCCGCACAAGGTGCTCGGCCTGTTCCGCACGACAGCCCTCCGGGAGGGTGGGACCGGACGCCGGGCGCGTCTGCTCGCCGACGTCCGACAAGCCCTCTCGGCGGACACGCCGCCACCGGCCCGCATCGCCGCGCTCGCGGCACTGCTCTCGGCGAGCGGAACTCTCCCGCAGTTCCACCGCGAGATCCCGTGGACGTCGTCGGTGATCACGCGGGCCAAGGAACTGGAACGAGGCGACTGGGGAGCCGACGCCGCGGCGCAGGCCGTGACCCGTACCGTGACGGCAACGGTCGTCAACACCGCCATCGCGGCCATCACCGTGCTTCCGCGCGGCTGATGGTAGCCCCGCCCGCCCGCACGCAGCGGCTACCGCGAGTACCGCGAGGCCGACATCGGTACGGTGTGCCGCATCCGCAGCCTGGTCACCGCGGGCCCGAGCACCACGACCATCGCCACCGTCCTGCCGTGCGTGCGGGAGGACGGTGACCGACTGGCGCCGACCTGCTCGGTCATGCTGGCCGACCTCACCCAGGAACGCCGACGGATCCTCCGGGCCATCAACGACCTGTCGGCCTCGCGGGACGCGCTCGACACCGGCGGGGATCACGCGCCACGGCTCGACCCCTTCCGACCGCACTCGACCCCTCCGGATCGGTGGTGGCATCACCCTGCCCGTCATGTTTATTTCATACGGCGAACGAAGTAAGCAGTCAAGTGGCTGAACGGCTGATGCGGCATGCATCCGAAGCACTTTGGCAGCGAAAACGTCACCGCCGCCGCGCGGGGAGCGCCCCCGGCCCTGGCATCGCGCACCGCGCCCGTACCCCTCGACTGAGTGGCAACTTGTTTTCTTCTGGAAATTAAGAAAGTCCTTGCAAAGCATTGACGCGCCGCCGCGCCGGTCCCTAGCGTCACCGGCGAAGGCCTTCCAGTGTGTACGGACCGCCGTGCTGCTGGCATTCCGTCCCATGCCTGCACTCCGGCCTGCCGCCGTTGGCAGGCCCACTTACCGTCCACCGGCGACCCCGCCGTCGGCGCAGCCGCGCCCGACGTCGTCGGCCGCTGCGCGGACCTCGCCTCACGCGAAAGGATCTGCATGCGCATCAAGGCGTTCCTGCTACCCACGGCGCTCGCCCTGGCCCTGTCCGGGGCACCGGTCGTCGCCCACGCCGCACCCCCCACCGCCCGCCCGACCGACGCGGTCGACCTGGACGTGCTCTTCGTCAGCGCGCACCCCGACGACGAGGCCGGCAGCCTCGCCACCCTCGGCCAGTGGAAGGAGAAGTACGGCGCCAAGGCCGGCGTCGTCACCATCACCCGCGGCGAGGGCGGGGGCAACGCCGTCGGCCTGGAGGAGGGACCACCGCTGGGCATCATCCGGGAGCGCGAGGAGCGCACCGCGATCGGCAAGGCCGGGGTGGAGAATCTCTACAACCTCGACCGCGTCGACTTCTGGTACACGGCCTCGGCACCCCTGTCGGAACAGATCTGGGGCCACGACGAGACCCTGGGCCAGATCGTCCGGGTGATCCGGCAGACCCGGCCCGAGATCCTGATGACGATGAACCCGTCCCCCACCCCCGGCAACCACGGCAACCACCAGCAGGCCGCCCGGTTCGCCGCCGAGGCGTTCCACGCCGCCGCCGACCCCAGGGCCTTCCCCGAGCAGCTCACCCGGGAAGGACTCACGCCGTTCCGGGCGGCCAAGCTGCTGCGTACCGGCGGCACCGGCACCTCGACGGCCGGGCCGCGGTGCGCCTCCAGCTTCGTGCCGACCGTCCCGACCGACCAGGTGTTCGGCGTCTGGGAGGGCGCTCGCGCCGCCGACGGCCGGACCTGGGCCGAGATCGAGGTCGACGCCCGCCGGGAGTACGTCACCCAGGGCTGGGCGAGCACCGCCGCCGCCCCCACCGACCCCGCCGCGATCCGCTGCGACTTCTACACCCTGGTCGACAGCCGCGTCCCGTACGACCCGTCGGACACCTCACCCGAGGCGATCCTGCGCGGGTCGGTGCTGCCTCCGGCCGCCGGCGGGCTGCCCCGCGGCACCGAGTTCCAGCTGACCGCCGACCGGTTCGACCTCGCACCCGGGCAGCGCGTCACGGTCACCGCCCACGTGCGGGCGCCCCGCAACCGGGCGCTGACCGCGCCCCGGGTCGCGCTGCGGCTGCCCGAGGGCTGGAGCGCCACCGGCTCCGGCGCGCTGCGCGGTGCCGTACCGGCCGGCAAGGAGCGTACGGCCACCTTCACCGTGACCGTCCCGGCCGGCGCCGGCACCAACGCCCAGCACCTGCTCGGCGCGTCGCTCACCACCGGCCAGGGCGCCGGCCGAACCGACCGCGCCGTCCGGGTGGTCGCCGACGTGCGCGGCACCCTGGAACCGCTGCCCGAGGTCGGGCTGTTCCGGAGCTGGGCCGGCGACAGCGGCTACCCGCAACTGGACACCCTGATCAAGCCGGTGCTGACCATCGGCTCGGGCAAGAGCCGGACCGTGCGGATCGACCTGCGCAACCACGGCACGACAGCGCAGAGCGGCACCGTCGCCCTCGGCCTGCCGGCCGGCTTCACGGCGGACGCGGCGACGAAGAGCTACACCGGCCTGGCGCCGGGCGCCACCGGCGCGGTCACCTTCACCGTCACCAACAGCGACGCCGGCCTGCCGACCGCCAACGAGGGCGGCGACGGCGGCGACTACGGATTCACCATCACCACCACCAGCGGCACCGGCAGCACGGTGGAGACCGGCGCCCTGGAGATCGTGCCGACCAGCGTGGTCCCGCGAGCCGGGCAGAACCACACCGTCGACGGGGTGGCCGGCCCCGGCGAGTACCCGGGCGAGGAGCTGGACCTGTCCCGCGTCTGGGAGGGACAGGCCACCACCGGACAGGACGCCTCGGCCACCGGGCGGATCGCCTGGACCGAGGACGCCCTCCTCGTCTTCGTGCAGGTCACCGATGACGTCCTCGGCAAGAAGGTGGTGCCCCAGGACTGCAAGCGACAGCGGCGTACCGACAGCGTCGAGATCATCGTCGATCCCAAGGGGAACTCGACGGACACCTCCACCGTGTTCAAGGCGGGCATCTTCCCGGTCACCGACGACCCCGCCAACGGCGACCCGCCGTGCTGGCAGCGGGACGCCGACAACCGGCAGGGACCGGGTGCCACGACCGCCCCCGGCATGACCGTGGTCAGCAAGGTCACCGCCCCGTACACCGGTTACACCATCGAGGCCCGCATCCCGCTCGCGGTGCTGCCCGACGCGATCGACCCGACGCACATGGGCTTCAACGTGCTTGTCTACGACTCGGACACCCAGGACCTCAGCTCCCAGTCCCGACTCGGCTGGTCCACGTTCACCGGCGTCCGCGCCGACCCGTACCGGTACGGGCTGGTCACCCTGCCCGGCCTCACCCCGGTGGACCGGCAGCCCACCGCCCCCGTCTTCCCGGACACCGCCGCACGCAGCGTGCACAGCGCGCAGACCATCGCGCAGTCGGCGGTGGACGGCGTCGCGCCGGCCGCCGTGGCCCGGCTGCCCGAACGGGCGCTGCGACTGACCGGCCAACGACAGGTGGCCGGTGGCGTGCGGGTGACCGTCCGGGCCGACCGCGCCGGCGCGGCCTACCTGCACACCTACGACGGTGACCGGTCGCTCGGTGAGCGCACGGTGCAGCTCCGTCCGGGACGCCCGGTCACCGTCCTGGTGCCGGTGACCGGTGGCACGCCCACCTCCGTCCTGGCCGCCTTCGAAAACGGCGGTGCGGCACTCGCCCGCCAGGTCCCGTTGACCTGATCCGCATGCCGGAACCCCCGCCGACCGGCGGGGGTTCCGGTCTCGTCCGAGGTGAGTTCCTCGCCTTGTCCGGCCCCCGGCGCTCCCGCTTTCGGGTTCGCGCAGGCGGGCACCGATCAGATGCCGACGCGGCGTGTCTCGTAGGCCCACATGACGATCTCGACGCGGTTGCGGGCGTTGAGCTTGCGCATCAGGGCGGCGATGTGGGTCTTGACGGTGCTGAGGCTGATGGCCAGCTCGTCGCCGATCTCGCTGTTGGTCCGCCCGCGAGCGGCGGCCAGCAGGACCTGTTCCTCGCGAGCGGTCAGCGGCTCGACCGGCTCGGGGGGCACCGGGCGCGGACGGCTGTTCGCGAAGGAGGACAGGAGCCTCGCGGTGATGTTCGGGGCGATCAGGGCGTCGCCGCGGGCGGCGGCATGGACGGCCTGGGCGAGCATCTCGGCGCCGGCGTCCTTGAGGAGGAAGCCTCGGGCGCCTGCCTTCAGCGCGCCGTAGACGTACTCGTCGAGGTCGAAGGTGGTGATGACGACGACGGGCAGCGGATCGGCGACGTCGGCGCCGGCGAGCTGGCGGGTGGCCTCGATCCCGTCGACCTCGGGCATGCGGATGTCCAGCAGGCACACATCGGGACGCAGCGAACGGGCCAGGGCGATCGCCCGGCGACCGTCGGCGGCCTCACCGACGACGGTGATCCCCGGCTGGGCGTCCAGGATCATGCAGAGCCCGGCCCGGACGATGTCCTGGTCGTCAGCGACCAGCACGCGGATGGTCATGACGTCCGCGCCTTGCGAGGCAGCGAGGCGTCGACGCTCCAGCCGCCGTCCGGGTCAGGTCCCGCCCGGAGGGTGCCGCCGAGCAGGCTCGCCCGCTCGGCCATGCCACGCAGCCCGTAGCCGGCGTGCGGGGAGCTGGTCGTGGTCGCCTCGCCGTCGTCACGCACCCGCAGGTGCACCTGGCCGCGGGATGCGGTGACGTCGACGGTGACTCCGGTGGCGCCGGAGGCGTGGCGGGTCGCGTTGGTGACCGCCTCGGCGGCGATCAGGTAGAGCGCGGTGCCGACCGCTGGCTCAACGGTCTCGACGTCGCCGGAGACCCGCACGCGGACGCCCAGCACCTCGCCGCCGGGACGAGCGAGTCGTTCGACGTCCGCCACCCCTCGTCGGGGGGCGAGGTCGGCGTCCGTTCCGTCGCGCAGCACCCCCACGAGGGCGCGCATCTCCCTGAGCGTCCGGGACGCCTCCTCCTCGATCGTGACCAGGGTGGCCAACGCGCGCTTCGGGTCTGCGGCGGACAACGCGCGACCCGCCTGTGCCTGGACGGCGATGGCCAGGACCCGGTGGCCGACCGTGTCGTGCAGCTCGCGGGCGAGTTCGTTGCGCTGACGAAGCCGCACCTGCTCGATGTCGCGGTCGTGGCTTCTGGCGCGGTAGCGCACCGCCGCGCCGAGCGCGGCCGAGAACAGGAAGAACCCGTAACCGGCGATCTTCTCCGCGGGTGAGGTCGGGTCCGCGACGAGGGTGACGGGTAGCCAGACGAGGATGATGCCGAGTCCGAGGGCTGCCTCTCGCCCTGCCCCCCAGCGCAGCAGGGCGTAGGGCAGCACCAGCAGCCCCGCGATGCCCAGCAGACCGGTGGCATCGATGACCGCGATCCTCGCGATGTCGAACGCGAGAACGGTTCCGAAGGCAACGGCGACCGCGGCCAGCGGCCGCGTGCGTCGCCAGAGCAGGCACCCCGCGACCACGACGCTGACACCGACCAGCAGCGGTGCCCACGCCTTGTCGTCGCGCAGCAGCATCTCGACGAGCGAGACCGCGACGAGAGCCGAGGACAGCGCCCAGTCCCGCCAGACCCGCACCGGCGGGCGCGCGGGGCGCGGCTCAGCCCAGATCCCAGCAACCATGCTTCCCCCTCCCGGACAAGGTAGGAGGGTCGCCGCTCGGGCGAATCAGCCGAAAGTACGGCGGCTTTCCCGTGCCCGGGACCGGGACGGCGCGAGCCCGCGAGCGGATGTGGCACCCGTCGGCGCTGCTCATAGTGAAGACGTCGGGTGAGCCGACCCGGCTGACACCAGCACCCAGGAGAACCGATGATCAGAACCGACAAACCAGCCGGTGCGCTCCAGGAGCCGCACCTCCCGGTCCAGGCGAAGCTCGCCGCGGCCTGGACCAGCTTCATGTTCCTCTACATCTACGTCGACTACCTCGCCCTGTACAAGCCCGGCTTCATCGACGAGATCCGGGCCGGCGTCGTTCACGAGTTCGACACCGGCCCCACCTTCGTCGCCCTCGCGCTCACGCTCATGGCCGTCCCGATCCTCATGATCCTGCTCTCCACGACACTCCCCGCCCGGGTCAACCGCGCCGCCAACCTCGTCGTGGCAACGCTCTACGTCCCCGTCTCGGTGTACAACGCGGACGGCGAGTCCTGGACGTACCTCTCCTTCTACGGCCTCTCCATCGGGCTCGAGCTGCTGCTCCTGGCCTTCATCCTGCGCGCCGCGTGGACCTGGCCGCGGGGAACTCGGGTCGCCGCCGGCCGCGACCTCGCCGAGGCCCGGCTGTGACGGTGAAGGCGGGCCCGGTGCCCGGGGTCGGCGACAGCGGTTCATGGCCGTCGTCGAGGAACTCGGAGAACTCGTGGCCGCCCGGCGCAACGGCGACCCGGGACACGAGCCGGGGGTCCACCGCAGTCTGAGGACGCACGCGTCGTACGACCCGGAGACACCTACGGTGCGGGGCAAGTGTCGACCTTGCCGCGCACCGTTCGGGGTTCGGTTGGTGTCCTGATCCGACAGTCGAGGTGTTACCAGGGGGGACAGCCGATAGACACCTCTGGGCTCACCGCGAGCACCGATCCGGCACCGTTTCGAATGGTCGCCCTGGCGGTGGCGAAGGCGATGATGTCCTCGGTCCAGAACGAGTGCCCGGCGATGGTGCCGTCGGAGGCCACGGTCTGGGTACGACTCTCGGACTCCAGGTCGGACATCTGCCAGACCTCGACCGTGATGGTCACCGTCGTCCCGGGCGTCAAACCGTACCCGTCCCCGTATCCCCAGATCTCAAGGTCGTTACAACCTCCCCCCGCCACCGCGACAGGCGCCGCAGCCGCCACTGCGACCGTTCCGGGCGCAATCGCCAGGAGGGCCGCCCCGGCCAGCGCAGTCACGGCACGTCCTACCCGCGTCCTCAATGCGTTCATCATTTTCTCTCTCTCGACACACAGTCGTTCGCGCGAGAGAAGGGTATGGGCGACATCTATAGGCGGCCTATGTCGACGGACCCGACCCGCTCGATGACCCGACTGACCACGTCAGCTCCCCGCGCGTCACGCGCCCGTGCAGGACAATGGTCCTCACGACCGTCCCGGTGCTCGCGACGCTCCGTGCGCGATCTGCTCTCCGGGAGTCCATTCGTGGCGGCGCCGGTCCGTCACTGCAGCCAGGGTGGTGCCGACCTCCATGGAGTCCCGATCGCTACGCCGCGACATCCCTGAGTCAGCGTGATACCCGAAGTGCTGGGCACCGTGGGAGTCGGCTTCATCTCGGCCTTTCTTCCCGTCGTGCCCGCGGAGCCGTACCTCGTCGGGCTGGTCGCCACGACGACGACCAACCCCGCACTGCTGGCCGCCGCGGCAGCCCTTGGTCAGAGCGTGGGCAAGCTGACGATCTTCCTGACCGCGCGCGGGACACTGCGGTCACCGATGCTGCGTCACTGGCTCGCCAGGAAGCGGGCCCTCGTGGCCCGGCGCGGCGACTCCGCGAGCCAGCACCCCGGTCGGTTGCGCCGCATGGCGACCAGGCTGGTCACGGTGGTTTCGGCTGATCGCCACCGGATCACCGGCCCGCTGCTGCTGTTCGTGAGCGCCTTCACCGGCGCACCACCGCTCATCGTGATGACCTTCACCGCCGCCGCCGGCAAGATGCGCACGGCGGTCTTCGCGTCCGCATGCCTCCTCGGCCGCACGGCCCGCATGATGGTCGTGGCACTGCTCCCCGCTCTCGCCGGCCTGTCGCTCCATCTCTGACAGTTCGACATCCGTCCGCTGATCGGACCGACGCCGCCCCGGCAATCCGCCAAGAAAAGCTTGCACGTGTCCCGTCGACTTAGGCGTTGGCCGATATGCTCGATGACCCGAGAGGAGATCTTTATGATCACCACGGACGGACAGCCGACCCGGTCGCCGGTGGCGCTCGATGCCCGCCACGGATGGGCTCGCGACGTCCCGACCTCGATCATCAATGTCCCCAACGCGATCACCGTTGTCCGAACCGTGGTTTCCGTCCTCCTGGCCGTCACCGCGATCTCTTCCGGGAGTGGGCCACTGCTCGCCTGGGCCGTCGGCACCTATTGGTTCGGCGACATCCTGGACGGTTGGGCGGCCAGGACGCTGGGACAGGAGACACGGTTCGGCGCCGTTCTCGACATCGCCTGCGACCGGTTGTGCTGCGCGCTCTGCCTCGCGGGCCTGGTGCTCCGCTTTCCGGAGATGACCGCGCCCCTCGCGCTCTTCGCCGCGCAGTTCCTCGTCCTCGATCTCGTTCTCAGCCTGTCGTTCCTCCGGTGGCCGGTGCTGAGCCCCAACTACTTCCACCTGGTGCACCCCGGGGTCTACCGGTGGAACTGGTCGCCGGTGGCCAAGGCGGCGAACACCGGTGGCCTGGTGGTGCTTGCCGTGGTCGCGCCGTCGCCGGTCTGGCCGGCGCTTCTCGCCGTCGCTGTCGTCCTGGTGAAGGCGACTTCGCTCGTGGTCGTCCGACGGCTGCCGCACCCCTAGACGCCCCGGTCAGAACCCACCGCCCCGGACGAGGAGCGCCTGGACGAGGCGGGGGCGGAGCGACAGGAGCAGAGGTGATCGAATGACCAGGCTGGAGACGGCATCCCTCCCCGCTCACGCTGGCCGCGATCATCGCCTACCGGGTCGGGGCCGTCGCCGACGGCCACACCGCCCGCCGGCTGCGCCAGGAGACCCGGCGCGGCGCCGTCTTCGACATCGTCGCCAATCGAGTGTCGAGTGTCGCTGTCATACTCGCGCCGGCAGAGGTGCGGCCATCAACGGCAGCCCCCTCCTGCTATTCCTCGTGCGGTTCGACGTGCTGGACTGCGTCCTCGGTCTCCGATTCTTGCACTGGCCGATCCCGGGTATCAACTACTTTTACCTCGTCCATCGCGGCGGCTACCGGTGGAACTGGTCGCCGATGGCCACGGCCGTCAATACCGCGAGCCTGGTTCTGCTCGTCGTCTTCGTGCCGTCGCCGGCCTACGCCATCGTTTTCGCCATCGCCGTGATCATGGTGAAAGTCAGATCATTGCGCACGCTCCACCGCCTTGCCGCCACGTCTTCCGAGGTGGGCGTGGCGGCTCGACAATCTGTCCGAATTATCCGTCGTGACGGACAAGTAAATTTCGACGTCTACTGATTGACGACTACGCAGCGAGGGCAACGGTCACCACAAATGCGACATAACCCGCCTCCGGAAACGCTGCCGTAACCCTGCGATGACGGAGCGTCCCGGAACGATCGAGCCGCATCGCCGCCGGAATCCGCCCGGCTCGGCCCACCCCTGGGGCCGGTGCTGATCGGATGACCGTGACCTGCGCCGGAACCGTTCGGCCAGCAGGTCGCGGTCTTTGTATCGGGGCCACCAATAGCCCGTTGATCAGCGGCGGGTGCGGCCCCGGCCAACTAACACAGATCGCGGGAGCCTGCCAAGTGCACGCGATCGGCGCCGGACGCAATCCTCCGCTCGGATTGCCTCTCCGGCGCGGCGATGTGTACCTTCCGTGTAAGCGGTGATTGACTGGTAGATCGCAGGCAGACAAGACACCTGTTTGTGGTTGCGGTCGACGGCGGATCGTTCTGCGGAGCGCCTTAAAGATCTGCTCCGGAGATGCCCTGTCCGTCCGGCTCGTGACCTACCACGGCAGTCAACGGGGGACGTCGTGCATTTGTATTCTCGTCCGGACAGTCGGCTCCTCACGCCCACGTTGGGAACTCCCCGCGGGCGCACCTCGTCCGGCCCCTCTCCTCGCGCGATAGCCGCGCCGCCGTCCCGGTCCAGGCCGGGGCGGAGCGCGCCGGACGGTCGCGCCGCCCTCGCCGGTTCGCCGGCGGCGACGAGCGCCGTCCGCTCAGGAACTGCCTCCCACCAAGCGCCCGCGTCGCGGGGTCGAACGAAAGGCAGACGATGCAGTTCCGCATCCTAGGACCGGTCGGCCTCTGGACCGACGAGGACGAGGTACCGCTCCATGGCATGAAGCAGCGCACCCTGATGGCCGCGCTCATGCTGTCCCGCGGCCGGGCACTTTCCGACCACCAGATCGGCGAGCTGCTGTGGGGCGCAGACCCGCCCGAGACGTTCCAGGCCCAGATCTACACCTACGCGTCCCGGCTGCGACGCCTGCTGCGCGACTCCATCCAGATCGTGCGGCGGGGGGCCAGCTACACGCTGCACATGCCGGGCACGCGCTTCGACTACGAGGAGTTCACCGACCTGTCGGCCAAGGGAACCGCCGCGCTGCGGGAGGACCGGCCACAGGAGGCCGGCGAGATGCTGCGCCAGGCGCTGGACCTGTGGCGCGGGCCGGCGATGACCGACGTCACGGAGCAGCTCTCCGACCGGGAGCGCCCGGCCATGGAGGAGGCCCGGCTCACCGTCCTGGAGAACCGGATCGACGCCGACCTGGCCAACCATCGCCACGAAGAGGTCACCGCCGAACTGCTCGGCCTGGTGCGGCAGTATCCGCTGCGGGAACGACTGAGGGCCCAGTTGATGCTGGCGCACTACCAGTCCGACCGGCGGGCCGACGCGTTCGCCGTGTTCCACGAGGGGCGCCAGTGCCTCGACGACGAACTGGGTGTCCAGCCGGGAGCGGCCATGCAGTACACGTACCAGGCGATCCTGACCGGCAAGCGGAGCGCGGACAGCCCGGCGGACCGATAGGCCGGATACCGACGAAATATAGGCCTGCGGCAGAGGGTCGGCATTGACCGACTCGCCTGGAAGGACCCGCAGATGGCCGTCGACAGCACCTGGACTCCGTTGGAGATCTCCCCGCACGACGTCGGCTGCGAGGCCGCGCCCCGCGCCCTGATCGACTACGTGCGGGGAGAACCCGATCTCACCGGTCTGCTGGCTCGCGAGAAGGCCGTGGTGTTCCGCGGTTTCCAGGCCACGCCGGACGAGCTGCCCGGCGTGATCGACGAGCTGCTGCCGGACCGGCTCGCCTACGTCCACGGCAACTCGCCGCGCACGAAGGTGGGCCAGAACGTCTACACCTCGACCGAGTACCCGCCGGAATTCACCATCTCGATGCACAACGAGCTGTCGTACGGGCACGCCTGGCCCTCCCGGCTCCTCTTCTTCTGCGAGACGGCTCCCGAGACCGGCGGCGCCACCCCGGTGGTCGACGGCGAGCGCTGGCTCGAGTCGCTCGACGACGACGTACGCGACGCCTTCGCCGGCGGGGTCCGGTACACGCAGAACCTGCACAACGGCCGCGGTCTCGGCAAGAGCTGGCAGGAGACCTTCGAGACCGACGACCGCGACGCCATCGAGGGCTTCCTCGGCGACTCCGAGGCGGAGTGGGAGTGGCGCAAGGACGGCTCCCTGCGGGTGATCCAGCGCCGGCCGGCCACCACGGAGCACCCGATCACGGGCACGCGCGTCTGGTTCAACCAGGCCGACCAGTGGCACGCGGCCGGCCTCGGCTCGGAGACCGCCGCGGCGCTGGCGAGGGTCATCCCGGCCGACGAGCTGCCGCAGTCGGTCACCTTCGCCGACGGTTCGCCGATCCCGGACACGTACGTCGAGCAGATCCGCGACCGTGGCCTGGCGCTGGCCGTCGACGTCGACTGGCACGCCGGCGACGTCCTGCTCATCGACAACGTGCTGGTCGGGCACGGTCGCCGCCCGTTCACCGGCAAGCGGCGGGTCCTCGTCGCGATGTCCAGCTGAGCTGGGGGTCGTCATGACCGCGAACCTGCACGACCAACGCATCGGATCGTCCCTGCGGCGTAGCGCCAGGCGGTTCGCGACCGGCGTCACGGTCGCCGCCGTCCGCCACGGCGCGGACTCGCATGCCCTGACCGCCAACTCCTTCCTGACCCTGTCGCTCGAACCGCCGCTGGTCGGCCTCTCGGTAACCGCGTACGGCCGGATGCGGGCCCTGATCGAGCCCGGTGACCTGCTCGGGATCAGCGTCCTTCGCGAGAGCCAGCACGAGTACGCGCAGCACTTCGCGGCCCGTGAGCGGGGCGTCCTTCCGTCGCACCTGCCGCCGTTGACGACGGCCGAGCCGGCCCCGCTGGTGCCCGGCTGCGTGGCCTGGTTCCAGTGCCGGATCGCTCAGATCCACCCGGTCGGCGACCACGACCTGCTCGTCGCCGATGTGCTCGAGTGCGACGTCGCCAACCGTGACGACCCGCCCCTGATCTTCCTGGACGGCGGGTACCGGACGGCCGGAACCGAGGTGCGCCATGACTGACCAGATGTCCCACCGGATCCCGCTCTCCGCGGCGCAGCAGGGCGTCTGGTTCGCCCACCGGCTGGATCCGACGGGCCAGCAGATGAACTGTGCCGAATACCTGGACATCGTCGGGCCTGTCGACGCCGGGCTGATGCGTCACGCCTGGCGGCAGGTTGCCGGCGAGGCCGACGCGGTGCGTACGGCCGCGATCGTCGAGGACGACGGCGACCTGCTGCAGATCATCGCGAGCGAGCCGCTGTCCGAACTGGAATGCCACGACCTGAGCGGGGCCGCGGACCCGGCCGCCGAGGCGCGTCGCTGGGCTACCGCCGACATCACCCGGGCGGTCCAGCCGGCGGCGGGCGGGCTCGTCTCGGCCGCGCTGCTCACGCTCGCCGACGACCGTCACTGGTTCTACTACCGCCTGCATCACGCCGTCATCGACGGCTACGGCGTGCTCCTGCTCGGGCGGCGGCTGGCCGAGGTGTACACCGCCCTCGCCGCGGGTCCCGAGCGGCAGGCCGAGGCGTCCGGCCCGCCGCTGGGGTCGATCGAGCTGCTGGTCGGGCAGGACCGCGCGTACCGCGACTCGGCGGCGTTCGCCCGCGACCGCGACTACTGGGCGGGCCGCCTCGGTGATCAGCCCGAGGTGATGCGGATGCCCGGGCGACCGGCCGCTCCCGATCGGCCGCTGCGGCTGAGCAGCCCGGACCGGCTGGGCGACGGGGACGTCGCGGCGCTCTCCGAGGTGGCCCGCCGCAACGGCACGACCTGGCAGGTGGTCCTGCTGACCGCGATCGCCGGGTACGTGCACCGCGTCACCGACCGCCGGGACGTGATCCTGGGCCTGCCGGTGGCCGGGCGGCGAACCGCGGCGGCGCGCCTGGTTCCGGGGATGGCCACCAACTCCGTGGCGCTGCGCATCGACGTCGACCCCGCGAAGAGCCTGACCGAGCTGATCCCGGCGATGGCGGCCGAGGTCGGCGGCGCGCTCCGACACGAGCGCTACCGCGCCGAGGATCTCCGCCGGGCGCTGGGTCTCACCGGCAGCGCCAACCCCTTCCTCGGTCCGATGGTCAACTTCATGCCCTACGAGCAGGAGCTCCGCTTCGGCGCGGCGTCCGCGACGTTCCACAATCTGGCGTCGGGCCCGATCGTCGACTATTCGATCTCCATCTCCGGTACGCCCGGCGGCCCGATGCCGCTGATGTTCGAGGCGAACCCCGAGCACCACGACGAGCAGGGGCTGCTCGCGCACAAGGACCGGGCGCTCGCCTTCATCCGGGCCGTCCTGACCACTCCGGACACGGCGGTCGGCCGGCTCGAGGTGCTGACGCCGGACGAGCGCGCGGCCGTGCTGGCCGCCTCCCAGGCGCCGGAACGCTCCGACCCGAGCGGCCGGGTCACCGTCGAGAAGCTGGTGCAGCGGCAGGCGTCCGCCACGCCCGACGCGGTCGCGTTGGTGCACGGCGACGAAGAGGTGACCTATTCCGACCTGGCGGCGCGAGCCGCGGCCGTGGCCCGCTGCCTCGCGGCCCGGGCGGTCGGACCGGAGGACTTCGTCGCGCTGGCGATTCCCCGCTCCCCCGGGCTGATCGTCGCCATGCTGGGCGTGCTGCGGAGCGGCGCGGCCTACGCCCCGATCGACGTCGCCTATCCCGAGGGCCGGATCCGGTTCATGCTCGAGGACCTTCGTCCGCGGTATGTGCTGGTCACCGAGGAGACGGCCGGCTCGGTGCCGGACGGCGCGGAGCCGATCCTGCTCAGCGAGGCCGAGGCGTTCGCCGGAGACGCCGCGCCGGCGGGCGCGGCGGCCGACCACCCGGCGTACGTCATCTACACCTCAGGATCGACGGGCACGCCCAAGGGGGTGGTCGTGTCGCGTCGGGCCATGCTGAACTTCGTCCTCGACCACGCCGACCGGTTCGGCTTCGACGCCGGCAGCCGCTCGTTGCAGTTCGCGTCGCCCAGCTTCGACGTCGCCACCGGGGACATCTGGCCGGTGCTCGTGCGCGGCGGACGGCTGGTGCTGCCGCAGCCCGACGAGGCCGCCGGCGCCGAGTCGCTCGTCGGGCTGCTGCGGCGACGGCGGATCACCCATGCCGCGATCCCGCCGGTGATGCTGGCCCAGCTACGCGGTGACGACCTGCCCGAACTCGTCTCACTGATCACCGGTGGAGAGACACCCGGTGACGATCTGGTACGCCGCTGGGCCGCCGGCCGCCGCATGGCCAACGTGTACGGCGTGACCGAGGCCGCCGTGGCCAGCACCGTCAGCCCGCCGCTCGACACGGTGGAGACGCCCGCGCCGATCGGTCACCCGATTCGGGGCACCCAGGCACTGGTCCTCGACTCGCAGCTCACCCTCACCGCGCCGGGCGTCGCGGGCGAGCTCTTCCTGGGCGGGGCCGGGCTGGCTCGCGGCTACCTCGGCCGGCCGATGCTGACCGCCGAACGCTTCGTGCCCAACCCGTACGGGCCGGCGGGATCGCGGCTGTACCGCACCGGGGACGTGGTGCGCCGGCGCGCCGACGACATGCTGGAGTTCTCCGGGCGTACCGACGACCAGGTGAAGATTCGCGGTTTCCGCGTGGAACTGGGCGAGGTCGAGGCGGCGCTGGCGGCTCATCCCGCCGTGGCCGCGGCGGTGGTCGTGCTCCGCGAGGACCAGCCGGGGCAGCGGATGCTTGTCGGCTACGCCCGGCCGGCCGACGGCGCGCAGGTGACCGGCGCGCAGCTGCGCCGCTTCGCCGGTGACCGGCTGCCGGAGCACATGGTCCCGGCCGCGGTGGTCCTGTTGGACGAGCTGCCGGTGACTCCCCACGGCAAGGTGGACCGCAAGGCGCTCGCGGCACCGGTGTTCCGGGCCGGCGGCGGCGACCGGCCGGACCCCACATCCGTCGAGGGTGTGCTGTGCGAACTGTTCGCCGAGGCGCTCGGGCAGCGCGAGGTCGGCGTCGACGACTCCTTCTTCGAGCTCGGCGGCGACAGCATCCGCGTCTTCCCGCTGGTGGCCAACGCGGCGGAACGCGGCCTGGAGTTCAGCGCCCGCGACGTCTTCCAGCACGCCACCGTGGCACGCCTCGCCCAGGCCGTGCGGCGGATCGCCCCGGAACCTGAGGCTCCGGCCGGCCAGGCGGAGCCTGACCTGCCCTGGCTGGACGCCACCCGGCGGGCGACGCTGGCCGAGGAGTATCCGGGGATGACGGCGGTCCTGCCGGTCTCGCCACTACAGGAGGGCCTGCTCTTCCAGCATCTGGTGGCCCGGGGCGGCCGGGACGCCTACACCTCCCAGGTCCGCTTCCACCTGACCGGGCGGGTCGACCCCGACCGGCTGCGATCGGCCGCGGACGCGCTGCTGGAACGCCACGAGAACCTGCGGGCGGTGTTCCGTTACGACGACGGCTTCGCCGGGCCGGTCCAGGTCATCACCGGCGTACGCGAGGCGGGCTGGGCCCACACCGACCTGTCCGAGGCAGCCGACCCGGAGGCCGAGGCGGACCGGCTGGCCGCGGCGGACCGGGAACGCGGCTTCGACCTGACCCGCCCGCCGCTGCTGCGGCTGCACCTGATCCGGCTCGGCGACCGGCACCTGCTCACGCTCACCGCCCACCACGTGCTGTGGGACGGCTGGTCGACCGCGATCCTGGTGCGGGAGCTGTTCACCGCGTACGCCGGGGGAACGCTCGGCCCGGTCACGCCGTACCGGGACTATCTGCGCCACCTCGCGGGCACCGACGGGGAGGCCTCGCGCCGGGCGTGGCGCGCGGCGCTGGACGGCCTGACCGCGGCGACCCTCATCGCGCCGGGCGCGCAGCCGGCCGCCGGCCCGCAGACCCAGCTGCGCCGGGACCTGGACGAGTCGCTGAGCGCCACGCTCACCGACCGCGCCCACGGCCTGGGCGTCACGCTGAACACCATCGTCGAGGCCGCCTGGGCGACCGTACTGTCCCAGCTCACCGGGCGCGACGACGTGGTGTTCGGCGCCTCCGTCTCGGGCCGGCCGCCGCGGCTGCCGGGCGTCGAGAACATCGTCGGGCTGCTCACCAACACCGTGCCGGTACGCGTGCGCCTGCGCGCCGGCGAGCCGGCCGGCGCCCTGCTCCAACGCGTCCAGAACGAGCAGGCCGACCTGATCGCCCACCACCACCTGGGGCTGGGCGAGATCCAGCGGCAGAGCCCGCTCAGCGGCGAGCTGTTCGACACCGCGATCACCTTTGTCAACTACTCGTTCGACCCCGCCGTGTGGGACGCCGCGCTCGACGAGCCGCGGCTGACGGGCGTCGAGGTGGTGGACGACACCCACTACCCGGTACGGCTCGTCGTCGTGCCGGGCGAGCGGATCCACCTGCGGCTCGGCCACCGGCCCGGACTGTTCCGTCCGCGCACGGCCGAGCAGCTGCTGGACCGCCTGGTGCGCGCGCTGCGCGACGCGGCCTGAGCACCGCGGACAACGGAAAGGAGCGCGGCGGTCGTGCGAACGCCGGACATCTTCATCAAGGGGCTCGGGACCTACGTACCCCCGACCGTGCCCATCGAGCAGGCGGTCGCCGACGGGCTGTACCCGGCCGAGGAGGTCGGCCTGCACCAGCTCGCCGGCGCCGCCGTGGCCGGGGACGTGCCCGCGCCCGAGATGGCGCTGCACGCCGCCCGCGAGGCACTCGGGCGCGGCGGGCACTCCCCCACCGACGTCAGCCTTCTGCTCTACGCCGACTCCTGGTACCAGGGGCCGGACGGCTGGCAGCCGCAGTACCACCTGCAGCGGCACCTGCTCGGCGGCGACCTGCTCGCGATGGAGGTACGGCAGGGCTGCAACGGCATGTTCGGCGCCCTGCAACTCGGCGCCGGATTCCTCGGCGACGGCGCCGCCCGGGCCCGGGCGGCGCTGCTCGTGGCGGCGGACAACTTCGGCACCCCGCTGATCGACAGGTGGCGGATGGGGCCCGGCTACGTCGCGGGTGACGCGGCGAGCGCGGTTCTGCTCAGCACCGAGCCCTCGTTCGCCCGGCTGCTCTCGGTCTGCTGCGCCGCCGTGCCCGGGGCCGAGAAGATGCACCGCGGCAACGAGCCGCTCTTCCCGCCGGGCCCGACCGTCGGGCGGTCCCTCGACTTCGCCGCCCGCAACGCCGACTTCAAGCGGGAGGTGCTGGCCGACGGCACCGGCACCGCGGCCCTGGTCGGCATCCACCGCCAGACGCTCGCCGTGGTCGATCAGACGCTCGACGAGGCGGGCATCGACATCGGCGACGTGACGCGGGTGGCGTACATGAACTACTCCCGGGAGATCGTCGAACAGCGCTGCATGGCCATGCTCGGCCTGGCGATGTCCCGCTCCACCTGGGACCACGGCCGCACCCTCGGCCACCTGGGCGCCAGCGACCAGATCGTGGCCCTGGACCACCTCCTCGCCACCGGCGCCCTCGAGCCCGGGGATCACCTGCTCATGCTCGGCGTCGGGCCGGGCGTGACGGTGTCCAGCGCCGTGGTGCGGATCGAACATCCTGCTCCCTGGTTCGAACAGTGAGGAGACACTGATGGGGACATCCGACATCGCGCCGATCGCCGTCATCGGCGCCGGCTGCCGGTTCGCTGGCGACGTCCACAGCGCCGACGACTTCTGGCGGCTGCTGGTCGACGGCCGGGACGGCATCGGCGACCCGCCCACCGAACGCTGGGCGGCGTATCAGGACGTCGGCCCGGACCATGCCACCGCCGCCCGCCAAGCCGCCGTTCCGGGCGGCTTTCTGCGTGACATCGACGTCTTCGACGCGGCGTTCTTCGGGCTGTCGCCGCGCGAGGCCGAGCTCATGGACCCGCAGCAGCGGCTTCTGCTGGAGGTGACCTGGGAGGCGCTGGAACACGCCGGCATCCCGCCGCACGACCTGGCCGGCGGAGACACCGGCGTCTTCGTCGGCGTGGGCTCCGACGACTACGGCCGCCGGATGCTGGAGGACCTGCCGTCCATCGAGGCGTGGACGGGCATCGGCAGCGCCATGTGCGCGGCGGCGAACCGCATCTCGTACGCGCTCGACCTGCACGGGCCCAGCGTCGCCGTGGACACCGCGTGCTCGGCCTCGCTGGTCGCCACCCACCTGGCCACCCAGGCGCTGCGCGACGACGAGTGCCGGATCGCTCTCGTCGGCGGCGTCAACCTGATCGTCTCCCCCGGCCTGACGCTCACCTTGCAGGCCGCCGGTGCGACCGCGCCGGACGGGCGTTGCAAGCCGTTCGACGCCGAGGCCAACGGGTACGGACGGGGTGAGGGCGGGGGCGTCCTGGTCCTCAAGCGGCTCGACGACGCGGAACGCGACGGCGACCGGATCCTCGCGGTGATCCGGGGCAGCGCGGTCCACCAGGACGGCCGCACCGGCGGAATCATGGCGCCCAACGGCGACGCCCAGCGCAGGCTGCTGGCCGAGGCGTGCCGCCGCGCCGGAGTGGACCCCGCGTCGGTCGACTACGTCGAGGCCCACGGCACCGGCACCCGGCTGGGCGACCCGCTGGAGGCGGGCGCGATGAGCGCCGTCTACGGCAGCGGCCGTCCGGCCGGGCAGCCCTGCCTGATCGGCTCGGTCAAACCCAACATCGGCCACCTGGAGGCCGGCGCGGGCATCGCCAGCCTGATCAAGGCCACGCTGGCGCTGCACCACGGGACGCTGCCACCGAGCCTCAACTTCCACGAGCCCAATCCCCTGATCGACTGGAGCGTCTCCGGGCTGCGCGTGGTCACCGAGCCCACGCCGTGGCCGAACCATGACGGGCCGCGCAGGTGCGGCGTCTCCGGCTTCGGATACGGGGGCACGATCGGGCACGTCGTGCTGGAGCAGGCGCCGGCCGACGCCGCGGCGCGGACGGACGCCTCGGGCCCGAGTGCCCCGGACGCGACCGAGCCGCGGCTGTATCCGCTGTCGGCCGGTTCACCACAGGCGCTGGCGCAGCGCGCGAAGGCGCTCGCCGACCAGCTCACCCAGGACGGGACGCTCCCGCTCGACGCGGTCGGCCGAACCCTTGCCGTACGCCGCTCGCACCTGGGACACCGGGCGGCGATCGTCGCCACCGGCCGTGACGAGCTCGTCGAACGGCTGCGGCTGATCGCCGAGGGTCAGCAGGACCGGAATGCCGTCCTCGGCTCACCCGGCGACGATTCGGGACGCGGCCTGGTCATGGTCTTCTCGGGCCACGGCGCGCAGTGGGCCGGGATGGGCCGCGATCTGCTGGTCGGTGAGACCGCCTTCGCCGAGGTCATCGACCGGCTGGAGCCGATCTTCCAGGCGGAGATCGGCTTCTCGCCGCGGCAGGTCCTGGTCGACGGCGACCTGGAGAGCGTGGACAGGATCCAGACGATGATCTTCGCGGTCCAGGTCGGCCTGGCGGCGGTCTGGCGTTCCTACGGGGTACGCCCGGACGCCGTCATCGGCCACTCGGTCGGTGAGCTGGCGGCCGCCGTCACCAGCGGCGCGCTCAGCCTCGACGACGGCGCGCGGCTCAGCTGCCGGCGCTCCAAGCTGCTGCGCCGCATCGCCGGTCAGGGCGCGATGGCCATGGTCGCCCTGCCGTTCGCCGATGTCGAGGAACGCCTGCGCGGACGCGACGACGTGGCCGCCGGCATCGCGGCGTCACCGTTCTCCACTGTCGTGTCCGGTGCGCCGGAAGCCGTCGAGGAGCTGATCGAGCGGTGGGGCGCCGAGGACGTCACCGTCCGGCGGGTCGCCTCGGACGTCGCGTTCCACAGCCCGCAGACCGATCCGTTGCTCGCCGATCTCGCCGCCGCCGCGGACGACCTGGACACCGGCAAGCCCCGGCTGCCCATGTACAGCACGGCGCTGGCCGACAGCCGCGGCGCCGGGACGCTGGACGGCGCGTACTGGGCCACCAACCTGCGTCAGCCCGTACGCCTGACCGACGCGGTCCGGGCCGCCGTCGAGGACGGCTACCGGGCCTTCCTGGAGGTCTCGGCGCACCCGGTGGTCGCCCACTCGATCCGCGAGACGCTCGGCGAGACCGACGCCCCGGACGCGTTCGTGGGCACCACCCTGCGGCGCGACCAGCCCGAGCAGGCCACCCTGCTGGCCGCGGCCGGCCTGGCGCACTGCCACGGCATCGCGCTCGACTGGGATCGCCGGCAACCGACAGGCGGCCACGTCGACCTACCCGGCATTCCGTGGCAGCACCGGTCCCACTGGCACGACACCGCCGTCTCCGGCCCGGGCGGCCGGCGCCCGCACGACCCGGCGTCGCACACGCTGCTGGGCGCCGCGTCCACGGTGGCTGGTCCGTCCGAGATCGAGGTCTGGCGTACCGACCTCGATCGGGAGAGCCGGCCCTATCCCGGCAGCCACACCATCGGCGGTGTCGAGATCGCGCCGGCCGCCGTCTACCTGACCACGTTCCTCGGCGCGGGCGGCGCGGACCGCACCGTGCTGACCGAGGTGTCCCTGCGGCTGCCGCTGGTGGCTCAGGAACGCCGCGAGGTCCAGGTGGTCCGGGACGGATCCGGCCTGCGGCTGGTGTCCCGGTCGCCGGGCGAGGACGGCGTCTGGCTCGTGCACGCGACGGCGACCGCCGGTCTCGACGACGGGGCCGCGGCCGCGGCGCTGCCCCGGACGCGCTGGCGGGCGGCAGAGCCGGGCGGCGTGCGGGAGTACCTGACCGGGGTCGGCGTGCCGACGATGGCCTTCGACTGGGATGTCGAGGAGCTGCTACGCGGCGATGACGCGCTGCGGGCCCGGGTCACCGTGGACGACACGAGTTCGTGGGCCGGGGTGCTCGACGCGGCGTTCTCCGTCGCGCCGACCGCACTGCCCGGCGAGCCTGTGCTGCGCATGGTGGCCGGCGTCGACCGGGTCCGGGTGACGGGCTCGCCGCCGGCCGTCGCCGACATCCACGTGGTGCGCGATCCGTCCGCGCCGAACCGCCTCGACGTGCGCGTCAAGGGCGCGGGCACGGAGGGTCGCGCCGAGATCACCGGGCTCGCCTACGCCGCCGTCGACGACGACACGCTGGCCGCCGCCGCGCCCGGGGAGCTGGTCCACGAGCTGCGCTGGCGCGAGCTCACGGCGGACGAGGACGCCGGTCCGGTGCCCGCCCTGGTGCTGGTCGGCGACCCGGATCGCACCGGCGCACTGGCCGGCGCGCTGCGCGCGGAAGGCGTCCCGGTCGACGTCGCCGACACGGCACCGGAGGACGCCGTGCTGCCGGGCGGCGAGTCGGCGGACGTGGTCCTGGTGGCCGGTCCCGCCCCGGGCGCCGGCGCCGATCTGCCGGACGAGGCGGCCCGCGCCACGTGGGACCTGCTCGGCACCGCACAGCGGCTGCTGGCGCGGGACCGGCGCGTCCGGTGCGTCACCACCGGGGTGCTGGAGAGCGAGTCGCCGGCCGCGCTGGCCCAGTCGCCGGCGTGGGGGCTCGGCCGGGTGCTCGCCGGCGAGTACGGGGAGCAGTGGGCCGGCATCGTCGACCTGCCCGCCGACGACCCCGCCGCGGAGATCACCACGCTGCTCGCCGTGCTGCGCGGAAGGCGGCGTGAGGACGTCGTGACCGTACGCGACGGCGTCGCGCGGGCCGCCCGCCTGGTGCGCACGGACCGCGAGCCGGCGGGCGGGCCGCTCGCCTGCCGTGCCGACGGCACCTATCTGGTCACCGGCGGCCTCGGTGTGCTCGGCCTGGACGTCGCCCGGTGGCTGGCCGAGCGGGGCGCACGGCGCATCGTGCTGGCGGGACGGACCGGGCTGCCCGCCCGGGCCGACTGGGACACGACGCAGGACACGGAGACGGCGCGGCGGATTCGCGGCGTACGCGAACTGGAAGGGTCGGGGGTCACCGTCAAGGTGATCGGCCTGGACGTCGCCGACGCCGCTGCGGTGGCGCGGGCCCTCTCCCCTGACGCGCTCGGCATGCCTCCGATCCGCGGCGTCGTCCACGCCGCGGGCGTCCTCGACAACCGGATGGCGCACGCGGTCGACGAGCCGTCGCTGCGCACCGTGCTGCGCCCCAAGGTGGACGGCGCCTGGGCGCTGCACCGGACGTTCCCGCCGGGCAGCCTCGATTTCTTCGTGCTGTTCTCGTCGTGCGGCCAGCTGCTCGGCCTGCCGGGCCAGGCGTCGTACGGCGCCGCCAACGCGTTCCTGGACGCGCTCGCCACCCACCGCGGCGACGTGATCAGCTTCGGCTGGACGTCGTGGCGTGGCCAGGGCATGGCCGTCAACGAGACCGTCGACCAGGAGTTGCGGTCCCGCGGCACCACGCCCGTCTCCCCCGCCGAGGCGTTCGCCGCGTGGGACTACGCGCAGCAGCGCGGCCCGGGCCACTACCCGGTCCTGCGGATGCTGTCGGGCGTGGAGGTGACCGAGCCGATCGCGCTGCTGAGCGAGGTGGCCGTCGCCGAGGCGGCCGGTCCGGCCGCGGAGGAGGACCTCGGTCTCGCCGGTCTCGACGCCGGCGAGCTGCGCGAGCGTCTCCTGGGCGAGGTGAGCAGCGACATCGCCGCCGAGATGCGGATGCCTGTGGATTCGCTCGACCCCCGGCGCTCACTCGTGGAACAGGGCCTCGACTCGGTGATGACCATCGTCATCCGGCGGCGCCTGGAGAAGCGGTTCGGTCAGCCGCTGCCGACCGCCCTGCTCTGGCAGAAGCCGAGCATCTCGGGGATCGCCGATCACCTGGCGACGCGGCTCGCCGCCTGATCCGCGCGGCGTACGCACCGGAAAGGGCCGGGCCGGGAACGAATCCCGGCCCGGCCCTTTCCGTGGGTCAGAAGCTCGGCGCCGCGGTCGGCGCCTTCAGCGTGCCGAGGTACTTGTGCCACAGGTGGTCGGGGTTGCCCTCCACCGTGGTCAGCACCTCGCGCATGGCGGCCAGCGCCTTGGGCTCCTCCCCGTCGTAGACATCGCCCTGCAGCATCTTCAGCACGTCGAGGCGGTAGCGCGGGTCCTGGACGAACGCGGTGAAGAGCACGTTCAGCCGGTAGTAGATGGAGATGAACTCGTACCAGTACTTCACGGCGCGGCGCAGCTTGTTCTCGTACGTGGCGAAACGCTCCTTGCCGAAGTCACCCGCCTTGTGCGCGGCGATGATGTCCTGCGCCGCGATGCGGGCGCTGTTCAGCGCCACGCTGACGCCGCTGGAGAAGATCGGGTCGACGAACCGGGCGGCGTCGCCGACCAGCACGTAACGGTCGCCGCAGATCTGCTTCATGGAGTAGCTGTAGTCGCCCTCGGTCTTGAACGGCCGGACCTGCTGCGCGTTCTTGAGCGCGTCGTGCAGGTCGGGCCGGCTGGCCACCATGTCCCAGAAGAAGCCGTCCTGGTCGCCGCCGAACTCGCGGAAGCGACTCTTCTGGCTGACCACGCCGACGCTGGTGACCTTGTCGGTGATCGGGATCTGCCAGACCCAGCTGTCCTTGACCTGGAGGAAGTGCACGAAGATGTGGTCCGCCTGCGCCTCGGTGGGCGCGAGGGCCCGGCGGTCCAGCCCCTCGAACCAGCTGTGCACGGCGTACTGGTCGAAGACCGGATCCGCGACCTTCGTGCGTAGCTGCCGGCCGAGCATCGTCTGCCGGCCCGACGCGTCGACCACCATCCGGGCGGTGTACGTCAACCGGCGCGGGCCGGCGCCGCACTCGACCGAGACCAGCTCCGGGTCGTCGAAGTTCACCCGGTGTACCCGGATGCCGTTGAAGACGGTCGCGCCGCTCTCCTGCGCGTGCTTGAGCAGAATGGCGTCGAACCGCCCCCGGTCGACGTGGAACGTGTAGTCGCGGTCCACGCCCGGCTGGTTGCGCTCGACGAACTGGACGTCGGCGGTCCAGCCGTGGCTGAGCCCGTCGTGTCCGAGCAAGGGGATGTATCCCGAGAGCCCCGACGTCCACGAGGCGCCGTACTTCTTCGGGAAGTCCGCCTCGTCGATCCGGCCGATCGCGCCGATCTCGACGAGCACCGGCGTGGTGGCGGGGACGAGCGACTCACCGACGTGCTCGCGCGGGAAGACGGCGCCCTCGATGACGGCGACCGAGATGCCGGCCTGAGCCAGGTAGGAGGCCATCGTGGAGCCCGCGGGCCCGCCGCCGACGACCACGACGTCGTAGTCGGCCGTCACCGCCGGCCTCCCGTCGCCGGAACCGGGTCGGCCTCGTCGAGCAGCGCGGCGATCGAGCGTACGTCCGCGAAGTTCTCGGCGTCGATCTTCTCGAGCGGCACGAGCAGACCGAGACGGTCCCGGATGAAGGTCATGAGGATCGCGATCCGCAGCGAGTCGAGCACCCCGGACGTCATCAGCGGAGTGGTCTCGGTGATCGGGCCGTCGTCCACGGCGTCGGGGAACTGCTCCCGCAGGAACGCGAGGATCTCCGGCTGATAGGTGTTCTCGGACATCAGAAGCCTTTCTTTGCTGGGGTACGGTCCGGTTACGCGTCGGAACTGCTGGCCACGACCTCCTCATCGGACATGCCGGCGATCTCCGCGGTGACGGCCTGCTCGACCGCCGCGGCGATCTCGGCGACCGTGTCCCCGTCGAAGATCGTGCGCATCGACAGGGGAACGTCGAACGCCGCCTGGATCGCGGCGATGACCCGGATCGCGAGGATCGAGTTGCCGCCCGCGGCGAAGAAGTGGGTGCCGGCGTCGACCGGCACGCCGAGGTGCTCGGCGAAGATCTCGGCGATGCGCTCCTGCACGACGCCGCTGACCGACGCGCTCGGTGCCGCCTCGCCCGGCGCGGTCGCCGGCGGCAGCGCGCCGCGGTCCAGCTTGCCGTTGGCGGTCAGCGGCAGCCCGGCCAGCGGCACGAAGGCGGCGGGCACGAGGTAGGCAGGCAACCGCTCGGCGCAGAAGGCCGCGAGGTCCGCCGGAGCGGTCGCGGGATCGGTCGGGACGACATACGCGACGAGCGCGGCGGCCTCGCCCGTGCCGTTCACCACGACGGCAGCGGTGCGAACCGCCGGGTGATCGCGCAGCACCGCGGCCACCTCGCCCGGTTCGATCCGGTACCCGCGCACCTTGACCTGCTCGTCCCGCCGGCCGAGGAACTCGATCGTGCCGCCGGGCAGCAACCGGACCAGGTCGCCGGTGCGGTAGATCCGCGAGCCGGGCGGCCCGGACGGGTCCGGCAGGAACCGCTCGGCAGTCGCCGCCGGTCGCCCGGCATAGCCGCGGGCCACGCCGGCGCCGCCGACGTGCAGCTCACCGACCACCCCGATCGGCTGCGGCGCCAGCCGATCGTCGAGCACGTGCAGGGTGACGCCGGGGAGCGGGCGGCCGATCGGCACGCGTTCACCGCGGACGGGCGCGGTCACCGGATGGATGCTGGCGCCGACGGTCGTCTCGGTCGGGCCGTACTCGTTGATCAGATTCTCCGGGCCCAGCGCGGCGGCCCACGCGTCGGCGAGCGGGACCGGCAACTCCTCGCCGGCGACCACGATCGTCGCGGCCAGCGCCGACATCTGCCCGGCGTCGAGCTGGTGGCGGAGGATGTCGAGGTAGCCAGGGGTCAGCTTGATGAAGGAGAACGCCCCCGCGGCCAGCAGCCGGCCGCCCAGCTCGGTCAGGTCGAGGTCCTGCGGCAGCAGCCGGACGGCCTGCCCGGCCAGCAACGGTGCCCACAGGTTCGGCACCACCAGGTCGAAGGCGACCGAGAGGAACACCGGCGCGCCGCCCGTGCCGCGGGACGCGAGGTCCCGCACCGCCCAGTTGACGTGCCCGGCCAGGCCGGAGTGGGTGACCTGGACCCCCTTGGGCGAACCGGTCGATCCGGAGGTGTAGATGACGTAGGCGAGCGCCTCGACAGCCGTGTCCCGCTCCGGGCGCCGCGCGTCGGCGGCGTCGATCACGGCGGCGTCCCGGTCCATCGCGACCACGGCGACGTCGTGCACGCCGTCGCCGAGCCGGTCCAGGTGGGACTGCGCGGTGACCAGCAGCCGGGCGCCCGCGTCGGCGAGCACCAGCCCGGCCCGGGCCGCCGGCGTCTCCGGGTCGAGCGGCAGGTACGCCGCGCCGGCCTTCCAGATCCCCAGCAGCGCCACCGGCAGCGCCGGACCGCGGTCGAGCAGGACACCCACGGTGGACTCCGGCCCGGCGCCCGCAGACCGCAGGTGGTGCGCGAGCCGGTTGGCGGCCGCGTCCAGCTCCGCGTACGTCAGCTCATCCTGATCGGTGACGACCGCTACGGCCCGGGGCGTGGCCGCCGCCTGCCGCTCGAAGCCGTCGAGCACCGTGCCGTCGCCGGTCCGCGCCGGAACCGACCGGTACCCGGTCAGCAGTTCCCGCTCGCCGGCCGGCAGGAAGTCCAGCTCCGACAGGCGACCGGCGGGGTGCGCGCAGATCGCGGACACCAGTTCGGTGAGGTGCCCGGCCATCCGCTCGATCGTTGCCCGCTCGAACAGCGACGTGGCGTACTCCAGCAGGCCGACCATCGCGCCGTCCGGCCGTGGCCGGACGTAGAGCGTGAGGTCGGTCTTGGCGACCCGGGAGGCGTGCACCAGCGTGTCCAGGTCCGCCTCGTCCTCGGGGGCGCCCGAGAGTTCGGCGCCGTGGAAGTCGAACGCCACCTGGTACAGCGGGGTACGGGACGAGTCGCGCGGCGGCGCGAGATCGGCGACCAGTTCGTCGAAGGGCAGGCTCTGGTGCGAGAGCGCCTGCTTGCAGACGTCCCGCACCCGCTCCAGCGCCTCGGCGACCGTCATCGCGCCGTCGAGCCGGCAGCGCAGCACCACGCTGTTGAGGAAGAACCCGACCACGTTCTCGGTCTCCGGCCGGCTGCGGCCGGCGACCGGTGCGCCCACCACGACGTCCCACTGGCCGGTGTAGCGGGCCAGCAGCACGGCAAAGGCGGTCAGCATGGTCATGAACGCCGTGGCGTCGCTGTCGCGGCCCAGCTCGGTCATCGACCGGGCGAGCGGCTCGGGGATCGCGAACGGGACGACGGCGCCGGCGCTGTCGCGGACGGCCGGGCGGAGCCGGTCGGTGCGCAGCTCGGTGGCCGCGGCCCCGGCCAGGTCCGCGCGCCAGTGGTCCAGGTCCGCGCGGCGCGCCGGCGCGTCGGCGGCGGCGCGTTCCCAGGCGGCGAAGTCGGCGTACTGGATCGGCGGCTCGGGCAGGTCCGCGCCGCGGCCGGCCAGCAGCTCGTCGAACTCGCGGGTCAGGATCGCGGACGACCAGCCGTCGCTCGCGATGTGGTGCACGAGCAACACGAGAGTCCGTGAGCCGTCCGGGACGGTCTGCGGGTCGGTGTGCAGCAGCGCCCGCACGAGGTGGCCACGTTCCAGGTCGAAGCCCGCACCGGTGGCGTCGGCGAGGACGTCGCCGAGCTCCGCGCGGGGCACGACGACGGTCCGCAGCGGGACCGGGCGCGGCTCCTGTACGTACTGCTTCGGCTCGCCGTCGACGACGGCGTACCGGGTACGCAGCGACTCGTGCCGGGCGGCCAGCGCATCGAGCGCCTGCCGCACCGCCGACTCGGGTACGCCGGCCGGGACCGTCAGGAAGACACCCGAGACCCACTCCCGGCTGCCCGGGTCGAGGCGGTCCAGCAGCCAGATCCGTTGCTGGCCGGCGGAGAGCGGCAGGCCGCCCTCGCGCGGCGCCCGCTCGATCCGGTGGTGGTCGTGGCGGGCGGCCTCGACCAGCTCGGCGTGCCGGGTCACGGTCGCCGGCGACAGCAACGCGTCCAGCGCGATCGTGCGGCCGTACGCCGAGCGCAGGCGGTTGGCCAGCTGCACCAGTTGAAGTGAGGAGCCGCCCAGCCGGAAGAAGTCGTCGTCGCGCTCGACCCGGTCGACGCCCAGCACCTCGCGCCACAGGCCGGCGATCCGCGCCTCCTCCGGCGACGCGGGCGCGCCGTAGGTCGCCCCGGACCCGGCGCCGGGTACGGGCAGTGCCCTGCGGTCGACCTTGCCGCTCGACGTGCTCGGCAGGGCGTCCATCGGCACGATCGCGGCCGGCAGGTGGGTGGCGGGCAGCCGCGTCGCCAGGAAGCCCGACAGCGTCGTCAGGTCGGCTCCGGGCGCGGCGACCGCATAGGCCGCGAGCCGCATCGCGCCACTCGACGCCCGATACGCCGAGACCGCCGCCGCCCGTACCGCTGGGTGGTCCAGCATCGCGGCCTCGACCTCGCCGGGTTCGATCCGCACGCCGTTGATCTTGAGCTGGTCGTCGAGGCGACCGGTGAACTCGAGAGCGCCGTCCGCGCGGCGGCGCACCCGGTCACCGGTGCGGTAGAGCCGGGCGCCGTCGCCGGTGGGGTCGGGCACGAATCGCTCGGCGGTCAGCGCCGGGTCGTTGAGGTATCCGTGCGCCAGGCCGACGCCACCGAGGAGCAGCTCGCCCTCGTCGCCGTCCAGGACGGTGCGGATGCCCTCGATGGCCCGCCCGATCGCCACCGGCCCGGACCGTTGCAGCGGGTCCGCCTCCTGCGCCACGGCTTCGATCGAGCACTCCGTCGGGCCGTACGTGTTCCAGACGGTGACCGACTCGGTGTGGTCCTCGACCTCCGCCAGGAAGTCCTGCACCAGCTCGGCCGTCAGCTGCTCGCCGCCGCTGGACAGCAGCCGCAGCCCGGTGCAGCGATCCCAGCCCGTCTCGTGCACGAGCGCGCGCAGCAGGGACGGCACCACCTGCAGCACGGTGACGCCGTGCTCGGCGACCAGGCGCACGAGCGACGCCGGGTCGCGCTCCGCGCCGTCGGGCGCCACCACCACGGTGCCGCCGGCGCGCAGGGCCGCGAAGATCTCCCAGCCCGCCGCGTCGAAGGTGACAGGCGTCTTGAAGAGCACCCGGTCGGCGGCGCCGAACCCGTGGCAGCGGACCCGCCAGGCGAGCTGGTTGTCAAACCCGGCATGCGGGATCACCACGCCCTTCGGGCGGCCGGTGGATCCCGAGGTGAAGAGGACGTAGGCGGCCGAGTCCCGGTCGATCGGGCGGAGGGCAGGTTCGGCCGGGCGGTGCGCGGACGTGGCGAGGGCGTCGTCGAGCACGACGGCGCGGGCACCGGCGGCCATCACGGGCGCCTGCGTGTCCGCCTCGGTCAGGGCGAACCGGGCGCCGCTGCCGGCCAGCAGGCCGCGGAGGCGCTGCGCCGGATGGTCGGGCGCGAGCGGGAGATAGGCCCCGCCGGCCCGCCAGATCGCGAGCAGGGCGATCACCAACTCCGCGCGGCGGCGCAGGAGCACACCGACCGGGTCACCGGGCCGCAGCCCCTGCTCCACCAGGAGTCCCGCCAGGCGGTCGGCGCTGCTGTCGAGTTCGGCGTAGGTGACCTCCCGGTCGCCGTCGGCCAACGCCACCGCGTCGGGTCGCGTCGCGGCGTGCCGGGCCACCAGCGCCGAGGTCGGTACGGCTTCGGTTGTCATGTCGATCTCCTCGCGTCGTCGCGGGTCAGCCGAGGGGGGTGAACGTGATCGGCAGCCGCTGCAGGAACCGGAAGTTGACGCTCTCCAGCCAGTCCGGCTCGGCGTCGACGGTGTGCAGGTCGCCGGCCCGGCGCAGCAGGGCAGCGATGCCGATCTCGATTTCGGTCACGGCCAGGGCGGCACCGAGGCAGTAGTGGATCCCGTACCCGAAGGACAGCTGGTCGGTCGCGTGGCGGGCCACGTCGAGCCGGTCCGGGTCGGGGTAGCGCTCAGGATCTCGGTTGCCCGCGCCGAGTACGAGCGTGACCGTGTCGCCCCGCTTGATGTGCCGCCCGCCGATCGCCAGGTCGTCGAGCGCCACCCGGGAGGTGAACTGCACCGAGCCGTCGTAACGCAGGAACTCGTACGCGGCGCCGTTCGCCAGCTCGGGCCGTTCACGCAGCAGCGACTGCTGGTCCGGTTGCTTGATGAGGGCCAGCACCGCGTTGCCGATCACGTGCGTGGTGGTGGCCTGCCCGGCGTCGATGAGCAGCAGGAAGTTGGCGAAGACCTCGTCGTCGGTGTAGTCCGCCTCGTCGAGCTGCCCCGCGATCATCCGGCTGAACAGGTCGTCGGCGGTGCCGGCCCGGCGCGCCGCGGTCTGCCGGTCGAAGACGGCCCGCAGGTCGTTGATGCGCGGCACGGCCCGGCGCGACTGCGTGAAGAACTCGTGCAGCAGGCCGGGCCAGTCGCTCAGCAGGTGCAGCGCATCGTCCGGCACCCCGGCCAGCCTGCCGACGACGCGGCGGGTGAGCGGTTCCGAGAAGTCGCGGATGACGTCCATCCGCCCGCTGCCGACCACCCGGTCGAGCAGGTCGTCGGCGATCTCCTGGACGAGTGGCCGCAGCTCGCGGATGAAGCGCGGGGTCAGGCCCGGCTTGATGAGCCGCCGCAGCCGGGTGTGCCGAGGCGGCTCGTTGAACAGCATCATGTCGGCGAGCGCCGTCTTGAGCGGCTTCATCTCGGTACGCGCGCTGGCCGGCAGCTGCTCGTAGAACGACTCGACGCGCGCGCCCGTGAGCCGCTCGTCCTTGGAGAGCTGAACGATCTCTGCGTAGCCGAGGACCAGCCAGGTCCGCATCCACTCGTCCCACAGCACGACGCCGTCGGTCCGCATCGCGCGATACAGCGCGTACGGGTCGAGTTTCCATTGCGGGTCGTAGAGGGCCAGCAGGCTCGGCGGCCGCGTCCCGGCGGAGGTGTCAGTCACCTCTCCAAGCGTCCGGAGCGGACTATATTTCTCCGGTACCGAAGCTATCGCGCCCCCGCGACGGTGGTCGCGGGGGCGCGGGTCGGCTCAGTGTGCCCGGGTCAGTGGGCGTGCGCGTAGACCTCCGGCTCGGCCTGGTCGGTCTTCAGCTCCCGTTCCCGGGAAAGGCTCCGGCGCGACCAGGCGCGGTCACCCAGCAGCGCCAGCGCGGCCGGCAACAGCACACCGCGCACCACCGTCGCGTCGATCAGGATCGCCACCGCCATGCCGACACCCAGCATCTTGTACTCGATGGCGGAGAGCGTCACGAAGACCGAGAATACGCCGATCATGATGGCGGCGGCGCTGGTCACCACGCCGGCGCTCGCACCGACACCGCCCACGGTCGCCGTGCGGACGTCAGCACCGGCCGCCCGGCGCTCACGGACCCGGCTCAGGATGAAGATGTGGTAGTCCATGCTCAGCCCGAACAGCAGCACGAAGATGAAGAGCGGCAGCCAGTCGGTGATGCCGCCGTACGCCGTGAAGCCCAGCAGGCCGCTCAGATGCCCGTCCTGGAACACCCAGGTGAGCACGCCGTAGGCCGCGCCGATCGAGAGCAGGTTGAGCACGATCGAGGCGACCGGCAGCCACCAGGACCGGAACGCGAGGCTCAGCAGGACGAACGCGAGCAGCAGCACGAAGGCGAACACGTAGATCATTCGTTGCCGTACCTGCTGGGTGAAGTCGTACGCGAACGCCGTCTTGCCGGCCACCGCGAACTTCGCACCGGGCACCTTGCCGAACGTCGCGGGCAGCACCTCCTGCCGCAGTTCGCGCAGTGCCTGGTTGGAGCGTTGGTCGGTGCCGTTGCCGTCGAGCGGGACCCGGACCACCAGCGCCTCACCCACCCGCATCACCGACACCGGCTCGTGCAGCAGTCCTCCGCTGGCGCCGATCCGCCGGCGCAGCTCGTCGGTCGCGGCCGTCATCTGCGGGCTTGCGGCGTCGGCTCCCCAGACGACCACCTGCTCCGGTGCGGCCGCTCCGGGGAACGCGGCCTGCATCCGGACCGCACCGTCGACGGCGGGCACACTGCGCGGCAGGCTGTTCGTCGGCCCGGCGTCCTGGAGCCGCATGTCGAGCGCCGGCACCATCAGGCCCACCAGCACGAGGACCGCGACCGTGCCCCAGAGCAGAGGGCGGCGTACGACGTTGCGGGCCACGGCCGTCCAGAAGCGCGACTCCCGCGCGACCGTGCGCCGGCGGCCGAGCCACGGCACCCGCGCCCGGTCCACGCGATGGCCGAGGATGGCCAGCAGTGCGGGCAGCGCGGTCACCGAGCCGATGACGGCGAGACCGACCACGGTGATCGTGCCCATGGTGAGGCCGCGGAAGTTGTCGAGGCCGGTCATCCAGAGGCCGCCGACACAGAGCATGACGGTCAGCCCGGAGATGACCACGACACGTCCCGAGGTGCGGGCGGCGATCTCCAGTGCGGCGCCGGTCTCCCTGCCGGCGGCCCGCTCCTCCCGTTCCCGGCGCAGGTAGAACAACGAGTAGTCGACGCTCACGGCCACGCCGATCAGCAGGATCATCGACGAGGTGGCGCTGTTGATCGGGACCACCAGGTCGACCACCGACAGCACGCTCATAGCGGCGGCCACGGTGGTCGCGGCGAGCAGCAGCGGGATGCCGGCGGCGATCAGCGACCCGAACACGACCAGCAGGATCAGGATCGTCAGCGGCAGCGACGTGGTCTCGGCGGTCTTGAAGTCCTTCTTGATGGCGTCGTCCACCGTGGCGGAGAGACTCCGGTCGCCCGCCTGGTCGATGCGCACGCCGGTGTGCGTGGCCGCGACGGCGCTGACCGCGTCGGTCGCCTTCTGGTAGTTGTCGAGCATCGCGTCGTCGGGCCCGGCGACGACGAAGGTGACCAGGCCGGACCGGCCGTCCGCGGACACCTGTCCGGGTGCGGCCGGGTCCAGCGGTGACCGGACGTCGGACACCGCGGACGGCATCTCACGCAGCTCGTCGACCACGTCGGCCGCGGCCGCCCGCGCCTCGGGGTCCGACGCGAACCCTGAGCTACCCGGCCCGCTCGGAGAAATGAGCACGTTCTCCCGGATGGGCAGGTACTCCGGCTGGTCGCGCAGAGCCTGCTGGGCCACCCCGGACTCGCCGGGATCATGAGCCGGTGCGCCGTTGCCGCTGATCAGCGAGCTGCCGAGGACGGTGGCCACGACCAGGACGAGCCAGCCGACCAGCACCGGCCATCGATGGCGCACCGACCAGCTCGCGACGCGCTCGGCGAACGGCTTCCGGACGTCTCCAGTTTGGATGGACACAGAGACAATTCCCCTCTTGAAAAAGACGGCGTTTCTCTGTCGTGCCTCCGAGCGCCGGGCCCGTGCACCACGAGCGCTACTCGACGTCCTTGAGGATGCGCTCGATGGCGGCCAGACGCTCCTCCAGGCCCGCCATTCGGGTGTCGATCCCGGTGAGCTTTCCCTCCACCGCCTCCTCAGCGGCCGTGGAACGCTTCGCCAACTCGCGATAGTCGTTGTCGCGAGCAATGGCAGCCTTGGCGCGCAGCGTCTTGGCGACCTCGCGGATCACCAGGGCAAGAACGGTGATCACCAGGGCGAAGAGCCCGATGGCTCCGATGACTTCCTGCCAGGCCAATGCGTCCATGCCAGCATTCCCCTTTTACCGCTGCGACTGTCATTTGGTGAGTGTCCGCACCGCGTCCGCGATGGATTCCGGCGTCAGGGTCAGCGCGAAGTCACGGACCTCGTAGAACTTCATCGCCTTGCCGTCCTCGGAGAACTCGAGCTGCGAGTCCACAAGGCCCGCCGCCTCCAGCTTGCGCAGGTGGACCTGCAGCAACGCCCGGCTGATGCCCAACTCGCGGGCCAGCTGACTGACATAGTTGCGCCGCTTCGCGAGCACCCCTATGACCCGCATGCGATGCGGGTTTGCCAGCGTCGCCAGCGTTTCGACGAGTTCGTCACCGTTCACCGTAGCGGGCTCCACGTGACCTCCTGCATGTGCATAAAAAACTTAGCACATGCCTAACCAGGCAACAACCGGACCCGGCGCGGACCGCTCACCGCGGCTCAGCCGTGCAACTGGCGCAGGTACTCGTACGTGCTCGGCAGCGTGTCCAGCAGCTCCCGCTGCTTCCGCTTGATCTCGGCGAAGATGGGTTCGGCCCGCTGCATCGCGCCGTCGCGGTAGGTGAGCGCCGGCAGCGGGTGCTCCGGAAGCACGTCGAGACCCGCGAAGACGCAGTAGTAGCTGCTGTTGGTCCAGTAGTTGCGGAACTCCGCCTCGAAGTTGGCGTAGTAGGTCGACTCGTCGGTGATCGGCATGTTGATCGCCAGCCCGGCACGGTACTGAGCGATCTTCCGCTTGATGTCGTCGGCCAGGACCAGTTCCTTGCAGGCCCGCCAGAAAGGGGTGTCCCGGCGCGGGGAGAGGCTGAAGTGGGCCTGCAGGAAGTCGCGCGAGTCGTCGAACATGTGCTCGATCTCGTCGTTGAACGAATCCCGCAGCGCCGGGTCGAAATTGCGGTCGGGGAAGAACTTGCCCAACTGGTAGAGCGCGGCGGTGATGAAGTAGATGCCCGTCGACTCCAGCGGCTCGAGAAAGCACGAGGAGAGCCCGATGCTGACCACGTTGCGCACCCAGGCCCGGCGGTTGCGGCCCACCCGGAACGTGATGTGGTTCAGCGGCTGCGTCTCCGGGTCCAGCCCCCACAACTCGCAGAACTGCCGGGTGGCGGTGTCCTGATCGGCGAACCGGCTGGAGTAGACGTACCCGGTGCCGAAGCGGCCCAGCATCGGAATCTTCCACGTCCAGCCCGACGGCATGGCGATCGAGGAGGTGAACGGCTCGACACCGTCGGCCTCGTCGTCGTGCGGCACCGCCGTGGCGACCGCCCGGTCGTTCAGCAGGTTGTCGCTCATGTCCAGGAACGGCTCGCGCATCACCTTGTTGATCAGCAGGCTGCGGAAGCCGGTGCAGTCGACGAACAGGTCGCCGTCGACGGTCCGGCCCGACTTCAGCCGCAGCGAGGTGATGTGGCCGCGCTGGTCGACCTCCGCGTCGACCATCTCGTCCTCGATGTGGATCGCACCCTGCTTCTCGGTGGCGAACCGTCGTAGGAACGCCGCGACGAGGCTGGCGTCGAAGTGCCAGGCGTAGTTCGTCCACTTGGTCCCGTCGGCGAACCGCGGAGCCAGGTTGGCGTCCAACACCGGCGACTCGCGGTAGCAGGCGTAGTCGAACGGCTCATCCGTCTCACCAGCGACACGCTTCGCCGCCCAGTAGTGCGACAGCGGCAGGTTCTCCGAGTTCGGCAGGATGCCGAACAGGTGGTAGAAGTGGTCGCTGTAGCCGTTGAGCTGCCGCGGCTTGGGGGAACCGGCGCCGGGCGTACGCCAGTTGACGAATTTGATCCCCATCTTGAAGCTGGCGTTGCACTCACGCATCCAGTCCTCCTCGGCCAGACCGAGGAAGTCGAAGAAGGTCTTGTGCAGGTTCGGCACGGTCGCCTCGCCCACGCCGATACTCGGGATGGACGGCGCCTCGACGACCGTGATCCGGACGTGCGGCCCGAGCGCCCGGCCGAGGTAGGAGGCCGACATCCAGCCGGCCGTCCCGCCGCCGAGGACGACGACACTTCTGAGCCTGTTGTCTTCCATTCGCATGGCACCCTTCGGATCGGATCCGTGTCCCGGGTAGGGACGGATCGTGGCCTGCCGCGCGGCGAATCCGCGCCGACGCCACTGTCGCGAAGGGCCTTGATAGGCGGCCTATATTCCAGCTATCCGGGCGAATCCCGGACAGGATGACGGCCCGGCACGCCGAAGCGCACCGGGCCGTCGTGCGGAAGGTCAGACGGCAACCGGCTCCCGGCGCTCGACCTTCCGCCGGGCGCCGACACCGAGCCGCGGGGGGTCGGCTGCGGCGGCGGCGCGTCGGGCGGCACGACGGGCCCGGACCTGGAGGACGACGGCGATCGCCGCACCCAGGACGATGCCCGGAATCGCACCGATGAGGGGACGATCGGCGAAGGCCATGCCGCCGAGCCGTCCGAGGCCGTTCATGTAGAGCGACCACAGCACGCCGGCGAGCACGCTCACCGGCAGGAACCGGCGCAGCGGGAACCCCATCGAGCCGGCCGCCAGCGTGGCGGCCGTGCGCCCGCCGGGCAGGAAGTGGCCGACCAGCAGCGCCACGCCGCCACGCCGCTCCACCGCGCGTTCCGCGCGGGCGAGCGCCGCACCGAGGGCGCCGGTGCGACTCCGACGGAGCCGCCCGAGCGTGCTACGGCCCAGCAGGTAGGCCAGGTAGTCGGCCGCCACCGAACCGGCGGCGGCTGCCACCAGCAGGCCGACCGGGTGCGGCTGGCCCGCGACGGCGAGCGCGCTCAGGCAGATCGTCAGCGAGTCGGACGGCAGGGCGGGGAAGACACCGTCGACCGTGACCACGAGTGCGGTGAGAACGTAGATCCACGGCGATCCGGCCAGGTGCATCAGGTGCGCAAGCATCGTTCCACCTCCTGTCCGATCACGGCAGGCGCCGCCTTGGTGATGTGCAAAACCAGACTTGCACATGCCGATCGGAGTTAACAAGAGCGACGCCCCGGAGATTGACCCTGACGTTTCTCGGCGTCGATCTGCCGACGGTCAGGGGGATCCGGCGGTCACCAGGTGATCCGCCAGCTCATCGAGCCGCGGATGGCGGTACAGCTCCCTCAGTGGGAGGCGTGGCAGCCCCCGCTCGCGCATGAGGGACGCGATGCGGACCGCGTACAGCGAGTTGCCGCCCAGCTCGAAGAAGTTGTCCGAGCCGTCCACCGGCACGCCGAGCACGTCCTGCCAGACGGCGGCCATCGCCCCCGCCAGACCCCCGTCGGCAGCGACCGCCGGCGCGGACGCGGGTGCGGGCGGTCGGCCGACGGCGGGCGCCGGCAGCCGGTTGCGGTCCAGCTTGCCGTTGACGGTCAGCGGCAAGGACTCCACCGCCGTCACCGTCGCGGGCACCATGTACTCCGGAAGCATCCGGGCCGCCCGCTCCCGGACTCCCGCCACGCCTTCCCCGCGCGGCACGACGTAGGCGTCCAGGCGCTGCTCGGCGGCGTCGCCGTTACGGCCGCCACCGACCACGACGGCGGCTGCGGTGACGGCCGGGTCGGCGAGCAGCACCGTACGGATCTCGTCCAGCTCGATCCGGAAACCCCGGATCTTGACCTGGCTGTCGATCCGCCCGAGATGCTCCAGGCTGCCGTCGGCGCGCAGCCGACCACGGTCGCCGCTGCGGTACATCCGGCCGCCGGACCACGGATCGGGAACGAAGCGCTGCGCCGTCAGGGCGGGCTTGCCCAGATAGCCGGCCGCCACTCCCCGGCCGCCGACGCAGATCTCGCCCGGCGCCCCGATCGGCTGCAGGCGGCCCCGCTCGTCGATGACCCGCAGCGACCAGCCGGGCAGTGCGCGCCCCACCGAGCGCGACCCGGCCAGCGCGTCGCCGCGGGTCACCGTGTGCTCGGTGACGTGCACCGTCGTCTCGGTGATGCCGAACATGTTCACCGCACGGCACGCCGGCTCGGGGTAGCGGTCGTGCCACCGCAGCAGCAGCCGCGCGTCCAGCGGCTCACCGCCGAAGATCACCAGGCGAACCGCGAGCCGCCGGTCGGCCCGCGCGTCCTCCGCGACCAGCTGCGCGAAGGCCGACGGCGTCTGGTTCAGGACGGTCACCCGTTCCTGGGCGAGCAGAGCGTGGAAGTCCTCCACCGATCGCGACGTCCAGTACGGCACGACGACCAGCCGGCCGCCGGTCAGCAGGGCGGCCCAGATCTCCCAGACGGAGAAGTCGAACGCGCCGGAGTGGAAGAACGTCCACACGTCGGCCGTCCCCAGCCCGAAGTTCCCGCGGGTGGCGGCGACCAGCGCCGTGACGTTCTCGTGCGGGACCACCACGCCCTTCGGGCGCCCGGTGGAACCCGAGGTGTAGATGACGTACGCGGGTGCGCCGTGGTCCCGGTGCGGGACGAGCCCGTCCGCCTCCCCCGCCGCCAGGTCGGCGGTGGTCAGGACCGGCGGGAGGCCGGGTCCGTCGAGCACGCCCCCGTCCGCGACGATCAGGACCAGGCCCGCGTCCCGCACGGTGTACTCCAGCCGGGCCCGTGGGTAGGCGGGGTCCATCGGGACGTAGACAGCGCCCGCGCGGACCGCGGCGAGCATGGTGACGACCAGGTGCGACGAACGCTCGAGGCAGATGCCCACCCGGTCGCCGGGCCGTACGCCTGCCGCCCGCAGCGCCGCGGCGAACCGGCCGGCCCGCTGGTCCACCTCGCGGTACGTCAGCGTGTTCCCGTCACAGGTCAGCGCGGGCGCCTCCGGGTGCAGCGCGACCCGGGCCGTGAAGAGCTCGTCGAGATGGGCGCGCGATCCGGGCGGCTCGGGCGTCTCACCGAGGGCGGCCACCCGCGCGCACTCGTGCTCGTCGAGCAACTCGACGTCGCCGGGCTCCGCGGCCGGGCCGCCCAGTTGGGCGTGCACGTGGGCGACGTGGGTGGCGAACCGGCGGGCCGACGCGCCGTCCACCGCGTGCTCCTGATGATGCAGCTCCAGGAAGCGCTCGTCGGCGCCGCGCCGGACGAGGAAGGTGAGTGGGAACGGCGCCGCCGGGCCGGGACGGTAACGGGCGTCGAACTCGCCGAGCAGGACTGCGGCGTACGGGTCCTTGTCGCCGCCCGTGACGAACGGTCCGGGGGCCTGCGGTGCCCGGCCCAGCGTCACGACGGCGGGACAGCGCTCGTCGTCGTAGCGGGCGAGGACGGCGGCGACCGCGTCGGCGAGCAGGCCATCGGTCGGTCCGGGGCCGAGCGGCACGCGGACCACCCCCGTACGCCCGTGCGCCGCGGGGTCGGGCACCGCCCAGTCGAACGGGGACGCCCCGGGCGCGGGCAGCGGCGCGGGCGCGGCAGAGCGCGACTCGGGCCCGCTGCGGTGGCCGAGCACGACGTCGGCGACGAACGCGAGCGAGGCCGCGTCCACCGCGGAACGGTCGGCCACGAGGATCAGCTCGGCCGCACCGCCTGGGTAGGTCAGCACCACGGCCCGCAGCGGATCGGCCGGGTGCGCCAGCTCGGCCCGCCGCCGCCGGTCGGCGAGATCCGATCCCACGGGCGCGGGCACGCGGTCGACCCACAGGCGCGGGCTTCGCGGGCCCGGCCACCAGACCGCGGCCGCCTCCTGAAAACGCCGTTCGAGATCGGCCGGGTCGCCTGGGGCGGCGACGCACCAGCCGTGGTTTCCGGACAACACGGTCAATCTCCCTCGCACTCAGCGGGCAGTGAAACCGCCGTCGACGGTCAGCACGCTTCCGGTGACCTGGCGGGCGCCGTCACCGGCGAGCCAGAGCACCGCACCGGCCACGTCGTCCGGCTCGATCAGGGTGTTCATCGGCTGGTCGCGGACGAACGTCTCCTCGTGCTCGGCGACCGGCACCTCGAGCGACCGCGCGATCTCGGCGAGCATCCGGCCCTCGACCCGCGGGTCGTCGCGGACCGAGCCGGGGCACACCGCGTTCACCCGCATCCGGTACGGCGCGTAGTCGAGCGCGGCGGCCCGAGTCAGTCCGATCAGGCCGTGCTTGGCCGCGACGTACCCGGCGAAGTGGCGATAGCCGACCAGGCCGGCGGTGGAGGAGACGTTCACGATGCTGCCGGAGCGCCTGCGCATCATCAGGCCACCGACGGCGTGGATCGTGCGCCAGGCGCCGCTGAGGTCGACGTCGAGCATCAGCTCCCACTGCTCCTCGTCGATGTCGTGGACCGCCCGGCCGGACGGCGCGGCGATGCCCGCGTTGTTGACCAGGACGTCGATCGTGCCGAACCGCTGCGTGGCGGCGTCGACGGACTCCTCGATCGCGCGCAGGTCCCGCACGTCGGCCTGCCGCGCCAGCACCGCGGCGCCGGCGTCGCGGCAGAGCGCGGCCGTGTGCTCCAGCTGGCTGGGCGAGGCCATCGGGTACGGCACCCCGGGCAGGTCCCGCGCGACGTCGAGCAGGACCAGGTCGGCGCCGGCACCAGCCAGCGCCACCGCGATGGCCCGGCCCAGGCCACGCCCGGCCCCGGTCACCATCGCGGTTCGGCCGGTCAGGTCGTTGGCGATCGTCGGCGCGGCGGTCATGACATCCCCGGCCGGGCGAACAGGCTGCCGTCGATCAGCCGCAACAGCGCGCGCTCGCCGCCGGGCTCGGTCAGGTACATGTGACCGCCGGGCAGCTCGGCGCTGGTGAAGGCGGCGGTCGTGGTGTCCGCCCACTGGCCGCACTCGGCCGGCGTGACCAGGTCGTCGCCGTCGCCGCGCACGGCCGTCACGGGCGTCCGCAGCGGCGGTCCCGGCGGCGGGCGGTAGCCCTCGTGCATCGCGACGTCCGCGCGCAGCATCGGCAGGATCATCTCGCGCATCTCCGGGTCGTCCATCGCCGGATGGCGGTAGCCGGCCAGGCGGCGGACGGCGGCCAGGAACGCGTCGTCGTCCAGCCCGGCGGCCGGATTCTCGCGTACGGTCCCCGGGCCGGGCGATCCACTGACGACCAGCCCGGCGATCGGGCCACCGGCGGACATCCGCCGCGCCAGCTCGTACCCGAGGACGGCGCCGAGGCTGTGCCCGAAGATCACGATTCGCCCGGCGTCGTCCAGCCGCGGACGCAGCCAGGCGTGCGCCTCGTCGACCGCGGCGGCGACGGTCGTGTGCGGCTCGTCGTCCAGCCGCTCCTCGCGGCCGGGCAACTGGACCGCCAGCACCCGCCAGTCGGCGGGCGCGGCGGACTGCCACTTCTTGAAGAATGACGCGCCCGACCCGGCGAAGGGCAGGCAGATCAGCGTGACCGACGGCACGGTGGTCTCCTCAGCTCGGCTGGTGGACAGGGTCGACCACGTCGCCGCGGAACAGCCCGGAATCTTCGGGAACCTCGGCCGGGTCGTCACCGAGGAGGCGGATCCGGTTGCGCTCGTCGACGAAGACCACGCGCGGCCGTGCCGTGCGCACCTCGGCCTCGGTGTACATCCCGTACGCGATGATGATCACCAGGTCGCCGGGGCTGATCAGCCGTGCCGCGGCGCCGTTGATACCGATCATTCCGGTCCCGCGCGCGCC
Organism: Micromonospora sp. AKA38; assembly: GCF_027925725.1. NCBI lineage: Bacteria > Bacillati > Actinomycetota > Actinomycetes > Micromonosporales > Micromonosporaceae > Micromonospora > Micromonospora sp. AKA38. The sequence goes on along the minus strand of NZ_BNEI01000004.1, from coordinate 525,022 downwards.
CTCGATGACGTACGTCGAGAGCCGGTTCCCGTTGTCGACGTCGACGATGTCCACCTTCTCGTCGACGGCCAGGCCGGCCGCGTCCATGAGGTCGCGATCGACGGTCAGTGACCCGACGTAGTGCAGGTCGGCCTGGGTCACCGTAGCGCGGTGGATCTTCGACTTCAGCAGCGTCGTAAACATGATTCGTCCCTCGACAGTCGTCAGTCGCCATGTGCACGCCACCGTCGGTCGATCTCCGATATTGCGCCTATATGCCGCCTATCACGGCAGCCACCATCCGTGGCCGCCGCGCCGCCGCCCGGCCGTCCGTAGCTGGCGTATAGGCGGAATATCGGCGGGCCCGCAGGATCGCTAGCAATGACACCCGTCCGGTGAAGGAGGCCGTCGTGGCCGACGAACGCGAAGACAACCAGCGGTACAAGGTCGTGCTCAACGATGAGGAGCAGTACTCGATCTGGCCGGCCGACCGGGACGTCCCCGCCGGCTGGCGCGGCGACGGCGTCGAGGGCACCCGTGACGAGTGCCTGAAGCACATCGGCGAGGTGTGGACCGACATGCGCCCGCTGAGCCTGCGCCGCCGGATGGCGGAGACGGCGAGCTGAGCGGCGCCGCCGGATGGCGGTGTGCCCCACGGGCACACCGCCATTCGCGCGTGCACCCCGGGATCATGCCTGGGTGAGCAGCTCCACCAGCTCCTGCGGTAGGTCGTTGAGGTAGAAGTGCCCACCCGGCATGCTGCGCGCCACGAAGCCGGAAACCGTGTGCGCGCGCCAGCGCCGCATGTCCTCGACCGTGGCGGACTCGTCAAGCGAACCGGCGACGGCGACGATCGGGCAGCCGAGCGGCGGACCCTGCCGGTACTCGTAGCTGCGGATGGACCGCAGGTCGGCCCGCAGGGTCGGCAGCAACAGGTGCCAGACGTCCTCGTTCTCCAGCACCACCGTGCCGGTGCCGCCCAGGTCGCGGACGAACTCGCGGATGCCCTCGTCGTCCAGCAGCGGCTTGCGGGCCACCACGTCGGAGGGTGCCTTGCAGGCCGACACGATGAGCCGCGCCAGCGGCGCCGGAAACCGCGGGCGTAGCCGGCGGGCCACCTCGAAGGCGACCATGGCGCCCATGCTGTGACCGAACAGGGCGGTGTCGCGGCGGATGCCCGGCCCGATCGCCTCGACGATCTGGTCGGCGAGCGCGGCGATCCCGACGGGCATCTCGGCACCCAACCGGTCCTGTCGCCCGGGGTACTGCACGGCCGCCACCTCGACGTCGGGCGGGGCGGCCAGGGCCAGCGGCCGGAACGCGGCAGCCGTGCCGCCCGCGTGCGGGAAGCAGATCAGCCGTCGCGTCGCGGCCGGCCGCGGGTCGAATATCCGCAGCCATTCGCGCGTCGCGGACGTGCGGTCATCCACGGTCGTCATCCAGGCCTCCTCGAGATGTGCGCGCGCTGCGCACGGCGGGGCTGAGTACGGCGGCCACCGCGAGGGCGAGCATCACCCCGCTGATCCCCGCCACCGCGGCCGCGGTCGGCACGGCGGCCAGCAGGAAGCCGGCCCCGAGCGCGCCGAGCGAGTTGGCGCCGGAGCCGAGCAGCCCGGCCACGCTGCCGACCCGGCCCTGCAGGGCATCCGGCGTGATGCTCAGCTGGTAGGTGCCGGCCACGACGTTGAGCAGCGCACCCAGCATGGTGGTCGACGCGAAGAGCAGCGCCAGCAGCGGGATCGGCGGGCCGAGCGAGATCAGGAACATCAACACGGCCCACGCGACCAGCACCGAGACCAGCACGGTGACCAGGTCAAGCCGGCGGTTGACGGCGGACCCGGCCAACGCGCCGAACACGCCACAGATGCCGGAGACGGCGCCGATCACGCCGATCACGGCAGGCGAGCTGCCGGCGTCGCGCACCATCACGAGCAGCGCCAGCGACAGTATCTGGAACAGGATGTTCGTCACCGCCACCAAGCCCAGCGCGCTGCGCAGAAACCTCTGGCGCAGCACCCAGGAGATGCCCTCGGTCAGGTCCCGGCGCAGGTTGCGTGCGGTGCTCGCGCGCTCCTGCTGGAAGCTGCCCCGGACGAACAGCAGACTGCCCAGCGCGAGCAGGTGGCTGAGAGCCGCGAACAGGAACGGCGCCGCGCGCAGCAGCACGAACAGCGACGAGCTCAGCGGCTGCCCGATCAGCCCGGCGGCGCGGGTACGCGCCTCGTTCTGCGACATCGCGGAGCTGAGCTGCGGCGCGGGCACCACGTTGCTGACCGCGGCCCGCTCGGCGAGCCGGTAGACGATCGCCGCGGTGCCCTCGACGAAGGCGGCCGCCATGAGCAGCGGCAGCCAGAGCGCGCCGAGGGCGACCGCGACGCCGACGGCGCCGACCGCGGCCAGTGCGGCCACGTTGCACCAGATCATCGTGCGGCGGCGGTCCCACCTGTCGACCATGACCCCGGCCGGCAGCTGCACCAGCAGCATGGGCAGCAGCCCGGCGAACCCGGTCCAGCCGGCCGACACGGTCGAACGGCCCGCGAACACCAGCAGCAGCGGGAAGCCGACGGTGGCGACGGTGCCGCCCAGGCTGGTCAGCCCGGCGCCGATCCAGAGGGCCAGGAAGTCCCGGTTGCGGCGCAGCGGCACGACGGGCGTGTCGGTCAGTGCGGTCATCGCGACTGCCCGCCGTCCACGCCGGCGACGAGCCGCTTCGCCACGGCGGCGCCGGCGTCGGAGTTGGTCAGCACGACCACCCCGGAACCCCGCCTCAGCCGGCACAGCGAGATCGCGTGGTAGCCGTCGGCCGAGCCACCGTGGCCGTACCCGAATTCGGTGGCGCTCTCGTCGACGACCGTGCCCAGGCCGTACGCGCTGTCCGGATGCTGCACGGTCAGCAGCTCGCCGGCCGCCGGCCGGGACAGCAGCGCCTGCGGGCGACCCAGGTGCGCGCGGCGTATCTCCAGCGCCAGCCGGGCCAGGTCGGCCGCCGTGGTCCACAGGCCACCCGCGGCCATGTCCGGCCAGCGCAGCCAGCCGCCGTCGAGCGGCCGGCCGTCCGCGGTGTGCCCGGTGGCGACCGAACCCGCGTACCGTTCGGGGAACTCCTGGCCGAAGTCGCTGGCCGCCATCCCCACGGGGTCGAGCACCAGCTCCCGCATGAGGTCGGCGAGCGGCGTGCCGGTGACGTCGGTGAGCACCTGCTCGACCACCCAGTAGTGCGCGTTCGCCTTCTCGAAGGCGTCGCCGGGCGAGCCGTGGACTCGGAAGTCCGGCCCGCGGAGCAGGTCGGTCACGGCGGGCAGCCCGCCCTCCCGCGGGTAGCCCGGCGCCGGGGCCGGCGCGATGCCGGACCGGTGCGCGAGCAGGTGCCGCAGCGTGATCGGGGAGCCCGGCGGCAGGAAGTCGCCGCGCAGGTAGTCGCGCACCGGCCGGTCGAGGTCGAGCACGCCGCGGTCGGCCAGGCGCAGCACCCCGAACGCGGTGACGTGCTTGCTCAACGAGCCGGCCTGGAACATGGTGTCCGCGGTCACCGGCTCCGGCCGTCCGGCCGTCAGCAGGCCCTCGGCGTGCAGGTCGACCAGCTCGCCGTCGCGCAGCACCGCCACGCTCACGCCGGGAACCTCCGGTGTGGTGAGCGGGTCGTTCCAGGCGGCGGACACGGGCCCGACCTCCGCCCGGACCGGCTCCGCGGTCGCGGCGACGGCGCGCAGGCTGTCGTCGGCGTAGACCTGGACCAGCGAGAGCGCCAGTCCGTCGGCAGCCGCCGCCGAGATCAGCCGGAAGACGACAAGCGAATTGCCGCCCAGCTCGAAGAAGCGGTCGTCGCGGCCGATCGGGTCGACGCCGAGGACCTGTGACCACAGCTCGGCCATGCGCCGCTCGGCCGCCGAGCGCGGTGGCACGTACGGCCGGTGCGCGAGCGCGGTGCCGTCCGGGTCGGGCAACGCGGCCCGGTCCAGCTTCCCGTTGTGGGTGAGCGGGATGGCGGGAACCGAGACGTACGCGGACGGCACCATGTACTCCGGCAGCCGCCGAGCCAGCCACTCCCGCAGGTGCAGCCCGCTCACCGGCTCGCCGGCCGGCACCAGGTACGCGGTGAGCCGGTCGCCGCGCAGCAGCACGCGCGCCTCGCTCACCTCCGGGTGGTCGCTGAGCACCGACTCGATCTCGCCCGGCTCGACCCGGTTGCCGCGCACCTTGACCTGCTCGTCGAGGCGGCCGAGGTGCTCGAGCGTGCCGTCCGGCAGCACCGTGGCGAGATCGCCGGTGCGGTACAGCCGGGTGCCGGGGGCGCCGAACGGGTCGGGGACGAAGCGGTCCGCGGTCAGTCCGGGACGGTCGAGGTAGCCGCGGGCGATCGACTCGCCGCCCAGGAACAGTTCGCCCGGCACGCCGACCGGCAGCGGGTCCAGCCGCTCGTCGAGCACGTACGCGCTGGTCCCCAGCATCGGCCGGCCGATCGGGACCGTGTCGCCGCCCCGCCAGCCGGTCAGGACGTGCTCGGTGCTCGCCACGGTCGCCTCGGTCGGCCCGTACGAGTTGATGACCCGGCCGTCGCCGAACGCGCCGTACAGCCGCGCCGCCGCCGCACCGCGGAACGCCTCGCCGCCCAGCGACAGCCGGTCGGTGACCGCCTCGAACTGTTCGTCGGTCAGCTGGCCGGCCAGCAGGTCGAACAGGCTGGGCGTCAGGTCGACGAGGTCGAACGGCCCGTGCCGCAGCAGCCACTCACCCAGCCGCCCCAGGTCGAGGTCCTGCGGCGCGAGGTGCACCGGCAGGCCGTCGGAGAGCGTGATGAACAGCGAGGTCACCGACACGTCGAAGGAGATCGAGCAGAACAGCGCGCTGCCCGCCCGCCGGCCGCCGCCGAGGTACTGCGGCCGGGCCCAGCGCAGGTAGTTGGCGAGCGCACCGTGGCTGATCTGCACGCCCTTCGGCACACCCGTCGAGCCGGAGGTGAAGATGACGTACGCGGTCAGATCCGGGTCGTCCATCCGCGGCGGCCGCCCGGCGGGGGCGCCGTCGAACGCGGCGGCGTCGCTGTCCAGCAGGACGCCGCGGCTGGCGAGATCCGGGTCCGCCGCGATGATCCCCGCGAGCGCCGCCTCCGAGACGATCACCTCGGGGTCGGCGGTACGCAGCAGGTCCCGCAGCCGCTGCGGCGGGTTCGCCGGGTCGAGCGGCACGTACGCGCCGCCGGCCTTCCACACGCCGAGCATGGTGGCGACCAGGTCGGGGCCGCGGCGCAGCAGCACCGCCACGCGCGACTCCGCCGTGACGCCACGGCTGCGCAGGTACTGCCCGATCCGGTCGGCGCGGGCGTCCAGCTCGGCGAAGCTGAGGCGCCCGTCGTCGGTGACGACGGCCGGGGCGTGCGGCGTCCGGGCCGCGTGCTCCTCGATCTGGTGGAGCGCGGTGGTCCCGGCGGGGCCGGCCGGCGCGGTGCCCTGGGCGAGCAGCCAGTCCCGTTCGCCCACGGGCAGGTGCACGCGGTCGGCGCGGGTGCCGGCGGCCATCGCCTCGAGCACCGCCCGGTACATCGCGATCACCCGCTCGCCGTGCTCGCGGTCGAGCACCGCGTCGTCGGCCTGGAGGACCAGGCGCTCGTCGCTCGCGGTGACGGCGTACGGGAACTCGTTCCGGCTGAAGCCGCCGCCGTCCGTGGTCGGTGGGCGCCGGCCCGCGGGGGTGTCGAACTCCTCGTAGCTGAAGAAGGTGTGCAGCAGCCGCCCGCCGTCGGTGAGTTCCACCTGCATCGCCGGCATCGGGAAGTTCCGGTGCGGCCACATCTCCAGCTCGCGGTCGAAGGCGCGGCGCACCTCGTCCGCCCAGTCGGCGGCGGCCGGGTCGACCGGGAACGGCACCGTGTTGAGGTGCGAGCCGTACACCAGCTCGGCGCCCGCGGCCTCCGGGCGGCAGTGCACCACCAGGCCGGTGTGGAACCGGCGCTCGGGGCTGAGCTGCCGCAGTACGGCGAGGTGCGCCGCCAGCAGCACGCTCTTGATCGGCGCGCCGGCCCGGGAGGCGAGTTCCCGCAGCGGGCCGGCGAGGTCGCCGAACTCGAGGTCGAACCGGTGGGAGCCGGTTCCGCTGCCGCCCAGCCCGGCCGGCAACACCAGTGGCCCACGCCCGGTGACCAGGTGACGCCAGTACTCGCGGTCCTCCGGCGAGGCCAACGCGCGTACCTCGGCGGCGATGGTGTCGGCGAAGCGCACCGCCGGCCGTGGCCGCTCCGGCGGCTCCTGCCCGGCGCGGATCGCCCGGTACGTGTCGAGCAGGTCGGCACGGAGCCGGCTGAACGTCCAACCGTCCACGATCAGATGGGACTGGGTGATGAAGAGCGTCCATTCGCCGCCGGGCAGCAGGTGCACCCGGATCCGCAGCAGGGGCGCGCACTCGTGCGGCAACGGTGTGCGGCTCTCCTCGTCGAGCGCGTCACGCAGGGCCCGCTCGCATCCGTCCGCCGATTCGCCACGCAGGTCGGCAACCCGCACCGGCAGCGCCGCGGCGGCGTGCACCACCTGTAGCGGAACCGTGTAACCGGTCAGGTCGACCGAGGTGCGCAGCACGTCGTGCCGGGCGACCAGTTCGTCCACGGTGCGCTGAAGCGCGTCGGCCGAGAACGGTTCCGTCGCCGGGATGCGCGCGGTGGCGACCCGATGGTAGTTGAGCGGCCCGGCCGACGCCGTCATCTCCACCAGCATGCCGAGCTGGTTCTGCGACAGCGGGTAGGCGTCGGCCGCATCCGCCGGAAGCCTGGTCCGGTCCTCGTCACCGATCAGCGCGAACGGCTCGACGCCGGACTCGGTGGCGTGGCCGCCCGCGGTCAGCCGCTCGGCGAGGGCGGTCACCGTGCGGCCGGAGAGCACGTCCCGGGCGGTGACGGCGAGGCCGTCCTCGCGGAGGCGGCCGGCGACGGCCACGGCGCGGATGGAGTCGCCGCCGAGTTCGAAGAAGCTGTCCCGGATGCCGACCCGGTCCACGCCGAGCACATCGGCCCACACCACGCACAGCCGCTCCTGCACCACATTCTCCGGCGGCACATAGCCGGTCTGGCCGAACGCCCGACCGTCCGGCTCCGGCAACGCCCGCTTGTCGAGCTTCCCGTTCGCCGTCAACGGCAACCGATCCAGCACCACGAACGCCGCCGGCACCATGTACTCCGGCAACGACACCGCCAACGCCCGCCGCAACGACGCCACATCCAACCGCGCACCCGCCACCGGCACCACATAGGCCACCAGCCGAGCCTCCACCCCGCCGCCGCGCAGCAGCACCACCGCGTCCCGCACACCGGCACAACCCGACAACACCACCGTGATCTCACCCAACTCGATCCGATAACCACGCACCTTCACCTGGTCATCAGCCCGACCCACAAAATCCAGACTCCCGTCCGCACGCCGCCGCGCCAGATCACCCGAGCGATACAACCGCCCACCCGACCCGAACGGATCCGGCACGAACCGCTGCGCCGTCAGATCCGGCCGACCCAGATACCCACGCGCCACCCCCGGACCAGCGACACAGATCTCACCGGTGACCCCGACCGGGACGAGTTCTCCGTACGCGTCGAGCAGGTGGACACGCAGATCGCTCAGCGGCCGCCCGATCGGGTTGCCGGCGCCGGACTCCAGGTCGTCACCGGTCAGCCGGTGGTAGGTGGTGTGGACGGTGGTCTCGGTGATGCCGTACATGTTCACCAACGCCACCCGCGCCAACGGATGCACCCGCACCCACGGCCCCAACTCGGCAACCTCCAACCGCTCCCCCGCAAACACCACCACCCGCACCCCCAACGCACCCACCCGCACATCACCCTCCGCCGCCGCCGACACCAACGACCGGAACGCCGACGGCGTCTGCGACAACACCGTCACCCCCGCACCCACCAACACATCCAGAAAATCCTCCGGCGAACGCGTCACCTCCTGACCCACCACCACCACCGACGCCCCATGCGCCAACGCCCCCCACATCTCAAAAACCGACACATCAAACGCAAACGAATGAAACAACGAAAAAACATCCGACGCATCAAACGCAAAATGCTCCTGCGCCGACGACAACAAACGCACCACATTCGCGTGCGACAACACCACACCCTTCGGCCGACCCGTCGAACCCGACGTGTAAATCACATACACCACACCATCCGGCGACACCACCGAACCCACATCCCCCACCGGCAACCCATCCAACACACCCGGCTCATCCACCACCAACACCACACCCGCGAAATCAACAACCCCCACCGTCTCCCGCTCACACACCAACGCGCCCACACCAGCATCACCCACCACAAAACCCAACCGCTCCACCGGCACCGCCGGATCCAACGGCACATAACCCGCACCCGCCTTCAACACACCCAACAACACCGGCAACAAATGCACACCACGAGTCAGACACACACCCACCAACGACTCCGCACCCACACCCCGCCCACGCAACCAGTGCGCCACCCGATTAGCCCGCGCATTCAACTCCCCATACGACAACGACACCCCACCCACCACCACCGCCACCGCATCCGGCGACCGCCGCACCCGCTCCTCGAACAACTCGTGCAGGCAGCGGTCAACGGGCGTCACGTGGGACGGTGACGCCTGCCGGAGCAGCAGCTCCCGCTCGCCCGCGGGCAGGTAGGTGGCCCGGGCGTCGCCGTCGCCACCGGCGGCCATCGACTCCAGAACCGCGCGCAGCATGCCGGCCAGCCGGTCCGCGCTCGCCGAATCCAGGTGCCGCTCGCTGCTACCGAGGTGGAACCGGCCGTGCTGGCTGATCAGCGAGAGGGCGAACTCGTTGGGCGAGTTCGTCGTCCGGGTGCCGGCCGCCACCCGGCCGGTGTCCACGCCGCGAAAGTCGAGGTGGTTGAAGAAGACCTGGATCAGCGGGTCGCCGCCCCCGTCGCGGCGGATCGCGGGCATCGGGTAACGCCGGTGCTGCCACACGTCGAGTTCCCGGGCGAAGACCCGGGTGACGAAGTCGTGCCAGGTCGCCGCGGTCCGGTCGGCGGTGATCGGCAGCGTGTTGACGTACATGCCGGGAACCCGGTCGGCGCCCGGCTCCTCCGGCCGGGTGTCGACGACCATGCCCGCGTGGTAGGCCGGCTCGTCGGTCAACTGACCCATCACCTTCAGGTACGCCGACAACAACACGGTCTTGAGCGACGTGCCGGTCTCGGCGGCCAGCGCGTTCAGCCCGTCGAGCAGGTCGTCGTAGGGGATCTGCCGGAACACTCGCCGGTCCGAGTCGCCCGCCCAGCCCCGCGGCAACGTGACCCCGGCGTTGTCGCCGGTGATCCGCTCCCAGTAGGCGCGGTCCTCGTCCGAGGCCAGCGCGGCACGCTCGGCCGCGATCGCGTCGGCGAACCGGACTCCGGGCCGGTCGTAGGGCTCCGGCTCGGCGCCCCGGCGCAGCCGGTCATAGCAGTCCAGCAGCTCCATCAGCACCTGGTGGGTGCTCCAGCCCTCGGTCAGCGCGTGCGTCTGGGTCAGGGTGAGCCACCACGCCTCGTCGCTCTCCTGGTGCGCGAGCACCCGGACCAGCGGCGCGACCGCGAAATCGAACGCTTCGGCGCGCTGACGCGCCACCAGGCGCTCGCGAATCGCGGGGTGCTCGGCCGGGTCCACGTCTCGCAGGTCGTGCACCTCGACCGGCACGTCCACCGTCCGGTGCACGAGCTGCATCGGCGCGGAGAAGCCGGTCAACCGGATCGAGGTGCGCAACGTCTCGTGCCGGTCGGCCACCACCGCGACGGCCCGGCGCAGCGCGCCCTCGTCCAGCGGGTGCCCGTCGGTCACCCGGAACACGTTGACCATGTGATACGCGCCGCGGCCGTCACCGGACATCGCCTCGATGACCATGCCCAGCTGGGTGCGGCCCAGCGGGTAGGCGTCCACCACGTCCGGCGGAAGCAGATCACGGTCCGCGCGCTCGATCTGGGCGTACGCCTCGACGTACCGCCGGCCCGCGCCCGCCCCGACCGGGCGCAGCCGCTCGCAGAGCCGCTCGACGGTCCGGGCGTCCAGCACGTCGCGCACGGTCGTCTCGTATCCGGCCGCTCGCAGGTCACCGACGAGCGCGACCGCCCGCAGCGAGTCGCCGCCGAGCGCGAAGAATCCGTCGCGCAGGCCGACCCGCCCGACGCCGAGCGCCCGCGCCCACAGCCCGGCCACCTCGGCCTGGAGGCCGTCGGCGGGCGCGACGAACTCGGTCACCGCCAGCGCCTCGGCGCCGGGTTCGGGCAGCGCCCCGCGGTCGACCTTGCCGTTCGGGGACAGCGGAATCGCGTCCAGCACCACGAAGGCGGCCGGAATGAGGTAGGCGGCCAGCTCGGCCTCCAGCGCGGCGCGCAGATCGGCCGGCGTCGGCCGCTCGTCCGCCGCCGCCACGTAACCGATCAACCGGTCGTCGCGGTGCACGACGACCGCCTGCCGCACCAGGGGGTGCCGGGTCAGGGCTGCCTCGATCTCGCCCGGTTCGATGCGGTGCCCACGGACCTTCACCTGCTGGTCGGAGCGGCCGAGGTAGTCCAGCGTGCCGTCGGGCAGCCGGCGGGCGAGGTCTCCGGTGCGGTAGAGCCGGCCGCCGGCCGGGCCCCACGGGTCGGGGACGAACCGCTCGGCGGTCAGCGCCGGCTGGTTCAGGTAGCCGTCGCCCACGCCGAGGCCGCCGGCGTGGAGCTCTCCGGGCACACCGTCGATCACCGGCGCGCCCCACTCGTCGAGGACGTACAGTCGGGTGCCGCGGACCGGCCGGCCGATCGGCACCCGGGTGAGCCCGTCGGCAGTGGTCAGCGCGTGGTGGGCGACGTCGTCCGCGCACTCGGTCTGCCCGTACGAGTTCAGCAGGCCGACCTGCGGGAACCGCGCCAGCCACCGGGCCGCCAGCTCGGCCGGGAAGGCCTCTCCGGTCACCACCAGCCGCCGCAGCGCGGCGCCGGGCGGCAGGGTGACGCCGCCGTCGAGTGCCGCGCGCAACAGCGTCGGCACGACCTCCAGAACGGTGACCTCGCCGTCAGCGACCAGGGCGAAGAGGGCGTGCGGGTCGCGCGCGACGGCCTCCGGGACGACCCGGACGCAACAGCCGGTGGCGGTGCCGGCCAGCATCTGCCAGATCGACACCACGAACGTGGGCGGCGCGTTCTGCGCGAGCGTGTCGGCCGCCGTCATGCCGAGGTCGGCCACCTTGGCGAGCAGGTGGTTGCCGGCGCCGCGGCGGGTGATCGACACGCCCTTCGGCCGCCCCGTCGAGCCCGACGTGTAGAGCAGGAAGGCCGGGTCCGACGGCTCGGGTTCCGGTGCCGGTTCGCCCTCGGGCGCCGCCGTGGCCCCGTCACCGGTGACAAGTACCGGCAGGTCGGTGTCGAGCGCGGACTCGCGGTCCGCGACGACGACCCGGGCCCGGGCGTCGGCGAGCTGGAACGCGAGCCGCGTGACCGGGGTCTCGGGATCGAGGGGAAGGCAGACGCCACCCGCCCGCAGGACGGCGAGGACCGCGGTGACCCGCTCCACGACGGCCGGCAGGCAGACCGCCGCCACGACACCGGGTCCGACACCGGCGGCGCGCAGCCGGCCGGCCAACCGGTCGACGTCCGCGCCGAGCTGTCCCCAGCTGACGGTCCCGACGTCGCCGGCGAGCGCGGGCGCGTCCGGGGTCTCGGCCGCCCACGTCGCCAGTCCGCGCACCGGGTCGAAGGTGAACGGCTCCCGTTCGGCCGCGTCCGGTCCGGGGCCGGCGTGCGACAGCACCGACGCCCGCGCGTCGCCGTCGGCGTCCTGCGCCATCCGTTCCAGCACGGTGCGGTACATCTTCGCCAGCAGGGCGCCGTTCTCCCTGCTCATCACCCCGGTACGGGTGGTCAGGTTGATCCGGTCGGGCCGACAGTGCACGGTCAGGTCGAACTCGGTGTGCGACTGGCTGAGCGTCGCGCCGATGTCGCCGTCGGCGTCCTGCCGGCGCGGGCCGACCCCGGCCAGGTCCACGTAGTTGAACGCGGTCAGCACCTGCCGCCCGGCCGAGGAGTCCCGCTGGATCGCGGGCATCGGATACCGCCGGTGCGGCCACAACGCGGTCTCCTGGGCGAAGACGCCGCGAATCAGATCCCGCCAGCGGGCGGCGGTCCGGTCCACGGCGAACGGCACCGTGTTGAGGTGCATGCCGTAGACCCGGCTCGCGCCCGCGAGTTCGGGGCGCGCGTCGGTCACCAGGCCGACATGGCCGCGCCGGGTCTCGGTGAGCCGGCCCATCACCGCCACGTGCGCGGCCAGCAGGACGCTCTTGACCGGGACGCGCAGCCCGGCGGCCAGTTCCCGCAGCCGTGGCTCCAGGTCGTCGAGCGGCACCAGGTGCTGGTAAGGCACATCGTCCGGCCCGGCCCAGACCGCGGGAACGCCGATCCCCTCTCGATCATCAACCACCGATCTCCAGTACGCGGCGTCCTCGTCCCCGGCCAGGGACCGCAGCTCGGCGGCGATGAAATCGGCGTAGCGCACCGGCGGCGCCTCGTACGGTGGCGGTGTGTCCCCGGCGGCCAGCGCCCGGTAGGCCGCGTGCAGCTCGGCCTGGACCATCGCCAGGCCCCAGCCCTCGCTCAGCGCGTGCGGCAGGCCGAGGCCCAGCCACCAGCGGGTGTCCTCGAGGCGGGCGACGACCACCCGCAGCAGGGGCGTGCGTGCCACGTCGTACGGCGCGTCCTGGTCGGCGGCGAGCCGCTTCCGGAACTCCTCGTCGCGCCGGTCGGCCGGCACGTCGCGCAGGTCGTGCACGGTCACCGGCACGTCGGCCGGGACGTGCACGACCTGCGTCGGCACCGAGTACCCGGTCAGGTGCAGCGAGGTGCGCAGCGCGTCGTGCCGTCCGGTCACCTCGACCAGCGCGGCCCGCAGTGCCGCCTCGTCGAACTCGGAGCCGATCACCTCGTACGCCACGACACTGCGGTACGCCGTGGGATCTTCCAGCATCTCGACGACCATTCCGGCCTGCACCTGCGAGAGCGGGTACGCGTCCACCGCCGTCGGCGGCAGCTTCGTCCGGTCGTCGTCGCCGATCAGGGCGAACGGCGCGACCGGCTCGTCGTCACCGGGGTGCCGGTCGCGGCCGGCCAGCCGATCGGCGAGTTCGGCGACGGTCGGGTGGCGGAACAGGTCGCGGACCGAGACGTCCAGCCCCTCCTCGCGCAGCACACCGACCGCGGCCAGCGCCCGCATCGAGTCACCGCCCACGTCGAAGAACATGTCGTTGACGCCGATCGGGGTGCGGCCCAGTACCTCCTGCCAGATGGCCGCGATGCGGCTCTGCAGCGGGGACCGCGGTGGCTCGTACTCCGATTCGCCCTCCTCGCCGTCGTCGGCCGACGACGGCTGCGGCACCAGCGCGCCGTCGGCGCGGACCGCCGCCCGGTCCCCGGTGGCGAACAGGCGCGACCCGGCCGGCCCGAAGGCGTCCGGGCGGAAGCGGTCCGCCGTGAGCGCGGGACGCCCGGTGAAGCCGCGCGGCACGATGCCGCCCAGGTGGAGGTCGCCCGGCACACCGTCGGGCACCGGGCGGCCCTGCGCGTCCAGCACCCGCAGCTCGCGGCCGGGCAGCGGGTCGCCGATCGGGAACCGCGCATCGTCGAGGTCGGCCGGCTCGAGCTGCCGCCAGCAGGCCCGCCGGTAGCGGCTGACCACCGCCGGGCCGTCGCCGTCCGCCGCCACCAGCGGGCGCAGGTCGTCCGGGTGGCCCGCGTCGCCGGTGAGCAGCACCAGGCGTACGGCGAGATCCTCGTCCCGGGCGATCGGCGCGGCCAGGTCGCGCAGGTCGTCCGCCCGACTCGACAGCACCGAGACCTCGTGCCGGCGCAGCCGGTCCAGCAGTCGCGCCGGGGTCTCGTCCGGCGGCAGCACGACCAGCCGGCCGCCGTACAGCAGCGCACCCCAGATCGGCAGCGGGTCGTCCGCCCAGCCGGCGTCGAGGGTCCAGGCGTCGAACTCGTCGAACTCGGCCGCCTGGTGCGCGGCGGTCACCTCGCTGAGCACGTCGGCGTGGCTGACCACGGCGTACGGCTCGGCCGGGCCGACCAGCATCGCCGTCTCCGGATCGACAGTCACCTCGGGCGCGGCGGCGTCGCCGGGACCGTCCGGTGCGACCGTGACCGGGTGCAGCGACGAGTCGCCGGTGACGATCGCGGTGAGCCCGAGTTCCCGGGCGGGTGCGAGGTCACCGCCCGGCGCGAGCGGCAGATAGGCGCCGCCGGTCTTGAGCACGCCGAGCACCGCGCAGATCGCGTCGGCGCCGGGCGGCAGGCAGATACCGGTCACCGTCTCCGGGCCCGCGCCGGCCGTGCGCAGCCGGTGGGCCAGGCGGTTCGCCCGCTCGTCCAGCTCGCGGTAGGTCAGCTCGGTGCCGCCGTCGATGACGGCGACGGCGGAGGGGGTCCGCGCCGCCCGGTCGGCGAACACCTCGTGCGGGGTCTGGCGCCGGCGTCCGCGGCCCGGGCGCCGGACCTTGCGCAGCGCCGTGCGCGGCTTCGGCTCGGGCCCGAACGTCGCGCGGGCGTCGCCGCCCGGATCAGCGGCCATGGCGGCGAGGACGTCGCGGAACATGCCGACGATCTGCCGCGCGCGCTCGTGGCTGAGCACGTGGCTGTTGCTGCGCAGGCTCAGGCGTCCGCCGAGGGTGACGATGCCGACCGCGAACTCGTTCGGCGCGTCGCTGAACGCCTGGCTGTCGTCGGCCGCCTCGGTGTCCATCCGGTGGAAGTCGAGGTAGCAGAAGAACACGTCGACCAGGCGGCCGGTGCCGGCCGGGCGCTCGATGGCGGGCATCGGGAAGTGCCGGTGGTCCCAGATCTCGATCTCGGTGTCCGAGACCTGGCGTACCAGGTCGCGCCAGGTGCGCGCGTCCGGGCGTACGGGAAATGGCAGGGTGTTGAGGAAGTTGCCGTAGACCCGGTCGCCGCCCGGCTCGGCCAGCCGGGTGTGCGTGACCAGTCCGGTGTGGAAGGCGGGCGCGGTGGTCAGCTGGCTCATCACCTTCGCGTGCGCCGCGACCAGCACGCTCTTCACCGACGTCCGCGCGGACGCGGCCAGGCGCCGCAGGCCCTCCTCCAGGTCGGCGTAGGACATGCCGGCCCGGACGACCTCGGCAGGCGCGTCACGGTCGCCGCTCCACCCGGCCGGCATGGTCAGCTTCACGTGGTCGCGGACCATGTCGCGCCAGTACGCGCGGGTCCGCTCGGACTCCAGCGCCCGGCGCTCGGCCGCCACCGTGTCGGCGAACCGCACCGACGGCGCGTCCCACCGGTCCGGTGCGGTCCCGTCGCGCAGCCGCCGGTAGCACTCCAGCACGTCCATCAGGAACAGCTGGTTGCTCCAGCCGTCCAGCAGCGCGTGGTTCTGGGTGAAGCCGCACAGCCACTCGGTGTCCGAGGTGACGTGGGCGTGCACCCGGAGCAGGGGCTCGTCGGAGGACAGGTCGAACAGGTCGGCCCGCTCGGCGGCCACGAACGCCGACATGTCGGCGAACTGTTCCCGGCTGTCGAGGTGCCGCAGGTCGCGCCACGCGCACGGCGCGGCGGCCACCCGGTGCACGAGCTGCATCGGCTCCGAGTAGCCGGTCAGCCGGACCGAGGTCCGCAGCACGTCGTGCCGCCGGACCACCTCGCGCACCGCCCGCTCGAACGCGTCCGGGTCGAAGCCCCGGTCGTCGCGCACCTCGTACACGTTGACGTTGTGGTAGCTGCGCCGGTCGTCGTTCCCGGCGAGCAGCTCGATCAGCATGCCCGACTGGTTCATCGACAGCGGGTACGCGTCGGCCAGCCCGTCCGGCAGCCGCTCCCGGTCGACGGCCGGCACCAGCTCGAACGGCGCCACCGCCGCGCGGTCGCCCGCGTCCAGCGCGTCCCGGCCGGTGAGCAACCGCGAGACCGCGTCGACCGTGCGGTGCTGAAGGATCTCGCGGACCGACACGTCCCAGCCCTCGGCCCGCAGCGCGCCGATCAGGGCCACCGCCCGGATGGAGTCGCCGCCGAGGTCGAAGAAGTCGTCGCGGACGCCGGCCTCCCGGCCGAGCACCTCGGACCAGACCGCGACCAGACGTTCCTGCAACGGGGTGGCGGTCTCGAAACCACCCGACCCGGGCGCGGTCTCCTCCGGGGCCGGCAGGGCGTGCCGGTCCAGCTTGCCGTTTGCGTTCAGCGGCAGCCGTTCCAGCTGCACGAACGCCGACGGCACCAGGTAGTCCGGGAGCGCGCGAGTGAGCCGCTCGCGGATCGACGCGCGGTTCATCTCGCCGTCCGCCACCAGGTAGGCGACGAGCTGCCGCTCGCCGTCCGGCCCGGTCTCGCGGGCCACGACCCGGCAGTCGGTGATCTCGTCGAGGCCGCCGAGCGTCGCCTCGATCTCCCCCAGTTCGACCCGGTAGCCACGAATCTTGAGCTGGCCGTCGCGGCGCCCGCGGAAGTCGACGGCGCCGTCCGGCAGCAGCCGCACGAGGTCGCCGGTGCGGTAGAGGCGCGCGCCGGGCGGACCGTACGGGTCGGGCAGGAACCGGTCGGCGGTCAGGTCCGGGCGGCCCAGGTAGCCTCGGGCGACGCCGGTGCCGCCGACGTACAGCTCGCCCGTGACGCCGGTCGGCAACGGACGCAGGTCCCGGTCGAGGACCCGCATGACCATGCCCGGCAGGGGTGATCCGATCGGGACGACGTCGGGGACCGGCCCGTCGACCGGGTGGACGCAGGTGCCGACGGACGCCTCGGTCGGGCCGTACTCGTTGATCAGTTCGACAGCGGGCGCCTTCGCCTGCCAGGCGCGCACCACATGCCGGGTCAGCGCCTCGCCGGCGACGACCAGCACCGGAGCCAGGCGTGCCGCCTGGTCCGCGGCGAGCTGGGTGGTCAGCACCTCCAGGTGGCCCGGGGTCAGCTTGATGAAGCTGTACGGGCCGTGCCGGTCGAGGTGGGCGCCGAGTTCGCCGAGGTCCACCTCGTTCGGCACCATCGTCACCGGCTGCCCGGTGACCAGCGGTCCCCACAGATTCGGCACGACGAGGTCGAACGCGACCGAGGAGAAGAGCGGCGCGCCGCCGGTTCCCCGGGAGGCCAGGGTCCGCGCCGCCCAGGAGACGTGGTTGGCGAGCCCGCGGTGCGACACGGCGACGCCCTTGGGGCGGCCGGTCGAGCCGGAGGTGTAGATGACGTACGCCAGCTGGTCGGCAGCCGGCCTGGTCCGTCCGGTGACCGCGGGCCGGTCGGCGGGCAGGTCCTCGGCCAACAGCCGCCGGTCCGCGGGGACGTCGGCGACGCCGGGCAGGAGGTCCCGCTCGGTGATCACGACAGCGGCGTGGGCGTCCGCCACCATCCCGGCGACGCGCTCGGCCGGGAAGGCGGCATCGAGCGGCAGGTAGGCGGCGCCCGCCTTCCAGGCGCCGAGCAGGGCGGCGGCGAGTTCCGGGCCGCGGTCGAGCAGCACGGCGACGACCGACTCCGGGCCGGCGCCGCGGGCGGTGATCGCGGCCGCGTACCGCTCGGCGCGGTCGTCCAGCTCCGCGTACGTGAGCGTGTGGCCGCCGGTCACCACGGCGGCGGCGTCCGGCGTACGGGCGGCCTGCTGCTCGAAGAGCTCCAGCACCGGCTGGTAGTCGCCGGGCAGCGGTGCGCCGACGGCCCAGTCCTGCTGGTCACGCAGTTCGTCAGGGGTGGCGAGCGCGATGGTGGCGTCGCCCTCCGGGTCGGCGGCCATCGCGGCCAGCACGGTCCGGAACAGGCCGGCGATCCGGTCGGTGTTCGCCGGGGTGAGCGAGCGGACGTCCGAGGTCAGGAAGATGTGCCCGGCCCGCGAGGAGACGGTCAACGGGAACTCGGTGGGGCTGTCGTCCAGCCCCTGGGTGGCG
Source organism: Micromonospora sp. AKA38 (assembly GCF_027925725.1). Taxonomy (NCBI): domain Bacteria; kingdom Bacillati; phylum Actinomycetota; class Actinomycetes; order Micromonosporales; family Micromonosporaceae; genus Micromonospora; species Micromonospora sp. AKA38. The sequence continues at coordinate 507,166 of NZ_BNEI01000004.1, read as the reverse complement.
TCGACCAGCTCGGTGTCGATCTGACGGAAGTCCTGGTAGTTGAAGAAGACCTCGATCAGCCCCTGCCGGCCGGGGTTGTCGCGCTGGACCGCGGGCAGCGGGTAACGCCGGTGCGACCAGGACTCGACCTCGCGGCGGAAGGTGCGCGTCACCAGGTCGCGCCAGGTGCCCCGGATCGGGTCGAACGGGAACGGCAGCGTGTTGAGGTACATGCCGAAGACCCGGTCGGCGCCGAGCACCTCGGGGCGGGTGTCGTAGACCAGCCCGGCGTGCACCGCGGGCTCCTCGCTGAGCCGGCTGAGCACCTTGCCGAACGCGGACACCATGACGGCCTTCATGGACGCGCCGGCCTGGGCCGCGAGCCGCCGCAGCCCCGGCTCCAGGTCGGTCCACGGGATCCGGGTGTGGTAAGCGGTCCGCTCGGCCACGCTCCGGTCGCCCCAGTCGCGCGGAAGGGTGAACTTCTCGTACCGGCCCACCACGTCACGCCAGTACGCCCGGGTCTCCGGCGAGTCGAGCGCGGTGAGCTCGCCGGCGATGGCGTCGGCGAAGCGCACCGCCGGCATCGGCTCGGCGTCGGGCTCCTGCCCCGCGGCGATCCGCTGGTACGCCCGCACCAGCTCCATCAGCATGGTGTGGTAGCTCCAGCCCTCCATGACCGGGTGGCATTCGGTGATCGAGATCCACCACGAGTCGGGCTCGGTGACGTGCACGAAGAAGCGCATCAGGGTCGGCCGGGTCAGGTCGAACGGCCGGGCACGCTCGCTGGTCGCGAATTCCTGCAGCACGTGCTGGGTCCCGGCCGCGTCGAGCGTGCCGTGGTCGGTCCAGCCGATCGGCACCTCGGCCGTCCGGTGGACCAGCTGCATCGGCACCGAGTACCCGGTGAGGTGGACCGAGGTGCGCAGCATGTCGTGCCGGGCGACCAGCCAGGCGGCTGCGCGCTCGAAGGCGGCGAAGTCGAACGGCCGCTCATCCATGATCCGGAACGCGCTGGAGTTGTGGTAGTTGTTCTGCTGGTCGTCGGCCAGCATCTCGATGACCATGCCGGTCTGGATCTGCGACAGCGGGTAGGCGTCGACCACCCCGTCCGGGACCAGCGCCCGGTCGTCGTCGCTGATCAGCGCGAACGGCTCGACCAGGGCGTGGTCGTCGGCGACCAAAGCGGACCGCTCGCCCAGCAGGTCTGCGAGTTCGGCGACGGTACGCCTGTCGAACACGTCCCGCACGCTCAGGTCGAAGCCCTCGGCCCGCAGCGCGCCGACCAGGGAGACGGCGCGGATGGAGTCGCCGCCGAGTTCGAAGAAGCTGTCCCGGATGCCGACCCGGTCCACGCCGAGCACATCGGCCCACACCACGCACAGCCGCTCCTGCACCACATTCTCCGGCGGCACATAGCCGGTCTGGCCGAACGCCCGACCGTCCGGCTCCGGCAACGCCCGCTTGTCGAGCTTCCCGTTCGCCGTCAACGGCAACCGATCCAGCACCACGAACGCCGCCGGCACCATGTACTCCGGCAACGACACCGCCAACGCCCGCCGCAACGACGCCACATCCAACCGCGCACCCGCCACCGGCACCACATAGGCCACCAGCCGAGCCTCCACCCCGCTGCCACGCAGCAACACCACCGCGTCCCGCACACCGGCACAACCCGACAACACCACCGTGATCTCACCCAACTCGATCCGATAACCACGCACCTTCACCTGGTCATCAGCCCGACCCACAAAATCCAGACTCCCGTCCGCACGCCGCCGCGCCAGATCACCCGAGCGATACAACCGCCCACCCGACCCGAACGGATCCGGCACGAACCGCTGCGCCGTCAGATCCGGCCGACCCAGATACCCACGCGCCACCCCCGGACCAGCCACACAGATCTCACCGGTGACCCCCACCGGGACCGGGCGGCCCAGCGTGTCCAGCAGATAGATCCTGAGGTCACCGAGCGGGTAGCCGATCGGGTTGTGCGGGCCGGGAGTCAGGTCCGCGTCGACCAGCCGGTGGTAGGTGGTGTGGACCGTGGTCTCGGTGATGCCGTACATGTTCACCAACGCCACCCGCGCCAACGGATGCACCCGCACCCACGGCCCCAACTCCGCAACCTCCAACCGCTCCCCCGCAAACACCACCACCCGCACCCCCAACGCACCCACCCGCACATCACCCTCCGCCGCCGCCGACACCAACGACCGGAACGCCGACGGCGTCTGCGACAACACCGTCACCCCCGCACCCACCAACACATCCAGAAAATCCTCCGGCGAACGCGTCACCTCCTGACCCACCACCACCACCGACGCCCCATGCGCCAACGCCCCCCACATCTCAAAAACCGACACATCAAAAGCAAACGAATGAAACAACGAAAAAACATCCGACGCATCAAACGCAAAATGCTCCTGCGCCGACGACAACAAACGCACCACATTCGCGTGCGACAACACCACACCCTTCGGCCGACCCGTCGAACCCGACGTGTAAATCACATACACCACACCATCCGGCGACACCACCGAACCCACATCCCCCACCGGCAACCCATCCAACACACCCGGCTCATCCACCACCAACACCACACCCGCGAAATCAACAACCCCCACCGTCTCCCGCTCACACACCAACGCGCCCACACCAGCATCACCCACCACAAAACCCAACCGCTCCACCGGCACCGCCGGATCCAACGGCACATAACCCGCACCCGCCTTCAACACACCCAACAACACCGGCAACAAATGCACACCACGAGTCAGACACACACCCACCAACGACTCCGCACCCACACCCCGCCCACGCAACCAGTGCGCCACCCGATTAGCCCGCGCATTCAACTCCCCATACGACAACGACACCCCACCCACCACCACCGCCACCGCATCCGGCGACCGCCGCACCCGCTCCTCGAACAACTCGTGCAGGCAGCGGTCGACGGGAGCCGCCGACTGGGGTTCACCGATCACCACAGCTCGTTCCGCGGCGTCGAGCAGTTCCAGGCTCGCCAGCGGCGCGTCCACGTCGGCCACCGCGGCGGCGAGCAGGTTGCGCAGGTGGGTGGCCATGCGCTCGACGGTGGACTCGTCGAACAGGGCGGTCGCGTAGACGAGATGGCCGCCGAGACTGCCGTCGCCGGCGTCGCCGACCTGCAACTCCAGGTCGCACTTGGCGATGCCGCCGGTGAGCGGGTACGGCCACATCCGCGCACCCGGCAGCGCCACGGCGTCGCGGCGCGGCTCGTGCATGGTGAGGGCGACCTGGTAGAGAGGGCTGCGCGACATGTCCCGCTCCGGCTGCAACTCGTCGACCAGCCGCGCGAACGACACGTTCTGGTGGTCGTAGGCGTCAGCCAGCACCTCGCGGGCCGCCGCGACGAGTTCGGCGAAGCTCTGCCGCTCGTGCCAACGGGTACGCATCACCAGGTTGTTGATGCCGTACCCGATCAGTCCCTGCAGCTCCGGCCGGCTGCGCCCGGACACGACGGTGCCGACAGGCACGTCGTTCAGGCCGGTGTACCGGGAGACCAGCAACTGGAACGCGGCGAGGAAGACCACGAACGGAGTGGTGCCGAGCCGCTCGGCCAGCTGCCGCACCTGGCCGGCGAGCGCGGCGGGGAGCGCGAACTCGACCGCGGCGCCGTCATGCTCGCGCACGGCTGGACGCTGCCGGTCCGCGGGCAGGTCGATCGTCGGCAGCTCGGCGAGCTGCTCGCGCCAGTAGTCCAGGTGCCGGGCGGTCTCCCGCTCGGCGGCGGCGGCGTGCTGGGCGGCGGCGAAGTCGGCGTACTGCACGGGCAGGTCGGGCAGGTCGGGGACGGCGTTCTCGACGAACGCGCGGTAGAGCTGGGCGAACTCACGCACGAAGACCTGCGCCGACCAGGCGTCGAACGCCACGTGGTGGAAGATCACCGCGAGGACGTGGTCGTCGGGTTCGAGGGCCACCAGCCGGGCCCGGATCGGCCAGTCCCGCTCCAGGTCGAACGGCCGGGCCGCCTCGTGGGCGAGCACCTGGGCGCAGCGCGCCGCCCGCTCGTCGGTTGACCCGGTGAGCACGTCGGTCGCCACGTGGATCGGGGCCGGCGCGTCGATCACCTGCTCCGGCTCGTCGCCGGTGAGCACGTAGCGGGTACGCAGGATCTCGTGCCGGGCGATCAACGCGGACAGCGCCCGCTCGATCGCGTCCCGATCGGCCACGCCGCGGATCCGGAACGCGAGCGGGACCAGGAACTCGCGGCTGTCCGGGTCGAGCCGGTTGAGGAACCACATCTGCTGCTGACCCGACGACAGGCGCAGCGGCCGGTCCCGGTCGGCGCGCGGCAGCCCGGATCGTCTGCCCGTCCGGCCTCCGCCCAGCCGGCGCAGGAGCAGCTCGCTGCGCAGGTCGGACACGGACGGGACCTGATCGATATTTTCGGTGGTCATCCGAGACCGCTCCCTTGCTCGCGACGGTTCCGCTCGTGGCGCGGACGTAGTGGTGGTGCGGGACAGCACGGCACCAGGGCAGCCTCTCGGCGGGCGCGATAGTTCATCTATACGGCGACTATCCGCGCATCCGCGCAGCTCACGGGCGGGTGGCCGCCGGCGGTGCCGCGGCCGGCTCGTCGTACGCGCGCAGCCGCATCTCCTCGTCCGCGGTGATCTGCAGCCGGGACATGCCGAACCGCAGCAGTGGCGGACTCATCAGCGAGGTCACGATCGCGATGAGGACGATCGTGGTGTACATCGTGGTCGTCAGGACGCCCAGCTGCACACCGACCATGGCGATGACCACCTCCATCACGCCGCGTGCGTTCATGCCCGCGCCGAGAGCGACCGCCTCCCAGCGGTTGAGGCCACTGAGCCAGGCGCCGAGGAACGCGCCGCTGAACTTGCCCACGATGGCGATCACCAGCAGCAGCGTCGCGATGCCGAGCACGAGCGGCTTGGCCAGCAACGTGAGATCCATGCGCAGCCCGGCGGTGGCGAAGAACAGCGGCGCCAGCACCGCGGTCACCAGCAGGCGCAGCGGGGCGAGGCGCCGCACCACCTCCGGACCGGCGCTGCCGATCAACATGCCCCCGATCAACGCGCCGAAGATGGCCTCCAGATGCAGCGCCTGAGTGGCGGTCGCGCACAGCACGATCAGGATGGTCGCGCTGACCAGGACGGGGCCCTGGCCCTCCGACCGACTCGCGACCCGCATCACGCGGCCGACCAGCGGACGCCCGACGAACACGGCGACCAGTACCACGGCGGCCAGGTACGCGATCGGCAGCACCAGGTCGCCGGCGCGCAGTCCCGTTGTCGCGACGGCCGTCACCACGGACAGGCCGAGCCACCCCAGCAGGTCGTCGACCGTGCCTGCCATCAGGATGAGCTGCCCGACGTTGCGGTGGATCATCCGCAGGTCCATCAGGGTCTTCGCGATCACCGGAATGGCGCTGACCGCCATGGCGATTCCCAGGAACAGCGCGAACGCCGGCCGTTGACCGTGCTCCGACAGCAGCGACCGCGGAAGCAGCACCCCCACCGTGACGCCGAGGGCCAGCGGGATCAGCAGCCCCGGCAGACTCACCCGCAGCGCGGTCTGATGGCGCCGGCGGATCATCCGCAGATCCAGGCTCGCGCCGGTGAACGCCACCAGCAGCACCAACCCGACCTGCCCGACGGCGTCGAGCAGGTGAAACTGTTCGGCGGTGGGCGGAAACAGCCATCGGAACGCCGCCGGTGCGACGCCCCCCAGCAACGACGGTCCAAGCAGGACGCCGGCCAACAACTCGCCGACAATGGCGGGGAAGGAGAGCCGCGCGGCCAGCTTGCCGAGCAGAGCCGCGGCCAGCAGCAGCACGCCGATCTGCAGGAGCAGGAAGAGCAGTGGGGTGCCACCGAGCGGGCTGATTGGGTCTGCGACGTACATGGGATCCCCTGCCTGAAGGCGACCGAGAGGGCTCGTTCACCATGAGCAGGATCCCTATACTCCGTCAGTATCCCCAGCTTGGCGCCGCGCACCGATCATCGGTGGCAAGCTCGCCCCGCCGGCGCCACGGGCTGGCCGCCGGGGGCTGCGCGGGATCTCGACGCGGCCTGTCGAGGACGACATGCGGCGGCTGCCCGGGAGCGGGCAGGCGCGATCCCCTCGGTCCGGGCGAGGATCACCCCGTCGTCGGGCGGCGCCGGCAATGGCCGATCCGGTATGGTATTTCCCTCAGTGGCCGGGCGAAGTGTGGAGGGTTTCCTGTGGACGTCGGGGTTTCCTGTGGACGTCCGGGCCGGCCGACCGGCAGAGGATGAGGACGTGACCCAGCCAGCGTCCACGTCCACAAGTGGCCCGCGCCGGCCCGACAGGCGGCCCGGCGCCCGGTCCGATCCGCCGCGGACCCGGATCGGTCGCCTCTGGGCGCGTCACCTGGTCCGGGACGAGGGCGGCGCGGACCGGTTCACGCTGTTTCTCGTCGCCGCGGTGGTCACGATCCTGGTGACCAGGGCGTTCCTGGGCATGACCGGCTACCCCCAGGTGGGCAGCGGCGGGCTGCACGTGGCGCACGTGCTGTGGGGCGGCCTCGCAATGCTCGCCGCCCAGCTGATGACCACGCTGTTCCTCGGCAGCGCGGTGAAGAACGCCGCCGCCCTCGTGGCCGGTGTCGGGTTCGGGTTGTTCATCGACGAGGTCGGCAAGTTCCTCACCGCCGACAACAACTACTTCTACGAGCCCGTCGCCGCCATCATCTACGCCGTCTTCGTCGCGACGTACGTCGCGGTGCGACTCGCCGTCAACCGGCGGCCCCTGAGCGAGCGGGAACGGCTGGTCAACGCGGCGCAGCGGACGGCCGACGGCTACGCCGGCTCGGCGACGGGCGGTGAGTGGCTGACCCGGGTCCGCGAGCGGTGGCGGGCGGCGCTGGCCGGCTTCTGCCGCCGCCCGTTCGTCCGCCGCTGGACCGCCCCGGCGATCGCGCTGATCACCCTCTTCTCGCTGGGTCGCCCACTCGTGCTGCTGTCTCGGCAGCCCAACCTGCCCAACGCCATCTACGCGGCGTTCGCCTCCACCGCGTTCGTGCTCGGGGTCCTCGGGTTGTGGCGCTCGACCCGTGGCCGGCCGGCGGCCGGGCTGTTCGAGGTGGCCCTGATGGTGGAGCTGCTCGTGGTGCAGGTCTTCTGGCTCCTGGACAACGAGTTCGCCGGCATCCTGCCGGTCGCCTGCACCGTGGCGCTGCTCGTCGTGAACCGGCAACACGCCGCCGCCGCGAGGCCTGACGGGGCACCATGATGAACCAGTCGGGTGTGGCAGCCCGATCCGGAGATCGACGCCTGCACGCGCGACGTCGCGGTGGGGGCGGCCGGCAGACCCGGGCCGCCCCTCACGCTCGGCCGTCGTCCGGCCGTCACCCCTTGCCGTAGTACGCGGCCCGCATGAGCGCCTGCATGTCGTCGAGCATCGGCATCCGCGGGTTGGCCGGGGCGCACTGGTCCTCGTAGGCGTTGAGCGCCTGCTGGGGCAGCGCTGCCAGGAAGGCGTCCTCGTCGACGCCGACGGCCTGGAAGGACGGCTCGATGCCGACGGCGTCGCGCAGCCTCTCCACCGCGGTGGCGTACGACTCGACCGCCTCGGCCGGGGTGGCCGCCGGCAGGCCCAGCATCCGGGCGATGTCCTGGAACCGCTCCGGCGCCCGGTAGTGCTCGTACTTGGGCCATCCGGTCAGCTTGGTCGGCGTCGTGCCGTTGTAGCGGATGACGTGCGGCATCAGGATCGCGTTGGTCCGCCCGTGCGCCACGTGGAAGGTCGCGCCCAGCGTGTGCGACATGGCGTGCACGATGCCGAGGAAGGCACTGCCGAACGCCATGCCGGCGATGGTGCCCGCGTTGTGCATCTTCTCCCGGGCCTCGGCGTCGGCCGCGCCGTCGCGCACCGCCCGCTCCAGGTAGGTGAAGATGAGCCTGACGGCCTGCAACGCGAGCCCGTCGGTGAAGTCGTTGGCGTAGACCGACACGTACGACTCGGTGGCGTGCGTCAGCGCGTCGAAGCCGCTGTCCGCGGTGATGGTGGGTGGCAGGTCGGCGGCGAGCACCGGGTCGACGATGGCCACGCTCGGCGTCAGCGCGTAGTCGGCGAGTGGGAACTTCTTGCCGGTGGCGGTGTCGGTGATGACCGCGAACGGGGTCACCTCGGCGCCGGTGCCGGAGGTCGTGGGGATGCAGACCAGCCGGGCCCGCTCCCCCAGCGTCGGGAACTTGAAGGCCCGTTTGCGGATGTCGAAGAACTTCTCCCGCATGTCGGCGAAGACGACTTCCGGGTGCTCGTACCGCAGCCACATCACCTTGGCGGCGTCCATGGCCGAGCCCCCGCCCAGGGCGACGATGGTGTCGGGCCGGAAGGACCGCATCAGCTCCGCGCCCCGGTCCACCGTGCCGACGCTCGGCTCCGGCTCGACATCGTCGATGATCTGCAGGGCCACCCGGTCGGGGCGTCGTTGCAGGACGGTGATCAGCCGGTCGACGTAGCCCAGCCGGGTCATGGTGTGGTCGGTGACCACGGTGACGCGGTGCACGTCGGGCATGTCGGCCAGGTAGCGGACGGCGTTCGGCTCGAAGTAGATCTTCGGCGGGACCTTGAACCACTGCAGGTTGTTGGTCCGGCGCCCGATCCGCTTGATGTTGAGCAGGTCGACCGCGGAGACGTTGTTCGACACCGAGTTGCGTCCGTAGCTGCCGCAGCCCAACGTCAGCGACGGCAGGAAGGCGTTGTACATGTCGCCGATGCCGCCCTGCGACGCGGGCGCGTTCCAGATGACACGCACCGCCTTGACCCGCCGGCCGTACTCCTCGACGAGTCGCTCGTCCTCGGTGTGGATGACGGCGCTGTGACCGAGGCCGTTCAGTTCGACCATCTGCTCGGCGTACCGGATGCCGTCCTCGGTCGACCCGGCGCGCAGCACCGCCAGGACGGGGCAGAGCTTCTCCCGGGTGAGCGGCTCGGTCGGGCCGACGTGGTCCGCCTCGACCAGGATCACCGACGTCTCCGCCGGGACGGTCACGCCGGCGTGTTCGGCGATCCAGCGGGCGCTCTGACCGACGACCTGCGGGTTGAGCCGCCCGCCGGCGCAGTCGACGCCGCTCGTGGGATCGCCACCGGCGGGGTCACCGAAGATCAACTGCTCGATCCGGCGCTTCTCGTCGGGCGTGGCCACGTGGACGTGCAGCCGCTGAAACTCGGCCATCATCGCGGCGTAGACCTCGGCGTCGATGATCACTGCCTGCTCGGAGGCGCAGATCATGCCGTTGTCGAACGACTTCGACAGCACGATGTCGTGCGCCGCGCGGCGCAGCTTCGCGGCGCGGTGCACGTACGCCGGCACGTTGCCGGCGCCCACGCCGAGCGCCGGCTTGCCGGACGAGTACGCCGCCCGGACCATGCCGTTGCCGCCGGTGGCCAGGATCGTGGACACCCCGGGATGCCTCATGAGCGCGCCGGTGGCCTCGACGGAGGGCTGCTCGACCCACTGGACGCAGTGCTCGGGCGCGCCGGCCGCGACCGCCGCGTCCCGGACCACCCGGGCCGCCTCGGCGCTGCACCGCTGCGCGGCCGGGTGGAACGCGAAGATCATCGGGTTGCGGGTCTTGAGGCCCAGCAGCGCCTTGAAGATGGTCGTGGACGTGGGATTGGTGACCGGGGTGACGGCGCAGACCACGCCGACCGGCTCGGCGATCTCGACGATGCCGTTGATCTCGTCCCGGGCGATGACCCCGACCGTCCTCAGGCCCGCCATGTGGTTGGTGACGTGCTCGCAGGCGAAGATGTTCTTGACGGCCTTGTCCTCGAAGACGCCCCGGCCGGTCTCGGCCACCGCCATCCGGGCCAGTTCCGCGTGCCGGCCCAGCGCCGCCACCGAGGCCTTCGCCACGATCCGGTCGACCTGCTCCTGGTCGAGGGCCGCGTAGTCGTCAAGCGCCCGGAGCCCGTTGTCGACCAGGGTCTCGATGCCCGGTGCGGACGGGGCGGACGGCTCGCCTTCCGGCGGTGCGGCCGATGCCGGGCGGGGGCGGGTGGCGATCACGGCGGTCATACGGATCACTCCGATCGTCGGCGCCGGTCGGGTCGTCCGGCCGTACCCCGATCGTCGCCGCCACACCGGGCCGCCCGCCCGGGGCGAGCGGCCCGGACCGCCCGGGTCCTTCGCCCTGGAATCTCCGGCTAAGCCTCGACAGCACAGCCGCCGCCTGGTCCACTGCGGCCCGGCCGTCGTCGGCTGGATCGCCGAGACGCCGGCAGAACGCCCACGCGCCTGCTCAAGGACCGGCTTCCTCAGGCACGAACCAGGTCGGGATTCCCCACCGCCCCGAACCGGTGATGGGAGAAGATCGCCCAATCCGCCTCCCGGCCGGCGCCGCAGGTCGGGCACTCATCTGCCAGCCGCGGCCATTCCAGCACCTGATGCGCCTGCCCGGATTCGTAGTCCAGTTCGAACTGCCTGGATATCGAACGGGGTGGAGCGTATCCCGTCAGCACCCGGACAGCCTCGTCGGCCATGGTCGCGGTGAGGAGGAACATGCCCGGACCGTACGCGATCGACGGGTTCGCCATCCCGCTGTCGAGGAATCCGAAGAACTGCTTGGTGAAATCCGGATCCTTCATCGAGTAGTGGATGTACAGGCAGTCCACACATCCGGACTGCCCCGGAACCACGGTGAAGACTCGACCACGGGTGACCTGCGACCCCCCGAAGACGCAGGGAACCTCAGTGGCCACACAGGCGGTGTTGACCCGCCGTTGCGACAGTACCGGTGGCTCGTCGATCGCACACACCACCAGATCGACGTCACCGGACAGCGCGAGCACATCCTCGGCGGATTCGATCCGCCGTACCACCGGCTCCACCTGGCAGGACGGGTTCACTGCCGCGCAGACCTCCGCCGCCACCTCCGCCTTGAGCCGGCCGATGTCGGCGTGACGATAGAGGAACTGCCGTCCGAGGTTGCCTGCCTCGACGGTGTCGTCATCGACCACCGTCAGACGCCCGACGCCCGCGCCGACAAGCAGGGTGAGGATGTTCGAACCGGCGCCGCCGAGCCCCAGCAACAGCACCCGTGCGTCGCGGAGCCGGTCGTGCGCCGCGAATCGGTCACCGTGCAGCCCGCTGAAGCGGCTGAAGTAACGAACATTGGGCAGGAAGCGCTCGTCGATCTCCGCTTCCCGGCGTCCGCCCGGCTCAGCAGCTTCTACAAAGCCCTCCGCGTCCAGGGTGGCGATCCCGTCCAGGATGTCCTGCGCGGACAGTTGCGGGTGCTGTGCCCGGACGGTCGTGATCACCTCGCCGACAGGCCGTCCGTCCAGGGCATCCACCAGGGCCCAGACCTGCCCGTCGGGATCGTCGAAATCGGCGGTGATGCCACGCTGGGCCCCGATACGGAACCGGCGCTCGTCGAAACGGTACGCCGAGTAGATGGCCTTGATGCGCGGGTCGGCCGGGATGCCGAAACTCATTGGACCTCCTCTCTACAGATCATGGGACGGCCCGGGGCCGGCCAGGGCAATTTTTGGTTGCCACCGGCCGCCCCGGGCCACTGGACCGACTACACCATGAAGCAGACGATGTCGAGCACGTCGGGGCGATCAATCGAGATCCGCATGTCGGCCACCTCCTTCCTGTCTGGTGGACGTCCAGGGCTTCTCCTGGCGGTCCTTGTTCGGCTCGTGTCGAAGCCAACCGCAGACGGATGTCCTCTTTCGATTTCCGCTTCGCACGGCCAGATTCGAAGCTAGAAGGCGGGGCTATCGAGTTGCTATCGCCGCGACACTCACGGCGCCACCGTGGCCCACGGTTCCACCCCGCACGCGCACCACGGCGCCTCCGGGGCGTCCGGGTCGCCAAGCGCCCAGCGGCGACAGGCCGGGAATGATTCCTCCGCCGCTGGGCCTTGCGGTCCTGTCCACCGGCAACCGGGCGGCGGGCGCCCGCTCCCTCGCCGGCCGCCTCCCGTTCGTCCCCGAGTTTCATACCCCTGGGGCCGATAGATGTCTGGGAGGACACCGGTAGGCGGGCTTGCGACCGTCACAGCCATGAAGCTGCCGTCCTTACCCACGCTGCACGACTCGGTCGCATGATCCGCGCGTTCGGCACCGGTACCTCCAGTGGGCGTCGCGGTGAGGAACGCGGGCAGCCGTGCCTGTGACACGTAGCCGAGAAGGAGACCTCTCATGACCCAGCAGGAAGCGGACGTCTACCAGGTCGTGCTCAACGACGAGCAGCAGTACTCGATCTGGCCCGCGCACCAGACGCCGCCGGACGGATGGCGCGAGGTGGGCACCTCCGGCACCGAGGACGAGTGCCTTGCCCACATCGAGAACGTGTGGCGGGACATGCGGCCGCTGACCCTACGCCGGCACATGGGCAGCTGATCTTCTTCATTTTCGTGCGGTCCGCCCCGTACGCCCGGACCTCCGGACGGGGCGGACCGCACGAACCGACGGTAGGCCGACCGAGAGACAGAGGATTTCGGGTGTACGACGAATTTGATCGCAATGCGGATTTCGACTTGAGATCACTACTTCCGGTGGCGGCGATGAGGGACGACGACCTCTCCTTCACCTACGGCTTCCTCAGTCTGCGCGACACGTTCCGGGTGTTCTATCTCGCCACCGCGCGGCCCGGCGGGCCAGCGGTGCGACTCGACATCTCGTTCGTCGCCCTGGCTGCCGTCGGGGCGATGGAGCCGGTGCTCTTCAGCTGTGCGCTCCAGGCGGGGGCCCGGGGTTGCGCCCGACTCGTCGACGCCACTACCACCCTGCTTCCGGAGGTCATTGCGCCGGGCCGCAGGCTGCTCAAGACCGAGGCGGCCGGGCACAACCTCCTCCATGACTTCTGGTACGTCGTTGACCGTCTGGCCGAGGCAGACGACCTCGTGCGCTCACGCTTTCTCGGGCTGCGGGCCGTCGCCTGACGCGCCGGCGCCATCAGATCGAGCCACCCGACGAAGCCGATCTGATCGACCGGGCCTCGGCACACCGCGCGGAGACCAGCATGAGGGCCGAGTGCCGATGGCCCGGCGCAGTGGATCGGCACCATCCTGCCCTTACGAGCTCGTCACCGGCTGTTGTTGCTCCTCCGCCACGGCATCCTCGACGGGCGCGGACACCGACCTGAGACCGGATCCCACAGTTGCGATCAGGGCGGAGATTCCGACTGCGCCGGCGCAGACCGCGATGGCCGCCGATCCCGACCAGGCCGAAACCATCACACCGACCAGTACGGGTGCCAGGGCCGCCGCCGAGTTGGACACCAGGAACATGACGCTCAGCACTCGGCCCTGGAGCCGATCGGGGGTGATGGCGGCCTGGTGACCGAACAACGCGGCGTTGCAGGCCGGTCCAAGGAAGACAACGAGTGCCACCGGGACCGCTGCCACGATGCTCGAGGTCAGCAGCGCGCTCACACCCAGCAGGAGCGTCGCGGCCCAGCAGATCAGCCGGCCCAGCACGGCAAGGCTGAGCCGGCGCTGGAAGAACGGCGCCGCGAAGGCGCCGAGGAGTCCGCCGGCTGCTACCAAGGTCTCGGCGATGCCGATGACCGCCGGCGACGTACCGTTGCGTTGCAGCGTCACCACGATGGCGAAGGTCACGCCGATCAACGCGAAGTTCAGCGGCGCCGATATGATCACGACGGCACGCAGAAACGGGTTGGTGAAGACGAATCGGATCCCCTCGCCTATCGCTGCGGCGTAGCCTCCTTCGCCTTCCTCCCGGCCCACCTGCGACTGCAACGGCTTGCGGATCAGCAGGACCCCGATCAACGACGCCAGGTAGGAGATCGCGTTGCCGAGGAAGGGCACAAAGTGCGCGAGGCCGAAGAGGAACCCGCCGAGTGGCGGCCCCGCCAAGGCTGTTCCGTAGCTGCGGGCCTCGTTGCGGGCCATCGCCAGCGGGAGCTGCGCCACCGGCACGATGCTGCGCAGTGCGGCGTGCTCGGCCGTGCCGAACAGGGATCCACAGATCGCGTCCACGACCGCGAGGGCCACGATGATCGGCAGGGTCACCCGGTCCGTGAGGATCGCCGCACCGACGCCGGCGAACGCGGCGAGCCGAATCACATCGGCGACGATCATGGCGTGACGCCGGTTGACCCGGTCCACCAGGACGCCGATCGGCAGACGGCAGAGCAGCCGCGCGCCGCCCGCAGCGGTGCCCACCAGCCCGGCGGCCACCGGCGAGCCGGTCAGCGCCAGGACGAGCAGCGGCATGGCGAGCAACGCCATCGCATCACCCAGCTCGGACAGGGCTTGACCCGTCCAGAGGAGGTTGAACTCGCGATTACGCCACAGGGAGGTGGTCACTTCGCTCCTGTCCGGTACGGGTAGGCCTGGAAGACGACGAAGACCCTCTCGGACCCCTCGCCCGCGTCGGGGGTGTCGGCGTCCCGGATGAGGTTCCAGATGTCTGATCGCAACTGCTCAAGTCGTTCCGGGGTGGTGCGCAGAACGCCGTCGCCACCCCCTGCCACCGCACGCCACTGTGAGCTCCACTCGTTGCGCGAGACCTGGCTCCAGTAGGAGCCGATGGCGTCGTCCCACATGCGCCGGGTGGCGCCGTCCATGGCCGTGGCGGTCTCTGCCCCCTCCGGCCCGGGCGCGTTGTCCGACCAGCGGGTCGCCTCATGCACCGACCGCCACCATCTCTCCCGGCCACGTGCTCCGCGCCCCTTGTCCGGATCGTCTTCCACAAAGCCGTAGCGCGCCAGGACGCGCAGGTGATGGCTGGTCTGACCGGAGTCAGTGCCCAGCCGCCGCGCGAGGATCGCCGAGGTGGCCGGCCCGTCAACGCGGAGCGAACCCAGAATCCGCAGCCGTAACGGGTGCGCCATCGCGCGCAACATCTGGGGATCGGAGAGCCGGATTCCAGAGGGGACGTCCATTAATGCAGAATAGATTATGCATAGGTTCTCTGCAATGCAGAGTCGGCGCCTTCGGGCAGTGGCCGCTCCAGGGCCGGCCAGAGCGCATCACGGCCCAGCTCAGCGACGTGGTAGACACCGAGCGAGCTGGTCAGCATCTGTATCTCCAGCGCCGCAGCCCCGAGCAGCCGTTCGAGCCCTCGCTGGTCGTCTTCGTCGGCTGCGATCAGCGCGGCTCGCCCGAGCCCCACCGCCGTCACGCCGGCGGCGAGGGCCTTGACCATCCGGGCGCCCTCCCACATGCGACCGCTGGCGAGCAGGCATCCCACCGGAACGCCTATCCGACGGAGGCACTCACCGAGCGGCAGGCCGACCTCCGCCAGGAACGACAGCGGAGCCCAGCCGGTCCCACCCTCGGCGCCGTCGACAGTGACGGCATCGGCGCCGGCAGCCCACGCGATCGTGGCGGCCTCCCCCACGTCCCGGCCCGGGGGAAGCTTGACCCAGCAACGGGCCCGCGGGAAGTTGTTCCGCATGAACCGGATCTGCTGCCGCAGGATCTCGCTGGTGAAGGTCCCGGGGCTGCTGGAGCGGAGCAGGCGTGCCGAGCTCTCGAACGCCTCGAGGTGGAACCGGTCGGCGACACGCTCCGCCGCCTCCGGCTCGAGCAGCGTCATCCCGCCCAAGCCCGGCTTGGCTCCCTGGCCCACCTTGAGCTCGAAGGCGAGTCGACCGGAATCCAGCAGGGGCTGGAGGGAGGGCTCGGTGTAGAGCATGTTCCAGGCCTCGGTGTCGGCGTCCTCCGTGCTCTGCTGCACGGCGACACCGCCCAGCCCGTCGGCGAGCTCCGCCGTGTACGCCGCGATGCGGCCCAACAACGACTCCGACCTGCGGGCACCGAGGCGACCGAACCCGTTTACCGAGGAGATGTTCTCACCGATGACGATAGGGATCCCGCACCGGCCCGCCTGCCGGGCCGCAGAGGCGCCGAGGTCCACGGTGGCGACCTTCGTGGAACCAAGCGCGGAGACGTAGACAGGCAGGGCGGACCGGAAGCCACCGATACGTACCTCGAGTCCGACGTCGTCGTAAAGCGGCTCCCGCCCGGTCTCGATGAGCTTGGTCAGGCGACCGGGCATGAGGACCGGGGGAACCAGTCGCCGCTGGTCGAGCGGGTCCCCGGCATCCCGACACCCGACGTCCGCGCCGAGAACGGTGCTTCCGTAGTCGTCGAAATCCGGGAAGACCGCGATCCGGCCATGGCGAGCCCGGCGCCGCACCACGTCCTCGGGGAAGCCGGGGGCGCGCAGATTCGTCACGGTGCCACGACCCCGGCCAGCTTCGGGAAGGCGGTTGCCTGCCACACGGCACCGAGGCCGCCCACCCACCTCGTCATCCGTTCCAAGCCGATGCCGAATCCGGCGCTGGCGGGGATACCGGAGCGGACCATGTCCAGGTACCACTTGTACTTCGCCGGATTTTCGCCGCTCTCACGCATCCTGGTCACCACGTTGACGTATTCGTGCTCGCGGCGGCTGCCACTGCAGATCTCGCCGTATCCCTCCCCGGCGAGCAGGTCGAAGTTCATCAGCGTGCCCGGGTTGCCGGGGTCCTCCATGTCGTAGAAGCCTCGGGATCCCTTGGGATAGCCGGTCACGAAGAACGGCCGGTCCGCCGCCGCGGAGATCTTCTCCTCCACACTCCAGGCGATCTCGGCAGCGGCATCCTGCGTGTGCCCGGCGGCGCGGGCCGCCGACACGACACTGTCGTGCGTGCGCCGCTCGAACCCACCGCACGCGGCCGGCATCAGTGCCGCCACGTCCCTGCCCAACAGGGCCAACTCGTCCGCGCAGTCCCTGAGCACGACCTCGATCGCCGACGTCACCACGCCTTCGGCGACAGCCATGGCCTCCTCGTGTCCCGCCCCGGCGATTTCGACGTCCAGTTGGTGGAACTCACACAGGTGACGCTTGGTGGAGGTCGTCTCCAGTGGCTCCAGACGCACGTTGGGCGCCACGTAGAAGATCTTGTCAAAGGTGGTAAGCATCGCCTGCTTGTACAGAATGGCGCTGCTCATCAACTTGTATCGATTGCCGTAGTAGTCGACGTCGGCCTGCTTGGATCCGCGACCGCCGGGATCGGTGACCGGGCCGATCACCGGCGGCAGGAGCTCCACGAAACCTGCCGAGCGCAGCGTCGTGCGCGCCCCGTCGAGCAACGCCTGCTGAATGCGCAGCGCCGCCCGGAGAGCGTCGGACCTCAAGTGCTCGCCGATTGCGACCGGAGCACTCTCTCGATCGTCGAGAACGGAAACCTGCATCATCTCTCCTCAACAAGGTCATGGTCATAACGCCGGCGCACGTAGGACAGCGACTCCAGCAGGTGCGCCGAGCTGATCCGCTTCGCGTGGGACGCCTGCGGGTCACCGGAGATCGCCAGCCCACCGGTCTCCAGCCACTGCAGGCGCCCGTGCTGGTCCAGGCGGCTCGTCGCCCGCCCGGGATTGTCGGGATGCAGGCAGTAGGGCACGTCCAGCCGCCCTCGGTCGAACGCCTCCACCAGCGCGCCGCCGATGTCGTCGCGCAGATCGAGGACCGAGTCGATGATCGTCTCGGCCTCGGTGCGGATCCGATCGTCGACCGGGCTCGCCACGCCGCCCACGGCCGCCGCCACCGCCGCAGCGGCTTCGAGCGCCTCGACGTTCTCCGCGACGCTGGGCAGACGCCGCGCCTCCACCGACGTCTTGACGATGAGGCGGTCCACGCCGCTCCACGCCGCCAGCGTCGCCGCGTCGGCCTGTAGCCTGCTCGCGCCCGCCACACTGGCCGGGAAAAGGCCCATGTAGGTGTAGAGCACGATGTGCCAGTCCAGGTCACCGAGGCGCTCGGCAGCGATCGCGCGCAGCGCGGCGATCGCACCGTGGTCCTGCCCGAAGTCGGTCTGCTGCGCGTAGCTCAGGGATACGCTTCGCAGCCCGTTCTGCCGGAAGAACATCGCCTCGAGGACCGTGATGGCGATCAGCATGCTCGGCGGGCACAGCTGACCGAGCATGCAGCCGCCGAAGCTCTCGAGATGCGGCTCGGCCCCGGTCTCCCGCTGGTGGCTGAGCAGCCGGCAGCTGCGTGCCCACTCGGCTACCGCCTGGCGCAGGGGCATGCGGCTGTACGGCAGGCAGTAGGAGATGGGACCGCCCTCGGTGGCGGACAACCCGGCAGCGATCATCGACGTGATGATCCGGACCGGGTTCGCCGAGCCGTGCCGCACCTGAACCGGGAAATCCGCATCGTGCAAGCCAGCAAGCAGGTGTTGGGTCGTCTCGGCCGAATGATTGACAATCGGATAGCCGTTCAGGGGCTGCCTGTTCGCGAGCGCCGTGGCGGCCGCCGCCAGATCGCCCGTACGCGTGTAACTGTCCACTGTCACGGTGCCGGCAGTGGCGGCGCGAGCCGTGCGGGTGGCGGCCAGCCCGGCCCGCATGAGCAGCGGGTCGCTGAACCCCATCCGCGGCTGCACGATCAGTGTCCTCGCGGCGCGATGACGAGCGACGAAATCGCCGAAGCCGGGCGATGGCCGGTGCATCACCCGCACCGCCTCACAGTCTCCGATCCGGAGCGGGCTCGGCCGTGGGCCCGATGCAGCGCCCTCAGGAGCCCGGTGAATCGGCGCAGGTTCTCGTCGTCGTAGACATCGTCGAATCCCGCGCTGCGCAGACGCTGAGCCGCGGCGGCGTCGGGACGGCCAACCAGGCCGAGCTTGCCGCCGATGACCAACGGCACACGACCCAGCACCTGTTCCGCACGCAACCGTTCCGCGACCCGAACGCCTTCCTGGTAGCCATGCCCGTTGACGCTGCTCAGCGCCACTAGCTCCGGCCGCAGACTGAGCGCCTCCGAGGCCAGCAACGGGACGGGGACGCAGCATCCGAGGTTCACCACGTCCCAGCCCGCTTCCTCGATCAGCAGCTCGAGATACAGCAGATTCCACGTGTGCGAGTCGGACGGCAGGCCGCTGACGAGAGCCAGTGGCCGGGGCCGGCCGCCTCGGTCCCCGGACTGCGGCGTACGCCGGACGCCCTGCGGGGAGGAATTCGTCGAGCTTATCGAGACTCTGCTAGAGGATGACGTACTCGTTGCGATTTCCACCCTGCTCACAGCAATGCACTCCGACCTTCTCGAAACCGATGTTCTCGCACATCCCGATGGAACGCTAATTCCAGGAAATAGCCACGCCTCGAATTCCCTGCGACCGACTCCCCCGGGTCTTCCCCCAAAGCGGTCAGTCCACCTCGAGCTGCGGGTTTTCCACTTCCGCCCGTTGGTCCACCGCGACCGCCGGACGCCCGGCCGAGAGAAACTCATCGAGCTTGTCGAGACTCTGGTAGAGGACGACGTACTCGTTGCGATTTCCACCCTGCTCGCAGTAATGCACGCCGACCTTCTCGAAACCGATCCCTTCGGCGAACGCGATGGAACGCTTGTTCCAGCTGAGCACAACGCCTCGAATTCCCCGGACTCGGCTTCCTCGAATCTTCTCGCGAATGTAGGAGAGGGCCGCGTGGGCCAGCCCGGCGCCTTGGCCGTGACCCACCCATTCCGGGTCCATACCGAGTCCCCAGTCGCATACTTCGGGATCTTCTGCGAGACCGGGGACGCGGGCGCCGTCGCCGGTGCAGCCGTTGGCGATGAGCCGGCCCTCCGACGTCATGACGGCAAAGAAGCCGTCCTCGGCCGCCATCAGGCCGTCCGAGCCATCGGTGTCGTAGATGCCGTACTTTCCGTCGTAGTGCCACTCGGTGACCGCCTGGGCCTGTTCCGCGCTGATGGGTCGCACGACCAACTCGTCGGCCATCAGGGCGACCCGGCGCGCCGCCTCCGCCCGCCATGCGCTCGTTCGCTCAGCCATGTTGCCCGTCTCCCGTCCGACCGGCGGCACCGGCCTGCTCCTTCATCAATGCCATGAGGTGTTGGGCGAGACCGGCCACGGTCGGCTCCAGGAAGAACTGCCTGAGCCCCACGCGCAGATTCGTCGCCGCCGTCAACTCGTTGACCACTCGGGTGGCGAGGAGTGAGTGGCCGCCGAGGGTGAAGAAGTTGTCGTGGATGCTGATGGGGTTGGGGTGTTTGAGGGTGGTTTGCCAGATGGTGGTGATGGCTTGTTCGAGGGGGTTTCTGGGTGTGGTGTGGGGGTGGGTGGGTTGGTGGGTGGGGGTGGGGAGTTGGTGGGTGTCGATTTTGCCGTTGGGGGTGAGGGGGAGGTGGTCGAGGGGGATGTAGTGGGTGGGTAGGTGGGTGGTGGGGAGGGTTTTGGCGAGGTGGTGGCGGAGGTCGTTGGGGGTGGTGGGGTGGTGGTGGGTGTAGTAGGCGGTGAGGTGGTGTTGGTGGTGTTGGACGGTGGTTTCTTTGATGGCGGGGTGGGTGCGGAGGTGGGTTTCGATTTCGGCGAGTTCGATGCGGGTGCCGTGGAGTTTGATTTGGGTGTCGGTGCGGCCGATGAGGGTGAGGGTGCCGTTGTGGTGGCGGCGGCCGAGGTCGCCGGTGTGGTAGATGCGGGTGTGGGGGTGTGCGGGGTGGGGGGTGAAGTGGGTGGTGGTGAGGTCGGGGCGGTTGTGGTAGCCGTGGGCGAGGCTGTTGCCGGCGAGGCAGATTTCGCCGGTGGCGCCGGTGGGGGCTTCGGATCCGTCGGGGGCGAGGATGTGCACGCGTTGGTTGGGCATGGGGTGTCCGGCTGAGGTGGGGGTGCCGGGGTGGGCGTGCCAGTAGGTGGTGTCGACGGAGACTTCGGTGGCGCCGTAGAGGTTGATGAGGTGGTGGTGGTGGTGGTGTTGGTGGAATTGTTGGGTGAGGGTGGTGGGTAGGTGTTCGCCGCTGGCGAAGGTGTAGCGCAGGGTGGGGAGGGGGCGTGTGGTGGTGTCGTCGAGGAAGCGTTGTAGGAGGCTGGGTACGAGGTGTAGGCCGGTGATGTGGTGGTGGTCGATGAGGTTGGCGTAGTGGGTCATGTCGAGGTGGTGTTCGGGTTCGACGAGGACGACGGTGGCGCCGGCGTGCCAGGGCCAGAACATTTCGTAGACGGAGACGTCGAAGGTGAGGGGGGTGGCTTGGAGGAAGGCGTCGTTGGGGGTGAGGGGGAAGAGGTGTTGCATGCCGGCTAGGTAGGACACGATGCCGTGGTGGTGGATCTGGACGCCTTTGGGTTGGCCGGTTGAGCCGGAGGTGTAGATGACGTAGGCGAGGTCGGTGGGTGTGGTGGTGGTTTTGGGTGGGGTGGTGGGTTGGGTGTTGAGGGTGGTGGTGAGGGTGTCGATGGTGAGGGTGTGGTGGGTGCCGTGGGGGATGCGGGTGGTGAGGTGTTGTTGGGTGAGGACCAGGGGTGCGGCGGTGTCGTGTAGGAGCCAGGCGAGGCGGTCGTGGGGGTGGTCGGGGTCGAGGGGGGTGTAGGCGGCGCCGGTTTTGAGGATGGCCAGTAGGGCGATGGCCATGTCGATGCTGCGGTGCATGCAGAGGGCCACGATGGTGCCGGGGGCGGCGCCGAGGGTTTGTAGGTGGTGGGCGAGTTGGTTGGAGCGGTGGCGTAGTTCGGTGAAGGTGAGTCGTTGGTCGCCGCAGATGATGGCGGTGGCGTGGGGGTCGCCGTTGTGGTTGTCGAGTAGTTCGTGCAGGAGCAGGTCGGGCACGGTGGTGTGGGTGTTGTTCCAGGTGTGGAGGGCGTTCCGCTCGTCGGTGGTGAGCATGGACAGTTGGGCCAGGGGTTTGTCGGGGTGGGTGCTCACGGCGTGTAGCAGGGTTTGGAAGTGTCCGACCAGTCGTTGCATGGTGACCTCGTCGAACAGATCAACCGCATACTCCAACTCACCACGGACACCGCCCTGCCACTCCGCCACCGCCAACGCGATGTCGAACTTCGCGGCCAACGCCGGCTCAGGCAACGGCTCACTGACCAGACCCGGCAGACACCACTGATTCACCGACGACGTCTTCATGCTGAACATCACGTCGAACAACGGATGACGAGACAGGTCCCGACGCGGAGCCAACTCCTCAACCAGCCGCTCGAACGGCAGATCCTCATGGGCGTAAGCGTCCAGAGCCATCTCCCTGACCTGCCGCAACAGATCCGTGAACGCAACACCGGCATCGATCCGAGCACGCATGACCAACGTATTGACGAAAAACCCGACGAGGTTCTCGATCTCGGCACGGTTACGCCCGGCGATCGGCGTGCCAACCGCGATGTCACGCTGACCGGACCACCGCGACAACACCAACTGGAAAGCCGCGAGCAACACCATGAACAGACTCGCGCCCTGCGCCTGCGCCACCTCCTGCAACGCCGACACCGTCGCCGGCTCGACGACGAAACTCACCTTGCCAGAGTCACCACCACGAACCGCCGGACGCGGCCGATCAGTCGGCAACTCCAGCGGCTCCACCCCCTCCAACGCCGACCGCCAGTACGACAACTGGTCCTCAAGAACCGCACCCGCCAACCACCCACGCTGCCAGGCCGCGAAATCCGCGTACTGAATCGGCAACGACGCCACCACCGGCGCACGCCCCAACACCGCCGCGGAATAGAACTCACTGACCTCACGCGCCAACACACCCAACGACCAACCATCAGCCGCCACATGATGCAGACAGAAGACCAACACATTGTCATCCACCGCCCGCGACACGACCCCGACCCGCAACGGCCCCCCCGCCGCCAGATCAAAAGGCCGCGCCACCAACTCCTCAACATCACCAGCCCGCACGATCTCGCACGGCGGCGCATCAACCACCTGCACCGGATCCCCCGCGGGACCAGCCACCAACCGAGTACGCAAAACCTCATGCCGCTCGACAACCCGCGACACCGCCCCGCGCAACGCCTCCCACCGCAACTCACCAGTCACCCGCACCAACGCGACGACCAGATACTCCAGACCACCCGGATTCAGCTGATCCAGGAACCACAAACGCTGCTGCGCGAACGACGTCACCAACGGCCCGCAATCACGCGCCACCGGCACGATCACCTCACCGGCACCCCCAGCCGAATCCGCCAACACCTCGGCCAAACCCGCCACCGTCGGCGTCGCGAAAATCTGCCGAACCTGCACATCGACCCCCAACACACCCCGCAGCCGGGAAATCATCTGCACGGCCAGCAGGGAATGACCGCCCAGCGCGAAGAAGTCATCATGCACACCCACCCGATCCACCCCGAGCACGTTCTCCCAGACCTCGGCGATCCGACGTTCGTGGTCGTTGCGGGGTGGGGTGTAGGTGTGTGGTGGGCGGGTGGTGGTGGTGGTGTTGAGGGTGGGTAGGGCGTGGCGGTCGACTTTGCCGTTGGGGGTGAGGGGGAGGTGGTCGAGGATGTGGAATGCGGTGGGGGTCATGTAGTCGGGCAGGGTGCGGGTGGTGAAGGTGTGGAGTTCTTCGGGGGTGGGGGTGGGTGAGTCGGTGGGGGTGGTGAGGTAGGCGACGAGTCGTTTGTCGCCGGGGGCGTGTTCGCGGGCGATGACGACGGCTTCGGTGATGTGGTCGTGGCGGCGGAGGGTGGCTTCGATTTCGCCGAGTTCGATCCGGTAGCCGCGGAGTTTGATCTGGTTGTCGATGCGGCCGAGGTATTCGAGGTTGCCGTCGGGGCGCCATCTGCCGAGGTCCCCCGTCCGATAGAGCCGGTGCTCGGTGCCCTCGATACGTCGCTCGGTGAAGCGGTCCGCCGTCAACTCCGGGCGGTTCAGGTATCCGCGCGCCAGGCCAACCCCGGCGATGAAGATCTCACCGGGGACACCTACCGGCGCCGGCTGACCGTCCGGGTCGAGCACGTAGGTGCGCATGTTGGCGATCGGCCGTCCGATGGGCACGTCTGTGAGCTGGTTCAGCTCACCGTCGGAGGAGTCACCGTCCCAGGAGAAGGCAACGCATCCGACGGTCGCCTCCGTCGGCCCGTATTCGTTGGTGATGGTGGTGTGGGGGGTGGTGATGGCGCGGATGGCGGTGGCGAGGCTGGTGGTGAGTGCTTCGCCGCCGATGACGAGGTTGTGGATGTTGATGGGGGTGTGGGGGTGGGGGGTGGTTTGGGTGAGGAGTTCGAGGTGGCTGGGGGTGGCTTTGATGAGGGTGTGGCTGGTGGTGGTGAGGGCTGTGGTTTGGAAGGGGGGTTGGTGGGTGGAGATGGTGATGGGGAGGTTGTGGATGAGGGGGAGGAAGAGGCTGGTGATGGTGAGGTCGAAGGTGGCTGGTGAGTGCAGGAGGGTGCCGGTGGTGTGGGGGTGTGGGGGGTAGTGGTGGGTGGCCCAGTGGAGGTAGTTGACGATGCCGCGGTGTTCGATTTGGACGCCTTTGGGGTGTCCGGTGGAGCCGGAGGTGTAGATGACGTAGGCGAGGTTGGTGGTGGTGGTGGTGGTTTTGGGTGGGGTGGTGGGGTGGTTGGTGATGGTGGGCCAGTCGGTGTCGAGGCGGATGAGGTGGTGGGTGCCGGTGGGGAGTCGGTGGTGGAGGTGCTCGGTGGTGAGCACGATTGGGGCTTGGGTGTCGTGCAGGAGCCAGGCGAGGCGGTCGTGGGGGTGGTCGGGGTCGAGGGGGGTGAAGGCGGCGCCGGAGCGGAGGATGGCGAGTAGGCCGATGATCATTTCGGGTGATCGGTCGGTGCACAGGGCGATGAGGGTGTCTGGTGTGGCGCCGAGGGTTTGTAGGTGGTGGGCGAGTTGGTTGGCGCGGGTGTCGAGTTCGCCGAAGGTGAGTTGGTGGTTGTCGTGGGTGATGGCGGTGGCGTGGGGGTCGGTGAAGTGCAGGAGTTCGTGCATGAGCACGTCGGGGACTGGTTGGTGGGTGTTGTTCCATTCGGTGAGTAGTTGGTGGCGTTCCTGGGTGGTGAGCATGGACAGTTGGGCCAGGGGTTTGTCGGGGTGGGTGCTCACGGCGTGTAGCAGGGTTTGGAAGTGTCCGACCAGTCGTTGCATGGTGACCTCGTCGAACAGATCAACCGCATACTCCAACTCACCACGGACACCGCCCTGCCACTCCGCCACCGCCAACGCGATGTCGAACTTCGCGGCCAACGCCGGCTCAGGCAACGGCTCACTGACCAGACCCGGCAGACACCACTGATTCACCGACGACGTCTTCATGCTGAACATCACGTCGAACAACGGATGACGAGACAGGTCCCGACGCGGAGCCAACTCCTCAACCAGCCGCTCGAACGGCAGATCCTCATGGGCGTAAGCGTCCAGAGCCATCTCCCTGACCTGCCGCAACAGATCCGTGAACGCAACACCGGCATCGATCCGAGCACGCATGACCAACGTATTGACGAAAAACCCGACGAGGTTCTCGATCTCGGCACGGTTACGCCCGGCGATCGGCGTGCCAACCGCGATGTCACGCTGACCGGACCACCGCGACAACACCAACTGGAAAGCCGCGAGCAACACCATGAACAGACTCGCGCCCTGCGCCTGCGCCACCTCCTGCAACGCCGACACCGTCGCCGGCTCGACGACGAAACTCACCTTGCCAGAGTCACCACCACGAACCGCCGGACGCGGCCGATCAGTCGGCAACTCCAGCGGCTCCACCCCCTCCAACGCCGACCGCCAGTACGACAACTGGTCCTCAAGAACCGCACCCGCCAACCACCCACGCTGCCAGGCCGCGAAATCCGCGTACTGAATCGGCAACGACGCCACCACCGGCGCACGCCCCAACACCGCCGCGGAATAGAACTCACTGACCTCACGCGCCAACACACCCAACGACCAACCATCAGCCGCCACATGATGCAGACAGAAGACCAACACATTGTCATCCACCGCCCGCGACACGACCCCGACCCGCAACGGCCCCCCCGCCGCCAGATCAAAAGGCCGCGCCACCAACTCCTCAACATCACCAGCCCGCACGATCTCGCACGGCGGCGCATCAACCACCTGCACCGGATCCCCCGCGGGACCAGCCACCAACCGAGTACGCAAAACCTCATGCCGCTCGACAACCCGCGACACCGCCCCGCGCAACGCCTCCCACCGCAACTCACCAGTCACCCGCACCAACGCGACGACCAGATACTCCAGACCACCCGGATTCAGCTGATCCAGGAACCACAAACGCTGCTGCGCGAACGACGTCACCAACGGCCCGCAATCACGCGCCACCGGCACGATCACCTCACCGGCACCCCCAGCCGAATCCGCCAACACCTCGGCCAAACCCGCCACCGTCGGCGTCGCGAAAATCTGCCGAACCTGCACATCGACCCCCAACACACCCCGCAGCCGGGAAATCATCTGCATGGCCAGCAGGGAATGACCGCCCAACGCGGCGAAGTCATCATGCACACCCACCCGATCCACCCCGAGCACCTCACACCACACCCGCGCGATCCGACGTTCGTGGTCGTTGCGCGGAGCCACCGAGTCGTCCCGCGTCGCCTGCGGCTCCGGCTCCGGCTCCGGCAACACCTTGTGATCGACCTTGCCGCTGGAGGTGAGGGGAAGCGTCGGAAGGCTGACGATGGCCGACGGAATCATGTACTCCGGCAGCGCCTCCCCGAGGTGCGTACGCAGTACGTCCACGTCGACGACCGAGCCGGCACGCGGCACGAGGTAACTCACCAGCGCCTTGTCCCCGGACGGGTTCTCCCGAACCACTGTCACCGCCTGGGCCACCGAAGGGTGCCGGGCGAGCGCCGCCTCGATCTCACCGAGCTCGACCCGGTGTCCCCGGATCTTGACCTGGTCGTCGATCCGTCCGATGTACTGGATCGTGCCGTCGTCGCGGCGCAGCACCCGATCCCCGGTGCGGTACATCCGGGCGCCGTCGCTGGAGAACGGGTTGGGGGCGAACCGCGCGGCGGTCAGCCCGGGTTGGCGCGAGTAGCCCCGGGCCAGGTACGGGCCGGCGACGCAGAGTTCGCCGGGAGTGCCGTCAGGCACCGCAGCCAGCGTGGCGTCGACGATGTGGGCCTCGACGCCCACGAGCGGCGAGCCGATCGTCGGCGGATCACCCGGGCGGACGTGGGCGCCCGTGACGTTCACCGCCGCCTCGGTTGGGCCGTAGAGGTTCATCGCCTCGATGACTCCTTCGGCGATGAGTTCCTGCAGGGTCGACCAGAGCTGCGGGGGCATCGCCTCGCCGGCGATGTACAGCCGGAGGCTCTGCCCTTCGCGGGCCACCGAGGCGAGCTCGTCGGTGAGCATCCGCGCGTGCGACGGCGTCATGTCCGCCTCCACGAGCCGGTGCTCGACCATGAACCCGGCG
Source organism: Micromonospora sp. AKA38 (assembly GCF_027925725.1). Lineage (NCBI taxonomy): Bacteria > Bacillati > Actinomycetota > Actinomycetes > Micromonosporales > Micromonosporaceae > Micromonospora > Micromonospora sp. AKA38. Next base: position 480,058 of record NZ_BNEI01000004.1, on the reverse strand, counting down.
AACTCGACGGCATCCCGGCGCATCTCGTCCGTCAGCACCGCCACGGTGTCGCCCCGGAACACCCGGATCCACTCCTGTACCGAGGCGTCGAAGGCCACCGAGGCGTTCCAGGCCACCCTGGTCGGCCGGGGTGGGAAGAAGCCGCCCTGCTCCATCCCGTTGAGGAAGCTGACCAGCGCACGATGTGACACCTCGACACCCTTGGGCAGGCCGGTCGACCCGGACGTGAAGATCACGTACGCGAGGTTGTCCGGATGCAGCTCGACCGGGGCCGTGCGGGGCAGCTCGGACCAGGTGACGCGGTCGAGGACGACCGGCTGCCCGCCAGCCGTGGCCGGCACCGAGTCGAGCAGGTCGACGTGGGTCACCATGGTGACCAGCTCGGCACTGTCGGCGATGCGGGCCAACCGCTGGGCCGGTTGCTCGGGGTCGAAGGGTACGTAGACCGCTCCTGCCTTGAGGATGCCGAGGATCGCCACGACCAGGTCCACCGACCGTGGCAGCAGCACGCCGACCGTCCGCTCGGGGCCGGCGCCCCGCGCGGCCAGCAGGCCGGCCAGGCGATCGGTGACGTCGTCTAGTTCGGCGTAGGTGAGCCGGCCGTCCACCCCGATGACCGCCTCGCGGTCGGGGTGCCGGGCGACTACCTGCCGGAACGCCGCGACGGCAGAGCCCTGCCACTCGGGCCGCCCGCGCCTGTCGGGCGGCGCGGCGGTGCCCGCGGCTGGCGCTGAGTCAACTGCTTGGGACATCGGTGCCCCTCCCCTTCTGGCTTGCCACTAGTCCTGATCGCGCTCGCCCGGGTGCCGGGCTACGTGCATGGCCTCGCGGACCTGGTCGCTTGAGCAGTTCCGGCCACGGCCCCGGCCCGCGCCCTCCTCGACGCCGGGCACGGCCGCCGACGCGTCGATGGCCGCCACGCTCTCCCTCGTGGTCACTTCGTGCTATCCGTCTGAGCGTTCTCCGGCCGGTCGCGTCGGCTTGGGGGCATGAGTCATGACCACCAGCACGTCGCCGGGCCGAACGGGGTCGGGGACGATGACCTCGATCCGGAATCCCTCCGACTCGTACAGCGCCCTGGCGCGGTTGTTGCCGACCCGCACGTCAAGCCAGACCTGCTGCGCGCGGTGTTGCTGGTAGGCCCGGGCAACGGCGGCACGGAGCAACGCCCGGCCGTGCCCGGCCCCCCGATGTCGGTGGGAGACGACGATCCGCCGCAGTTCCACCCGCCCGGCCCCGGACCGCAGGCCCGCCAGGACCACGAAGCCCACCGGCTCGTCGTCGATACGGGCCACCAACTGCTCCTGGTCGGCATCGGCCAGCGCCCGGTCGTGGAACCGCGGGCCGGTCTCGCCGAGGTAGACGGCGGTGTCGGGGTCCGTCTCCGCCGCCACCATCGCGGCAAGGTCGTCGGCCGCGCCCGGCCGGACCTCCAACGCATCGGTCGGCATCACTGCTCTCGCCGCCCGGGAATCAGGGCTCGACCGGGGCGTTGGACGCCTCAGCCATCGAGATCGCGATACGTCGGGGACCGCTGTAGGGCTCTCGGCCATGCGCGGTCAGCATGTTGTCGATCACCACCAGGTCGTCCCGCTGCCAGTCGAACCGCGTCCAGGCGGACCGGTACGCCTCCTGAAGGTGCTTGACGACGTCGTCCGGGATCCGCCCACCGTCGCCGTAGTAGCTGTTGCTGGGCAGGTCGTCCTCGCCGAACATCTCCAGCATCAAGTCTCGATACAGCGCCGGGACGGTGTTGACGTGGAAGAACGTGGCGTGGTTGAACCACACCCGCGCACCTGTCACGGGGTGGGTCCGGACGACCTCTCGCACGGCCCTGGTCCGTAATCTGTTCTCGCCGATCCACTCCACCTGGATGCCCTGGCCGGCGCAGTAGCGCTCGACCTCGGCCCGGTTCTCGGTGTCGTAGAAGTACTGCCAGGTGCCACCCATGTCGCCGAAGTTGCGCACATACATCCACTTGCGCGCGATGAACTCCGCCACCACCGCCGGATCAATGTTGGCCAGGACCTTGCGTACGTCCGCGAACGGCGTGGCTCCCTGAGTCTCCGCGGGGTGCAGGCAGTAGAAGTAGACCTTCAGCGGCCAGTGCGTCTGGTACGAGCACTCGTTGTGCAGGAAGATCTCCTCGGCCTGCGGATACTCCGTGGAGGTGAACACCTTTCCGGAAAGGTTGGTCCGCGGCGACGAGCGCTCGGTGTAGTCCAAGGCCGCGCCGGAGAGCGCCCGCACGACCTCGCCGAGTCCGTCGACGCCCCCCACGTCGAACCCACGAAACAGGACGGCGCCCCGCTGGGTGATGAGGTGGCGCATCTCCGGACGGTTTGCCTGGATCGTTCCGAGAATCGATTCACCGGCGATGCCGGGTTCGATGACGGCCGGTAGTCCGCCGTCAGGAAGTTCGGATGCCTTCATGGGTCGCCACCTTCCACTGGGACCTGCGCTGGAACGTTCGTCGGGACGGGTGACACCGATTGGTCAGCGTGCGGCCAGTCTGTGCGACCACCATCGATGATGTCAACTGCTGGTTAGAAGTCTCGGTTCACCCCTCCCCTCGGTCGAGCCGACCGTCGGCGAGCGGACAACCCTGGGAATCATCAGATACCGCCTGCTCAGCCGCGATTGACTGACGCTCGAGACCCCACACGCCCCATCGAGCCACAAAAATCTGCCGACAACCTCTGTCGCACTGCCTATCCGTCAGTTAGGTTCCGTGTCAATGGAGAGTTCACTCCGGACAGGCCGGCGCATCGACGTCCATACCTTGGTCGGCCCTCACCACGGATGGAGAAGACCCATGTCCAAGCTCGGCACCGCCGTCCTCGACGCGAAGGAGGCGAGCCCGGCACTCGACACTCCTGTCGAGTACCGGCTGTCCACCACCGAGGTACGCGACCTGCTCGCGCTCGCTCGCGAACTCGACGATGCACAGGCGTACCCGTCGGAGGCCGCCTTCTACGACTGCGCGGTTCAGCACTCCCATCGCATGCCGCAGGGGCTACGCGCCTTCCTCGAGGACTTCCGGCGCGGCGAGCCCTCGGCGGCGGCACTCATCAAGGGCTTCCCGGTCGACGATCTGGCAGTCGGCCCCACGCCGGCTCACTGGCATGACGTTCCCCGCTTCTCGACGACGACGACGGAGGAGCGCCTGCTGGGGCTCGTCGGCCTGGCGCTCGGCGACCCGTTCACCTGGTCCACCCTGCAGAACGGCCGGATGATCCAGAACGTGCTGCCCATCCGGGGCGAGGAGTTTCAGCAGAGTGGACACAGCAGCGAGACGCTGCTGGAGTGGCACACCGAGGACGGGTTCCACCCCTATCGCTGCGACTACCTTCTGCTGCTGGGCATCCGGAACATCGATCGGGTGCCCACCACGCTCGCCTCCGTGAAGGACGTCGAGCTGGCGCCGGAGCACGCGGCGGCGCTGTTCGAGGAACGCTTCCTGATCCTGCCCGACGACGAGCACGTACGGCAGCTCGCCACCCAGGTGTCCGGCCACCCCGGGCTGTCGCGCATGCAGCAGATGCGTGAGGAACCGCCGGCTGTCGCCGTGCTCTTCGGCGACCCGGAAGCTCCCTACCTTCGCATCGATCCCTTCTTCATGTGCTGCGCCGATCCCGAGGATCGACTGGCTGAGCAGGCGCTCGCCGAGCTGGCCGACCAACTGGAGGCCGCGCGGCAGGACGTGGTCGTCGAGGCCGGCACGCTCTGCATCATCGACAACTTCCGTGCCGTCCACGGCCGCAGGGCTTTCCAGGCCCGGTACGACGGCAAGGACCGCTGGCTGAAGAAGCTCGTCGTCACCCGCGACCTCCGCAAATCGCGTGACCACCGCACGTCCGTGACCGGTCGCGTTCTCTACTGACCGGTCGTCACCACACCGACGTGGCTCGACGGCATGGCTGCGATCACCTCTCTGCCCGACCGCTGATGGGAAACGGCATGCACGATAACGACGAACTTCTGGCTCAGCTGACCACCCGGCTGCTGGCACCGAGGGCCGCTGACGCTCCCACGCCGGTGGCGCGTGATCCGCGGGGTTGTCCCCTGTCCTTCGCGCAGCAGCGACTCTGGTTCCTCGACCAACTCAAGCCGGGCAGCCAGGAATACCTCATGCCCCTCACCCTGCACGTCCAGGGCCACCTCAACACCGACGCACTCGAAGCCGCCGTCTCCCACGTCATCGCCCGCCACGAAGTGCTCCGCACCCGACTCATCACCGACGACACCGGCCAACCCCGCCAAATCATCGGCCAACCCCAACCCATCCACACCCACTACGGACCCGCCGACCTCACCACACCCTTCAACCTCGCCACCGGACCCCTCCTACGACTGTCCATCGACAACACCGGCCCCGACGAACACCTCGTCGTACTCACCATGCATCACATCATCGCCGACGGCTGGTCACTGAGCCTCCTCGCCAACGAAATCAGCGAGCACTACCGCGCCACCACCGAAAACCGGCCACCAAACCTGCCCACCCTCCCCCTGCAATACGCCGACTACGCCAACTGGCAACGCCAATGGCTCACCGGCCCCCAACTCGACACCCAACTGCACTACTGGCGACACCACCTCGCCAACCTCGAACCCCTCGAACTCCCCACCGACCGACCCCGCCCACCCATCCGCACCGGCACCGGCACCGCCATCACCTTCACCATCGCCCACCACACCACCACCGCCCTACACACCCTCACCAACAACACCGGCACCACCCTGTTCATGGCCCTACTCGCCACCTTCCAACTCGTCCTGTCCCGCTGGTCCGGCCAACACGACATCGCCGTCGGCACACCCATCGCCGGCCGCAACCGAGCCGAAATCGAAAACCTCATCGGCTTCTTCGTCAACACCCTCGTCATGCGCACCCACATCGACCCCCACACCACCTTCACCGACCTGCTCCACCACACCAAAGAAACCGCCCTCGACGCCTACGCCCACCAAGACCTCCCCTTCGAACGCCTCGTCGAAGACCTCACCCCCCAACGCGACCTCTCCCGCCACCCACTCTTCGACGTCATGTTCGCGATCGGAGACACGGCATCCGACGACTGGCACCTGCCCGGCGCGGTCTGCACCCCGGTCAAGGACTCCTTCACGCCCGCCAAGTTCGACCTGTCGATGTTCGTCAAGCAGACGGAGACCGGCCTGGTCGGTGAGCTGGTCTATTCGACGGACCTCTTCGACGAATCGACGGCCCGGCGTCTGGCCGACCATTTCACCGCGCTCCTCACCGCCGCGGTGCGCACGCCGCAGCGGCCACTGTCCGAGTTGCGCATGGTGTCCGACGCGGAGCGCGAGTATGTGCTCGAGGCGGGAGCCGGCCCGCGCAGCCCGGTCGGTGACGACTTCATTCCCGCGCTGGTCGAGCGCATCGCCCAGGCGGAACCGGACCGGGTCGCCCTGGTCTGCGGTGACACTCGGCTCACCTATCGCGAACTCGTCGCGGCCGCCAACCGGCTGGCGCACCGGCTTCTCGCGGCAGGCGCCGGACCCGACGTGCCCATCGCCGTTTGTCTCGAGCGCAACGCCCTGGCGATCATCGCCATGCTGGGCATCCTCAAGGCCGGGTCGGCGTACGTGCCCCTCGATCCCGCTCACCCGCCGCAGCGGCTGGCCCAACTCCTGGACGACACGGCGGCGCCCCTGCTCCTGTCCCAACAGAGCCTCATCGGGCACCTGCCGGCCACGCGAGCGGTCGTCCTCCCGATGGACGCGGCCGAGCCGAATGCCGCGGCGTGGCCAGCCACCGCTCCGGCGGTGACCATCAGCGGCAACGACCTGGCCTACATCATCTACACATCCGGTTCGACGGGCGCGCCCAAGGGCGTGCAGATCGAGCACCGGTCCTTCCTGACCCGCATGCTGGGCATGCGCACGGAGTATGGTCTGGTCCCCGGCGACCGCATGCTCCAGTTCGTCTCCTTCTCCTTCGACGTCTCCGTGGAGCAGATCTTCATCCCGCTCATCACGGGCGCGACAATCGTCATGCGCGGGGAGGAGTGGGAAGCCGACACCCTCATCGATCTGATCCGGCGCGAACAGATCACGGTGGCCGGCATGCCTCCGGCCGTGTGGGAGACGATCCTGCCCCGGCTCCCGCGACCGGGCGTCGGCTTCGGCGGCCAGCTGCGTCTCATGTGCCTGGGTGGAGCACCGATCCCGCCGCCCCTGCTGGCCGAGTGGTTCCGGCTGGTCGATGTGCCCATCCTCAACGCGTACGGTCCCACGGAGATCACGGTCACGGCGACCACGCACCTGATGAGCCGTCCGACGGACCGGGTGCTGATCGGCAAGCCCGTCGCCAACACGGACGTCCTGGTGCTCGACGGTCACGGACAGCCCGTACCGGTGGGCGTCACCGGAGAGCTGTTCATCGGTGGCCCCTGCGTGGCGCGCGGCTATCTGAACCAGCCCGAGCTGACGGAGCAGCGATTCGTCGATCCGGGCGAGGCCGGCGGCGGCGGGCGCTTCTACCGGACGGGAGACCTCGTCCGCTGGGACGCCACCGGATCGCTGGAATACCTGGGACGCGTCGACGACCAGGTCAAGATCCGGGGGTTCCGCATCGAGGTCGGCGAGATCGAGGCGGCGATCCTGGATGCGCCCGGCGTGACCGGAGCCGTCGTCGGCGTCCACGAGGACGCCCATCAGGGCAAGCGGCTCGTGGGATACGTCGTCGGCGGCGCCGTCGCGGAGGTGCGGCGCCACCTCCTCGATCGGCTGCCGGAATTCATGGTGCCGTCGATCTTCGTCCCCATGGACGCCCTGCCGTTGACGACCAACGGAAAGGTTGACCGTCGCTCGCTGCCCGCGCCTGACCTGGACACGTTGCGGCCGGCCGAGACCTACCTGGCACCACGTAACGCGCTCGAGGCCACGCTGTGCGCGGTCTGGAGCGACATCCTGGGAGCCGAACGGGTCGGCGTCCATGACAACTTCTTCGCACTCGGCGGCCATTCGCTGCTGGCGACCCGGCTCACCGCCCTGATCCTGCAGGACACCGGATGCGTCGTGTCGGTGCGCGATCTCTTCGAGCGACCCACGGTCGCCGGGCTGGCCGACCGCATGGGGCACGCGGCTCCGGCCGACGTCGCCGAGCCGATCCCGGCCCGGGGCGACACGGCACCCGCCGTGGTCTCCTTCTCGCAGGAACGCCTGTGGTTCCTGGACCAGCTGAATCCAGGCACCGCCTCGTACATCATGCCCGTCGCGGTGCGTCTGCGCGGGGAGCTGTCAGTTCCGCTGCTGGAGAGCGCCCTCACCCGGGTGCTGGCGCGCCACTCGCCACTACGCACAAGAATGACCATGGACGCCGACGGAGCCCTTGTCGCCATCGTCGACGAGCCTCGGGAATTCAGGTTCGAGGGCCGCACCCTCGACTCCGCCCCCGACCTGGCCGAGATCGCCACGACACCCTTCGACCTGGCACACGAGCACCCGATACGGGCAAGCCTGCATCGCGTCGGGCCGCACGAGCACGTCTTGGTGCTGTGTCTGCATCATGTGGCGGCTGATGGTTGGTCGTTGGGTGTGCTGGCCCGTGAGATCAGCGAGTTCTATTCCGCGGCGGTGTCGGGGCGTGCGCCAGTGGTGGCGTCGTTGCCGATTCAGTACGCGGATTTCGCAGCCTGGCAGCGTGGGTGGCTGGCGGGTCCGGTTCTTGAGGACCAGTTGTCGTACTGGCGGTCGGCATTGGAGGGAGTGGAGCCGCTGGAGCTGCCCACCGACCGGCCACGGCCGCCTCAGCCCAGCGGCACCGGCGCCACAATCAGCTTCTCCGTCGACGAGGCGACGACAACCGGCTTGCGCGAACTCGCGCAGGCGCAGGGCGCCAGCCTGTTCATGGTGTTGCTCGCGGCCTTCCATCTGGTTCTCTCCCGCTGGTCCGGCCAGGCGGATGTCGCGGTCGGGACCTGGACCGCGGGACGGCAGCGGCCCGAGACGGAGAACCTCGTCGGCCTCTTCCTCAACCTGCTGGTCCTGCGTTCCCGGATCTCCAGCGAGCTCACCTTCGACGAGTTGCTCGCAACGGTCCGGGAGACCACGCTCGACGCCTACGCCCATCAGGATCTGCCCTTCGAGCGGCTGGTCGAGGAACTCAAGCCGACCCGCGAGATGTCGCGAACGCCGCTCTTCCAGGCGGTGCTCGCGCTGCAGAACATGCCGGAGACCGGCTGGAGCCTGGCCGGGCTGACCGCCGATCCCGTCGCCGTCGAGGAGACCAGCGCGGCATACGAACTGTCCTGCGTAGCCGTCGAGGGGGACGACGGATCGCTGAGGTGCGAGCTCGTCTATGCGGTTGATCTGTTCGACGAGGTCACCATGCAACGACTGGTCGGACACTTCCAAACCCTGCTACACGCCGTGAGCACCCACCCCGACAAACCCCTGGCCCAACTGTCCATGCTCACCACCGACGAGCGGAACGCCCTCCACACCTGGAACAACACCCACACCACCGTGCCCGACCTGCTCCTGCACGAACTACTCGACAACCACAACGGCGACCCCCACGCCACCGCCATCATCTGCGGCGACCAACGACTCACCTTCACCGAACTACGCCACCGCTCCAACCAACTCGCCCACCACCTACAAACCCTCGGCGCCGCCCCCGGCACCATCGTGGCCCTCTGCATGCACCGCAGCATCGACATGGCCATCGCCCTACTGGCCATCCTCAAAACCGGCGCCGCCTACACCCCCCTCGACCCCGACCACCCCCACGACCGCCTCGCCTGGCTCCTACACGACACCGCCGCACCCCTGGTCCTCACCCAACAACACCTCACCACCCGCATCCCCCACGGCACCCACCACACCCTCACCATCGACACCCTCACCACCACCCTCAACACCCAACCCACCACCCCACCCAAAACCACCACCACACCCACCGACCTCGCCTACGTCATCTACACCTCCGGCTCAACCGGCCAACCCAAAGGCGTCCAGATCCACCACCACGGCATCGTGTCCTACCTAGCCGGCATGCAACACCTCTTCCCCCTCACCCCCAACGACGCCTTCCTCCAAGCCACCCCCCTCACCTTCGACGTCTCCGTCTACGAAATGTTCTGGCCCTGGCACGCCGGCGCCACCGTCGTCCTCGTCGAACCCGAACACCACCTCGACATGACCCACTACGCCAACCTCATCGACCACCACCACATCACCGGCCTACACCTCGTACCCAGCCTCCTACAACGCTTCCTCGACGACACCACCACACGCCCCCTCCCCACCCTGCGCTACACCTTCGCCAGCGGCGAACACCTACCCACCACCCTCACCCAACAATTCCACCAACACCACCACCACCACCTCATCAACCTCTACGGCGCCACCGAAGTCTCCGTCGACACCACCTACTGGCACGCCCACCCCGGCACCCCCACCTCAGCCGGACACCCCATGCCCAACCAACGCGTGCACATCCTCGCCCCCGACGGATCCGAAGCCCCCACCGGCGCCACCGGCGAAATCTGCCTCGCCGGCAACAGCCTCGCCCACGGCTACCACAACCGCCCCGACCTCACCACCACCCACTTCACCCCCCACCCCGCACACCCCCACACCCGCATCTACCACACCGGCGACCTCGGCCGCCGCCACCACAACGGCACCCTCACCCTCATCGGCCGCACCGACACCCAAATCAAACTCCACGGCACCCGCATCGAACTCGCCGAAATCGAAACCCACCTCCGCACCCACCCCGCCATCAAAGAAACCACCGTCCAACACCACCAACACCACCTCACCGCCTACTACACCCACCACCACCCCACCACCCCCAACGACCTCCGCCACCACCTCGCCAAAACCCTCCCCACCACCCACCTACCCACCCACTACATCCCCCTCGACCACCTCCCCCTCACCCCCAACGGCAAAATCGACACCCACCAACTCCCCACCCCCACCCACCAACCCACCCACCCCCACACCACACCCAGAAACCCCCTCGAACAAGCCATCACCACCATCTGGCAAACCACCCTCAAACACCCCAACCCCATCAGCATCCACGACAACTTCTTCACCCTCGGCGGCCACTCGCTCCTCGCCACCCGAGTGATATCGCAGATGCGCAGTTTGACGAATGTCGAAATTCCGGTCCGTCAGTTGTTCGACACGCCAACCATCGCCGGGTTGGCGGAGTTCGTCGCCCATTCGTTGGACGTCGGTCCGAACGACCTCCCGCTGGTCGCGGTGGCGCGTGATCCGCGGGGTTGTCCCCTGTCCTTCGCGCAGCAGCGACTCTGGTTCCTCGACCAACTCAAGCCGGGCAGCCAGGAATACCTCATGCCCCTCACCCTGCACGTCCAGGGCCACCTCAACACCGACGCACTCGAAGCCGCCGTCTCCCACGTCATCGCCCGCCACGAAGTGCTCCGCACCCGACTCATCACCGACGACACCGGCCAACCCCGCCAAATCATCGGCCAACCCCAACCCATCCACACCCACTACGGACCCGCCGACCTCACCACACCCTTCAACCTCGCCACCGGACCCCTCCTACGACTGTCCATCGACAACACCGGCCCCGACGAACACCTCGTCGTACTCACCATGCATCACATCATCGCCGACGGCTGGTCACTGAGCCTCCTCGCCAACGAAATCAGCGAGCACTACCGCGCCACCACCGAAAACCGGCCACCAAACCTGCCCACCCTCCCCCTGCAATACGCCGACTACGCCAACTGGCAACGCCAATGGCTCACCGGCCCCCAACTCGACACCCAACTGCACTACTGGCGACACCACCTCGCCAACCTCGAACCCCTCGAACTCCCCACCGACCGACCCCGCCCACCCATCCGCACCGGCACCGGCACCGCCATCACCTTCACCATCGCCCACCACACCACCACCGCCCTACACACCCTCACCAACAACACCGGCACCACCCTGTTCATGGCCCTACTCGCCACCTTCCAACTCGTCCTGTCCCGCTGGTCCGGCCAACACGACATCGCCGTCGGCACACCCATCGCCGGCCGCAACCGAGCCGAAATCGAAAACCTCATCGGCTTCTTCGTCAACACCCTCGTCATGCGCACCCACATCGACCCCCACACCACCTTCACCGACCTGCTCCACCACACCAAAGAAACCGCCCTCGACGCCTACGCCCACCAAGACCTCCCCTTCGAACGCCTCGTCGAAGACCTCACCCCCCAACGCGACCTCTCCCGCCACCCACTCTTCGACGTCATGTTCGTGCTGCAGAACAACACCGGAGACGAGGAATGGCATCTCCCCGGTAGCAGCGCACGCTTCCGGAGCACTGCCAGAAGCGCGGCGAAGTTCGACATCACGCTCAGCCTCAGCGAAGAGCCGAACGGCTTGGAGGCAGAGTTGGAGTATGCGGTTGATCTGTTCGACGAGGTCACCATGCAACGACTGGTCGGACACTTCCAAACCCTGCTACACGCCGTGAGCACCCACCCCGACAAACCCCTGGCCCAACTGTCCATGCTCACCACCCAGGAACGCCACCAACTACTCACCGAATGGAACAACACCCACCAACCAGTCCCCGACGTGCTCATGCACGAACTCCTGCACTTCACCGACCCCCACGCCACCGCCATCACCCACGACAACCACCAACTCACCTTCGGCGAACTCGACACCCGCGCCAACCAACTCGCCCACCACCTACAAACCCTCGGCGCCACACCAGACACCCTCATCGCCCTGTGCACCGACCGATCACCCGAAATGATCATCGGCCTACTCGCCATCCTCCGCTCCGGCGCCGCCTTCACCCCCCTCGACCCCGACCACCCCCACGACCGCCTCGCCTGGCTCCTGCACGACACCCAAGCCCCAATCGTGCTCACCACCGAGCACCTCCACCACCGACTCCCCACCGGCACCCACCACCTCATCCGCCTCGACACCGACTGGCCCACCATCACCAACCACCCCACCACCCCACCCAAAACCACCACCACCACCACCAACCTCGCCTACGTCATCTACACCTCCGGCTCCACCGGACACCCCAAAGGCGTCCAAATCGAACACCGCGGCATCGTCAACTACCTCCACTGGGCCACCCACCACTACCCCCCACACCCCCACACCACCGGCACCCTCCTGCACTCACCAGCCACCTTCGACCTCACCATCACCAGCCTCTTCCTCCCCCTCATCCACAACCTCCCCATCACCATCTCCACCCACCAACCCCCCTTCCAAACCACAGCCCTCACCACCACCAGCCACACCCTCATCAAAGCCACCCCCAGCCACCTCGAACTCCTCACCCAAACCACCCCCCACCCCCACACCCCCATCAACATCCACAACCTCGTCATCGGCGGCGAAGCACTCACCACCAGCCTCGCCACCGCCATCCGCGCCATCACCACCCCCCACACCACCATCACCAACGAATACGGCGCCACCGAAGGATCCGTCGCCAACGTCGTGTTCCAGATCCGCGGCGACGCCGACGCGGACTGGAAGGCGCTCCCCGCGACCGACCTGCCGGTGGGTAAGCCGATCGCCAACACCGAGGCGCACGTCATGACCGCCGACGGCAACCTCGCTCCCGTCGGCGTGGTCGGTGAGGTCCTGCTGGGCGGCGTCTGTCTCGCTCGCGGGTACGTCAACCGGCCGGAACTCACCGCCGAACGGTTCATCAAGCATCCCTGGAGCGACGATCCGCAGGCGCGTCTCTATCGGACGGGGGACCTCGGCAGATGGCGCCCCGACGGCAACCTCGAATACCTCGGCCGCATCGACAACCAGATCAAACTCCGCGGCTACCGGATCGAACTCGGCGAAATCGAAGCCACCCTCCGCCGCCACGACCACATCACCGAAGCCGTCGTCATCGCCCGCGAACACGCCCCCGGCGACAAACGACTCGTCGCCTACCTCACCACCCCCACCGACTCACCCACCCCCACCCCCGAAGAACTCCACACCTTCACCACCCGCACCCTGCCCGACTACATGACCCCCACCGCATTCCACATCCTCGACCACCTCCCCCTCACCCCCAACGGCAAAGTCGACCGCCACGCCCTACCCACCCTCAACACCACCACCACCACCCGCCCACCACACACCTACACCCCACCCCGCAACGACCACGAACGTCGGATCGCCGAGGTCTGGGAGAACGTGCTCGGAGTCGAGTCGGTCGGTGCGGACGACAATTTCTTCACCCTGGGCGGTGATTCGCTGCGCGCCGTCCGAGCCGTCAATCTGCTCCGCCAGTGCGACATCGAGATCGAACTGCAGAGCATCTTTCGCCACCAGACCGTCGCGGCGCTCGCCTCGGCGCTCGGCACGACAGCACAGCCCAGCAGCGTGACCCTTGTGCCCCTGGCGTCGGCGCCGGAGGACAAGCCGACCATCTTCTTCGTCCATCCCAGTGGCGGCGGCGTCGCCTCGTACGCGCTCCTCGCCGGCCGACTCGCCGGAGAGGCGACGGTGCTGGCAATCGACGCCAGCGACACGGATCCCGTCGACGACGTGTCGGTCATGGCCCGCGCCTACCTCGACCGCATCGTCGCACACCAGCCGAGCGGCCCGTACCGGCTGCTGGGGTGGTCGTTCGGCGGACTGGTGGCACTCGAGATCGCCCACCTGCTCAACGAGTCGGGGTACCAGGTCGATCTCCTCACCATCGTCGACTCGGCACTGGCCGAGGGAGAAGTCGGCGGCCGTCTGAAGGAGACGCACGACACGGTGTTGTCGCTGTCGGACAAGGTGGCGCGAGCTCTTGCGGATCCCTCGGAGCTTCCCGGCCCGCAGTTCTTCAACCCCGAGATGGAGCGGCTCAACATGCCGCTCGAGCTGGTCGACGGTGGCTTGGCACAATTCGCATCGCTGATCGCGGCAGAGCTGGCACACGGCATTGCGGGGCTCGACCACAAGGCACAGCCCGCAGAATGTCCCATCACTTTCTACGAGGCTTCGGAACACACGTGGCCGACGCGCTTGTGGACCTCCTGGCGCCCGCTCGCTCCGGACATCCGGGTCGTGAGCGTCACCGGCGATCATCACTCGATCATGCGGGCACCCGCGGTGTTCGACATGGCGGCCGATCTGGTCGAGGTCATCCGCGCGATTCCTCCGGCATCATCCCTTAGGGAGAGGCAATGATTTTCGACGACGTGCACAGCGTGATCCTCGACGACATCTTCCTCAGACTCGACGGGTTCCGTCCCGGCGACGACGTCTTCCTCAAGCTGGAGGGTCTGAATCCGGCGGGTTCCATCAAGATCAAGACTGCGGTGGCGCTCGTCGCGAGCGTGGAGAACGGCCAGCCACTGCCCTACGGAACACCCCTCATCGAATCGTCGTCAGGGAACCTTGGTGTCGCACTCAGTGTCGTGTGCGCGGCCAAGCGCTACCGGCTCACCATCGTGACCGACGTCAACACGACGCCCTCGGCGGTGAGCACCATGCGGGCGTTGGGCACCGAGGTGATCGTCGTCGACGAGCCGGACCCCATGGGCGGGTTCCTGCACACCCGCATCAACACGATTCGCCGCATGCTGGCCGCGGACCCCCGTCTCGTCTGGTTCAACCAGTACGCGAACCCGGCCAACAAGCAGGCACACCGTGACACCACAGCGGCCAGCATGTATGCCAACCTGGGCCATTCGGACGTCTGGGTGGTCGGAGTGGGCACCGCCGGCACCCTGATGGGCCTGCTCGAGTTCAAGCGCGCACACGGCCTGAGAACGACGGTGGTGGCCGTCGACGCCGCGGGCTCGGTCACGTTCGGCGGGCCGCCCGGCAGACGGCACATTCCCGGCCTGGGCGCCAGCCGGCGACCCGAGTTGTACGAGGACGCGGGGGACTTCGAGAGGGTCGTCGTCTCCGAGCCCGAGACCATCGAGGTCTGCCGCCTCGTCGCCCGCCGATACGGCCTGGTCGTCGGCGGCTCCACCGGATCGGTCCTGGCCGCGGCACGGCGACTCGAGTGCGGCGCCCCCGGCAAGCGCATCGCCGTCGTCTCTCCCGACATGGGCGAGAAGTATCTGAATTCCATCTACTCGGACAGCTGGGTGCAGAACCGATATTCGGCCTCGGACCACATCATTTCGGAGAGCGTCAATGTTTGAGTTCAACGTCGTGCCCGGCGACGTGGTGAGCGAGATCCTCGCGGCCGACCTCGACCGGGTCAGGTCGATCGTCGCCGACACCTATGCCGCCCACCACGCCGATCTGGTCATCAATCCGGACAGCTACTTCCTGCGCTTCCCGGACCGGCCGGACTCCCGCATCATCGCGCTACCGGCCAAGCTGGGTGGGGTGCACCGTGCCGTCGGCATCAAGTGGATCTCGAGCTTTCCCGCCAACGTCGGGCGGGGGATCCCACGTGCGTCCGCGGTGCTCATCCTCAACGACTGCGAGACCGGTTATCCGATCGCCTGCCTCGAGGCCGGCGGCATCAGCGCGGCGCGCACGGCGGCTTCCGCCGCGCTGGCCGGACAGGTCCTTGTACCGCCCGGGGCTCGTACGTACGCGTTCGTCGGCGCGGGTGTGATCGCCCGGACGATCTTCGATCACCTTCGGGCAGCGGGCTTGCCCATGAGCGAAGCCCTGTGCCACGACAAGGACGCGCGCAGTCTGGACAGCTTCGCCGAGCACATCCGGCAGCGCGGCCCGGCAACGGTCCGGCGCACCGATCTGACCACCGCCCTCACCGCGGACGTCGTGGTCTTCGCGACGACCGCGCCGACTCCGTACGTATCCGCGGACACCCGGCTGCGGCCCGACCAGATCGTCCTCAACATCTCGCTGCGGGACCTCCCGCCCGAGGTCATCGTGTCGGCCAACAACGTGCTCGACGACGTCGAGCACTGCATGAAGGCGGACACCTCCCCCCACCTGGCGGAGCAGATGACACACGGTCGTAACTTCGTGACCGGCACGCTCCAGCAGGTCATCCGCGGCGAGGCACGCACCCTGCCGGATCGGGCGACGATCTTCTCCCCCTTCGGGCTGGGCGTGCTCGACGTCGCCCTCGGCTCCTACGTGCTGACCACTGCCATGACCGCCGGGCGAGCGATTCCGATCCCCCGGTTCTTCGGGCAGACCGAGCGATGGCCGGCGCCTTCTCTCACGCGGATCGCAGCCCAGGAAGAGGTTATGCAGTGACCGGGACAAATAGTTATGACGGCCGTAGCACCGACGTCTACAGCGAAGTCGCGCCGTTGCGGACGATCCTGCTGCACCGCCCCGGCCGGGAGCTGAATCGCCTCACGCCGCGCAACAACGACGCCCTGCTCTTCGACGGGGTTCCCTGGGTCGAACGGGCCCAGGAGGAGCATGACGCCTTCGCCGACGTCCTGCGCGCCCGCGGCGTCGAGGTGCTCATGGTGGGCGAGTTGCTCGCCGAGACGCTGCAGAACCCGCCAGCCCGGACGCAGGCCATCGAGTCGGCGGTGGGCAACCCCCGGCTCGGCCCTCGGTTGCGGTCCTACCTCAGCGACCATCTCGACTCGATGAGCCCGTTCGAGCTGGCCGAGACGCTGATCGCCGGGATCGCCAAGGCGGAGCTGCCGCATGGCGCGGGACTGGTCTTCGCGAACCTCGGCGCTCGGGACTTCGTCCTCAGCCCGCTGCCGAACATGATGTTCACCCGCGACTCATCGGTGTGGTTCGGCGAGGAGGTCGCGGTCACCTCTCTCGCCACGCCGGCGCGCGTCCGGGAATCGGCGATCACGGAACTGATCTACAGTTTCCACCCCCGCTTCGCGGCAGCCTCCCGGGTGTACGGCCCCGAACTGGAGACCTTGGAAGGGGGCGACGTCCTGCTGTTGGCGCCCGGTGTGGTCGCGGTCGGCATGGGCGGCCGGACGGACGTGGCCGGCGCCGAGCGACTGGCCGGACGGTTGCTGGAGCGCGGGCACGCGCAGACCGTCGTCGCGGTCGCGATCCCACACGAACGCGCCACCATCCACCTCGACACGCTATGCACCATGGTCGATGTCGACACCGTCATCCCGTACCCGGAGCTCGTCGACTCCGCCGCCGCCTACACGCTCACCGCGGACGGCGAGGGTGGCGTGCGGATCGACGGCCCGAAACCGTTCCTGACGGCCGCCGCCGCCGCCATGGGCATCGATCGCCTGCGGGTCGTCGAGCCCTGCTCGGATGCCGTCATCGCCGAGCGTGAGCAGTGGGATGACGCCCACAACACCCTAGCCCTCTCTCCAGGAGTCGTCGTGGCCTACGAACGCAACAAGCATGCGAATTCCCTGCTCGAGAAGGCGGGGATCGAAGTCATTCCGATCGCTGGGTCGGAGATGGGATCAGGACGGGGTGGTCCACGGTGCCTCTCCTGTGCCGTGTCGCGGTCGTGGGAGGTGTGAGGCCCATGTCCGTCCTCGTCGACCCCACCCGCCCCGCAGCTGTCGAGCTGAATGGTCAGAACCTTCGCCGCGCGGCCTTCCTGGCGCAGGACGGCCTGGTCCTGAGCTGCACCCTGGCCGCGCTCTCCCAGGTCGGCCTACTCGCTCCCGGCGGCACGCTGCCGTATCCGGACCTTCCCGAGCAAGGCATCGGCGCGCTTCGGGTGGCGCTCCGCACGCTCTCCGCACAGGGGTGGGTACGCGACCACTCGGGCAGCGCCATCTCTTGGACCGACGCCGGACGCCGGATAGCGCCGCATCTCCGCCACTACCTGCTGCTCGCCGAGTTTCTGGTGTGCTTCACCGACACCGATGCCCGCGCCTGGCAGCGCCCCTGGTCCGAGCGAGCCACCGACCTCTTCGATCAGCTGCTGCGGCACGCCCTCCACGGGTGGGGGCTGGAGCGGCTGCCCGTGGAGGAGCGAGCGATCGTGCGGGGACACCTGGACGGAGCTCTGGTCATGCCGCTGATGCTGGCCGGCCCGACGGTGGTCAGGCCGAGCGGCGCCGGGGAACTACTCGAGGCCACGGGGTGGACAACGGCCGAAGCGCAGCGGATGGCGGAGACCTTCGGCATGAGCGCGTCCTACCTTCCGATGTTCGCCCGGCTCTCCGAGATGCTGCGTGGCACCCTCAACGTTCGGCCGGAGGCCGACGGCGCCGAGTGGCATGTGAACCGTGCTGTGAACGTCAATGCGAGTGGCGCGGCACACGGTCGCTACTTCCAGGACGCTCAGGACGTCGTGCTGGGCATCTTCGATCAGGAGGACCTCGCCCGCCAGCCTCAGTTCGTCGCCGACGTCGGCTGCGGGAACGGCCGATGGCTCGCCGAGCTGTACGAGGCGATCAGGACCCGGACGATCCGCGGCCGTCACCTGGACGCGTACCCCCTGGTCATGGTGGGTGTGGATCCCAGTGGCCCGGCCCTACAGGAGGCTCGGACGCTGCTGAGACGCCGGAACGTCCCCGCGGTGCTGTTGCCCGGGGACGTCGCCGAGCCGGAGCAGTTGGCCGGGAGGCTGCGCGAGCAGGGGCTGGTCATGGAAGAAGGGCTGCACATTCGCTCGTTCATCGACCATGACCGCACGTACCGGGGCGCGCGGAGGGCACCCGCACCGGGCGAGGCCAGCGCATATCTCGATCCGGACGGGCATGCCCTGGCCGAGTCGGCGGTGATCGAGGATCTGACCGCGCATCTCGCGCGGTGGCGCCCGTTCGTCACCCGGCACGGCCTCATTGTTGTGGAGGCGCACAGTATCTCGCCCGACGTGGCCCGCGCTCATTCCGGTGACATGCACGGCATCGCCTTCGAGGCCTACCACGGCCTCTCCCACCAGTACCCGCTCCACCACGGCGCGTGGCAGCAGGCATGCCGTGACGCCGGGCTGGAGGCGGTTACGCATGAAGGACGCCGATACCCCGCCACCAAACCGTTCGTCGCGGTGAGCCTCAGCCGTCTTCTTCCGGCCGCCGAGCGCCGACTGCCCTGGCCGGTGCCGACCGAGGACGGCACGGCCCTGCACCACCTGCTCTACCGCGACGGCGATCTCCGCCAGCCGCGGTTCTGGTGCGCCGAACCCACCGGACGGCTCGTACGCGCCGCCGTCGCGGCGATCGAGCGGAGACTGGCGACGCCGCACGGCCCGCGCTGCCTGACCCTGGTCGACTACGGAGCGGGGACCGGGCTAGCCACGATCGAATTGCTCAAGGCACTGAGCGATCGCGGCGTCGAGCAGCGGCTCGCCACCACCGGCCGCCGGCTGAAGATCCACCTTGTCGATCTGGATTCGGAGTGGTTCGATCAGGCGAAACACCTGATCGGATACCACCCCTGGGTCCAGTTCCACCACCTGAACGGCGCGGACGGAGGTTTCCTCCCGCTCGACGAGGTCGTTCCGCCCGCCGATGTCATCATGGCCAACATGGTCTTCCATCTGATCCCCGAGAAGGCCATGGACAAAATGCTGTCGTCCTTCCGTGGCGCGCTGCGCCCCGATGGGGTCGTGGTGTGGAACTCGCCAGACATAGCTTCCGGCGACGCCGCCTCCTTCCTTTTTCATGACGTCAATCGGGCGGTCCGCTCCACAGTCCTGCACGGCCCTGTCGATGACACCATTCCGCTCGCCGCCCGGCAGATCATCCAGAAAGTCCGGGCGACCACCTCACCGGAGCTCGCGAGACGCGCCGACCGCCGGATCCTGCCGCACGCCCATGAGGCGGCGGCTCTGCACGGGCGCTTCCTCAGACATTTTGACGGCGTGTACGAACATGCTAACTACGAGATTCTCCCGGATGAACTGCTCGACACCCTGCTCGTACCCTCGAATGCGGCGGAATACTTCCCGGAGATATCGTCGAGGGGCGACCGGGAGCTCCTTATCAGGAATATTATTCCCCGAGTCATGAACACCTTCAGGAAACTTCCTGGGAAAACCGCCACGGGACTCAGCATACGGTGGACATTCGGCGAGTACACGATGTGGCCGGCCGGACGGAAGTCAGCGACCGGGTGACCGGGTGCCGCCAGAAGCCCTGCCGGCCGGCGGAGGTAGCACGCCTCCGCCGGCCGGCAGGGCCGCCGCGCACTCACTCGGATCCAGGCCGCCCACTGCGCTCCAGGTTCCGGAGATGGTCTATCAGCGCCTGCACCATCACCACGCTCTGCGGCGACAACCCCGAGACGTCAACCGATCCGAGGTTGGAAACCGTTTCGGAGCCGATGCGCAGCGCACCGTACGAGTCACCGAGCAGGTAACCGGCGGGCACGCCGAAATATCGGGCGATGGCTCGCACCAGTTCGGGCCGGGGATTCGCCTTCGCGCCCGTGCGCAGCATCCGGATATATTCCGGCGAGATGCTGATGCCCTGATCGTTCCTGAGAGCGGCGGACACCTCGGCGTTACGCGGCTCGGCACCGTCCTCGCGCGCATTCTCGAAGAGCTGGTTCAGCCGATCAGCAAGCTGCGTCATCGGGGCCCACTCCGACACCATCGAGGAGTGATGGCGTCCTGCGGACGTTGACCCGCATCGCACGAGGCATCATGCGGGCAATGATACGCTGCCGCATCTGCGGGTCTCGACCTCGAAATCCCAGAAGGGTCCACGGAGCACTCGGCGCCAATGCACGAGCGGACGCATCTTCGTATCCGGCACGCCCATCCACGGAGCCGGGCAGGCGCGATCGCCGAGGTGATCTCCCGGGAGCCGACCGATCGCCACGGGCGGGACCGCGCACCTCGGGCGACCAGCCGGTCAGCGGCAGCGCCGGCGACGGTCGCCACCCGCTCTCCCCACCGGAGCAGCGCAGCTCATGGACGAGTTGACGGACGAGAGGGACAGCGACCAACACCGGCGATGGCACGGGCGGTGCCGCTCGACGACACCGGGACCCGTTCGGCGGCGCGATCCGGTCCGACGCACGCCCGCACAGTGACGAACTTGAGTGCTAACATCCGCCGCGTAGGAAGGCCACCGCTGGCGAGCACCGAAGCACGTGCCGTGGCCGTTGAGGCCTCCGGCGGCCTGGCGCGGCACCGTCCCTTCGGCGGCAGTTGGCACGGCCAGGACGTCCTGACGGCCAACGGGGGGCTAGACATGCCGGCACCGATGAATCATGCCTCGACATCGGCAACCGGACGTTCCGCTGATCGGAAGCTCTACTTCCGCCTCTTTGGCCAGTTGGAGGTCGAGGTCGGCGGGAAGCCTGTTCGCCTTCCCGGTCCTCGACAGGCCCGGCTACTGGCTGTCTTGTTACTACACGCGAACGAGCTTGTGTCGCGGGACGAAATCATCAGCATTCTGTGGCCGACCCCGCCCCGGAGCTGCCAGCAACAGCTGCACAATTCGATAAGCGCTCTTCGCAGCTTCCTCCGAATGAACGACAGCCAGGTACGACTGCAGAACGACAGTTCGCACTACCGGCTCGAGGTTCCGTCGGACCAGGTGGATGCCCTGGAGTTCCAGGAAGCCGTTGCCCGGGGTCGGCGACACCATGCCGACGCGCGCATCGACGAGGCCCTGTCCGAGTACGAGCGGGCGGTCGGCTTGTGGCGAGGACCCATCTTGGCCCTGGGATCTGAAGGAGAGGCAGCTCTCGCCGCCCGGCTGGAAGCGACGTTCGTCGACGTCGTGGAACAGCTCGCACAGCTCAAGCTCGACCGGAGCGATGCCGCGGACATCGTGGCGCTGCTCGCGGACCAGGTGGCTGCTCGGCCGTTGCGTGAATCGCTACGCCTGGTCTACATGCGTGCGCTCTGGCAGTCCGGACGACCGGCCGAGGCCCTCACCGTCTTCGAACGTGGTCGGCAGGTTCTCGCCGACGAACTCGGTGTCGATCCGAATGCTGAGCTGCGGGACCTGCACACCGCCATCCTGCGGGGGAACAGCGATCGGCCGCAGGAACGTTCGGGCGACTCTCCGGGTGGACGCGAGGAGCCGGAATCATCGGGCGTGACGGCAGGCCGAAAGCCGTGCCTGCTGCCGCACACCCCCCACGAATTCACGGGGCGAACCGCGGAGTTGCAGGTGCTCCGAACGGCGGCGACGGAGAGCGGGACATCAGCTCTCACCATATCGGCAATCGACGGCATGGGCGGGGTGGGCAAGACCACCCTGGCGGTTCGGCTCGCCCACGAGATAGCCGAGAAGTTCCCAGACGGGCAGTTCTTCGTCGACCTGTTGGGCTTCACCAGTGGCAAGGATCCACTGACTCCGGGGCAGGCCCTCGCCGTGCTGCTACGCGACGCGGGCCTGCCCGTTGAGTCGTTGGAAGCTGACACGTCGGGAAGATCCGCGCAGTGGCGGTCGTTGATGGCCGGTAAGCAGGCCCTGATCGTGCTCGACAATGCGGTGGACGCCACCCAGGTCCGCGCGCTGCTACCCGGCACCGGCGGCACGCTCGTGATCATCACCAGCCGCCGCCGACTGGCTTCCTTGGAGGGCGCCGTTCCGCTGTCGGTCGACACCCTGCCGGTTCCCGACGCGATCTCACTTTTCCGTGAGGTCAGCGGTGACAACCTGGCGCAGCACGAGGAGACGCTGACGGATGTCGTGAGGCTGTGCGGGCACCTGCCCCTGGCCATCCGCATTGCCGCGGCCCGGTTCCGGCACCGTCCCAACTGGTCGATCGAAGACCTGGCTCGGCAGCTCAGTGACTATCGCACCCGGGCCCGCCTGCTCACCGTGGGCGACCGGAGCGTCATGGTGGCGTTGAGCCTGTCGTACCGGCATCTCACCGGAACCCAGCAGCATGTCTTCCGCCTGTTGGGGGTTCACCCCGCCACGGAGTTCGACTGCTACTCCGTGGCGGCCCTGGCCGGGATGTCCGTGCTACAAGCCGAGGCGAGCCTCGAAGCGCTGGTCGACGACAACGTCGTCCTCCAGCCGCGTGCCGGTCGCTATCAGCTGCACGACTTGCTCCGCGATGCCGCGCAGCAGCTCCACGAGCAGCACGATGATCCCACGGACAGCCGCCGCGCCGCGGAGCGCGTCGTCGACTACTACATTCTGCTCGCCCGCACGTGGTGCCGGCCTCTGGCCACCCGGCCGTTCACCTTCGCCGAGGAGCAGGAGACGACGGGACCCTCGTTGCCCCCGCATCCGGCGGACGCATCGGTGCGGGAGGCCCTGGAAGGGGAACTCACCAACTTCATCTCGGCCATCCGGCTGGCGCTACGCCACGGGATGCACCGACAGGTGTGGCAACTGACGTGCGCGGTCCAACCGCTCTTCGCCCTGCGCAACTACGAGGGAGACGCCCTCGAGATGATCCAACTGGCGGTGACCTCTGCCCATGCGGCCAACGACCGTGACGGTCATTGTCTTGCCCTCTATGCCCTGGCCCTGGCCACCCGGGAGCGGCGGGAGAGCGGCCTCGCCGAGCAGATTTTCCACAAGGCCATCGAGGCAGCCGCCCACCTGGGGAAGGTTGGCTGGCAGACGTACCAGTGGGCGGATCTCGGCTCCGCCCAGCTCAACAGCGGCCAGCCGCGGCAGGCGCGAGAGAGCTTCCGCACCGGTCTGCGCCTCGCCACCGGGGCGTCCGACCGTTTCGCGATCCACCTGCTGAACAACAACCTCAGCGTGGCCTGCCGTGAGCTGGGGGCGTACGACGACGCGTTGCGCCACCTCGACGCGGCGGAGTCCGCGCTGACGGACCTTCCTGCCGAAGCGACCCTCTGGCTGAACCTCAACCGCGCCCTGACCTTCAGCCAGCAAGGCGACTTCCAGGCTGCGTACGAACGGTTTTCCTGGGTTCTGCGGCAGGCCACGGAGGCCCGATCCTACCGCCGGATCAGTGTCGCCCTGGCGGGGCTGTCGTCGACCTCGCGTGCACTAGGCCAGGCGGAACCCGCCCTGGACTTCGGGCGGCGATCCCTGGATCTGGCGAAGCAATTCCGGCTACGGGAGGTGGAGTGCCTGGCGCTGGCATGTATCGGAGAGGCCCTGCTGGAGATGGATCGACGGGCAGAGTCGGTCGAGGTGTTCACTCGTGTCTCGACGCTAGCTCTCGACTACGGCTTCACGCGCTATGTCGCACGGGCCCATGAGGGATTCGCCCACGAGCGCGCTCGAGCAGGAGACGTCACAGCAGCACGCCATCACTGGAGGAGCGCCAGCCAGCACTACCCGGCCGGCTTCGTGGACGCGGACGGACCACGCCGACATCTGGACGCCACCGACCCGCGCGCGGTCGACTGCGACCGGTGCCGACACGCGGCGACGTGCGTCCCGGCGATGGCGCGTTGACCTGCGGCCATCCGTCCCGCCCGCACGAGTAGGGATCGAGTAGGTGTACCCAGCAGAATCGGTTGGGCAGGGCCGGTGAACACCGGCGGAACCCACCACAGCTGACCAAGGATCATCATGAAGAAGTCGTCTTTGTACGGATTGGTAGCTGCGCTAGCCGTCACATCCGTAATTGGCATTGGGAGCACGGTGTCCACGGCGAGCAACGCCACCCCGGCTCAGGCACCCAGGGTTGGGGCACAGTTCAAGCTGACTCCCACCTCACCTCCTGCGAACGTCGAATGCGCAGACTGCTGATCCGCCGCAACGTCGCCGGCCTGCTTCCCCCTGATGGGGAGCAAGCCGGCGACGATCCGCGACGCGCATCATTCACGTTCCACCGGATGCTGCTGCTCACGCTTCTTGCTCTCGCATGCGTCGTGCAATGGCTTCCCGGCAACGGCGCGGGGGCCCCGCACCAGCTCACGGTGAAGCACCTGTGGCCGCAGACCTGGTCGTTCTACACCGATGTTGCCGGCGGAACGGAGGTATCGGCCTACCGTTGGCCGACCGCAGGAAGCAAGATGCCCGAACTGCTGATCACGCAAAAGGCCAGTTGGACCAGTCTCGGCGGCCTCCGCCGATTGAACCAGGCCCAGCTCGCCGAACTCGCTCGCCTGTCGGCTCAGATCCCCGAAAAAGGTTGGTATGTCTGTCCCGACGAGCGGCTGGCGGCCTGCCTCCCCTCATCACACCGGCCCGACGTCGAGATAGTCAATGACGCTCCCTGGCCAACGCTCTGCGGCGACATCGTGATCGCCGTCGAACGGCGAACTCCTGACCACGCTGTGCGTGTCGAACGGCTAGCGTTGACCGAGCTGTCATGCTCACCTCGCTAAGCCTCCACAAGCTGACACGGGAGCGCTTACCAACGGGCTACGGGCTACCGCGCAGCCTGCTCAGCCTCGCCACGCTGAGTGTGGTCGGCATCAATCCGCCGGCGATCCTGTTCCCGCCCACGCCCGCTGATGCCTCCGGACGACGGTGCGACGGAATCGCTGCCGCCGGCTTGTGGTGCATCGCCGGTGATTCCTCGAACAGCCAAGCCATCGTGCGCTGGCTTTCGATCATCGTCCTGACAGTCTGCCTGATCGGCTGGCGACCGTCCTGGACCTGCCTGCCGCACTGGTACGTCACCGCCAGTCTCGCCACCGCCCTGCCGATGCCGAGTGGTGGTGACTACGTGGCCCAGATCATGACGATGCTGCTCGTGCCCCTGGCCCTCGGGGACCGGCGACGGTGGCACTGGGGTGCCACCCGCCGGACACCGCGCTGGCAAGGAGCCGCGGACGCGGCACTACTTGTCGTCCGGGTGCAGTTGAGCGTCATCTACCTCGTGGCGACGGCGGCGAAGTTGACCCAGGGCGAGTGGCGGGACGGGACGGCGCTGCCGGCGGCGCTCACCAATCCGGTCTCCGGAATCGCCAGTGGCCTCACCCCCCTGGTCGAGCCGTTGGCGGGCAGTCCTCTCGGCACGGCGACGACCTGGCTGGTGCTGGGAGTGGAGGTCAGCCTCGCCGTGCTGGTCCTGGCCCCGGTCCCCTACCGGCGGCTGGCGTTGGCCCTGGGAATCGCGTTGCACGGTGCGATTGCCGTGCTGCTGGGCATACCAACTTTCGGCATGGTCATGATCGCCGCCCTAGCGCTCGCCGCGACGTCTGTGCCCGCCCCGCCAATCGCATCCCGTGGTGCCACGCCCACGCCCGCACACGCCCCCTTATCCCAGGAGAACCCCGATGCACTGGCACGTTGAAGCCATCGACCCTGCCGCTCTGGACGACGCGTTCCTCACCGCCCACCACCGGCTGGCTGCGGCGGCCATGGCCGCCGATCGGCCCTATGAGCCGCCCCTCACCCGCCGAGGTGCTGACGAATGGCTGCGGGCAGCCTCATCGACGGCGCGGCGCTTCCTCCTCTGGGGGGTACGGGACGACAGCGAGCTGGTCGGCGCGGTCCGCCTGTCGCTACCCGGTTACGAGAACAGCGACCACGCGCAGATCGAACTCCGCGTCGACCCGGCCCGCTGGCGCCAGGGCGCCGGCACCGCGCTGCTGCGCGTCGCCCTGGCGGCCGCGAGCGCCGAGGAGCGCCAGACGGTCAGCGCCTGGCTGACCAAGGACACCCCCGCCGCAGCGTTGGCCACCCGCCTCGGCATGCGGGTCACCTCCACCATGCTCATACAGCGGCTGGACTGGGCGACCGCCGACCGCAGCCGCTGGCAGCAGCCAACGCCGCCCGGATATCATGCCGCCCAGTGGATCAGCCCGGCGCCCCAGGCGCTGATAGCCAACTTCGCCGAGGCCAAGACCGCCATGCACGGCGTCCCGTTCGGCGGTGTCTCCTACCGGCTACCCGAGTGGACGGTGGAACGGGTCCGCGCCGCCGAGGCGGAGCTCACCGCCCGTGGCATCAAGCAGTGGGTTGTGGTGGCCGCGCACCAGGCCACTGGCGAGATCGCGGGCCTGACCGAACTACAGTTCCGCGACGAGCGTCCCGGGATCGGCCTGCAGATGGACACCTCGGTACGCCCCAACCACCGCGGTCATCGGCTCGGCCTCTTCGTCAAGAGCCAGATGTTGCACTGGCTCGACTCCGGGGACATCTCCAGCCTCGACGGCATCCAGACGAGCGTGGCCCCCCACAACCCGCACATGCTGCGCATCAACGAGGCACTCGGCTTCACCGTCGCCCGGACCGCACAACTTATGGAGGGCGACGTGCAACAGCTGATGTCACAGCTGGCCGTCGGCGTCAGCCCGAACGGCTCGAAGTAGGGCTGGCGATCCCGGCGAGCAGCGCCAGACCGACTCCGTCGAATCACTCCAGGCGCCCCTGATCCACGGCGTCCCCCGGGTGGGACCGACCCCTCGGGCCGGTCCCACCCGAACGGGTCAGAGCCCGCCCTCGCTGAGCCGCCGACGGTAGCCGCGGGCGCCCTCGGAGCCGACGTTCTCGTTGACGTCCACGCCGCCCGGGTTGGTCTGCACGTGGTAGTACGTGGCGCCCCACAGGTTGCCGGCGACCGAGTTGTCGAAGTGGATCAGGTTGGCGTACTTGTAGCCCTTGTCGTACTGGGAGATGGCGGTGGTGCGGATCGAGTACTCGGTGCCGATCACCCGCTTGCCGGGCCAGATCGAGGCGGCCCGCTGCAACGTCTCGGCGTAGGTCAGCTCGTTGACGTTGCCCTGCTCGATGAAGCTTCCGTTGCTCGGGTTGCTGTAGAAGTGGACACCGACGAAGTCGCACTTGGCGATCGCGTCCCGGTAGTTCTGGTTGCCGTACCAGTCGTCGGGCCGCACGCCCTTGTTCGGCGACAGGGCGGTGCCGCAGATCAGCGCGCCGGGGAACTCGGCCCGGATGCGGTCGATCGTGGCGCTGAGGCACCACCCGTAACCCCAGATGTCGCTCACCCCGATGTTCGGCTCGTTGCCGAGCTCGATGATGCACTTGCCGGCGCCGGACCGGATCCGCTTGTACTCGAAGAACCGCGAGTTCCGGATCTCGTTGACCGCGTTGTTCGCGTCGATCATGGTGTTCGTGTCCCCGGTGACGGTCCGCACGATCAGGTGGTCCGTGGCGCCGCACGCGGTCCAGACATGGTCCGGGTTGGCCGCCCAGCCACCCGCCAACCCCCACCCGGTGACGACCTTGGCGAGGTTGGCCGACTGGTTGGAGATCGCGGTCAGCCAGGTCTGGTAGCCGTCGGTCAGCACCGGGCCGTGCGCCCGGTAGAACGGCGCCGCCGAGGCCGGCTGTCCCGCCCCCAGGTACGCGCCCACGCCGACCGCCGCCGCCGCGCCGCCGGTCAGCCGGATGAGCGAACGCCGGGACAGCCCCCGACCCGGCCGGTTGTTCTCGTCCTCGTCCACTGTGTCTCCTCACGCATCGATGCGGACGTGGCCCGGGCGGTCGCACCACCGACCGGGCCACGTCCGCGGTCGGCGTACCGATCCTGGTCGCCGCCGGGCCCCACCACCATCCGGCCGGGCCGGTATAGCGGTGGTATACGGGCGTGCTGAGCAGGGCGTACGGGCGGGCCGGCGCGACTCAGACGCCGCCCGCGTGGATGGCCGGGGCGGCCAGCAGCCCTCGGGTCCGGTCGACCCACAGCGCGGCTGCCATCCGCTCGAAGATCCGCAACGCACCGCGCAGGGCGTCGCGGGCCTCGTCGGGCCGGCCCCGCGCCAACTCCAGCCGGCCGATGCTGAACAGCGCGTAGCCCTCCCAGCGGACGTCTCCGCCGGTGCGGAAGACCGCCAGCGCGGCCGTCAACTCCCCGGCGGCCTCCTCGTGCCGCCCGAGCCCGGTCAGCGCGTCGCCGAGACCACGTCGGGCGTACGCCTCGCCGAGCGCGTCCGCGACGTCGGCGAACGCCGCACGGCAGTCCCGGTAGGTGGGCACGGCCCGCGCGAAACGCTCCTGGTCGACCTGGGTCATCCCGAGACCGAGCAGCGCCGCCGCCTCGCCCAGCCGGTCCCCCAGCGCGGCGAAGTCCGCCCGGCAACGCAGGAAGCACTCGGTGGCCTCGTCGTAGCGTTCCTGGTCCAGCCGGATGCTGCCCAGCGTGCGCCGGGCGTACGCCTCGCCGTCGCGGTCGCCGAGCGCGGCGAACGCGCTCAGGCACCGCTGGGCCGCAGCCGCCGCGTCGGACAGCCGGCCCAGGCCCCGGTACGCCACCGACAGCCCTCGCAGCGTCTCCGCCGTGCCGCGCCGGTCGTCACCGGCGACGAACAGCGGCAGCGCGGCACGGTAGCGGGTGATCGCGGTCCGCGCGTCGCCGCGTCCCCAGCCGGCGTCGCCGAGCCCGCGCAGCGCCGCGGCGCGCTGGAGGTCGTCGCCGGTCCGTCCGGCCAGGTCCAGGCAGCGACCGAAGTGGTCGGCGGCCTCGGCGAAGCGGCCCCGGTCCCGGTAGAGGTCACCGAGGCGCTGGGTGAGCGCGACCTCGACGGCGACGTCCCCGGCGCGGCGGGCCGCGTCCTGCGCCAGCTCGTGGGTGGTCCGCCAGGCCTCCCACTGGGAGCGTTCCTCCAGGAACCGGGTCAACGACCGGGCCAGACGCCAGGTGACCGACCAGGCGCCGGCCCGGTGCGCCTGGCGGACGGCGGCCACCAGATCGGCCTGCTCGGCGGTGAACCAGCTCCGCGCCTGCTCGGCGTCCGGGCCGGTCAGCGCCGCGGCGGCGCGTTCCGCCGGCGTCAACCAGGCCCGCAGCGCCGAGCCGACGGCCGACCGCCGCGCCGGTTCGGGCTCGGCGGCGGCCATCTCCGCGGCGTAGACCCGAAGCAGGTCGTGCAGGCGGTACCGGTCACCGGCGGACGACTCCAGGAGCTGGGCGTCGACAAGCGACTCCAGCAGCCGTTCCGCGCCGGTCGGCGTGGCGCCGAGCAGGGCGGCGGCCAGCCACGCGGTGACGGTCGGCTGGTCCAGCAGGGCGAGCAGGCGGAACGCGCGGCGGGTGTCCGGGTCCAGGCCGTCGTAGCTGAGCTGGAAGCTGGCCCGTACGTCGAGGTCCCCGGCGCGCAGTTCGTCGAGCCGCCGCCGGCTGTCGGCCAGGCGCCCGGCGAACGCGGCCAGTGTCCAGTGCGGACGGGTGGCCAGTCGGGCGCCCGCCACCCGCACGGCCAGCGGCAGCCGGCCGCAGAGCCGCACCACCGCCGCGGCGTCGGCCGGATCGACCCGCGCGCGGTCCCGGCCGGCGGCGGTCAGCAGCAGCGTCACCGCCGCCTGCGCGTCCAGCACGTCCAGCGGCAGGTGCCGGGCGCCGACCAGGCCGGCCAGCGGGGTGCGGCTGGTCACCAGCGCCGCGCAGCCGGCACCGCTGGGCAGCAGCGGGCGGACCTGCCCCTCCCCGGCCGCGTCGTCGAGCAGCACGAGCACCCGGCGGTCGGCCAGCGCGCTGCGGTAGAGGTGGACGCGCTCGTCGAGGTCGCCGCCCGGCGGCGGGGCCGGCCGGCCCAGGGCGCGCAGGAACTGCGCCAGCACGTCGGCCGGATCGACGGGCCGTTCCCCGTGGCCGTGCAGCCGCACATGGAGCTGCCCGTCCGGGTAGTGCGGTCGGAGCAGGTGCGCGGCGTGCACCGCCAGGCTGCTCTTGCCCACCCCGCCGGTGCCGGACACGGCGTGGATGCGCAACGCGCCCGCCGTACCGCTGAGGTGGTGGGTGATCTCCGCTACCTGCGCGGCCCGACCGGTGAAGTCGGCCAGGTCGGCGGGGAGTTGGGCCGGGCCCGGCTCGGCCGCGCGGTGCCAGGGCAGCCGGGCCCCGAGCGCCCGCAGCGTCGGACCCGGCGCGACCCCGACCTCGGCGGCGAGCAGCCGACGGAACTCCCGGTACGCGGTCGCCGCGTCGGCGTGGCGGCCGGCGGCGAGCAGCCCGCGCAGCTCGTGCTCCCGCAACGGCTCGTGCAACGGGTGGTCGACGATCAGCCGCCGGGCCCGGGGCAGCACGGCGACCGGTCCGTGCAGGCGGGCCTCCACCGCCAGGGACTCGTCGAGCGTGACGAGGTGGCGGCGCTCCAGCAGGGTGGCCTCCTCCCGCAGCAGGCCCCGGTCGACCAGGTCGGCGAGCGCGCGCCCCCGCCACGTCGACAGGCCCCGCCGGTAGGCGTCGTGGGCCGTTGGCAGGTCGTCGGCGGCGGCGGCCCGCCGGGCGAGGTCCACCAGGTCGTCGAACTCGGCGGCGTCCAGCCGGTAGGCCGCCCGGTCGAGCCGGTAGCCGCCGTTGCGGTGGCTGAGCGCCGTGCCGAGCAGCTTGCGGAGCTGGTGCACGTAGAGCTGGAGGTTCTTGACCGCCGAACGTGGCGGGTCGTCCGGCCAGAGCGTGTCGACGAGTTCGGTGACGGTCGCCGCCCGCCCGGCGCGCAGCACCAGCGCGGCCAGCAGCGCCCGCTGCTTGGGCGGGCCGAGCGGCACCGCGTCGCCCCGGTCGGTCTCGGCGGTGCAGGGTCCGAGGACGCGGACAAGCATGCTGATCACCCCGTCGGAGGCGGTCACCGACCACGCACGGTGCTCCGCGACGCAGTTTAGATCAACTGTCGACGATGCGTCCGGGTCCGCCCGGTCACCGGCGCAGGGCGGCGGCGAGCGCGGCCAGGTACGCGCCGGCCCGCGCCCCGTTGACCAGCCGGTGGTCGTAGGCCAGGCCGAGGTCGGCGGTGGTCCGCTCGCGTAACCCGCCGTCGGCGTCGAGCACGACCTCGCGGTGCACGTCGGGCACCGACAGCGCGCAGGTGACACCGGGCGGGATGATCGGCCGGGCGTGGAGCACGCCTGGGGTGTCGTTGAGCGCGACCAGGAAGTTCATGTCGGCCATGTCGTCCTCGCCGAGCCGGTTGCGCAGCGCCCGCATGCGCAGCGCGACCACGGTGTCGGCGAGGTCGCCCAGGTCCAGCTTCGCGGCGTCGCGGATCACCGGCAGGAACAGCCCGGTGCCGACGTCCACGGTCAGCCCGACCGCCGGCTGCGCCGCGTCGCGCACCCGGCCGTCGCCGGTGAGCGTGGCGTACAGGTCGGGGAACCGGTCGTGCAGCGCGGCCACGGCGGCGATGACGAGCTCGGTGAGGCCGACGTCGGCGCCGGTCTCCTCGGCGGCCCGGCGGGCGTACCCGAGGGCGGCCGTCACGTCGACGCGCACCACGGTGAACGCGGCCGGGATCTCCCGGTGCGAGGTCGCCACCACCTCGGCGACGCGGCGTTGCGCCGGTGACAACGGCCGTCCGACCGGCGACACCACCGGCGGCCGGACCGCGGCGGCCGGCCCCGGCGGCGGTTCCGGGGACGGCGGCGGTTCCGGGGACGGCGCGGTCGGGGCGGGCGCGGCCCCGACGGGCAGGACGCGGCCGATGACGCCGCCCGGGACGCAGTCCGCCCCGGCGGCCACGTCGTGCCGCAGCACGCCGGCGTGCGTCGCGGCCAGTTCCTCGATCGCCTTGGCGGTCTCCACCGCCGCGATCGGCTCCCCGACGCCGACGGTGGCGCCGGCCGGCGCCAGCCACTCCAGCAGCAGGTAGCTCTCGTCGGTCGGGTTGAGCGTGGGCACCCGCACCGGGACACCCGGCTCGGCGGTCCCCGCCGGACGCGACCCGGCCGGCGGCGGGTCGACGCCGGCCGCCCGCGGCGCGGCGGGCCCGCCGGCCGGAACCCGCATGATCCGCTCCAGGATGGTGTCCGCGCCCAGCAGGACCGCGCGTTCCAGGTGCGGGGCGGACGGGATGACCCGGTCGGCGGAGCTGACCAGCTCGACCGGCCGGCGCAGCAGCGGCCACGCCTCGGCGTGCAGCCGGGCGGCGACCTCGCCGCCCCAGGTGCCACCGGCCGTGCTCTCCTCGGCGACGATCACCCCGGCCGCGCCGTCGAGCACGCCGCGCAGCCCGTCCACGTCGACCGGGTAGAGCCGGGCCGGCACCAGCACCTCGACGGCACGGCCCCGCCCGGCGGCGTCCCGCGCGGCGGCGATGGCCCGGTCGGCGACCCCGCCGGGCGCGATGACGAGCGTCGGCGCGGTGTCGGCGGCCGGGTCGTGCACGCGGGCCCAGTTGCGGTCCGCGCCCCGCATCTCGACGGCGAAGCGGTCGTCGACGCGGCCGTCGACGTACCGGCGGCGGGTGTAGAGGATCTTGTCCTCGAAGAGCATGGCCGGTTCGCCCCGGCGCAGCGCGGCGGCGAGCACGTCGGCCGCGTCGTGCAGGGGCGAGAGTTCGAAGAGCGCGAGGTGCGGGATGCCGATGAAGTGCTTCTGCACGCTCTGGCTGTGCGTCGCGCCGTAGCCCCGGCCGCCGCCCACCGGGCAGCGGATCACCACCCGCATCGGGGTGCGCTCGCCGTACATGCTGACGGACTTGGTGAGAAAGTTGAGGATCGGGTCGAACGCGAGACCGGCGAAGTCGCCGAACATGATCTCGACGATCACGGTGTCACCGCAGAGCGCCAGGCCACCCGCGACGCCGGTGATGCCGTTCTCGCTCAGCGGCGTCGACAGCACCCGGTCCGGGTACGCGGTGGACAGCCCCCGGGTGACCTTGAACGCCCCGCCGTACGGGTCGGCGACGTCCTCACCCAGCAGCCAGACCCGGTCGTCGGCGGCGAACAGCTCGTGCAGGGCGCGGTTGAGGTTCTCGCTCACCCGTTCGGCGCGGGTCACCCCACGCCGCCGCTCACCAACGGCCGGGACAGCACCTCGGCCGAGACGTCCGCGACCCGCCGCCGGGCCCGCGCGTCCGCCGCCGAGAACTGCTCCGGGTACGCGGTGGCGTAGCGCTCCAGCCAGTCGAGCCGCCGCAGCTCGCGCAGCTCGTCGGCGTCGCGGGAGTCGTCGCCCTTGCTGTGCGGGCCGAGCCGGACCGTGTGCTGCACCAGCACGTGCGGTTGCCGGGTGGCGCGGACCCGCGCGACGTGCGGCGCGGCGCCGGCCCGCACCTCGTTGAGGTCCAGCGAGTCCGACTCGCTGACGGTGATCCCGAACCCGGCCACCCGGCCGGCGATGGTGCCGGCCAACTGCGCGGTGGTCGGGGTGGACTGGGCGATCCGGTTGTGCTCCACCACCACCAGCAGCGGCACCCGCCACAGCGCCGCCATGTTGAGCGCCTCGTAGACCGCGCCCTCGCCCCAGGTGCCGTCGCCGACGTAGGCCGCCACGATCCGGTCCTGCCCGGTGCGGTTGAGGTGCAGCCCGACGCCGACCGCGGCGGGCAGGCTCTCCCCCTGCACCCCGGTGGACAGGAACCCGTCCCGGCGCAGGTGCTGGCTGCCGCCGTGCCCGCGGCACACCCCGCCGTCCCGGCCGAGCAGCTCCGCCAGCAGGCCGTGCGGGTCGGCGCGGTGGGCCAGGTAGTGCCCGTGCCCCCGGTGGTTGCTGAACACGAAGTCCCCGGTCAGCAACGGGGCCAGCGCGACCGGGATGTGCTCCTGGCCCAGGCAGGTGTGGGTGGTGCCGGCGAGGTGGCCGTCGGCGTACAGGCGGAGCAGCTCCTCCTCGAAGCGGCGGATGAGCAGCCCGGCGTCGAGGTCGGCGTCGCCGAGCGGGGACGGCGCGACGGCCGTCATTCCTCGACGCCCCGCCGCGCCAGCAGCGCGCGCAGGTCCGCCACCGACCGCACGGCCCGGATCTCCCGTGGCGTGATGGTCACCCGGTAGGCGTCCTCGACCGCCGCGACGATCTGGAGGTGACGCAGACTCACCCAGGCGGCCGTGGTGGCCGGCCCGGTCTGCGCGTCGACCTCGTCGACCGGCAGCTCCAGCACGTCGGCGACGAGTCGCACCAGCCGACTGGACATGCCGTGTCCCTTCCGGACGGGTCCTCCGGCGGCAGCGGCGGCGGCGCGCTGGCACACCGACCGGATGATCGATGCCTATACCGCGACGATGGTACAGGCCCAGTGCATGCCCCGGCCCAGCGAGATCAACGCGACCCGGTCGCCCTCGACCAGCTCCCCGGCGGCCAGCAGGCGGCTCAACCCGAAGAGCTGGTCCGCGGCCCCGAGATGCCCGTGCTCGGCGGCCAACTCCCGGTTGGTCCGGGCCAACGGCACGCCGTGCGCCTCGGCCAGCGACGCCATGGCCCGTTCGTTGTCGCCGACCAGGATCAGCCGCGCCAGGTCGGCGACCGCGACACCGGCCCGGGCGCAGGCCCGCTCGGTGACCCGCACGGCCCGTTCGTCGAGTTCGCGGGCGAACTGCGCGAACTGCTCGGCGTCGTAGTCGAAGAACTCCATCACGTGCCACCCGTCGAGGGCGGCGGGTGGATCGCCGCCGGGCCCGAAGGGCGTCGCCGCGCCGCCGCTGTCGAGCCGGTGGAACCCGGCGTAGCGACCGTCGGTCACGGCCTCGGTGGCCAGCCAACGCAGCCGCGGGTGCCCGCGCCGGGCCACCGTGGCGACCGCGCCGTCGGAGAACACCATCGGCTGGGTGTCCATCCGGTTCCAGTACGCCTCACAGGTCCGGTTCGCGGCCACCACCAGCGCGGTCGCGTACCCCGGGTGGGTGGCGAACCGGCCCGCGACGGTGTCCAGGCTGAGCACGCCGGTGGTGCACGCCTGGGTGAGCAGCACCGCCTCGGCGTCCACCAGGCCGAGCCGGTGCGCCAATTCGGCGGCGGCGTCCCAGTAGAGGTGTTCGGTGACGTCGGTGACGGCCAGCACCAGCAGGTCCAGCTCGGCGGCGGGCAGCGCGGCGGCGTCGAGCGCCCGGCGGGCGGCCCGTTCGGCGAGGTCGGTCACGCCGACCGCCGGCGCGGCGCGGTGCACCTGCCGGTAGCCGTAGCCGAGGACCCGTTGCACGTCGTCGGTGTACTCCCCCACCACGTCCGCCACCGGCGCCGGGTCGCCGAGCGCCTCCCCGAAGGACACCAGCCCGAAGCTCATGTTCGCCCGTCCCGCCGTGGATCCCGTCGATGCCTACCATTGCCGGGTGCCCCGAGAGCATCTCACGCCCCTGACCGGAACCCCGTGGCACGTCTGGCGTTCCGCGCTGCTGCGCTCGGCCGGCTTCCCGGCCGCCGGGATGCGCCGGTTCGCCGCGCCCGCGCTCGCCGCCGTCGCCGACGCCCACCTCGCCGGGGCCTGCGACGAGGCCACGTTCGACGCCGCGTTCGACGACGCCGCCGCCGAGCTGGGCCGGGCGGTCCACGACGTCGCCGGGGACGACGCGTTCCGCACGGCGCTCACCTGGCAGAACCCGGCGGTGCTGGTGGCCGTCGACGCGATCCGGCGGGACGGCCCGCACGCCCCGCGCAACCTGCGCCGGCGCCACCGGGAGGAGGTGGTGGCGAAGTACTGGCAGCGCTACTGCCTCAAGAACGACACGGTCGGCTTCTTCGGCCCGATCTGCTGGACCGAGCTGGGCGGCCCGGGTCCGATCGTCACCGTACGGCCGGGCCCGGCCCTGACCCGGGACCGCCGGGTCTTCCTGGAACGGTGGGGGCTGGACGCGCTCGGCGCGGCGTTCGCCCGCGCGGCCGGCGTCCGCGACTGGCTGCCGGTGCGGCTGTCGCCGGAGCTGACACTGCGGGACCGGGTGCTGCGGCACCCGCACCGCGCGCCGCAGGCGCTGCCGGCGGGGACGGCCGCGCTGCTGGCGCTGGCCCGGCGGCGACCGCGGGTCGGGGACCTCGTCGCCGGGCTGCTCGCGGACCCGGCCAGCGGTTTCCGTCGCGCCGCCGACGTGCACGCGCAACTCGACGCGCTCGCCGGCAGCGGCGTGCTGCGGATCGGCTTCGACCTGCCGGTCGACCTCACCGCCGAGGACGCGCTGCGCGACCAGCTCGCCGCGATCGGCGACGACGCGCTCCGCGCCCGGCTGCTCGGCGAGCTGGCCGACGTCGGCGCGCTGCGCGACGCGGTGGCCGCCGCCGACGACCCCGACGCGCTGGCCGCGGCGATGTCCACGCTGGAGCGCCGGTTCGTCGAGCTGACCGGCCGGCCCGCGCGGCACCAGCCCGGCGAGGTGTACGCCGGGCGCACCCTGTGCCACCTGGAGACCGTACGCGACCTCGACATCCGCTTCGGCGACGCGCTGCTGCGCCGGCTCGCCCCGCTGGAGCCGCTGCTGCTGTCGGCGCGGTGGCTGACGGCGGCGATCGGCGACGCGTACGCCGACGCGCTGGCCGCGCTGCACCGCGACCTGTCGGCCGACGCGGGGAGCCCGGACGTGCCCCTGGCCGACCTGTGGTTCCACGCCCAGGCGGTGGTGTTCGGGGCGGACCCGCCCAGCGCCGCCGTCACCGCCGACTTCCTGGCCCGCTGGGCGACCGTGCTCGGGCTGGCCGACGCCGACCCCGACGCCCGCGAGTTGCGCTTCGACGCCGCCGAGCTGACCGCGCGGGTCGCCGCCGCGTTCCCCGCCACCGCGCCCGGCTGGGCCGCCGCCCGGATCCACAGCCCGGACGTGCACCTGTGCGCCCCGGACGAGGCGGCGCTGCGACGCGGCGACGTCACCGTCGTGCTCGGCGAGCTGCACGTGGCCCTGGCCGCGTTCGACACGCACTTCTTCGCCCACGGCCACCCCGATCCGCGGCGGCTGCGCGACGCCATGCGCGCCGACCTGCCCGAGGGCCGGGTACGGCTGCTGGCCCCGGTGGACTGGCCCCGGCACACCGCCCGCATCGCGGAGTGGCTGCACGGGCCCGCCGACGCGCAGCTCGGCTTCACCGGCGCCCCCGGCGCCGACCCGGACCGCCTCGTGCCGATCACCGACCTCACGGTGCGACCCGATGCCGACGGCGGCCTGCGGGCGTACGCCGGGGACGGGCGGCAGTGGCCGCTGCTGGAGGTGTTCGCGCCGCTCGTCGACCACCAGGTGTTCGACACGTGGAAGCTGGCCGGGAACGCCGGGCACACGCCCCGGGTCACCGTCGACGATCTGGTGCTGGTGCGGGAGACGTGGCGCACCACGGTCGGCGCGACCGGGCTGCACACGGTGAAGGGCGAGCGGGCGCGCTACCTCGCGGTGCGGCGCTGGCGGCGCGCGCTCGGCCTGCCCGAGCAGGTCTTCGTCCGGGTCGACACCGAACTCAAGCCCACCTTCGTGGACCTGACCAGCGGCGTCTACACCCGGCTGCTGTGCACGCTGCTGCGCGGCGCG
Source organism: Micromonospora sp. AKA38 (assembly GCF_027925725.1). NCBI lineage: Bacteria > Bacillati > Actinomycetota > Actinomycetes > Micromonosporales > Micromonosporaceae > Micromonospora > Micromonospora sp. AKA38. The sequence continues at coordinate 442,262 of NZ_BNEI01000004.1, read as the reverse complement.
CACGAGCGGGGCGGGGACCGGGTCGGGTTGACCGTCACCGAGCTGCTGCCCGGCCCCGGCGACGCCTGGCTGACCGACGCGGCCGGCCGGGCGTACGCCTCGGAGCTGCGGCTACAGATCGTCGACCCGGCGCCCGCGCGGTAGCCACCGCGTCGCGTCCGCCGGGGCGTCCGGGGTCTCGGTGTCGAAGTGGCGCAGCCGGCGCATGCCGTAGGCGCCCGCCGCCACCACGGCCAGCGCCAGGCCGGACACCACGAACGCGAACCCGAGCCCCCGGCCGGGGCCGGTGCCGATCAGCGCGCCGACGCTGCCGGCCAGGGCGCCGCCCGGGGCGAACATCGGTTCGAGCACGGCGCCGCTCAGTGGCACCAGCACGGCGAAGCCCAGCGGCAACGTCGCCCAGGTCAGCGTCTGGATGATCGCCAGCACCCGGCCGTGGAACCGCTGCGGCACCTTCACCTGGATGAGCGACAGGTAGATGCCGTTGTGCAGGCCCAGACCGAGGCCCACGCCGAAGCTGCCGAGCGCGATCAGCCACAGGTTCGGGCGTACGCCGCTGAGCACCAGGCTGATCGCGACCCCGAACGCGATGGCGATCAGCGCGGGCATCCGGCGTCGGGTCGGTCCACCCCAGACCGCGACCGCCAGCCCGCCCAGGACCGCGCCCAGCGCCTCGGCGAACGCCACGGTGCCGACCTGGCCCATGGTGCCGAACGCCAGCACCATCGGCGGCACCAACAGCAGGCTGGCCAGGCAGAGGTTGTAGAGCGAGAAGAAGCCGAGCATGGCCCGGAAGCCCGGCTCCGCCCACGCCATCCGCGCCCCGCCGACCAGTTCGGCCAGGAACGGCTCCTTGCGGCGGCGGCCGAGCAGCCGGGGGAAGCGGACCACCGCGAGCACGCCGATCGCGACCGTGTAGCTCACCATGTCGATCACCAGCACCCCGGTCAGGCCGACGGCCGCGAGCAGGCCCGCCGCCAGCAGCGGCACCGCCAGCGAGCTGAGCCCCACGGCGAGCTGGGCGATGCCGTTGGCATGGCCCAGGTAGCGCTTCGGCACGACCTGCGGGATCGCGGCCAGATAGGTGATGCGTTGGAACACCGACGCCGCGCCGAGCACGCAGACCAGCGTGTAGACGGCGGCCAGTCCCAGCCGGTCGGTCCACAGCAGCGTGGCCAGCAGCGCCTCCGCCGTCACCGCGACCGCGCAGGCGGCGATCAGCACCCGACGCCTGTCGAACCGGTCCGCGACGGTGCCGGCGACCGGCAGCGCCAACAGCGCCGGCAGGTAGGCGATCACCCCGGACAGGCCGAACCACAGCATCGAGCCGGTGCTCAGGTAGACCCAGACCGGCACCGCCCACTGGGTCAGCGCCGAGCCGGTGGCCGAGACGAGCTGGCTCGCGGTGAGCGCCAGGAACCGGCGTACGCCGGGCTGCACCCCGGCCTCGACGGCGGCCGGGTCGGCGCTTGTCGCGGCGAGCTCCCAGCCGTCACCGGCGACCGGAGCGGGCGCGGTGGCCGGCGCGGACAGGCCCGGGTGGGTGAGCACCTCGGCGAGCGCCCGGGCCCGCTGCTTGACGAAGTAGTGCCCGGCCTGGTCGAGCACCACAAGCGCGGTGGAACCGCCGAGGAAGTCCCACTCGCGGTAGCGCTCCTCGTAGTACTCGGTGAGCACGTCGTGGGTGCCCACGACGGAGATCACCGGCGCGGGGACCCGGACCGGCTCGGCGTCCAGCCAGGCGGTGAACCGCTCCTGCGCCTCGGCCGCCTCGCGCCGCACGTGGTGGACGAACCGGTCGACCTGGGCCGGGTCCAGGTCGGCCAGCTCGGCGCCGATCGACCGCAGGAACGTCTCGTAGCGCCGGTCCGCGCCCCGCGAGTCGACCCAGTCGACCAGCCGGCCGAGCATGTTGTCCGGCCGGGCGGTGGGGAACACGCCACCGGCGTAGATCGCCTCGATCGGCCGGCCCCGCTCGTGCAGCCGCCGGGCGATGCCGGTCAGCAGCGCGCCGCCGACGCAGTGGCCGTAGAGGACCAGCGGGCCGTCCACCCGGTCCTCGATCTCGGCCACGCACCGCTCGACCAGCTCGTCGAAGGGCAGCTCGGTGTCGTCGACCCCGACGTCGTGCCCGGGGACGGCCAGCGAGTAGAGCGTGTGCCCGGGCGGCAGCTCGTCCGCGAGCGGCTGGTAGATGCTGGCCAGCCCGCCGCCGTAGGGCACGCACACGTAGGACCGCAGCCGCTGCTCGGCCGGCACCGGCCGGGTCAGCTCGTAGAGCAGCGGACGCCGGCGGTCGGTGGCCGGGCCGTCGATCAGCGCGGCCAGCCCCGCCACGGTGGGGTGCTGGAACAGGTCCATCACGCCGACGTCGACCGGCCCGTACGCCGCGCGCAGCGTGGCCAGCATCCGGATCGCCAGCAGCGAGTGCCCGCCGAGGGCGAAGAAGTCGTCGTCGAGGCCGACGTCGGCGACCCCCAGCGCGTCCTGCCAGGCGGCGGTGACGGCCCGTTCGACAGGGGTGACCGGTGGGCGGTGCGCCGCGGCGCCGCCGCCGTCGGGCACCGGGTCGGGCAGCGCGGCGGTGTCCAGTTTCCCGTTGGCGGACAGCGGCAGCGCGTCCAGCGGCACGAACGCCGACGGCACCATGTAGTCCGGCAGCCGCCGCCGCAGCGCCTCCCGCAGCGCCGCCGGGTCCACCGCCCCGGCGCCCGCCGCCGGTGTCACGTACGCGACCAGGCGCTGACCGGCGGGGGTGGCGCCGCGGACCGCGACGGCGGCGGCGCCGACGCCCGGCTGCTCGCGCAGCACGGCGGCGATCTCCCCCGGTTCGATCCGCAGCCCCCGCAGCTTCACCTGGTCGTCGAGGCGACCGAGGTACTCCAGGGTCCCGTCGGCCCGCCAGCGGGCCCGGTCGCCGGTGGCGTAGAGCCGCCCGCCGGCCGCGCCGAACGGGTCGGGGCGGAACGCGTCGGCGGTGAGCCCGGGTCGGCGCAGGTAGCCCCGAGCCACCTGCACCCCACCGAGGTGGAGCTGCCCGGCCACCCCGACCGGCACCGGCCGCATGGCCCGGTCGAGCACGTGGGCGCGCACGTTGCGGATCGGCCCGCCGATCGGCACCCGGGTGACGGCGGCCAGCGCGGCGGGCGTGGCCGCCCAGGCGGTCACGTCGATCGCCGCCTCGGTGGGCCCGTAGAGGTTGTGCAGCGACGCCGCCGGGAGCGCGGCCACGGCCCGGCGGGCAAGGTCCAGCGGCAGTTCCTCGCCGCTGCACACGATCCGCCGCAGCGAGCCGCACCGGGCCAGGTCGGCGGCGTCGGCGGTGGCCAGGAACGCGTCCAGCATCGATGGTACGAAGTGGACGGTGGTGATCCGCTCGCGTTCGATCAGCTCCCGCAGGTACGCCGGGTCGCGGTGCCCGCCCGGCGCGGCCAGCACCAGCCGCGCGCCCACCACGAGCGGCCAGAACACCTCCCACACCGACACGTCGAACCCGATCGGCGTCTTGTGCAGCACCGCGTCGTCCGGCCCCAACGCGAAGGCGTCCTGCATCCAGTCCAGCCGGTTGACCACGCCGGCGTGCGCGTTGACCACGCCCTTCGGTCGCCCGGTGGACCCGGAGGTGTAGATCACGTAGGCCGCGTTGCCCGGCCCGGCGGCCCGGCCCGGCACGGGTCCCGGCCGGTCCGGACCGGTCCGCGGCACCGGCCGATCCGGTCCGCCCACCGGCACCGGCCGGTCCGGACCGGTCAACGGCAGCACCACGCCCGCGCCGGCGAGGCCGGCCGGCACCTCGTCGGCGAGCAGCACCTCCGCGCCGGCGTCGGTCAGCATGAACGCCAGCCGCTGCGGCGGATGGTCCGGGTCCAGCGGCAGGTACGCCGCGCCGGCCCGGTGGACGCCGAGCAGCCCGGCGACGAGACGGCTGGAGCGGGGCTCGTGGACGGCGACGACCGACTCGGGCCCCACCCCGTGGGCGGTCAGCCGCCGGGCCACCCGGTCGGCGGCGGCGGACAACTCGGCGTAGGTCAGCCGGGTGTCGCCGTCGACAAGCGCCACCGCGTCCGGCGTGCGCCGGACCTGGGCGTCGAACAACTCGGCCAGGGTGCTCCGGCGCACCGGGGCGGCGGTGTCGTTCCAGCCGGTCACCACCCGGTCCCGTTCGGCGTCCGACATGACCGGCAGCGCGCCCACCCGGGTCTGCGGCGACGCGACGGCGGCGGCGAGCAGCAGCAGGTAGCGGTCCGCGAACGCGGCCATGCCGGCCGGCTCGAACAGCGCGGTGTCGTACTCCAGCCGCAGCTCGTCGCCGGCGATCTCCAGCGACAGGTCGTCCATCGCGCCGCCGAACGCCGCGCCGCGCCCGGTCGGCAGGTGGTGGAACGTCACCTGGTAGAGCGGCGGCAGACCGGGGTCGCGGCGTACCGCCAGGTCCTCGACCAGCTTCTGGAACGGCATGTCCTGGTGGTCCCACGCATCGAGCACCACCCGGCGGACCCGGCGGACCAGCGTCCGGAACGGCGGATCACCGGAGACGTCGACGCGCAGCACCAGCATGTTCATGAACATGCCGAGCAGCGGTTCCAGCTCGGCGCGGTCCCGGCCGGCCACCGGCATGCCGACCACGACGTCGTCGCTGCCCGACAGCCGGTGCAGCAGCGCCACGAACGCGGCGAGCTGCACCATGAACGGGGTGGCGGCGGTCTGCCGGGACAGCTCGGGCAACGCCTCCGCCACGCCGTCGGGCAGGGCGCGGCGCACGTCGGCGCCGTGGAACGCGCGCGTCGGCGGGCGCGGGCGGTCGGTGGTCAGCCCGTGCACGGCGGGCAGGCCGGCCAGCGTCTCCCGCCAGTACGCGCGCAGCTCGCCCCGGCGGGGGCCGTCGAGGCGGTCGCGTTCCCAGGCCGCGTAGTCGGCGTACTGGACGGGCAGGTCGGGCAGGTCCGGCGCGCGGCCCGCCACCGCGGCGGCGCACAGTTCGGTCAGCTCCGCGCGCAGGTTGAGCAGCGACGTGCCGTCGAGGATCACGTGGTGGCCGGCGAAGAGCAGCCACCAGGTGTCCGCGTCGAGCCGCAGCAGCCGCGCCCGCCACAGCGGCAGGCCGTCCATCGGCAGGTCGAGGCGGGCGTACTCGGCGACGATCCCGACGCGGGCCCGCTCCCGCTCCGGCGGCGGCAGCCCGGACAGGTCGGTCACCGGCAGCTCCACCGGCACTGTGGGGTGGATGTCCTGCCGGAGTTCGCCGTCCACCAGGCACAGCGTGGTGCGCAGCGCCTCGTGCCGTTCGGTGACCGTCCGCAGCGCGGCGAGCGCCTGCTCCGGGCCCGCCCCGGCCGGCAGGGTGACCGCGTCGGTCATCGTGAACAGCGGCTGTCCCGGGCTGAGCTGGGCGGTGAACCAGACCCGCTCCTGGGCGTACGAGGCGGCGGCGCGGTAGACGCCGTCGACCGGGGTGAGGTCCGGCGGCGACTCGGTCACGCCGGCCGCCCCGGCCGGCGCAGGCGCGGGATCGGTGCCTCCGCCGCCGTGGCCGGCGGGGTGGCGCGCAGCGCCTCGATCCGGGCGGCCATCGCGGCGACCGTCGGCGCGTCGAACAGCACCCGCATGGACAGCCGGGCGCCGACGGCCTGGCGGATGCGCAGCACCAGGTGCGCCGCCACCAACGAGGTGCCGCCGAGCCGGAAGAAGTCGTCGTACGGGCCGACCTCGGCGACGCCCAGGACGTCGCGGAAGATCCCGGCGACGGTGGCGGTCAGGTCGCCGTCGACGGCGGTCGCGGTGGCGGTGGTCGCGGCGGTGACCGAGGCGAGCCGCCGCTCGTGGCCGGCGACCGCGGCCACGGTGTACGCGCCGATCGCGACCGAGCCGGCGCGGCCCCCGGCGAGGACCCGGCGCGCCGCCGCCGTCGCCGCCGCGGCGGGCAGCCCGTCGTGGTCGGGCACGCCGTCCTCCCGCCACGCGCCCCAGGCCAGCGCCACCACCCGGGCCGGCCAGCCGTGCGGGGCGCGGGCGTACGCGTCGAGGAACGCGTTGGCCGCCGTGTCGTCGACCCGGCCCAGTCCACCGGCGAGCGCGGTCACCGAGGCGCTGAGCACCACGAAGTCCAGTGGCAGGTCACCGAAGACCTCGCGCAGCACCAGCGCGCCGGTGAGCTTCGGCCGCAGCTCCGCGGCGGCCTCCGCCAGCCGGGACCCGGCGGCCGGGCCGGTGTCCGGCCGCCGCGCGGCGTGGATGATGCCGTCGAGACCGCCGAGGTCGCGCAGCACCTCGGCGCGGACCGCCCGCATCGCGTCCGGGTCGGCCACGTCGGCGGTGAGGTGCCGCACCCGGGCGCCCGCGCGCTCCAGCGCTGCGATCCGGTCGGCCGGCGGCGCCGTGGCGCGGCTCACCAGCACCAGCCGCGCGCCGGGCCGGGCCAGCTCGGCGGCGAACGCGCCGCCGACCTGGCCCGAGCCGCCCGTGATCAGATACCGCCCGCCGTCCCGGACGACCGGCCCGGAACCGGCCCGACCGCCGGCCGGCACCGCCGCGAACTCGCGCGTCCAGCGACGCCCACCGAGCCGCAGCGCGACCGCCTCGGCCCGGTCGACGCCGAGCAGCTCGTCGGCCAGCGGGTCCACGGCGGGTTCGCCCGGGTCGGCGTCGACCCAGTGACCACGCAGCCGCGGGCGTTCCAGCGGCGCCGAGCGCACCACCCCGGCGACCGTCGCGTGTTCCGGGCGCAGCAGGTCGACGCCGGTCACGTCGGCCACCCCGGCGGTCACCACGTCCAGCTCCACGTCGGCGTCCGGCAGCGCCTCCAGCAGCGTCAGCAGCGCGAGGTAGCCGTGGTCCTGGGCCGCCGACACGGCGGCCACGTCGGAGCCGGCCGGGTCCCCGTCGAGCGGCCAGGCGTGCACGACCCGGCCGGCGCGCTCGTCGTCGGCGCACTCGTCGAGCAGCCGACGGTGGTCGGCGACGCTTGTCGGCCGCACCTGGTAGCCGTCCGGGCGGACCGCGAAGGCCGGCCCGGGGCGGACCACCGTGACGTCGACGCCGCGTTCCCGCAGCCGCTCCGCCAGCGCCGTGCCCCGCCGGCCCGAGGCGAACAGCAGCAGCGCGGCCGGCGCCTCGGCGGACGCCGCGGCGGGCAGCTCGCGCCAGAGGGGAACCTCGACGACGCCGTCGTCGTGGCGGCGGTCGGCGGCCGGCGCGGCGGGCGCCACGGCCGCCGGCGCCGGGTCGATCCAGTGCCGGGTCCGCTGGTACGGGTAGCCGGGCAGGGACACCCGACGTGGCCGGCCGGGCGTGGGCAGGTGGACCGGCACCCCGGCGGTCCACAACCGGCCGGCCGCCTCGTGGGCGGTCTGCCGGTCGGTCAGGCGCTCCCCCGGCGCGGGCAGCGTGCGCAGCGGCGCGCGGGCCCCCGGCGGCAGGCTGAGCCGGGCCAGCCCGGCGAGCTGGCGGCCGGGGCCGCACTCCAGCAGCAGCCACCCGTCGGGCGGGCCGGTCGCCGCGAGGGCCGCCACCGTGGCCCCGAAGCGCACCGGCCGGCACAGTTGCTCCGCCCAGTACGCCGGGTCGGTGAGCTGCGCGTCGGTGAACGGCGCGGCGGTCGCCGCCGACCACACCGGCGCCGCCGGCGCCCGGCGCGGCACCGCCGCCACCAGCGCCGCGAACTCGTCGCGCACCGGCTCCAGCAGCGGCACGTGCATCGCGTACGGCGTGCGCAGCGGCGTGCAGCCGATGCCGCGCCCGCGCAGCGTGTCGGCGAACGCGGTCACCGGCTCCGGCGCGCCGGCCAGCACGCAGGTCTGCGGCCCGTTGCTGATCGCCACCGCGACGCCGGCCGGCAGCAGCGGCGTGATCTCGTCGGCGCCGCGCTGCACGGCGAGCATCCGGCCCTCCGGCGCGGCCCGGACCAGCCGGCCCCGGGCGGCGGCGAGGCGCACCGCGTCGGGCAGGTCGAAGACCCCGGCGACGGTGGCCGCCACCAGCTCGCCGATGGAGTGGCCGAGCATCGCGGCGGGCGTGACGCCCCAGTGCCGCCACAGCGTCGCCAGCGCGTACCCGACCGTGAACAGCGCGGGTTGCAGCACCTCCGGCTCGGCCAGTCGCTCGTCAGCCCCGGGTCCCGCGCCGACGAGCAGTTCGTGCGGGTCCCGGCCGAGGACCCGGGCGCACTCCTCGACGGCGGCGGCGAAGACCGGCTCGGTCGCGGCCAGGTGCGCGCCCATGCCCGGGTGCGCCGAGCCCTGGCCGGAGAAGAGCAGACCCACCCGGGGCGGGTGCGCCGCGTCCCCGTCGCCCCGGCGGCGCGGGTCGGTCAGGGCAGCCGCCGCCCGGGTCCGGTCCACCGCGACCACCGCGGCCCGGTGCCGGTACGCCGGCCGTCCCTCCCGCAGCGTGTACGCCACGTCGCGCAACTCCAGCTCCGGCCGGTCGGTGAGGTGGGCGGCCAGCCCGGCGCACGCCGCCGCCAGCGCGGCCGGGGTCGCGGCGGACACCTGGAGCAGCTCCCCGCCGCCGTCGTCCGGTTCGGTGGGGGCGAGCGGTGGGGCCTCCTGGAGCACCAGGTGCGCGTTGGTGCCGCCGAGGCCGAGCGAGCTGACGCCGGCCCGCAACGGGCGCTGCTCCGCCGGCTCCCACTTGGTCAGCGTCGACACCACGTAGAACGGGCTCGCCGCGAAGTCGATCTCCGGGTGGGGCCGGTCGTGGTTGATGCTGGGCGGGATCAGCCGGTGCCGCATCGACAGCACGGTCTTGATCAGGCCGACCACGCCGCCGGCCGCGCTGAGGTGACCGATGTTGGCCTTCGTCGAACCGACCCCGCACCAGCCCCGCTCGGCGGTGCGCCGCCCGTACGCCGCGCTCAGCGCCGCGATCTCGATCGAGTCGCCCAGGACCGTGCCCGTGCCGTGCGCCTCCACGTAGCTGACCGAGCGCGGGGCGACGCCGGCCACCGCGAGGGCCTGCACGGCGACCTCCACCTGGCCGGTGACGCTGGGCGCGGTGAAGCCGGCCTTGGTCGCGCCGTCGTTGTTGACCGCGTTGCCGATGATCAGCGCCCGGATGTCGTCCCCGTCGGCCCGCGCGTCGGACAGCCGCTTGAGCACGACCACACCGACACCGCTGCCGTAGACGGTGCCGTCGGCGCGCGCGTCGAACGGGCGGCAGTGCCCGTCGGCGGAGGTGTAGCCCTCGTCCGCGACGTACCCGACGGCGTGCGGCAGCTCCACGCAGACGCCGCCCGCGAGCGCCGTGTCGCACTCGCCGTTGCGCAGCGCCTCGCTGGCCAGGTGCACCGCGACAAGCGACGACGAGCAGGCGGTCTGCACGGTCATCGCCGGGCCGCGCAGACCAAGCCGGAACGACACGCTGCTGGCCAGGTAGTCCGGCTTGTTGCCCAACGACACCCGCAGCTCACCAGCGTCGGCCAGCGCGCGCGGGTTCCGCCGGACGTTGAGCCACTGGTAGAGGTCGGCGTTGCCGCCCGCGTACACGCCGATCTCGCCGTCGTAGCGGGCCGGGTCGCAGCCGGCGTCGGTCAACGCGGCGTGCGCGTGCTCCAGGAACAGCCGCTGCTGCGGGTCGGCCAGCTCCGCGTCGCGCGGGCTCATCCCGAACAGGCCGGCGTCGAACTGGTCGACCTGGTCGAGCACGGCGGCCACCGGCACGTACGCCGGATCGTCGAGTTCGTCGACGGCGACGCCCCGGGCCAGCAGTTCCGCGCGGCTGAACCGGGTGAACGACTCGGCGCCGTCGACCAGGTTGCGCCAGAACCGCTCCGCCGAGGCCGCGCCCGGCACGCGCAGGCTGAGCCCGACGATCGCGATCGGCTCCACTGTCTCGTTCGTCACGGCATGACCTCCGACTCGGCGGCATCGCGGATGTGCAGGCGCAGCTCGCTGACGTAGTGGCGGCCCCGGCCGTCGGGCAGCCACGCCTGCGCCGGCGTGGGCAACAGCTCGGTCACCGTCACCGGCACGTCCGCGCCGCCCGCCCGCCGGGCCGCCCGCAGCATCAGGCAGAGCCGGTTGGCGTAGAGCGGGCTGGTCAGGTCGACGTACTCGGGTTTCAGCTCGGTGGCCACCCGGACGAAGACCCGCTCCGGCAGGCCCAGCGCGGCCCGCCACCGGCGTACCGCGAGGTAACGGCGCGCCGGGTCGACGGCGTCGGTCAGGCCGGTCGCCCCGACGGTGACGCGCCACGTCTCCCGGGCCAGCACCAGCCGGTCCACGGTGACCCGAGGGCTGTGCGGGCGTTCGGTGATGAGTTTGAACGCGTCGCCGGCGTGCACCGCGATCAGGTCGGAGAACACCTCGACAAGCGGCCAGCGGGTGCCGTCGGGGCCGGTCGCCACCAGCACGCCGGCCACCTCGGAGACCACCGCGGCGTTGGCCGGCACCAGCCGGTCCCGGCCCGCGCCGGGGGCGTCGGCGAACGCGAGCCGGTGGTCGTCCGGGCCGAACAGGGACGCCGACAGCCGGCCGCCGACCCGGGGGAAGTCGACCGGGTAGACCGGACGCAGCCGCGCCGGGCCCAGGTCCGCCGCGTACGCCCGGCGCAGCCGCGCCAGGTCCGGATGGCAGTGGGTGAACAGCTCGGCGTTGAACGTCGGGTACGCGGCGTGCAGCTCGCCGAGCACCGCGACGAACTCGGCGTCGGGCGACTCCGCGACGAGCTGGAGGTCCGGGCTGTGGATCCGGCCCGCGCTCCAGCCGGGTCGGGTGGCCGGGAACTCCGCCGCGACCCGGGGCGCCAGCTCGGCCGCGTCGACCGTCAGCCGCGCGGTGCCGGCGGGCAGGTCGGCGAGCCGGAGCACCCGTTCCCAGCGGGCGGCGAACTCGCGCGCGACCCGGTCGGCGGGCCGGTCACCGGGACCGAACAACGGCCCCTGGGCGACGAACCACAGGTCCCCGAGCCGGACCGGCCCGTCGCCGCTCAGGTCGTCGTGGAGGTCGCGCAGCGCGTCCCCGTACGCCGTGGCCAGCTCGGCGGTGAGCCAGCGCGCGGCCCGCAACGGCAGGTCCAGCGCCGGGGCGAGGGCGTCGAGCAGGTCCTGGCCGACGGTGAACTCGACGTCGCGGACGGTCTCCTCGTGGCACAGCGCCCGCCCGGCGTAGTTCTGCCCGGCCCGGCGGCGCGGCGGCCGGCCGGTCAGTCCGGTGAACTCCGTGTCCAGGGCGGCCAGCGCGGTGGCCAGCGCGGCGGGGTCACCGGCGGCGTCGGCGACGCGGTCGCGGGCGGCGGCGAGCCGGTCCAGTCCGGCGCGGGCCGGCTCCCGGGCCGCCGGGTCGCCGACGGCGTCGATCCGCTCGCGCAGGCCCGCCTCCGCGGCGAAGCCCGGCGGCAGGTCGAAGTCCCAGCGCAGCAGCCCTCGCTCGGCCAGGTGGGCGAGGAGGAGGAACCCCTCCTCGGGCCGGCGCACGCCGGTCTGTTCGTCGCAGACCAGGTCGTCGACGATCTCCCGGGCGGGGCGGCGTCCGTCGCAGCGGGCCAGCGCGATCGACTCGGTAAGCGACACCGGGGCGGGACGCTGGGCGGGCCGGTGCACGACCCGCCCGTCCAGGTGGGCGTGCGGCGCCAGCCTGGGGGCCAGCCACGACCGCAGCAGCGGGTCCGCCACCAGCCGGTCGGCGTACGCGGACAGCGCCCAGTGTTCCAGGTGCACGACGCGCCGGCGGAGCAGGCCGGGGCCGGGCCGGGCGGTGACGGCAGCCGGTCCCGGCGCCACCACGCCCCAGCACACCGGGCCGAAGAAGCCGATGGTCTCGCACTTGGCGACGTAGCGCTGCCAGTAGCCGGCGACGACGTTCTCCCGGCCCCGGCGGCGGACGTTGCGTGGCCCGTCCGGGCCGTCGCGGACCAGCCCGTCCAGCGCCACCAGCACGTCCGGGTTCTGCCAGGTGACGGCCTCGCGGAACAGCGGGTCGGCGGCGATCCCGCACACCGCCGCCGACGCCGCCCGGGTGGCGTCGGCGTACGCGGCCGGGAACGCGGCGTCGTCCACCTGGCCGGCGAGGTGCCGGTCGGCGGCGGCGGCGCACTCCGGGGCGGCGAAGCGGTCCAGGCCGTCGGCCGGGAACCCGGCGCCGCGCAGCAGCGCGTCCCGCCAGACCGACCAGCCGGTGTCGCCGAGGGGCACCAGGTGCGTCATGCCGGGTCACCCGCCCCGGCCGGCTCGTCGGCGGCCCGGCGCAGCACCCGCTGGCGGCGCACCGCGCCCCGGCGGGCGGCCCGTTCCACCGCCGCGTCCTCGGCGCTGTCGCCGGGCGACCCGCCGGACGCGTGGCCGCTGTCCAGGTGCGCGGCGAGCGCACGGACGGTCGGGTGGTGGAACAGGTCCACCACCCGCAGGTCGGTGCCGAGCAGCCGGTTGAGCTGCCGCTGCACGACGGCGACGGCCAGCGAGCCGCCGCCGACGTCGAAGAAGCTGTCCGTCGCGGCCACCTCGGGCACGCCGAGCACGTCGCACCAGACCGAGGCGATCCGCCGTTCGGTGGCGGTGGCCGGGCGGGCGGCGGTCGCCCCCGGCCGGCTCGTGGCGCGGGTGACCGGCGCGGCCCGGGGCACCTCGCCCGGGCTCCCGGCGGGAACGGCCGTCCAGGCGGGCAGCTCGGAGACCGGCCGCCCGGGATCGGCGGCCCCGACACGCAGCATCCGCTCCACCTCGCCCAGCACCGCCGCCATCAGCCCGCGGCCGTAGACGTCGGGGTTGAACACGATCTCCACCCGGAGCTGCCCGTCCCGGGTCACGCCGTACAGGGTGAGGTCGAACGGGGACCCGGGCGCGGCCACCGGCACCGGCTCGCTGGTCAGGCCGGCCAGCTCCAGTTTCGGCTCGTCGAACGTGTACATGTTGAACAGCACCTGCACCAGCGGGCTGCGGTCCAGCAGGCCGCCCAGGCCGAACCCGCCGACGACGCGTTCCACAGGCGCCTCCGGGTGGGCGAGCGCGGCGAGCAGCTCGGCCCAGGCGGCGCGGACGTGGGCGGCGAAGCCGGCCTCCGGGAGCGGGCGCAGCCGCAGCGGCGCGATCTCGATGAAGAACCCGACCATCGGCGCGAAGTCGGCCGCGCGCCGGTCCACCGTCGGGGTGCCCACGAGCAGGTCGGGCAGGCCGGTGCGGCGGGCCAGCACCAGCGCGAACGCGGCCAGCACGGCGGCGGCCGGGGTCGCGCCGAGCCCGGCGGCGAGGTCGGTCAGGGCGGTGGTGGCGGCCCGGTCCAGCCGGGTGCCGACCGTCGCGCTGGCGTACGTCTGCTCGGCCGGCCGCCGCCGTCCCCCGGGCAGCTCCACCACCACGGGCGCGCCGTTCAGGTGCGCCAGCCACCAGTCCAGGTCGGACGCGCCGCGACGCCGGGAGCGCTCCTCCCGCCACGCGACGTAGTCGCCGTAGGCGGCGGCCAGCGGCGGCAGCGGCGGCCCCTGCCCGAGCGCGGCGCGGTAGGCGGTGGCCAGGTCGGCGTGGAACAGCGACTGGGACCAGCCGTCGAACACGGCGTGGTGGGCGTAGACGGCCAGCACGTGCTCGTCGACGCCGGTCCGGATCAGCTCGGCCCGCCACAGCGTGTCGGTGGCCAGCGCGAACGGCCTCGCCGCGCCGGCCGCGAGGTGCGTGGCGAGGTCCGTGCCCGGCGGGAGGTCGCGTACCGGCAGCGGCACCGGCGTGGGCGGGTCGACCACGGCGTACGGCACGCCGTCGGTGTCGGGGATACGCCACCGCAGGATCTGCTGGCGGTCCGCGACGGCGGTCAGCGCGGTGGCGAGGGCCGCGACGTCGAGTCCGCCGGTGAGCCGTTCGGCGAAGGCGACGTTGTAGGCGGACGCGGCGGCCGGAAAGTAGCGGTCGAGGAACCACAGCCGGCGCTGCGCCGGGGACAGGGCCGGCGGTCGGCCCCGGACGGCGTCGGCCGGGCCGGTCCCGGCGGCGGCGTCGACGCGGGCGGCGATGCCGCGCAGCGTCCGCCCGAGCAGCACGTCCTCGACCGCGACGTCCCGGCCCAGCCGCTCCCGCAGGTCGGCGACGAGCCGCATCGCGGCGATCGAGTGTCCACCGTGGTGGAAGAAGTCGGCGTCGCGGTCGACGGCCGGCGCGTCCAGCAGCGCCGACCACGCCCGCGCGACGAGGCGTTCGGTGTCGGTCGCCGGCGCCTCTCCGGTCGGCGCCGGCTCCGGCGCGGCGGCGGTGAGCGCGGCCAGCCGGTCGACGTCGATCTTGCCGTTGATGGTGACCGGCAGCGCGGGCATGGTGTGCATCCGCGCCGGCACGGCCGCCGCCGGCAGCAGCCGCGCGCAGTGGGCGCGCAGCGCGGCCACGTCCAGGCGGGTCGCCACGTACGCGACGAGTTCCGGCCCGCCGGGGCCGCCGCCCGCCTGGACGCTGGCCAGGTCGACGTCCGGGTGGCGGCGCAGCACCGCCTCCACCTCGCCCAACTCGATGCGCTGCCCGCGGATCTTGACCTGCCGGTCGGCCCGGCCGAGGAACTCCAGGTTCCCGTCCGGCAGCCGGCGGGCCAGGTCACCGGTGCGGTAGAGGCGCTGCCCGGGCCGGTCGGTGAACGGGTCCGGGACGAACCGCTCGGCGGTGCGCGCGGCGTCGAACAGGTAGCCCCGGCCGAGACCGGGCCCGCCGGCCAGCACCTCACCGATCTCGCCGGGACCGACCTCGCGGAACCGGTCGTCGACGAGGTGGACGCGGTGGTTGGCGGCCGGCCGGCCGATCGGGATGGGCCGGGTCCACACGCCGCTGCCCTCGAACCAGGTCACCAGCACGGTCGCCTCGGTCGGGCCGTAGACGCTGACGAACCGCCGGCCGCCCTCGGTCCACCGGCCGACCTGCTCCGGGCCGGTCGCCTCCCCGCCGGTCATCACCAGCCGTACGCCGGGCAGCCGGGCCGGGTCCAGCAGCGGCAGGACCGGCGGCGGCAGCACCACCACGTCGACGTCCTGCTCGGCGCAGACGCGGTACAGCCGGGTCGGGTCGGCCCGCTCGGCGTCACCGGCCAGCACGACAGTGCCACCGGCGGCGAGCGGGGCGAGCAGGTCGGCCACCGACGCGTCGAACCCGATCGAGGCGAAGGCCAGGCAGCGGGTCGAGGGACCGAAGCCGGAGAACTCCGCGATGCCGGTGACCGCCTCGGTCAGCGCCCGGTGCTCGATCACCGCCCCCTTGGGCCGCCCGGTCGACCCCGACGTGAACATCACGTACGCGGTGGTGGCCAGCGTGGCCGGCGTCGGCCGCCAGCGGGCCGTCGACGTGGGCACGTCCCGTACGGCCTGGTCGGCGAAGACGCCGGGCGCGACGGCCGGCGCGCCCACCACGACGCGCAGGCGGGCCTCGGCGGCCAGCTCGCGCAGTCGCGGCGCCGGCAGCGCCGGGTCGAGCGGAACGTAGCCGGCGCCGGCCGCCTGCACGCCCAGCAGCGCCACCACCAGCTCCGGGCGGCGGTCCACGCAGACGCCCACCAGGTCGTCCGGGGCGACGCCGTCCGCGCGCAGCGACGCGGCGAGGGCGGCGGCGCGGCCGACCAGGTCGGCGTAGCTCAGCGTCCGGCCGCCCTGCGTCACGGCCGGCGCGTCGGGTCGCCGGGCGGCGTGTCCGGCGACCAGGTCGGGCAGGCACATTTCGGGGTACGGCAGGTGGGGGCCGGTCATCGCGCCGCCTCGACCCAGTGCCGGGTCCGCTGGAACGGATAGCTGGGCAGCGGCACCCGCCGCCCCCGCGCCACCGGCAGGTCGCCACCGTCGCGCCAGGACCGGGTCGCGGCGTCCTCGGCCACCGGCCCACCCCGGGCGAACGCGGTGAGCTGCGCGACCGCCTCCGGCACGTCGGCGCACCCGACCGCGCCCCGGTGGGCCAGCCGCCGCCGGCCCACCGCCAGCGTGTACGCCACGTCCGCGACCGCGAGGTCGCCCTCGGCCAGCCGCGCGGCCAGTCGCCCGGCCAGCTGCCGCAACGCGGTCGGGCTGCCCGCCGACAGGCCGAGCACCACCCGGTCGCCGCCGGCGACGACCGGCCCGTCCCGGTCGCCCGCGGCGGGGGGCTGCTCCACCAGCACGTGCGCGTTGGTGCCGCCGAGGCCGAACGAGCTGACCCCGGCCCGCCGCGGCCCGTCCCACGAACGGGTCCGCGCGGTGACCTCGACGCCCGCCGCGGCCAGGTCGACGTCGCGGTGCGCGCCGGTGAAGCGCGCCGTGCCCGGCACCTGCCCGGTCCGGACCGCGTACGCGGTCTTGATCAGCGAGATCACGCCGGCGGCGGCGTCCAGGTTGCCGACGTTGCCCTTCACCGAGCCGAGCAGCAGCGGGGCCCGACTGCCCCGCCGGGCCCGGACCAGCGCCTCGACCTCGATCGCGTCACCGACCGGCGTGCCGGTGCCGTGGCCCTCCAGGTAGCCCACGTCGGCCGGGTCCCAGCCCACCGACGCCAACGCCTCCGCCAGCACCGCCGCCTGCCCGGCCACGCCCGGCACGGTGAAGCCGGGCCGGTCCGCGCCGTCGTTGTTCACCGCCCACCCGGCCAGGACGGCGTGGACGTGGTCGCCGTCGGCGCGCGCGTCGGCGAGCCGTTTGAGCACCACCGCGCCCGCCCCGTTGCCGAACACCTGCCCGGTGGCCGCCGCGTCGTAGGGGCGGCACACCCCGTCGGTGGCCAGCAGGCCACCCGGGCGCAGGCGGTAGCCGGCCTGCCGGGTCGACACCACCGCCGCGCCACCGGCGACCACCACGTCGCAGCGGTAGTCCAGCAGGCTCTGCGCGGCCTGGCAGACCGCGACCAGCGAGGTCGAGCAGGCGGTCCGGACCGCCACCGCCGGCCCGGTCAGGCCCAGCGCGAACGCGGCACGGGTCGGCAGGTAGTCGCCGTCCGCGCCGGTCAGCACGTCGTCCCAGTCCTCGGCCAGGTCCCCGGCGGCGGGCCGCAGGGCCGGGCTGCCCAGCAGGTGGTGACGCAGGTAGCGGTTGGGACCGCAGCCGGCGAACACGCCGACCTGGGCCGGGTCGCGGTCGGGGTCGATGCCGGCGTCCTCCAGCGCGTGCCAGGCCACCTCCAGGAACAGCCGGTGCTGCGGGTCGAGCAGCGCCGCCGCCCCGGCCGGGTAGCCGAACAGGTCCGCGTCGAACCCCGCCAGGTCATCGAGCCGGCCGAACACCGGCACCCAGTCGGGGTCGGTGGGCGCGCCGTCGGCGGCGGTGAGCCGGCGTACCGACGCCGTGCCGGCCAGCAGGTTGCGCCACAGGGTGACCGCGTCGTCCGCGCCGGGCACCCGGCAGGCCAGCCCCACCACCGCGATCCGGTCGTCCTCGCTCACGGTGCCTGCCTTTCGTTCGCGACTGCGGGACTCCGCTGCGCTGCGTTCCTCACGCTCACGGTTCGCCCTCCCCCGGGTCGCCGCCCCGCGCGGCCCGGCGCCGCGCCATCCGGCGGCCGACCGCCGCCAGGCGGCCGTCCTCCGGCAGGTCGACCGCGCTTCCCGCCGTCAGGTGCGCGGCCAGCGACGCCACCGTCGGGAACTCCACCAGCCGGGCCAGCGGCACCCGCCGCCCGAGCTGGTCCTCCAGGTGCTTCTGCACCAGGGCGAGCTGGAGCGAGTGGCCGCCCGCGGCGAAGAAGTTCACCCGCCGGTCCACGGTGGGCAGTCCCAGCACCGCGCGCCAGCCCGCCGCGATGGTCTCCTCGACCGGCCCCGACGGCGGCCCACCGGTCGGACCCTCGGCCTCCGCGTCCGGGTCGGGCAGGGCGGCCGGGTCGAGCTTGCCGGTCGGGCCGGTCGGCAGGTCCGCCACCGGCACCACGGCCCGGGGCACCATGAAGTCCGGCAGCACCGCCGCCAGCCGCTCCCGCAGCTCCGCCGGCCGCAGGTCCGCCCCGGCCGGCACGACGTACCCGATGATCTCCTGCTCGCCGGCGCCGGCCGCGCCACGCCGTGCCACCACGGCCGCCCGGCCCACCCCGGGCAGCCCGGCCAGGTGGGCCTCGACCTCACCCAGCTCCACCCGGTAACCGCGGATCTTCACCATCCGGTCGCTGCGGCTCAGGAAGACAAGCGTCCCGTCGGGCAGCCGCCGGGCGACGTCCCCGGTCCGGTACGCCCGCACCCCGTCGTGCTCGGTGAACCGGGCCGCCGTCAGCTCCGGCAGCCCCAGGTAACCGAGCGCGACGTGCGGGGTGCGCACGACGACCTCGCCGGTCCGGCAGGTGGGGCGCCCGGCCGGGTCGGTCAGCACCACCTCGACGCCCGGCAGCGGGTGCCCGATCGGCACCACGGCCCGCTCCGGTCGGGCGTCGGGCGGCAGGTGGTGCTGCGTGGCGAAGCTGATCTCGGTGGTGCCGTACCCGTTGACGAACACCGCACCCGGCGCGAACGACCGCCGGGCCAGCGTCACGTCGTGCCGGGTGACCTCCTCGCCGCCGAGCAGGACCGCCCGGACCGACGGCAGCCGCCCGCCGTCGCCCAGGCTCGCCACCAGGTAGCGGTAGACGGTGGGGGTGGAGTGGTAGACCGTGACGCCCCGGTCGGCGAGCGCGCCGGCCAGGTGACCGAGGCCGTGCGCCCGCACGTCGACGGGGACGGCGGCGGCGCCGGACAGCAGCGCGGCGAACGTGTCGGTGACCGCCATGTCGTAGCCGAACGAGGTGAGCACGCTGGTGCGGTCGTCCGGCCGGACGGCGAAGTTGCGCACGTGGTTGCGGATGCCGAACAGCACGTTGCGGTGGCTCTGCACCACCCCCTTGGGCCGCCCGGTCGAACCGGAGGTGTAGAGCACGTACGCCGGGTCGTCCGGCCGCGCCGGGCCGGGCGGCACCGGCCGGCCGGACCCGGGAACGCCCGGTCGCAGCGGCACCACGGGCAGCGCCGGCAGCCCGGCGTCGGCGGCCAGCGTGGCGGCGAGCCGCGCGTGTGCGGAGTCGGTGACGACGGCCCGTACCCCGGCGTCGCGCATCATGCCGGCCAGCCGGACGGTCGGGAACACGGGGTCCAGCGGCACGTACGCCGACCCGGACGCCAGCGCCGCGAGGATCCCGGTGATCGTGGCGACCCCGTGGCGGCACAGCACCGCCACCGGCGCGGGCGGCGTCGCGGGGTCGCCCGGCCCGGTCAGCGCCGCCGCGGTCGCGGTCACCGCCGCGCCGAGGTCGCGGTAGGTCACCGTCGCGTCGTCGGCCAACACCGCCATCCGGTCCGGGTGCGCGGCGACCACCGCGGCGAACGCGGCGGGGATCGTCTCCCCGCGTACGGCGTCGGCCTCGGTGCCGTCGCCGCCGTGCAGCCGGCCCAGGTCGGGCGCCGGACGCCGCTCGTAGCGGGCCGCACGCAGCACGTCGGCCGACGACGCGTCCGGGTCGAGCGCGGACAGAAGCTCCACCAGGTCGGCGTGCAGGTCGTCGGCGTAGTCGTCGGGCAGGCCGGTCAGCGTGCCGGCACGCAGGTCGGGGTCGATCCGGACGACCGCGTCGGGGATGACGCCGGGCGGCGCCGGGCGCAGCGCGCGCCACAGCTGAAGGATCGGGGCGTCGACGGTCAGGTCCAGCGTCACCGGCTCGTCGCCGTGGCCCAGCGTGACCACCTGGGCGCCGGTGTACCGACGGACCAGCAGCGCGGTCGCGGTGAGGACCACGGTGGCCGGCTCGACCCCGGCGGTCCGGGCCCGCGCGACGAGCCGCGCGGCCGGCCCGGCGGGCAGGCCGAGCGGGTGGGCGGCCGGCGTCGGGCTCACCGCCGGCCCACGACGGCCGCCGCGACGTCGGCGACGGTGGACACCTCGGCGTCCGCGTCGGCGACGGTGAAGTCGTCGGCGTAGCTGCCGGTGCCGTGCACCACGATGTCGTGTCCGGCCGGCACCAGGCCCCGGTCGACGGCGTTGCAGACGCCGGTCAGCGCCATCACGATGGACCACTCCCGCAGTCGTCCGGGCTCGGCCGGCAGCACGAGCCCGGCGTCGGCCAGCCGTCCCCGGGCCGCCGGGTAGCGCTTGACGCACTCGCGCCGCGACACCACGATGCCGTCGCCGCCGTGCCTGTCGATCAGCGCGTTCATCGCCGGGGAGGTCACCGGACGGTGGGTGTAGAAGGTCGGGTCGAGCACCTCGGCCGGGTCGTCGGTGACGGCCGGGAAGCGCGGGTCCTTGTCCTGCGTCCAGGCGTCCAGGCTCTCGTCGCGGGTCCAGGTCGGGACGTTGTCCCGCGCGAACGAGCCGTGGCGCAGGCTGAGCACCATGTCGGGCGTGCCGAGGTGCTGCACGAGCAGGAAACCGGGACGGTCGTCCGGGTCGGCCCGGCCGGCCGCCTCCAGCACGTCGCGGCCGAGGTTGTAGCCGAGCAGACCGAACGCGCTGGAGACGGCGTGGGCGTGCCAGCGGGCGGGGGCCCCGCCGGTCGGGGCGACATCGGCCTCGAATGCGGCCCGGGCCGCGTCGGCCACCAGGTAGTTCTTCAGGTCCAGCGTGTACCAGAGCGTGACGCCCTGCTCGTCGTGCAGCCGGGCGGCGTACGCGTCGACGAACGCGCGGCCGAGCGCCTTCACGCCCTCCGGGTCGTCGCCGGTGTAGCGCAGCAGCGGGTTGAGCCGGCGGGCGACCGGGTCGGCGGCGAGCGCGTCGTGGCGGAACTTGTGCCGGGTCGCCCGCGGCGCGAGCACCACGATGGCGAGTTGCTCGGGCGTGACCAGCCCGGCCGCGTACGCGCGGGCCACCGCGTCGCGCAGCGCGACACCCTTGTTGGCGGAGGTCGGGGTGACGATGCGCAGCCGGGCTCCGGTACGCCGGATGTGTTCCACCGCGCGGGCGACGATCACCAGGGACGCGAACGTCTTGGTGGTCCGGGTGCCCGGGTTGCCGGTCAGGTCGAGCAGGTGAAGGCGGTGACCGCCGTACTCACCGAGCGGGGCCCAGCGCACCGTGGCGGCGGCGTAGAAGTCGCGCACGGCCGGGGTCAGCTCGGGCAGGTCGAAGCCGGGCGCGAAGCCGGGCGTGCCGGCGGCGTCGCCGGGGACCGCGCCGCACCGCCGCACCGCCGAGGCGATGACGTCCTGGTAGTCGGTGATCAGGTTGCGGGTGGTCGGGGCGGTCACGGACATCGGGCTTCCTCCCACACACTCCGGACACGGGCCGGCGCCGGCGGCACCGTTCGCAGGTGGTCACGCAGGGCGGCGAACCGGGCGAAGACGTCCGGCAGCTCGCCGGCGTGCCAACCGCCGGCCAGGTCCGGCCGGTACGCCGCCAGCGCCGCCCGGGCCCGCTCCGGGTAACGCACGTGGCCGTCGTCGACCTCGACGCCGTCCCGGCGCCCGGCGGCGGTGTTCCAGGCCGACGCGTGCGCCACGTCGACGCCGGCCGGCAGGCGCAGTTCGGCCCGGCCGTCGCGCAGTCGGACCGGATAGCCGCCCGGCAGGCCCAGCGGACCGGGCAGGTTCGCCACCACCTCGTCCACCCCGGCGGCCAGCGCCGCCACCACGGCGGCCCCGGCGTGCCCGGCCAGCGCGTTCAGCTCCGGGCGGGGCAGGGCGCGGTAGCCGGCGAGCAGCCTCGTGACGTCCGGGACCTCCCGGCCGTCCAGCCAGGCGCGCACCTCGGCGGTGTCGTCGGCGGCGGCCGGTTCGGGTGCCGCGAGGTGGGCGTGGTGGCCGAGCACGGCCAACCGCCGGGGCCCGGGGCCGCCCAGCGCGGCGTCCAGGCAGGCGGCCAGCGTCGCCACGTTGCCGATGCCGCAGAGCACCGGCCGGCCCGCCGCGGCCAGCAGCGGGTTGACCGCATCGGGGAAGGCGGCGTTCACCAGCGACGCGTCCGGCGCGCCGGCGGCCAGCGCGGCGGCCAGCCGGGACACCAGCTCGGCCTGCAACGCCAACGTCACCCCGAACCCGGCGGCGGTGACCAGTTCCGTCCAGGCCGACGGCGCGTGCGTCCGCTCGTACGGCGACTGGGCCGACGCGGCGCAGACCAGCACGTCGGGCCGGAGCCGGGCCATCGACGCGGCGTCGGCGGCGTACCCGGTCCCGGGGTCGGTGGTGGACGGGGTGAACGGCCGGGCGGCGAACCCGACGGCGGTGCCGGCGACCGTGGCCCGCACCTGCGCGCCCCGGGCCAGCCGGTCCGCCGCGCCCGGGTCGCGGGCCAGCACGGTCACCCGGAGCCGGACGGGGGTGTGGATCGCGGCCAGGGAGTCGCAGAGCGCGCGGGCGAGCCGCCCGCCGCCCACCACGACGACGTGCCGGGACGCGTCACCGGGCGGCGCGGACATCGCGTCCCCCGTCGGTGACCCGGGTCAGCCAGTCGGCGAACGACCCGGCGCGCAGGCAGCCCGCCGGGCTGACCTCCAGGCCGGCCATCTCGCGCACCCGCACCGCCACCCGCAGCGCGGTCAGCGAGTGCCCGCCGAGGGCGAGGAAGTTGTCGTCGTCGTGGACCGCGTCGACGCCGAGCGTGACCCGCCACGCCTCGCGCAGCCGGTCGGTGAGCACGCCGCCCGGTTCGGCGGCGAGGTCCGCCCGCGGCCGGGGTGGCGGCGGCAGCTCCCGCCGCGCCACCTTGCCGTTGGGCAGCCGGGGCAGGTCGTCGACGAGGACGATCTGGTCCGGGCGCATCGCCGACGGCAGCGCCGACGCCAGGTAGCCCTGGAGCTGGGCGGTGGTCAGCATCTGGTCGGCGGGCTCGGCCCAGGGCGACCCGGCCGGCGGCTGCTCCCCCGACCGCACCGCGTAGAGGTAGCTGACGTCGGCGTCGGCGCCGACGTTCCAGTCGCCGATCTCGTGCACCGTGAACCCGGCCGCCGACAGCAGCTCCCGCGCCGGTGGCGCGGTGACGCTGCTGCGCTCGACCTCCAGGCACACCTGGCGGACGCGAGGCCAGTGCTCCGGGCGCACCCCGCGCAGCACGCTCAACTCGGCGCCCTCCACGTTGACCTTCAGCAGGTCGACCCGGTCGAGCGCGAACCGGTCCAACAGCTCGGACAGGGTCACCGTCGCCACGACGTGCGCCACCGGGGTCAGCCGGCGGCGCGCGTCCGCCAGCAGCGCGGCCCGTTCGGCGTCGTCGGCGGCGGCGCCGCCGTGCCGGTAGTGCGACCGGACCAGCTCCGACGCCGCCCCGGCCCGGTCGGCGCCGAGGCCGGACAGGTAGCTCAGCTCCGGAAACGAGATCAGCTCGGCGGTGCCGGCGACGTCGGTCACCGCCGCCTCGACGACGGACGCCGACGCGGCGTAGAGGCCGAGGTTTGCCCGCAGGTACGGCAGCGTGTCCGGATTCGGTTCGACCGCGACCAGGCGTACGTCGCGGGCCTGCCGGGTCGCCCAGAGCGCGAACAGGCCGATGTTTGCGCCCACGTCGACGACGACCGCGCCGTCACCGAGGCGGACGCCGAACCGGGAGTACTCCGCGTGGTCGAAGATCTGCCGGAAGAGGAAGACCGCCTCGTCGGGCGAGGCGGCGGTCACCGCCATGCCGTTGGGCAGCCGGAACCGGGGCAGCCCACCGACCGTCGGGGCGCGTCTCGGCCGGGGCACGACGTAGCCGACCAGGCGCGGCCCGGCGTCGGCGTCGGGCACGGTCACCACCACCGCGTCGTGCACCGCGGGATGCTCGCGCAGCACGGCCGCGACCTCGCCCGGTTCCACCCGCACGCCCCGGACCTTGACCTGGTCGTCGACCCGGCCCCGGAACTCCAGGAACCCCTGCGGCGCGACCCGCACCAGGTCGCCGGTGCGGTAGAGCCGGCCGCCCGGCCGCTCCGGGTCGGGCCGGAAGCGTGCCGCGGTGAGCGCGTCGTCGCCCAGATAGCCCAGGCCGACCGCCACCCCTCCGAGCCACAGCTCACCGGTGTCCCCGTCGGCGACCGGCCGGCCCTCCTCGTCGCGCACGTGGGCGACCACGCCGTCGACGAGCCGGCCGATCGGGGCGATGCTGCCCGCGTACGGCTCCGCGCAGTCCCAGTAGGACACGTTGATCGAGGTCTCGCTCGGGCCGTACCCGTTGAACAGCCCGCACGGCAGCACCTCCCGCAGCCGCCGGACCAGCCGCATGTCGAGCGCCTCGCCGCCGCACAGCACCCGCCGCAGCGTCCCGCAGCCGGCGAACTCCGGCTCGTCCAGCACGTGCCGCAGCATGGTCGGCACGAAGTGCGCGGTGGTGACCGCCTCCCGCCGGATCAGCCGGACCAGGCCGAGGCTGTCGAACGGCAGCCCCGGACCGGCGACGACCACGACGCCGCCGGCGACCAGCGGGGCGAAGATCTCGTGCACCGACGCGTCGAACCCGATCGACGCCTTGTGCAGCACCCGGTCCTCGGCGGTGAAGCCGAACCGGTCGTGGCCCCAGGCCAGCCGGTTGACCAGCCCGGCGTGGTGCAACACCACCCCCTTCGGCCGGCCGGTGGAACCCGAGGTGAACAACACCAGCGCGGCCTGTTCCGCGGGCGGCGCCCAGCCCGCGCGGTCCGGCGGGTCGAGGCCTGCCCCCACCCCGGCGGTACGCACGTCGCGCCAGAGAGTGCCCGCCGGTACGGCCACCGTCGCGGGCCGGTCCGCGTGGAGCACGACGCGCGGGGCGGCCAGGGCGAGCATCTGCTCGGCCCGGCCGGAGGGCAGCTCGGGATCGACCGGGACCGCGACCGCGCCCGACCCGAGCGTCCCCAGCAGCGCCGTCACGTAGTCGGCGGACCGGTGCAGGTGCAGGCCGACCCGGTCGCCCGGCCGGACGCCGGCCCGGCGCAGCAGTTCCGTCGTCGCGTCGGCCCGCTCCCACAGTCGCGCGTAGCTCAGCTCGCCGTCGGGGGCGACGACCGCGATCCGGTCGGCGTCCGGGCCGGTGGGCCGGTGCACCAGATCGGGTAGGTAGCGCGGATCGGACATGCTGGTCACGCCGTCCTGGTCGCGGTCGCGACGATCGCCATCCGGGGCACCTCGGCGACGAACTGCCCGTCGGCCCGGTAGACCACCGGCCGGACCGGGATGCCGTCCCGACCGCCGATCGCGGTCAGGTAGCCGGTGTGGTCGAAGTGGTGGGTGAGCAACCGCCACACCGCGTCGTCGCCGATCGTGGTGAAGAAGTCCCGGACGCCGTACATGTCGCCGACGTAGTCGCGCATCCCGGCGTACGCGGCCCGCTCGGTGTCGGCGCGCACGATCAGCGGGTCGTACAGGTCGACGACGCGCACCGGCAGGCCGGCGTCGGCGAACAGGCCGGCCAGCTCCGCGCGGGTGAAGTGCCGGTAGTCGTGGCCGCCGGCGGCGTGCGGATGCACCACCTCGGCGAAGAACCCGGCCATCGGGCTGGACTCGTCGAAGTCGTGCAGCACGATCCGGCCGCCGGGGCGGACCACCCGGGCCGCCTCCGCCACCGCCGGTGGCCGCCGGTGCGCCGGGATGTGGTGGGTGCCGTACGCCAGCAGCACCGCGTCCACGCTGCCGTCGCGCAGGAAGAGGAAGTGCGCGGCCTGGCGGACGGCGGGCAGGCCGTGCGCGAGCGCCCGGTCGACCATGTGGCCGGACACGTCACCGGTGACGAACGCCAGTTTGGACTCGAAGCAGGCGGACTGGCCGCTCGCGGCGCGGGCCACGGTGCCGTCGCCGCCGAGCACGTCCAGGATCAGGGTGACCGGCTCGGCGTCCGCCGGGGTGGCCAGCTCCAGCAGCTGCCGCATCCCGGTCCAGCGCACCAGCGTGTCGCGCTGGGCCCGGCGGTACGAGTCACCCCGGCCGGTGGAGTCGGTGTCGAACTCGCTCACCGTGGCGGCCAGTTCGGCCAGCGCCTCGGCCGCGCCCGGCCGCCCGAAGTCGAGCATCCCGCGCAGGTGGGGGTGGAGTGTCGCCACCGCGTGCAGGTAGTCGCGCAGGACCAGGGACGGCAGGTACGGCCGGCTCATCAGCACCTCGGCGCGCGCTACGGTGTGCCGCCTCGGCAGCGGCGTTCCTCGACGAAGGAATGGCGAACTCTAGCACCGCGTCTCGTCGATCCACCATGTCCGCCGGCCGGCATCGTGGAAGCCCCCGAGCACCGGTGGGTCCTTACCTGTCCTTTGTCGCGGAATGCGCCGGAGCGGTGTGACAGGTGACGATGCGTCGCATCAGGTCCAGGATCGCCGACCGGTGCTCGGCCAGGAAGAAGTGCCCCCCGGCGTACACGTGGACCCGCGGCGGGGCCGCGCAGTCCCGCGCCCACCCGGCCGCCCGGTCCGGGTCGACGTGCTCGTCGCGGTCGCCGAGCAGCACGTGCACCGGCAGCTCCAGCGGCGGTTCGGGACGGTAGGCGTACCGCTCGGACAGGGCGAAGTCGGCCCGGACCCCCGGCAGGATCAGCTCCATCAGCTCCCGGTCGGCCAGCAGCGCGGCCGACGTGACCCCGAAGTCGCGCAGCGCCTCGATCAGGTCGGTGTCGTCGAGCTCGTGGCAGCGCCGCGCGACCCGCCGGGTCTGCGGCCCCTCGGCGCCGCTGACCAGCAACGCCAGCGGATCGGGGCCGCCCCGGCGACGCAGCTCCCGGGTCACCTCGAACGCCACCAGCGCGCCCAGGCTGTGCCCGAACAGCAGGAACGGGCCCGACGCCCGCTCGGTGACCGCCGTCGTCAGCTCCGCCACCAGCTCGGTCAGATCGTCGACGGGCGGTTCGTGCAACCGGACCCCCCGGGCCGGCAGCTGCGCGACCCGCACCGACAGCTCCGGCGGGGCCGCCTCCTGCCAGGGGGTGAACGACGCGGCGATGCCACCGGCGTACGGGAAGACGAACACCTCGGCCCCGCCGCCCGTCCCGGTCGCCGACTCGAACCAGCGGTCCGCGCCGCCCGCGCTCCCCAGGGACATGACCACGAGCATAGACACGACCGCATCGCCGCCGGGTGTGCCGCCGCGGACGGCCTCGCCCTCGCCCACGTTTCGCCGGAGCCGCTACGGGTGAATGTCGACGCATGTCATCGCTGTCCTCGCGGGCTCGCGGCACCGTCTCCCGCGCCGCCGACAATCCCACGCTGGAACGTCTCACCCGGGCCGGCTTCGTCGGCTACGGCATTCTGCACCTGCTCTTCGCCTGGGTGGTCGTCCGGGTGGCCTCGGGCGGCCCGGCCGCCGACGGCGACCAGTCGGGCGCCATGCAGGAGATCGCCGACGAGCCGTTCGGCCTGGTGCTCGTCGTGGCGATCGTCGTCGGGCTGGTGGCCATGGCGGTCTGGCAGGTGCTGGAGATGCTCCGGGAGCGCCGGCCGACCGAGCGGCTGGCGTCGGCCGGCCGGGCCGCGTTCTACCTCTACCTCGCGTTCAGCGGAGTGAAGGTGGCGCGCGGCAAGAAGTCGTCAAGCGCCGACACCCAGCAGGACACCGCCGAGGGCCTGCTCGCGTCGAGCGGCGGACGGCTCACCGTCCTCGTGGCGGGACTGGTCCTGGCCGGGCTCGGGGGATGGTTGGCGTTCGTCGGAGTCACCGGGCGCTTCGAGAAGCACCTGCGGGTCGGCGAGATGGCGGCGGCGACCCGACGGCTGGTGCGCCGGCTCGGCACGGCGGGTTTCGTGGCCAAGGGGCTGGCGTACGGGATCGCCGGGGTGCTGTTCGTCCTGGCGGCGTGGCGGTACGAGCCGGACCGGGCGCGCGGGCTCGACGCGGCGCTGCGGACGCTGGCCGGCGAGCCCTACGGCACCGCGCTGCTCCTCGTGGTCGCGGCCGGGTTCGCGGCGTACGGGCTGTTCGCGGTGACCGAGGCGCGCTTCCGCAAGGTGTGAGCCGGGGCGCGCGCCGGATGCCGGCGCGCGCCCCCGCCCGTGCGCTCAGAAGCCGGTCAGCCCGGCGCCGTAGGGGTAGAGCGGATTGCCGTACGTCGTCGCCGGTGGCTGTCCCGCGTCGATCGCGGCCCGGATCTGCCCCCGCTCGGCCGCGGTCGCGCCCAGGTCGTACGGCAGGTCCCACGACTCGACCGCGTCGGTCGGGGTGTCGGTGCCGCCCGGACGCAGCACGTCGGAGAGGTTGCGGGGCAGTTGCCAGGGCAGCTTGCCGCGCGGCTGGTAGTCGCCGAAGAGCAGGCCGGCCAGGGCCGGGCCCATCTCCTCGCCGCCCCGGTAGGTGACCACGACGGCGCTGGCCAGGTCCCGCCACTCGGTGATGACGTAGGGCCGGGGCAGCACCAGCGCCACCACCACCGGGATGCCCCGGGCGCGGAACTTCTGGATCACCGCGAGCTGGTCCGGCGGCAGGTACGGCTGCTCCTTGGGCCAGTTGGTCGCGTGGGTGTAGGAGGCCTCGCCGACCGCGACCACCGCCAGCTTCGGGTTCGGGCTGTCGTCCTGGTGCACGGTCACCCCGGCCTCGGCGGCCCGGTCCCGGATGGCGTCCAGGATGGTCCGCGAGCCGTACTCGGCATGGAAGAAGCTGGTCCACACGCAGCAGGAGCCGCCGTCGGCCGCCCGTGGTCCGGCGACCACGATGTCGTCACCGGCGGCGAGCCGCACCGGCAGCGTGCCGGCGTCGTTCTTCAGCAACGTCATCGCCTCGCGGGCGGCCTGGTCGGCCAGCGCCGTGTACGCCGGCTGGTGGAAGCGGTACGGGCCGTTGACCGGGTCGCCGTACGGGGCCTCGAAGATGCCGAGCTGGAACTTCAGCCGTAGCACCCGCCGGACCGCGTCGTCGATGCGCGACGCCGGCACGTTGGCCACGAAGTCGGCGATCGAGAAGCCGGCCGCGCCCGGGTCGGCGCCGCCCATCACGTCGGAGCCGGCCTTCGCCGCGCCGATCCAGGAGCCCGACGGCAGCCAGTCGGTGGTGATCAGACCCTGGTAGCCGAGGTTCTGCCGCAGGTAGGCGAGGATCTTGGCGCTGTCCCCGGCACCGGGGCCGCCCGGGTCGAGCAGCGAGCTGCCCGCGTATCCGGGCATGATGTTGACCGCGCCGGCCTCCATGGCCGCGCGGAACGGGATCATGTGGTACTTGATCGTCACGTTGTCGTAGACGATCAGGGCCTCGCCGCCGGCGCCCTCGCCGGGCCAGTGCTTGACCGTCGCCAGCACCGAGTGCGGGTTCAGCTCCGGGCCGCCCTGGAGGCCGGCCACCAGGGCGCGGACCTGGGCCGCGGCGACCTGCGCGTTCTCGCCGTTGCCCTCCTGGATCCGGGGGTAGATCACCTTGGTGCCGACCTCGGCCAGCGGACCGAGCACGCCGCGGGTGCCGACCTCCAACTGTTCCCGCCGCTGCATGTCGCCGAGCCGGTAGTCGAGGGGGTAGTTCCTCGCCGCGGCCAGCGCGCTCTGCATCGGGTACGTCGTCTGGTAGCCGTGGATGGTGTCGCCCGCCGAGACGAACGGGATGCCCAGCCGGGTGCCGGCCGAGGCGAGCAGCTGGCTGTGCAGGTCCGCCGCCTGCGCGGGGCCGAAGTGCCAACCCGATCGGGGGTACGCCTGGGCGTTGTAGAACAGTTGGTATGCCTTCTCCTCTGGCGTCATCCGGGTGAGCAGGTCGTCCACCCGACTCGACACCGGCAGCCGCCAGTTCTCGTACGGTTCGATGGCGCCGCTGCGGTTGAGGTCGCGGGCGCCGGCGACGACGCCGATCCCGTCGGCGACGTTCTCCAGCACCGGCAGGTAGACGCTGAAGCGCCGGATGTTCGAGGTGACCGGCGTGCCGCCGATGGTGGTGACGTACCACTGGTAGGTCCAGCGGTCCGGCAGGTCCCAGGTGGGCGTGTAGGTCGTGCCGGTCGGCTCGGCGACCTTGGTGTAGAGGTCGAGCAGGTTGCCGGCGGCGGTGAAGTCGTAGTCGGTGCGACTGATGTTGATCCACACCTGGTAGCGGGTCGCGCCGGCGACCGCCGTCCAGCTCAGCGCGGGCCGGCGGGTGGTGGTGACCATCGCCGCGTCGGCCGGCGCGGTCAGCGCGAACTGGTCGCGGGTCGCCGGCGGGCGGGTGGGGCCGGAGAGCAGCGGCGCGGTGGTGGCGGTGTCGTCGACGCCGCCGTACGCCTGCACCTCCCACAGCGAGTAGCCGTAGCCGGTGGCCCGCGCGGTGCCGTAGAGACGCAGGTAGCGACCGGTTCCGGTGACGGTGAGCTGTTCGGTGCCGCCCCGGCCGGTGGTGGTGGCGTAGATCGTGGTCCAGGTGGCACCGTCGGCGGACGTCTCGAGGCGGTAGCCGGTGGCGTAGGCGGCCTCCCAGGCGAGCACCACCCGGTTGATGGTGGCGACGCCGCCGAAGTCGATGCTCAGCCACTGCGGGTCGCTGCCGAACTGGCTCGACCAGCGGGTGGTGCTCCGCCCGTCGAGCGCGGCGGCGGGCGCGTTGCCACCCTCCCACGAGGACGCGGCGACCTTCCGGAACTCCGAGATGGGCCGGCCGGTGGGCGGCGGGGTGGTGCCGATGCTGCCGAAGACCCTGAACTCCCAGAGCGAGTAGCCGTAGCCGGTGGCCCGGGCCGTGCCGTACATCCGCACGTAGCGACCGGTGCCGGTGACCGCGAGGGTCTGCGTGCCGCCGGTGCCGGCGGTGGTGGTGTGCACGGTGGTCCACGGTCCGGTCGGCGCGGCGGCCACCTGGATCTGGAACGCGGTCGCGTAGGCCGCCTCCCAGACGAGCTGCACCTGGTCGACGGTGGCGGTGGCCCCGAGGTCGACCTGGAGCCACTGCGGGTCGGCGAACGCGCTTGACCAACGGGTGCCGGCGTCGCCGTCGGTGGCGGCGGCGGCCGGGGTGGCGGCGCCCTCGGACGACGAGGCGGTGGTGGGGCGTCCCTGCGAGATCAGCGGCCCGGCCGCGACGGCGGCCGGGCCGGGCACGACGAGATACGTGGCGAGGAGGGCGAGCAGCGCCAGCGTCACGCCGGCCGGGCGGTGCCGGCGGCGTACGGGTGCGGGCAGCGGTGGTGTCGCGGGCATGCGTGGCTCCCAGACGGTGGTGGTGGGGACCTTGCGGAGAGAGCGCCCTCGCACCCAGCGTCATCGACGCTCTTCACTGAGTCAACGATGCGCGGAAAGTCCGGAAAAGATCATGGAGCGCCGGGTTGTTCCTTGACAGCGACCGCGATCCGGGTCCACCCTCGGTGACCGAGAGAGCGCCCTCCGTCGGATCCACCGAAGGAGGCGTTCATGTCCCCCACCCCACCCGTCCCGCACCGGCTCGTGCCGGCCCGTCCCGCCCCCGGCCGTCCCGGGCGTCGGCTGCTCGCCGCCGCCGTCACCGCGCTCACCCTGCTCGCCGGCGGCATGCTCGCCGCCGCCCCCTCGGCCGGCGCCGCCCCGGGCCTGGCCGCCTGCGGCGGCAACGTGGCCGCCGGCCGCCCGGCGGTCGCCTCGTCCACCGAGAGCGCCGCCTTCCCGGCCTCGGCCGCCGTCGACGGCAACACCGGCACCCGCTGGTCGAGCGCGTTCGCCGACCCGCAGTGGCTACGCGTCGACCTCGGCGCCACCCGGAACATCTGCCAGGTCACGCTCCGGTGGGAGGCCGCGTACGCGGTGGCCTTCCAGCTCCAGGTGGCCGCCGCACCGGACGGGCCGTGGACCACCGTCTCCTCGACCACCTCCGGCACCGGCGGCACGCAGACCCTCGCGGTCACCGGCACCGGCCGCTACCTGCGGATGTACGGCACGACCCGGGCCACGCCCTACGGCTACTCGCTCTGGGAGGTGGCGGTCGCCACCACCGACGACCCGACGACGCCGCCGACCACCCCACCGCCGACCGGCGGGTTCTGGGGTGACACGACAAGCATTCCGCCGGCCCGCAACGTGCTCACCGTCAAGGTGCTCAACCGGACCAACGGCCGCTACCCCGACAGCCAGGTCTACTGGAGCTTCAACGGGCAGACCCACTCCATCGCCGAGCAGCCCTACCTGGACATGCCGGTCAACTCCGCGGGCCGGATGTACTTCCGCCTCGGCTCGCCGACCAGTCAGTACAGCGACTTCATCGAGTTCACGGTGGGTACGAACCAGTTCAACGGCAACACCACCCGGGTCGACGCGTTCGCGCTCAAGCTGGCGATGCGGCTGCACGCGCGCGACGGCTACGACGTCGCGGTCGGCGAGAACGAGGCGACCTTCGCCGAGGACCGCTCGGTGACGTTCCAGCGCTTCGCCGACGCGGTGCCGGCGGAGTTCAAGCACCTGGCCAGCATCGAGGCGCCCTACCGGATCCCGGCGCCGGGCAGCTCGCCGCAGTTCCGGGCCGGCGGCCAGTACGCCGGCTACTTCACCGCGTACGCCGACTCGGTCGGGCTGTCGGCGGCCACGTCGGACATCTTCGGCTGCGCCGGCCGGTTCGCCGGCGACCCGACCGGCTGTGCCGCGCTGAACCGGCACACCGCGCAGCTGCCCCGCACGCAGTGGGAGGACCCGACCCGCTTCTACCAGCAGTCGCCGGCCAACTGGTACGCGAAGTTCTGGCACGACCGCGCCATCAACGGCCGCGCCTACGGCTTCCCGTACGACGACGTCGCCGACCAGTCGTCGTTCGTCTCGCACGGCGACCCGCAGTGGTTGATCGTCGCCGTCGGCTGGTGAACGCGTGACGGTTCCGGAGCCGCCCGGGGCGGCTCCGGAACCGACGCGAGCGACCGGCGCCGATGGCGCCGCCGCTCCCGCTCCGTGGTCTTTCTTCCTCCACCCCGTTGACGTGTCGGTCATCCGTCTGAAACATTGACGGCCATCCTTGCAAAAACTCGCTAGAGAGACGCAAGAACGTAACGACACCACGGAAGAAGCCAAGAATCGCATCAGTGTGATGCGAGCGGCCCGCCCCCGCACCCACGGATCGAAGGACCCGATGACACCGAAGAATCACCGCCGACGGCTCGTCAGTGGGCTCACCGCAGCCCTGCTGGCCGGCCTGTCGGCCCTCGTACCCACCCCGGCGGCGGCAGCCGGCGGCGCGAACCTCGCCGCCGGCCGGGCCGTGTCCACGAGCGGCTCGGTCGAGACCTACGTCGGAGGCAACGTCACCGACGGCAACCAGCAGACGTACTGGGAGAGCCCCGCCCAGGCGTTCCCGCAGTGGGTGCAGGTCGACCTCGGCAGCAGCGTCGCGGTGGACCAGGTCAAACTCAAACTGCCGGCGTCGACGGCCTGGGCGACCCGGACCCAGACGCTGGCCGTGCAGGGCAGCGGCGACGGCAGCACCTTCAGCACCCTCTCCCCCTCGGCGGGACGGGTCTTCGACCCGGCCTCGGGGAACACGGTGACGATCGACTTCACCGCCGCGACCGTCCGCTACCTGCGGTTGACCATCACCGGCAACACCGGATGGCCCGCCGCCCAGATCGCCGAGCTGGAGATCTACGGCGTCGCCGGGCAGGGCGGCGGCGACCCGGGCACACCGTCCGGCACCAACCTGTCCGCCGGCAAGCCCGTCGACGCGTCCTCCTCGGTGTTCACGTTCGTGGCCGCCAACGCCACCGACAACAGCCCCACCTCCTACTGGGAGTCGAACGGACTCCCGGCGACCCTGACGGTCAAGCTGGGCGCCGACGCCGACGTCACCGGGATCGTGGTCAAACTCAACCCGGACCCGGTCTGGGGCGCCCGCACCCAGACCATCGAGGTGCGGGGACGCGCCCAGGGCGCCACCACGTTCACCACCCTGAAGGCCGCCGCGGCCTACGGCTTCGACCCGTCCGGCAACCGGAACTCGGTGACCATCCCGGTCACCGCTCGGGTGGCCGAGGTGCAGCTCAGGTTCACCGGCAACACCGGAGCGCCCGGCGCGCAGGTCGCCGACCTCCAGGTCTTCGGCGGCTGGGCGCCGAACCCGGACCTGGTCGTGACGGCGGCGAGCTGGACCCCCACCGCGCCGAGTGAGGCCACGCCGGTCAACCTGAGCGCGACGGTCCGGAACAGCGGCAGCGCGACCGCGGCCGGCACCAAGGTCGACTTCAGGCTCAACGGCGGCGTCGTCGCCAGCGGCGTGGTCGGTTCCCTGGCCGCCGGCGCCACGGCCACCGTGTCGGCGACCGCGCCGGCGCAGGCCATCGGCAGCTACACCCTCGTCGTGGTCGTCGACCCGGCGGACACCGTCGCCGAGCAGAACAACGACAACAACAGCTTCACCGCGTCCGCGCCGCTGGTCGTCGGCCAGGCCCCCGGCCCGGACCTCCAGGTCGTCGCCATCACCAGCAACCCGCCGAGTCCCGCCGTCGGCGCCACCGTGACGTTCTCCGTCAGCGTCCGCAACCGTGGCACCAGCGCCGCCGCCGCCAGCGTCACCCGGCTCGTGGTCGGCGGCACCACCCTGAACACCGCCACCGGGGCACTGGCCGCCGGAGCGACCGCCACCGTGGCCGTGACCGGCAGTTGGACGGCGACCGCCGGCGGCGTGACGCTGACCGCGACCGCCGACGCCAGCGGCGTCGTCACCGAGACCAACGAGACGAACAACTCGCTGTCGCAGTCCATGGTGGTGGGACGCGGCGCGGCGGTGCCGTGGACGGAGTACGAGGCCGAGGCGGCCCGCTACCAGGGCACCCTGCTGGAGGCCGACCCGCTGCGCACCTTCGGCCACACCAACTTCGCCACCGAGTCGTCCGGCCGCAAGTCGGTCCGGCTGACCAGCACCGGCCAGTTCGTCGAGGTCACCTCCACCAGCCCGGCCAACTCGATAGTCGTCCGCAACTCCATCCCCGACGCGCCCAACGGGGGCGGGCTGACCGCCAGCCTCAGCCTCTACGTCAACGACACGTTCGTCCAGAAACTGACGCTCTCCTCCCGCAACAGCTGGCTGTACGGCACCACCGACGACACCGAGTCGCTCTCGAACACCCCACAGGCGAACGCCCGGCGGCTGTTCGACGAGTCGCACGCCCTGCTCGCCCAGTCGTACCCCGCCGGCACCCGGTTCCGGCTGCAACGCGACGCGACCGACACCGCGTCGTTCTACGTCGTCGACCTGATCGACCTGGAGCAGGTGGCGCCGCCGGCGAGCAAGCCGGCGGAGTGCACCTCGATCACCGCCTACGGCGCCGTCCCCAACGACGGGATCGACGACACGGCCGCCATCCAGCGGGCCGTGACCGACGACCAGAACGGCGTCATCGGCTGCGTCTGGATCCCGGCCGGCCAGTGGCGGCAGGAACAGAAGATCCTCTCCCCCGACCCCAACCGCGGGCAGTACAACCAGCGAGGCATCCGCAACGCCACGATCCGGGGCGCGGGCATGTGGCACTCGCAGCTCTACACCGAGACCGAGCCGCAGAACGTGGTGGGCAACATCAACCACCCGCACGAGGGCAACGTCGGCTTCGACATCGACGACAACACCACCATCTCGGACCTGGCCATCTTCGGCATGACCACCAACCGCGCCAACCGCGGGCACGGCCTGAACGGACGGTTCGGGAAGAACACGAAGATCAGCAACGTCTGGATCGAGCACGTCAACGTGGGCGCCTGGGTGGGCCGCGACTACTCCGACACCCCCGCCTACTGGAACCCGGGCGACGGCCTGGAGTTCACCGGGATGCGCATCCGCGACACCTACGCCGACGGGGTCAACTTCTCCAACGGCACCCGCAACTCGCGGGTGTTCAACTCCTCCTTCCGCACCACCGGGGACGACTCGCTCGCGGTGTGGGCCAACCCCCGCGTCAAGGACGCCGCGGTGGACGTGGCACACGACAACCGCTTCCTCAACAACACCGTGCAACTGCCGTGGCGGGCGAACGGCGTCGCGATCTACGGCGGTTACGGGAACACGGTGGAGAACAACCTGATCTCCGACACCATGAACTACCCCGGGATCATGCTGGCGACCGACCACAGTCCGCTGCCGTTCTCCGGCACGACGCTGGTGGCCAACAACGGCCTCTACCGGTGCGGTGGCGTGTTCTGGAACGAGGACCAGGAGTTCGGGGCCATCACCCTGTTCCCCGCCAGCGGCGACATCACCGGCGTCACCATCCGCGACACCGACGTCATCGACTCCACCTACGACGGCATCCAGTTCAAGAACGGCGGCGGCAGCATGCCGAACGTCACGATCAGCAACGTCCGCATCGACCGGTCGAACAACGGCGCGGGCATCCTCGCCATGAGCGGCGCCCGGGGCAACGCCACGCTGACCAACGTCACCATCAGCAACTCCGCCGACGGTGACATCGTCCGGCAGCCCGGCACCACGTTCACCATCACCGGCGGCTGACGCCTGTCACACCGCCGACGGGCGGGGTGGTCCGGGCGCCGGTCGGCGCGCGGGCCACCCCGTTCCGTGTCCCGTCAGGTCGGAGTCGGCCGGCGTGCCGCGACTCAGAGCGCCCGCTGGTACTCCTCCCAGGTGCGCTTCGGGCTGACCACCGGACCGTCGTCGGGTGCCCGGTTGGCCAGGCCGTTACGGCCCAGGTAGTAGTCGCCGGCCTGGTTCTGGGCACCGGTCGACTGGTCGGTGTCGGCCAACGCGATCGCGTGGATGTGGTATCCCCAGTCGCCCTGGTCCGGGGTCCGGTACCAGGCGGCGAAGCCCACCGTGCGCAGCCGGCGCAGCACGTCGGTCCGGGTCGCCGACGACAGCCCGCTGACCGAGATGTCCAGCGCCCCGCCGCCGTCGTGGGTGCCGGCGGACGCGCCGACGCCCGTGTTGTAGGAGCCCTGGGTGAGGCCGAGCTGACGCCCGAGCAGACGTTCCGCCTCCAGCAGCATCGACCGGGTACGGGTGTTGACCTGCACCCCGCGCATCGTCACGATGCTGCCGGGTGAGATCGACCGGACCACGGTGTAGCGTCCGTCCCCCAGCGACCGCAGCGAGGACGGGCCCGGCAGGCCGGTCGCGTCGAGGCCGGTGTAGCCGAGCGAGCGCTGGTACGCCGCGTACGCGGCGACGGTGCTGGTGCCGAAGTGCCCGTCCACGTACGTCGAGGCCAGCAGCCCCCGGGCCTGCAACGCGCGCTCCACCAGCAGCACGCTGTCCCGGGCGCCCTCGGTGAGCGCGGTGTCCGCCCGGCGCGGATCGATCTGCGCCGCCTTGATCAGGGCTTCCATGTCGACCTCGGGCAGTGCGGCGCCGGCACGCAGCGGTGCGCCGGCGCCGACCGCCACCGCCGCCGCCGCCGAGACGAGCAGGCTCCTTCTCGTGATCACGTGACCTCCGTACGGTGTCGGGATCGGGCCACCCGGCCGGGCGGCCCGGAAGGCACGGCGAGGCCCGGGGGCTCCCGCCCCACGAACGGCGTCACCCGTGCCGACGATCAGGCGATCTCCAGGTAGTCGAGTTCCGCCCAGCGGCTGCGCCGGGTCAGGCGCAGCGTGTTCCACCCGGCGTTCAGCACCACGTCCGCGCGGACCTGCCGCCACGTCTCCCACCCGGTGTTCGGATACGCGACCACCTGCGCGCCACCGCCGTTGACGGTCAGCGTGTGCTCGGCGTCGCCGTAGCCGGCGGAGTAGCCGACGTACGCGGTGTAGCCGCCGGCGCGCGGCGCGAAGACGCTGACCTCGACCCAGCTGTCGGCGTAGTCGAGGTAGGCCGCCACCTGTCCCTGCGAGGCGGTCGCGGTGCTCCGGACGGCGCAGTGGTTGAGCGTGCCCCGCTCGGCCTCGTAGCGCACCCGGCTGCCCCGCACCACCGGGTTGTCCCCGGCCCAGCCGAGGTCGGCGACGTACATGCCGCGCGCCGAGTAGTCGTTGACCCAGCCGTGGAAGACCAGCCGGTCGCCGCCGGCCTCGCGCACCACGTCCGCGCCGCCCGGCCCGCGCACGGCGCCGTCGAGGCTGGCGGTGGTCAGCAGCGACCGGTACGCCTTGGTGTACGGGCCCGCCAGCGACGTGGCGCTGGCGTAGCTGGTCTGGTAGCCGTCGCCGCCGTACCCGCCGAGGGAGTAGAAGAGCACGTAGTGCGCGCCCACCCGGGTCAGCACCGGCGCCTCGATGACGCCCGCCTCCTCGGCGCGGCCACTGCGCAGCAGTTCGACCCGGCCGCCCTGGAGCGTCACGCCGTCGGCGGCGACCGCCTGCGCCCACAGGCTCGTCGGCTGCCCGACCGCGTTGCCGTCGTCCTTGTAGAGCAGGTAGCGCCGGCCGTCGGTGTCGACGAAGCTGGACGGGTCGATGTCACCGCCCTCGGCGGCGTCGCAGACCAGCGGGCCGGACCCGACCGGGGCGAAGGGGCCGAGCGGCGAGGTCGAGGTGGCCGCGCCGATGCACTGGCGGCCGGCGGCACGGCTGCGGGCGGTGTAGTAGAGCAGATAGGTGCCGTCGGCCCGGCGGGACACGTCCGGCGCCCAGGTGAGGCCGCCGGAGGCCCAGGCGCCGAGCGTCGGCAGCGCGTCGGCGCGTCGGGTCCACGGGCCGGTGAGCGCCGACGCGGTGGCGACCGGCACGTTGCCGTTGCCGTTGTTCGTCGAGTAGGCGTGGTAGGTGCCGCCGACCTTGAGGATGTCGGGGTCCGGGAAGTCGGTGCCGAGCACCAGGGACGGCGCGGTGGTCGCCGCGCCGGCCGGCGCGGCGACGAGCACGCACGACGCGGCGACGAGCACGGCCAGCAGGTGGGCGAGAGTGCGACGCATGCCCACATGCAACCACAGATGTCGATGCCATGGCGCGGCGGCGGCGTGGTTCCGGAACCGCCGGATTTCCTTGACACGCGCCCGTCGCGCGCCGAACCTGGTCACCAGGGAGCGCTCTCCACCGCTGGTCACGGCCGACCGGCGAGCCATTCTCCGGCCACCGCCCGCTCCTGGAGACGCCCATGAACCGCCAACCCGTCCGCACCGTCGACCCGCCGACGCGTACCCGTCGCCGCCTCACCGCCGCCGCCCTCGCGGCGACGCTCGTCGCCACCCTGACCGGCCTCGCCGCCGGTCCGGCCCAGGGCGCCGACCCGCTGCTGTCCCAGGGCCGCCCGGTCACCGCCTCGTCCACGCAGAGCGCCGCCTTCCCCGCCTCGGCGGCGGTGGACGGCGACTCCGGCACCCGGTGGTCCAGCGCCGCCGCCGACCCGCAGTGGCTCAGCGTCGACCTGGGCGCCGCCGCGACCGTCAGCCAGGTGGTGCTCGCCTGGGAGGCCGCGTACGCCACCGCCTACCAGGTGCAGGTCTCCGCCGACGGCGCGACCTGGACGACGCTGCGCGCCGTCACCGGCGGCGACGGCGGCGTCGACACGCTCGCGGTCGCCGGCACCGGACGGTACGTGCGGGTCACCACCACCGCCCGGGGCACCGCGTACGGGGTCTCGCTCTGGGAGTTCCAGGTGTACGGCACGCCCGCCGCCACCGGGTGCGACACCACCGGCAACGCCGCGTCGAACCGCCCGGCCACCGCCTCGTCGACCGAGAACGCCGCGCTGCCCGCCTCGGCGGCGGTGGACGGCAACCCCGGCACCCGCTGGTCCAGCGCCGCCGCCGACCCGCAGTGGCTGCGCGTCGACCTCGGCGTCGAGCGCGCCGTCTGCCGGGTCGACCTCACCTGGGAGGCGGCCTACGCGACGGCGTACCAGATCCAGCTCTCCACCGACGGCGCCACCTGGACCACCGTCTACGCCACCACCACCGGCACCGGCGGCGGCCAACAGCTCACCGTGACCGGTTCCGGCCGCTACCTGCGGGTCCTCGGCACCGCGCGGGCCACGGCGTACGGCTACTCGCTCTGGGAACTCGCGGTCCGCACCACCGGAGCGACCCCGACGACCCCGACGACGCCGCCACCGTCCGGCGGCGACGTGCTGCTGTCCTACGGCAAGCCGGCGGTCGCCTCGTCCCACCAGGACGACGGCGCCTGCTGGCAGTGCTCGCCGGCGCGGGCGTTCGACCTGGACCCGGCCTCGCGCTGGGCGACGAGCCCGACCACCGGCTGGGTCGACCCGGGTTGGATCTACGTCGACCTCGGGGCCACCGCGACCGTACACCGGGTGGTCCTCCAGTGGGACGCGGCCTACGCCACCGCGTACCAGATCCAGACCTCGACGGACGCGACCACCTGGACCACCGTCTACCGCACCACGAGCAACCCGGGCTTCCGGCAGGACCTCACCGTCACCGGCACCGGCCGCTACGTGCGGATGTACGGCACCGCGCGCAGCAACGGCTACGGGTACTCGCTGTGGGAGTTCCAGGTGTACGGCACCGGAGGCGCCCCGACCGCTCCCCCGGCCCGGCCCGCCGACCCCACGTTCCCGGCCACCACCCTCGTCTTCGCCGACGAGTTCGACGGACCGGCCGGCGCCCGGCCGGACGCGGCGAAGTGGACCGTCGACCCGGGCACCGGGCAGAACAACGAGTCGCAGTACTACACCGACAACGCCAACGCGGCGATGAACGGCGCCGGCCAACTCGTCATGGAGGCCCGGCGGGAGAACGCCGGCGGACGCGCCTACACCTCGCACCGGATGAACACCGGCACGAAGTTCCAGGTGCAGTACGGCCGGATCGAGGCGCGGATCAGGGTGCCCCGGGGCAACGGCCTCTGGCCGGCGTTCTGGATGATGGGCGGCGACTTCCTCACCGGCCGGCCGTGGCCGTACAACGGCGAGATCGACATCATGGAGATTCTCGGCCGCGACACCTACCGCAGCTACACCACGCTGCACGCGCCCGCCTACAACGGTGGGGGCGGCTACGGCCAGGAGCACGTCTGGACGGTCGACCTGTCCGCCGACTTCCACGTCTACGCGGTCGAGTGGGACAGCCGGGGCATGCGCTTCCTCGTCGACGGCACGCAGGTGTTCTACGCCAGCAAGGAGACGGTGGAGACGACCCGCGGCCCGTGGGTGTTCGACCACCCCTTCTATCTGATCCTCAACCTGGCCGTGGGCGGCGACTGGCCCGGCCCGCCGGACGCGTCGACGCCGTTCCCGGCGCGGATGCTCGTCGACTACGTGCGCGTGTACCGGTGACCGGCGGGGGCGCGGGCCGGCCGGGCCGGCCCGCGCCCCCGCCGCGTCGCGGCTAGCCCGGCTGGACGGCGACGTGGAAGTTGAACACCGCGCCGTTGCGGGTGAGGACGAGATTCCACTTCCCGCCGTTCTTGAGCACGGCGGGGTTGGAGTTCGGATAGCGCTGCAGGAACCACGTCTCCAACCGTTGCGCCTCGGCTGCGGAGAGCACCCCCACCTCCCCCACCTGCGCCGCGTGGTGCGGCTCCGGGTTGCAGCCGGCGTTGAACCGGTAGCTGGTGTCCCGGTTCCACCGGCCACAGCCGAGCATCGTGACCGTGACCGGACCGGACTGCTGGAAGGCCAACTGCGGGACCGGAGGATCGGCGACGACCACGTCCGGTGGCGTCTCCAGGGACGGGAACGGCACCGCCACCGTCTCGATGACGGCCTGCGACGCCCAGTTGAAGTCGACCTCGAACGACATGTCCATCCTCCTGCCGGAGTGCCACGCCCGCCGGCCCGTTTCGGCGGCACGTCGACGGACCCATCATCGACCGGCCCGGACGCCGGCACGCGTGCACTGTCCGTGCCCGGACACTGGCGGTCAGGCGACAGCGACGGCAACGGCTCCCGGGGCGACCCGTGCGACGGTCGTCCCCGGGAGCCGGTAGCCGGGCGTGGACCCGGACGGGGCGGCTAGTCGCCGCAGCCGACCCACACGCTGTACGTGCTGTAGTCCCGGCAGTAGAAGTAACTGAAGGTGCTGGTGGGCGCCTCGGGCGCGGGCTCCTGCTCGACAGTGACGCCCTGCAGGTTCAACAGAAAGTTCATCTCATCACCCCCCTCCGCTCTCGTCGCGGCACCGTCCCGCCGAGAAACGGCAGGACGGGGACAGGTGCACGCCGCGCGGCGGCCCAGAGCACGAGGAGGACGCCCGCCGCGCCGGTGGCCAGATCGGTGGAGAGCCGTTCGAGCTGGTCCCCGGGGAAGGCGAGACCACCGCGATAGGCCACGGCGTGCCAGGAGAGCGCGGCCACGTGCCGACGGACGAGGTCGGCGACGGTCATGCCGCCGCCGTCCGCGGCGACGACGGGAACGTCGGACCGGTCCAGGCCGAGCAACAGGGCGAGCAGTCCGGCCCGCCCGTTGAACAGGCCGGACTGGACGGTGAACTCGGCACACGCCGCGCGGGTCAACTCGCCGAGCACCGTCCCCAGCTCGTCACTCGGCCGGTGCCGGAGAAACTCCCGCAGCACCATCGCGATGCCGGCGCTGCCGGCGGCGAGGTAGGGCAACACGCGCCACCCGTCGTCCACCTGACGCGACCCGTCCGGCATCAGGACGCAGCGGCCCAGGTCGTGCCGCAACCAGCGCTCCGCCGACTCCAGGTGGGCGCGGTCACCGGTCGCCTCGAACAACCTGACCGACAACAGCGCGACGCCGCTGGCTCCCCGCAGGAGGCCGGCGGCCGGACGGTTGCCGGCGGCGGCCCGGCCCGCGTCGCGGTCCTCAAGCCTCGACGCGATGTCCAGCGCGGCGGTCGTCCAGCTCCGGTCACCGGTCGCGGTGGCGAAGTGCAGATAGTTGAGACCGATGCCGGCGAGCCCGTCGAACAGGTGACTGGACAGCAGATCCAGCCCGGCGGCCCGGGGCGCGCGGTCGAGCAGGGTCAACGCTTCCTCGTGCCGGCCCAGCCCGTCGAGGACGTGGCACACGCCGTGCAGACCGTCGTAGAAGCCCGGCGCCAGCGCGCCCCGCTCGTCCTGCACCCGGCGTACGAGCCACTCCTCGTGCTCGGGAAACCGTCCGGCCCCCGTCCGGTCCAGGACGTGCAGCACACCCGCCGCGCCGTAGGCCAGCCCGAGACCGCCGACCTGGAACTGCTCGATGTCCCCCGGGAACAACCGGTCCCGCCGCCCGGGGGTGGCGGTGGCGAGAATGCCGGTCGCCAGGGCGGCGCGGACGCGGGTGAACGGCACCTCCGGCGTGTCCAGGTCACCGGGGACCAGGTCCGGCGACGCGGCGGACACCGCACCCTGGTCGTCCCCGGCCAGGCCGAGGTTGGCCACCACCTCGGGCCCGAACCCGGCGGGAAGGTCGAAGCGCCGCATCGCCGCGGTGACGAGTTGCGCGGCCTTGCCCGGCGCGAGCGGCAACACGGCGGTCAGCGGAAGGAACATCGACAGTTGCAGGCACCCCAACGCGTACCGGTCCGCGGCGACTCCGGTGCGACCGTCCGCGGCGACGTAGCCGGGCGCGCCCATCGCGGGCCGGGCGCTGTCGTCCACCCCGGTGGCGAGCTCGAAGTCGATGAGCCGGACCGCGCCGTCCGGCTGCACCATGACGTTGTGCGGATGCAGGTCGCCGAAGACGACCCCGCGACCGTGCAGGTCCGCGAGGACGTCGCCCACCTTCCCCAGCACGTCGAGCGCCCACCGGACGTAGTCCCGGATCTCGTCCGGACCGGCGCCCGCCCGGGTGAGCGGGTACCGCGCGCTGAACTCGCGACCGAGCGTCCGCCCCTCGATGAACTCCTCGGCGAGGAACACGTGCTCCCAGCAGGTGAACTTCTCGTACAGGGCCGGGACGCAGGGCAGCCCGCGCAGCCGGGCCAACATGTCGGCCTCGCAGTCGAGTCGGTGCACCGCGTCCCGGCCGAGGCCGTCGATGCCGGCGTGCGGTCGGCCCTCCCGCAGCACGACCACCCGGTCCGTTCTGACGTCCCGGGCCCGATAGACGCCGCCGCCGTTGGAGAAGTGCAGCACACCCTCGATCTCGTACG
This sequence comes from Micromonospora sp. AKA38, assembly GCF_027925725.1. Classification (NCBI taxonomy): domain Bacteria; kingdom Bacillati; phylum Actinomycetota; class Actinomycetes; order Micromonosporales; family Micromonosporaceae; genus Micromonospora; species Micromonospora sp. AKA38. The sequence goes on along the minus strand of NZ_BNEI01000004.1, from coordinate 398,753 downwards.
GGAACTCCTCGGGTCGCGTCTGCTGCCGGCCGCGCTCCTGGACCGCCGGCCGGAGGAAGGCCGGGACGTCGACCCAGGCGGGCACCGAGAAGGAGGGTTCCCGCCGGTCGGGCACGAGCGTGCCGTCCGGCTGCCGCACCGCGAGAACCCGCGAGCCGTCGGCCGTCGTGACCCGGCGGGGCGCGAACCCGCCGAAGCGCACGAACAGTGGGCCCCGGTCCCACCGCAGATCGCTGAGGATGTACGGGCCGGGTTCCCCGTCGAGCCGCGCGCCGAGCCGGCGGAGCGCGGCCTCCAACTCGTCGGTGTCCTCGGGGTAGATCGTGATGAACTTGCCGCTGGCGGCCCGGTCCGCGTACTTCGAGTTGCGCAGCGTCAGATCGAGTTCGGTGCTGAGGAATTTGTACGCGAGTTGCGCCTGCTGGCAGTACGTCGAGACGGTGTCGAGAATCCGTCGGGCGTTGTCCAGCGTCGCGGACACGTGGATCTTCCAACCCTGCGTCGCGACGAGGCCCCGTGGCGGCGTCACCATCGTCCACCCGTCCCGGGTCGACAGGTCCCATCCCGGCCCGGCCCGCAGGTCCGTCCCGAAGCGGTCCCGCCGGGGGCCGCCGTCCGCACCGGGTCGGTCGTAGAAGGTCGGATCAGCGATCCGGTAGTACTGATACCGGTTGTCCATCGGCCCTTCACTACGTCAGCCACGGCTCGCACCACCGTCGTGAGACCTGCGCGGCGCCCTGAGCGGGTTCGACAGCGATCGTGGCACACGGTCACACGCTTCGATACCCCAGAAAAGTGACGCCGCTGGTCGGAGGCGGTGATCCCCTCACCGGGGTCCGCAACCGGCGGGTGAGGTCTCCGGTTTCGGGTTCCGCCTGGTCGCTGAACCGTCCACCGGAGACCTCCGGGCCTAGAAGCCGGCGGAGATGCGGCTGAACTCCCAGTCGCTCTGGGCGATGCCGCTGCAGGTGGAGACCACGCCCCCGCCGGCGCAGCCGCGATCGCGGTTCACCGCCCAGAAGGTGAATCGGGCGAGGCCGCTGCTCCTGGCGTAGTCACGGATCCGCGTCCAGGTCTCCGGGGTGGTGACCTCCTGCTGGTCGGACAGGCCGTTCATGCCGGAGATGCCCATGTGGGCGTAGGCGGTCTGGTCGTTCCAGCCGAACGTGGACTTCAGTTGGTTCTTCAGGCCCTCCGCGGCGTTGCGGGTGCTGGTGTACATGTCGCTGCCGCCGCCGAAGTCGAACGGCATGATGGTGAAGACGTCCACGTTGGCGTTCAGCGCCCGGGCCTGGTTGATCAGCCGGACGCCGTGCGTGTTGGGGCCACTCGTGGTCGTCCCGAAGGTGAGGATCGTGGTGACGCCCGGGTTGTTGCGCTTGATGATGCCCAGCGCGCTCACGATGCGGTCGGCGACCACGTAGTTCTCGAACTCGTCGTAGTTCTCGATGTCGATGTCGATGGCCTTGAGACCGAAGGTGTTGATGACCTTCTGGTACGCCCCGGCGAGGGCCTCCGGGGTGGCGCAGTTCGGGCCGAGCTTGTTGCCCTGCCAGCCGCCGATCGACGGGACGATCGTCGCGCCGGCCGCCTTGGCCTGGTTGATCCAGGACTCGTGGACGCCGCCGGTCAGGCCGCCCTCACCGTCCCAGACCGGGTTGCAGCCGTTGGCCAGCACGAACGCGACGGTGAACGCGCGGACGCCCTGAGCGGTGATGGTCGAGGGCGCCGGCGGGTTGCCCCAGCCGGGGTAGACGTAGGGCGACGCGGCCATCTTGCCGGCCGGCGGCGGGTTGGTCGGGCCGGTGGGCGGCGGGGTGGTCGGGGTGGTGCCGCCGCCGCAGGCGCCCTGGTTGGCCCAGACGTCCCACTGCCCGCTGTGGGTGGCCGGGTTCTCGTTCTGGGTCCACCACTTGGCCTGGTAGTTGACGCCCTGGTAGGACGCCTGACCGCCGCCGACGTACACGGCGGACGCGGACCAGGCCGGGTAGCAGGCCACGGCCGCGCTCGACGTGGACATGGGGACGATCGCGATCGCGGTGGCGGTGACCGTGACGGCGGCCAGAGCCAGGATCTTCTGCCTGAGTTTCATGACACGCTCCTGCGGGGGGGTCAGGGCAAGGTGGTGAGGTGCGGGCGGACGGTGTTGGCGAATCCGTTGCCGTTGGTGACGTCCCAGTTGATCGACCAGGTCATGGCGCCACGGATTCCGGGGTAGGTGCGCGGCGGCTTGACGGAGCCGCAGTTGGTGCCGCGGGCGAGGCAGTCGAGGGCCTGGTTGACCACGGAGGGGTTGACGTAGCCGCCACCGGCCGCGCTCGGCGCGGCCGGCAGCCCGAGGGACACCTGGTCCGGCCGGAGCCCGTTCTCGAGCTGGATGCAGGCGAGCGCCACGAGGAAGTTGACCGACCCCTGGCTGTACGCGGCGGTGTTGTCGCAGCCGAGCATCGCGCCGGAGTTGTAGAACTGGGTGTGGACGACGGTCAGGATGTCCTTGATGTTCAGCGCCAGCTGGAAGTACTGGCCGCCGGTGCTCTGCATGTCGATCGTCTGCGGCGCCATCGTGATGATCAGGTTGGCGCTCGTCCGGTTGCGGATGTCGCGCAGCGCCTGGGCCATGTACGTCGCGTTGACGCCGTTCTCCAGGTCGATGTCGACGCCGTCGAACCCGTAGGTTCCGATGAGGCCGACGATCGAGTTGGCGAAGTTCGTGGCGGCACTGGAACTGGCGACCGAGATGGTGCCGCGCTCGCCGCCGACCGAGATGACGACCTTCTTGCCCCGCGCGTGCAGGGTGGCGACGTCGTTCTTGAAGTCGGCGTTGGTGTAGCCGCCGAGCGAGGCGCTCAGGCCCGCGTCGATGCCGAAGGACACCGCGCCCGGTGTGCTCGTCGCGTCGGCGAACGCGACCGCGACCAGGTCGTAGTTGGCCGGCACGTCACGGAGCCGGATCTCCTGGGCCGGGTTGTCGAAGTTCTGCCAGTACCCGGTGAGGAAGTGCTTCGGGAGCTGACCGTTGCCGGTCGGCGGAGGCGTGGTGGGTGGCGGGGTGGTCGTGGGCGGCGGGGTGGTCGGGGGTCGGGTGGTGGGCGGCGGTGTCGTGGTCGGGGGTGACGTGGTCGGCGGCGTGGTGCCGCCGCAGGCGCCCTGGTTGGCCCAGACGTCCCACTGGCCGCTGTGCGTGGCCGGGTTCTCGTTCTGGGTCCACCACTTGGCCTGGTAGTTGACGCCCTGGTAGGAGGCCTGACCGCCGCCGACGTACACGGCGGACGACGACCAGGTCGGGTAGCAGGCGGCGGCCGCGGAGGCGGACGACGCCAGATAGACGGTGGTGCCGCCGGCGGCCAGGACGGCGGCCAGGGCGAGGACGGCGGGGCGGCGCATGGGGGTGGGCCTTCCGGAGGGGACGGAACCGAGGAGCCAATTATTAGGAGTGTTAACAGTAAAGGTCCAGAGTTAGACCACCTTGAATTTTTTGTCGAGAGGTGCCAAGCTCGCCGACCCTCGTCGTCACCGCGTGCGCCGCGGGCACGTTGACCGGATCATTACCACCCGTTAATGAGATGCCGGTCGATATCAGGCAGGCTCGCCCCCATGCCGACCACTCTCCGGAGCCGCCTCGCCGCGATGTCCGTCGTCACGCTGGCAGCCGTCGCCGCCTGGGCACCCGCACGGGGCGCGGAACCCGCGCCCGAGCCCGCCGCCGCTCCGCCCAACATCGTCTTCGTGCTCACCGACGATCTGGCCTGGAACCTCGTGCCGTACCTGTCGCAGGTACGGCAGTTGCAGGCAGAGGGCGTGACGTTCACCAACTACACCGTGACGGACTCGCTCTGCTGCCCCTCCCGCTCGTCCATCCTGACCGGCAACTTCCCCCACGACACCGGCGTGTTCACCAACGGCGGCAGCGACGGCGGATTCGCGGTCTTCAAGAGCCGGGGGAACGAGAACCGCACCTTCGCCACCGCCGTGCAGGGCCGGGGCTACACCACGGCGTTCATGGGCAAGTACCTCAACGGCTACCAACCGGCCGACACCCAGGGCGGGACCCAGCCCTACGTCCCGCCGGGCTGGTCCGAGTGGTACGGAGCGGGGAACGGCTACCCCGAGTACAACTACGACCTCAACGAGAACCATGTGATCAGGCACTACGGCGACGCACCCGCCGACTACCTCACCAACGTGCTGGCCCGGAAGGGCAGATCCTTCATCCAGCGCGCCGCGGCGGCCGGGACACCGTTCCTGCTGGAGGTCTCGACGTTCGCACCGCACAGCCCGTTCACCCCGGCCGACCAGGACCTCGACAAGTTCCCCGGTCTCACCGCCCCACGCGGCCCGGCCTACGACCGCCTGCCCCGCCAGGCGCCCTCCTGGCTGGCCGGCAACGGACCCCTGACCGCCACCGAGAAGGACACCCTGGACCGCAACTTCCGCAAGCGTGCGCAGGCGGTGCAGGCGGTGGACCGGCTCATCGCCAACCTCCGCGAGCAGTTGACGGTCAGCGGCGTCGCCGACAACACCTACCTGGTGTTCAGCTCCGACAACGGCTTCCACATGGGCGAGTACCGGCTCACCGGCGGCAAGCAGACCGCCTTCGACACCGACGTACGCGTACCGCTCGTCATCGTCGGTCCCGGCGTCAGCCGGGGCCGGACCCGGCCGGAGGTCGTCCAGAACATCGACCTGGCGCCGACCTTCCAGCGGATCGCCGGCGCGGACGTCGGCGCGGACGTCGACGGCCGCAGCCTGCTCGGTCTCGTCCAGGGTGACGCGGCCCCGAACTGGCGCGACGGAGCGCTCGTCGAGCACCACGGACCCCAGCAGGCCGCCGACGACCCGGACGCCCAGGACCAACGCAACGGGAGCCCGACCACCTACAACGCGCTGCGGACCGCGACCTACACCTACGTGGAGTACGCGAACGGTGAGCGCGAGTACTACGACCGCACGACCGACCCCGACCAGCTCACCAACCTCGCCGGCGACCTTCCCGCCTCGCGGCTGGCCGCGCTGCACCAGGCGCTCGCCGGTTACACCGGCTGCCACGGCCACTCGTCCTGCTGGACGGCCGGCGACGTGCCGGCCTGACCGACGACCCGCTCGTCGAGGAACGCGTGGAGCCAGGTCCGCTCGTTGCCACCCCGCGCCGGCGGCTTCGCCCGGACGAGGGCACGGCTGCGGATCTGGCACACCGGCAGACCCGGCCCACCGGGTCGTGGCGCGGCCCGGTCCGGACGGACCGGGCCGCGCCACCGGTACGGGCCGCCGGCGGGCGGCGGGTCCGGCCGGTCGGGCGCCCTCGCGTCAGGGCAACGCCTTGAGGAACGGGCCGTGGTTGAGCCGGAACTCCCAGGAGTAGAACCGGTCCCAGTTGATGGACCAGGTCATGAGGCCGCGGAAGTTGGGGTTGGTGCCGCTGCGGGGGCTGTATCCGCCGCAGTTCTGACCCCGCACGAGGCAGGTGACCGCCTGTTGCACGCCGGCGGGGGCGAGGTAGCCGTTGCCGGCGCTGGTGGAGGAGGGCGCGCCGAACGCGACCTGGTCCTCGCGCAGCGCGGGGAAGACGGCGTTGGCGTTCCCGGCGACCGGGAAGCCGGCCAGCAGCATGTCCGTCATCGCGATGTGGAAGTCGGCGCCGCCCATCGTGTGGTACTGGCCGTCGAGCCCGACGATGGGACCGGAGTTGTAGTCCTGGACGTGCAGGACGGTGAGGATGTCGCGTAGCGCGTGGATCACCGGCAGGTAGGACCCGGCCCTGGGGTCCTGGCCGCCCCAGGGGCCTGAGCCGTAGAACTGGTAGCCGAGCTGCACGAAGAACGTCTCCGGAGCCATGGTGAGCACGAAGCCGCTCCCGTAGCGCTGCTTGAGGGCGCGGATCGCCGAGATCAGGTTCACCACGACCGGCGTGGTCGGGTTGCGGAAGTCGGTGTCGCCGGGGTCGAGGTAGAGGGAGTGGCCCTCGAAGTCGATGTCCAGGCCGTCGAGGCCGTACCGGTCGATGATGGCCGACACCGAGCGGACGAAGGTGTCCCGGGCGGCGGTCGTGGTGAGTTGCACCTGCCCGTTCTGGCCCCCGATGGACAGCAGCACCTTCTTGCCCTGCTGCTGTTTGGCGCGGATCGCGGCGATGAACTGGGCCTCGGTCTCCACGGTGGGGCATTCGGCGACCGGGCAGAGCTGGAAGCGGATGTCGCCGGAGGTGACGGAGGTGGGCTCACCGAAGGCGAGGTTGACGATGTCCCAGTCCGCGGGCACGTCGGCCATCCGCAGGTACCCAGCACCGTTGGCGAAGCTGGCGTGCAGGTAGCCGATCAGGGCGTGCCGCGGCAGCCCGGTGTTCGGCGGGCTGGTCGGCGGCGCGGTGGTGGGCGGTGCCGTGGTCGGTGGCGGTGTGGTGGGCGGCGCGGTGGTGGGCGGGGCGGTGGTGGGCGGGGCGGTGGTGGGGGGTGCCGTGGTGGGCGGCGCGCCACCTCCGCACGGCGCGCCGTTGAGCGTGCAGTCGCCGGGCGAGCCGGAGCCGGTGGCCAGGAACCCGAACGACACCGACGCGCCGGGGGACAGGGTGCCGTTCCAGGAGCGGTTGGTGAAGGTGTGCCGCTGTCCCACGCTGGTGACCGTGGCGTCCCAGTACGAGCCGAGCGTGGTGCCCGCCGGCAGCGTGAAGGCGACCTGCCAGCCGGTGATCGGGACCGAGCCGCCGTTGGTGATGGTGTATCGACCCTCCCAGCCGGTACCCCAGTCGGAGGTCCTGGTGAACGTGGCCGTCGGACCGGCGGCCAGGGCCGGATCGGCGAGGGTCAGGGTCGCCGCGGCGGCGGCGACCAGGGCCGCCAGGGCCGCCAGGAACGGTGTTCGGAATCTGCGCGCCATCCGGTCCTCCCGAGGGGTGCCCGGTCGAGGGGTATCGACGGGAGGCTAATTATTAGGTTTGTTAACTGAAGTTGTCCAGGCCCCCGGAGGCACGGCGGCGCGGTCACCGGCGTGAGCCGCCTCCACGCCACGGTGTCAGCTATCCGTCCCGGTCGGTCGCATGATCGGCCGGGCGGGCGTGCGATCGTGAGGATCGATCGTGACGCACATCGAGTGGGGGCGGCAGATGCGAGGAACGACGCCACGGGTACGCCTCGGCGCGATGCTGGTGCTGCTGATGCTCGCCGGCTCGGCCGTCCCCGCCGCGGCGGTTCCGCCCGACGGTTCCCGCGCCGGCGGCACCCGATCCGAGCGGGTCGTGCCGGCCCCACCGGGGACGGTGTCCGCCGGCACCGACGCCTCCGCCAACCGCGCCGCCCTGGCGGCCTCCTGGTCGACGGGGCAGGTGGCCCCGGGCGACACCCAGGGCTGGGTGTGGAACAACGCCAACCCGCTCACCGTGGCCTACCAGGTGGGCTTCTCCCCCACCGGCGCGAGCGCCGCCCTGCCGTGCCAGTTCGAGGTGACCCGCCGCTGGTACTCCCAACAGCCGGGCGGGGAACGACGCTTCCACTTCCAGATCCGCAACAACGGCGCCGTCACCTGCGCGGCGACGGTCCTGCTGTCCGCCCAACCCGCCACGTACGACTGGACCATCGCGCCACTCGCCCCGGGCGCCACCGGCAACTACCGGTGGGTCGAGCAGGTGTCGCCGACCGTCTCCTACCTGCTCGGGTTGAGCCCGACCGGCGCGAGCGGAGCAGCCGCCTGCCAGCTCGAGATCACCCGGACCTGGTACCTCCAGGAGGCCGGCGCGGTCCGCAAGTTCGCCTTCGTGGTACGCAACATCGGCGCGGTCACCTGCGGTGCGCAGGTCCGCCTGGCGCAGCTTTCCGTGCCGACCACCTGGTACGTGGGCACCCTCGCCCCGGCCGGCTCCTCCACCTGGACCTGGAACAACGCCAACCCGCTCACCGCCGTGCATTTGATCGGCCTGTCGCCCTGGGGCGCGCAGCTCACCGACCCGTGTCAGATGGAGATCACCCGCACCTGGTACGTCCAGCGGGTCAACCCGGACGGCACCACCCAACGCCAGCTCGCCCTGACCGTGACCAACGTCGGCGCGATCAGTTGCACCGCCACCGTGTTCCTCACGCCCCTGACCACCTGAGACCGGTTGCCGGCCCCATGGATGACGCGATGTGACATATCGATGGATGAGGATTGACGGGTGGCCCGTGAGGGCTCTATAACGATGTCGGGACCGGGCCTGACCTGATCGGCCGCCGGGCACCCACCGCCAGCCGCCGGCGGCGCAGCTCGGCCCTGACGGCCCGCCCGATGGAGACGGCATGACACGTCCCGATCCCGTCCGCCTCGCCGCGCCCCTGCTGGCCGTTCTCACGCTGGTCGCCGGCCTGCTCACCGCGCCGGCCGCGCCGGCGCACGCCGTGCCGGCCAAGAACCCGCCGCTGACCACTCCCTGGACCGCCCAGGCCCTCGACGGCGTGCCGCTGCCGGACTACCCGCGACCGCAGATGACCCGGCCGGACTGGCTCAACCTGAACGGCGAGTGGCAGCTACGCCAGTCCGCCACGGACGACGCCCCGCAGTTCGGCACCGACCTGCCCGAGCGGATCAACGTGCCGTTCCCGGTGGAGAGCGCCCTCTCCGGAGTGCAACGGTCCGCCGGCGACAACCGCAACCACCTGTTCTACCGGCGGATCGTGACGGTGCCCCCGAACTGGGGCGGACGCCGCGTCCTGCTGCACTTCGGCGCCGTCGACTGGCAGACCACCGTCTGGGTCAACGGCGTCGCGGTCGGCGGCCACACCGGCGGCTACGACGCCTTCACCTTCGACGTCACCGCGCAGTTGCGCAGCGGCGCGAACGAGATCGTGGTGAAGGTGTGGGACCCGACGGACAGCCGGCAGAGCGGCAGTCTGCCGCCGATCGGCAAGCAGACCAAGCAACCCGGCGGCATCTTCTACACGCCGAGCTCGGGCATCTGGCAGACGGTGTGGCTGGAACCGGTGCCGGCGGCGTCGATCAGCAGCGTCGACCTCTACCCACGCCTGGCCGACAACACCCTCCGCGTCCGGGTCTTCACCCGCGGGGACGTCAGCGGGCACCGCGTCGTGGCCGAGGCGCTCGACGGTTCCACCGTGGTCGGCTCCGCGACCGGCGGCTTCACCGAGTTCACGGTGCCCGTGCCGAACGCCCGTCGCTGGTCCCCCGACGACCCGTTCCTCTACCACCTGCGGATCACCCTGCGCGACGCGGCGGGCGGTCAGGTCGACCGGACCACGCACTACTTCGGCATGCGCGAGATCAGCACCGGCGTGGTCAACGGCGTCCTGCGGCCGAAGCTCAACGGCCAGTTCGTCTTCCAGACCGGCACGCTGGACCAGGGGTTCTGGCCGGACGGGCTCTACACCGCGCCCACCGACGCCGCGCTCGCCTTCGACCTGCAGAAGCACAAGGACCTCGGCTTCAACATGGTGCGCAAGCACATCAAGGTCGAACCGCAGCGCTGGTTCTACCACGCCGACCGGCTCGGTCTGCTGGTGTGGCAGGACGTCCCGTCACTGACCGCGCAGGACATCGACGCGACCGACGCGCAGCAGGCGCAGCTCGAAGCCGAGGCCCGCGAGATCGTGGACGAGCACCGCAGCTCGCCGGCCGTCGTCACCTACACCGTCTACAACGAGGGGTGGGGGGAGCGTGCGCTGGCCGACACCCGCCGGGTCGCCCAGAACGTGAAGAACCAGGACCCGACCCGCCTCGTCAACGCGCACAGCGGTTACAACTGCTGCCAGTCGTTGGGCGACCCCGGCAACGGCGACATCGACGACTGGCACGTCTACCTGGGGCCGGACTCGCCGGTGCCGTCGAGCAGCCGGATCGCCGTGCTCGGCGAGTTCGGCGGCCTGGGCCTGCGCGCGCCCGGACACGAGTGGAGCCCGAACGGCGCCTTCTTCGCGTACGAGTGGCAACCGGACTCCACGGCGCTGACCGACCGCTACGTCGGACTCGTGCAGGGCACCCAGAACCTCATGCTCGGCAAGGGACTGAGCGCCTCGGTCTACACCGAGATCGCCGACCAGGAGGGTGAGCTGAACGGATTCCTCACCTACGACCGGCAGGTGGTCAAGATGGACCAGGCCCGGGTACGGGCCGCCAACCTGTCCCTCATCAACGCGTCGAGATCCGTCGGCAGCTCGGCGCCGGTGGCGCTGCCGCTGAACACCCGCCGATCCTTTCAGGTCACCACCCCCGGACTCACCAACCGGTACCTGCGGCACCGGGACAGCCTCGCCTACACGGAGGTCGTGGACGGGAACAGCTCCGCGCTGCTCAGGAACGACGCGACCTACACGGTCCGGGCCGGTCTGGCCGACGCGGCGTGCTATTCGTTCGAGTCGGTCAACTTCCCCGGGCAGTTCCTCCGGCACCAGAACTCGCGCGTACGCAACTCGCCGAACGACGGCTCGGCGCTGCTCCGCGCGGACGCCACCTGGTGCGCCCGGGTCGGGGTCACCGGAAGCGGCGTCTCGTTGGAGTCCTACAACTTCCGCGGCAGGTACCTGCGGCACTACGACTCCGAGGTCTGGCTGAGCAACGGCGCGGGCGGCGAGGCGTGGAACTCACCCGCGCTGTGGGCCGCGGACAGCACCTGGAACGTCACGACGCCCTGGGCGCCCTGACCAAGCCGGGGCGCTGACTCCCCGGCAGCGTCCCCCGCGCCACGTCGATCGAGGCACATCTATTGACAAAGGTTGTTTACGGTTTCACTCTGAGAGCGCTCTCTCGCGCCCGGAGGCACGGCGCGACGCCGCACCCACCGGAAGGAGTTCGATGACCAGAACAATGGCGCTGCTCACCGCCGCGACGCTCGCGCTGCCGATGCCGGCCGCCGCACCGCCGGAGACCTCCCCCACCGCTCGGGCACAGGCGCAGGTGTCCGGCCTGCCGGCCGGCATGGCCGAGGCGATGCGCCGCGATCTGCGCCTGACCGACGACCAACTCACCGCCCGCCTGACAGCCGAGGCCGCCGCCGCGGTGGTCGACCGACGGCTGCGCTCCCGCCTCGGCGCCCGGTACGCCGGCTCGTGGTTGGACACGAGCGGCCCCCTCACGGTCGCCGTCACCGACGCGTCCGCCGCCGCGGCGGTACGGGCCGAGGGGGCCCGGCCCCGGCTCGTCCCCCGGGCGCTCACGAGTCTCACCTCGGCACTTACCACACTGGATCGGCGGGCACGCAGCCATCCGCCCGGCGCCGCCGTGCGCGGCTGGTACGTCGACGCCGCCGCCAACGAGGTCGTGGTGCGGGTCGCGCCGGGCCAGGAGCGCACCGCCCGCGCGTTCGTCGGCGGCAGCGGCCTCGCCGGCGGGCTCGTCCGCTACGCGACGGCTCCGGACGCACCGCGCCCGGTGTACGACATCCGAGGCGGCGACCAGTTCGTCATCAACGGCAACGTGCTCTGCTCGGTCGGCTTCGCCGTCGCGGGCGGCTTCGTCACCGCCGGACACTGCGGGGCCACCGGCAGCCCCACCCGGGGGTACAACAACGTGGCGCAGGGCACCTTCGCCGGCTCGTCGTTCCCCGGCAACGACTACGCCTGGGTCCGCACCAACGGAGACTGGACGCCACGACCCTGGGTGAACAACTATGCCGGGGGCAATGCTCCCGTCGCCGGCTCCCGGGACGCGGTGATCGGCAGCTCGGTATGCCGGTCGGGACGGACGACCGGCTGGCGCTGCGGCACCCTCCTGGGTCGGGAGGAGACGGTCAACTACGCGCAGGGCGCGGTCTACGGGCTCAGCCGCAGCAACGCCTGCGCCGAGGGGGGCGACTCCGGCGGCGCCTGGCTCTCCGGCGACCAGGCACAGGGGGTAACCTCGGGCGGATCGGGCAACTGCACCTCCGGCGGCACCATGTGGTTCCAGCCGGTCAACGAGATCCTCGGCGTCTACGGGCTGAACCTGGTCACCACCGGCGGCGGCGGGACCGGGACCCGGATCATCAGCAACTGGAACAACACGTGCGTCGACGTGCCGAACTCGAACTTCTCCGACGGGGTTCCCCTCCAGACCTGGAACTGCAACGGCACGGCGGCACAGAGCTGGACCTTCACCGGCGGTAGCCTGCGCACGCAGAACAACATGTGCATGGATGTCGCCTGGGGGTCCCGGGACAACGGCGCGGTCATCCAGATCGCCACCTGTAGCGGCAACGCCGCGCAGCAGTTCGTGTTGTCCGCCGCCGGGGACCTGGTCAACCCGCAGGCCAACAAGTGTGTCGACATCAAGGACTGGAACGGCAACGACGGCGCGCGGTTGCAACTCTGGGAGTGCGGCGGCACCGCCAACCAGAAGTGGCGCACCGGCTGAGCGGAGCGCCCGACACGGCGTCCCGTCCGAGGTGGGCCGAGGACGGGCGTCGTGCCGCTCAGGAACGACTGCCGAACCGGGCGTCCCGCCGGGCCGGGTACGGGTTCCGCAGATCGGCCCGTCTGCGTGCTTTGCACCCCGCTCCGACGGTGTGGGCGGTGTTAGAGCCGCCCCGGCGCGGGTAGCCACCGCCGGCCAGACACCGGTGGCAGCGAGGAGGTCCGGGTGACGCCGATCGACGCCTTTCTCGACGGTCTGGATCGGAGCGGCCCCGACGAGCGGCTCGTCAAGGTCAGTGGCAGCGTGCGGTTCGACATCCACGACGACCGAGGGGTACACCACCGGCGGCTCGACATCGACCACGGGCGGCTACGGGTCACCGAGGACGACGGCCCCGCCACCACGGTCATCACCCTCTCCGAACAGACCGCCGTGGCGATGGTGGCCGGCGGGATGAACGGGCTGGCGGCGATCGCCCGGGGCGAGATCATGGTCGACGGTGATCTCGCGCTGGCACTGCGGATCGGACGGCTGTTCCCCGCGCCCGTGACGGCGGCCGGCCGGCAGGGTGGAGGCGCCGCGTGAGGGACGTGCCGGGCACCGTGTCCTGCATCGACGGGAACACGTTCGTCGTCTCCGACAGCAGTGGGGACATCGAGGCCTCGTCGGCCGCGCCGGTCGGTCTGTTTTCCGCCGACTCGCGCTACCTGTCCCGGTGGGTGCTGACCATCGACGGCGAGCGGATGACCGCCCTCTCGGTGGACGACAGCCAGTACTTCGAGGTGGCGTTCTTCCTCGTTCCCGGCGGCCGGATGGACTACGTCCAGGCGGACGTGTCCGCGATCCGACGACGCCGCATCGGCGCCGACCTGGTCGAGACCGTCACCGTCTTCAACTACGGCGAGTCGGACCTCGACCTCGCGGTGCGTCTCGAGGTGGCCGCCGACTTCGCCGACATCTTCGAGATCAAGTTCGCTGCCGACGCGAAGGTCGGCGAACGCTACGCGCACGTCACCCCCGACGAGCTACGGCTGGGCTATCGCCGGGCCACCTTCCAGCGGGAGGTGGTCCTCACGGCCAGCGAGCCGGCGACCTTCACCCCGGAGCACCTCGACTTCCCGATCCGGCTGGACGCCGGAGCCAGTTGGACGGTCGAGGTGAGGGCCGAGATGAGAGCGCCGCGACCCGACGGCGTCGACCTGCGGGCCGGGCTCCGGGTCCACCGGCCCGACGCGTCGACCCTGCCCGACGGCGTACGTGCCTGGGTGGCGGCGGCTCCGACCCTGGACACCGACAGCCCGGTGCTGCGCCAGGTCTACCAACGCAGCCTGGTGGACCTGGCGGCGTTGCGGTTCGCGCCGCTCTCACTCGGCGGCGCCACCGTGCCGGCCGCCGGGCTGCCCTGGTTCATGACCCTCTTCGGCCGGGACAGTCTGCTCACCTGTCTACAGGCGCTGCCGTTCACGCCGTCCCTGGCACCGGCCACCCTGCGGATCCTGGCCTCGCTCCAGGGCGCGCGCACCGACGACGTGCTGGAGGAGGATCCCGGCCGGATCCTGCACGAACTGCGCTACGGCGAGTCAGCGGCCTTCGAGGAGCAACCCCACTCGCCGTACTACGGCACCGTGGACGCCACCCCGCTGTTCCTGGTGCTGCTCGACGAGTACGAGCGGTGGAGCGGCGACGCGGATCTCGTCCGTGAGCTGGAACAGGAGGCGCGCGCCGCGCTCGACTGGCTGGACAACCACGCCGACCTCACCGGCGCCGGCTACGTCTCGTACGAACGCCGTAACCGCTCCACCGGCCTGGACAACCAGTGCTGGAAGGACTCGTGGGACAGCATCTCCTACGCCGACGGACGACTCCCCGGCTTCCCCCGCTCGACGTGCGAGACCCAGGGCTACGCCTACGATGCCAAGATCCGCGCGGCCCGGCTGGCGCGTGCCTTCTGGAACGATCCGGCCCTGGCCGAGCGTCTGGAGCGGGAGGCGGCGGCCCTGTACGACCGGTTCAACCGGGACTTCTGGCTGGCGGACCGCGGCTACTACGCCCTCGCGCTCGACGGCGACGGCACGCCGGTGGACAGCCTGACCTCCAACATCGGACACCTCCTGTGGAGTGGCATCGTCCCGCCGGAGCGCGCCGGACGGGTCGCCGAACTCCTGATGAGCCCCGCGCTGTTCTCCGGCTGGGGTGTCCGCACGCTGGCCGAGGGGCAGGCCCGCTACAACCCGCTGGGTTACCACAACGGGACCGTGTGGCCGTTCGACAACTCCTTCATCGCCTGGGGACTGCGGCGCTACGGTCTGACCGACGAGGCGGGACGCATCGCCGAAGGAATCATCGAGGCCGCGGGCTTCTTCGAGGGTCGCCTGCCCGAGGCGTTCGGCGGGTTCGACCGCCGGACCACCCGCTACCCGGTCCGGTATCCGACCGCCGGCAGTCCACAGGCGTGGTCCAGCGGGGCATCGCTGCTTCTGCTCCGCACGATGCTGGGCATGGAGCCCCACGAGGACCACCTCGCCACCACCCCGGCGCTCCCGCCCGCCTTCGAACGGATCACCCTGCTGGACATTCCCGGCCGCTGGGGCAGGCTCGACGCCTTCGCGCGCCGCCGGCCGGATCCGGCGAGCCCCTGAGCGGGAGCCTTCGCCCGACCCACGGCCGCGGTGGCCGCGCTCGGCGAGGGTCCCTCCCTCCCGCACGAACGGGCCGGTCAGCCCAGCGCGGCCACCTGACCCACCACGAACACGGCCGGCGGACGGATGCCCTGCCGGGCGGCGACCGCGCCGATCTCGTCCAGCCGGGCCGGCACCGCGCGTTGTCCGGGGTGCCCGGCGTCCTGCACGGCGAGCACCGGCGTCTCCGGGGCGCGGCCGTGCTCGACCAGCACGGCGGCGATCTTGGCGATGGTGTCCACCGCCATGAGAAGCACCAGCGTGCCCCGGGCGCGGCCCAGCGCCGCCCAGTCGACAAGCGAGCCCGGGTGACCCGGCGGCAGGTGCCCGGAGACCACGGTGACGTCGTGCGCGACGCCGCGGTGGGTCACCGGCACACCGGCCAGCGCCGGCGCGGCGAACGCACTGCTCACGCCGGGCACCACGGTCACCGGCACACCGGCCTCCGCGCAGGCCCGCACCTCCTCGTGGCCGCGACCGAACAGGTACGGGTCGCCGCCCTTGAGCCGCACCACCCGCCGGCCGGCGCGGGCGTGCGTCACCAGCGCCGCGTTGATCGTGTCCTGCGCCATCGACGGACCGCGGGGCACCTTGGCCGCGTCGACCACCAGCACGTCGTCACGCAGCCCCGCGAGCAGCCCGTGCGGGGCCAGCCGGTCGACCACCACCACGTCCGCGGCGTCCAACAGGGCCTTTCCGCGTACCGTGATCAGGTCGTCCGGGCCGGGCCCACCGCCGACGACCGCGACCGACCCCGCCGTCGCCTCGTGGTGGTGATCGTGGCCGTGGCCGTGGCCGTGGCCGTGGTGATGGTGGTGACCGTCGACCGGGTCGTCCGGGTGGTCGTGCGGGCGCTGCGGGCGGCCCACCTTGTCGGCGAAGCCCGGCATCAGCACCCGGTACGCGCAGGTGTCGCAGTTCATCCGGATGTCCCCGGCCAGCGCCTCGGCGTGCCGTTCGAGCACCAGGTCCGCCAGCGCGTCGCAGTCGCCGATCACCTCGGCCACCCGCACGTCCAGATCCGGGTGCGCGGCGGCGAACTCGGCCGACCGGGCGACGATCCGGTCCGGCAGCACCCCGGCGAACAGGAAGTACGGCGCCACCACGATCCGCCGCGCCCCGAGCCGGCGCAGCCGTTCCAGCACCGCCGGCACCGACGGCTCCGCGAGGGAGATGAACCCCGGCTCGACACCGGCGTAACCGCGTCCCTCCCAGAGCAGCCGCGCGACCTTCGCCACCTCGGCGTTGGCGTCCGGGTCGGTGGAGCCCCGGCCGATCAACGCGATCCACGTACCGGCCCGGTCGGCGCCGGCCAGCGCGGCGTCGATCCGCTCCTCGATGGCGGCGTGCAGCAGGGGATGCGGGCCCAGCGGACGGCCGTAGCGGTAGGTCAACCCGGGGTGGCGCTGCTGCTCGCGGGCCATCGCGGCGGGGATGTCGCCCTTGCCGTGCCCGGCGGCGGTGAGCACCAGCGGCAGCGCCACCAGCGCCCGGTGTCCCCGCTCCACCAACGCGGTCACCGCGTCGGTCAGCGGCGGACGGGACAGCTCGATGAAGCCACCCTCGACGTCCCCGACGACACCGCGTCGACGAACCCGCTCGACGAGCGCGGCGAACTGGTCGACCCCGGCCGCGCTGCGCGTACCGTGCCCGACGATGACCAGACCGGTCATGGCATCTCCTCGATGTAGAGCAGGGCGTTGAGGGCGGCGGCGGCGACCGCCGAACCGCCCTTCTCCCCCACGTTGGACACGGCGGGCAGGCCGCTGGCCCGCAGCGCCGCCTTGGACTCGGCGGCACCGACGAAACCGACCGGCATACCGACGACCAGGGCCGGTGCGGCGGCCAGCGTGAGCAGTTCGACAAGCGCGGTCGGCGCGCAACCGACCACCCAGACCGCGCCCGGGCCGACCCGGTCCAGGGCGATCCGCACGGCCGCCGCCGACCGGGTGATCCCGGCGGCCCGGCCCAGCTCGGCGGCCGCCGGCTCGGCGACCGGGCAGACCAGGTCCAGGCCGGCCCGGGTGATCCCGGCCGCGACCATCGCCACGTCGGTCACCACGGGCACGCCGGCGCGCAGCGCGGCCAGCCCGGACGCCAGGCCCGCCTCGTCGCAGACCAACTCGTCGACGTACGCCAGGTCGGCGCTGGCGTGCACGACCCGCTCGGTCACCGCGCGGGTCAACGGCGGCAGGTGCGTGAGGTCGACCCGCTCGCGCAGGATCCGGTAGGACTCCGCCTCGATCGGGTGCACCACCCGGCTCACGGCTGCTCCCCGGTGCCGGCGGGCAGCGTGCCGGCGTAGCGGCGGTCGTAGCCGCGCAGCTTCCACAGCGCGACCGCGCCCACCCAGGAGGCCACGAAGAGACCCACCACGACGTATCCGAGCTGCTCGAAGTGGTCGGCGACGGCGGCGTACCCGGAGAGCGCGGTCATCCCCAGGTGGTCGACCAGCAGCCCGGCCAGATAGACGCTGGCCACCACGGCGCCCACCAGCACCGTCATCGCGGTGGTGGCCAGGTTGTAGAAGAGCCGCCGGGCCGGCTGCCGGTACGCCCACGAGTAGGCGCGGCTCATCAGCAGACTGTCCGCGGTGTCCATGGCGGACATCCCGGCGGCGAAGAGCAGCGGCAGTGTCAGCAGGGCCAGCACCGGCAGGCCACCGGCGGCGGCGGTGCTCGCCGAGAGCGCCAGCAGGGTCACCTCGCTGGCGGTCTCCAGGCCGAGGCCGAACAGGAAACCGACCGGGGCCATGTGCCACGAGGAGCGCACCAGCGCCCGGGCCCGGCCGCCGAGGACCCGCTGCATGAGCCCCCGGTTGAGCAGGTGCAGGTCCAGCTCCCGCTCGTCCAGGCCACCGTGGCGCAGCCGGCGCCACAGCCGGGCCAGCCCACTCAACACCACCGCGTTGAGCACCGCGACCAGCGTCAGGAACACGGTGGCGGTGACGATCGCGACGGTGGCGCCCAGCTCGCGGGCCCGTACCAGCCCCGCGCCGCTGAGGTTCGTCGAGGCCAGGCCGACGATCAGGGCCAGCAGCAGCACCACCGCGCTGTGCCCGAGGGCGAAGAAGAAGCCGACACCCACCGGCCGCCGACCGCGCAGCAGCATCAGCCGGGTGGTGTCGTCGATGGCGGCGATGTGATCGGCGTCGAACGCGTGCCGCACCCCGAGCACGTACGCCAGGGTGCCGGCGCCGGCCAGCCCACCGGCCGCCACGGGCTGGTTGTTCCAGTACAGGTAGAAGCTCCAGCCGGCGACGTGCAGCATGGCGACGGCGAGCACGATGCCGCCGAGGCGGGCCCGTTCGGCGCGGCTCCATCGGCCGACCGGAGGTGCGGTGCTGGCGGCGGTCGTACTCATCGGGTTCCTCCACGTTCGTCGGGGTCGGTGAGCCGGATCGCGTCCACCGGGCAGATCTCCACGCATTCCAGGCAGCCGGTGCAGCGGTCGGCCCGGACGGTCAGGCCGCCGGCGACCGGCCGGATCGCGTGCGTGGGGCAGGTGAGCAGGCAGGCGCCGCAGCCCTGGCAGGCGCCGATGGTCACGAGCGCCACCGGTACCCCCGGGGCGTGACCATCCGACCGGCGACCAGGCGGGTGTCGCTGCTGCCCACGACGACCACGCTGTACATGTCGACCACCTGCGGATCGAGGGTGGCCAGGGTGGCCAGGTGCACCCGCTCGCCGTCGCGGCTGGCGTTGCGCACCACGCCGACCGGGGTGTCCGGTGGACGGTGCGCGGCGAGGATCGCCAGGGCCCGGCCGAGCTGCCAGTCCCGGGCCCGGCTGCGCGGGTTGTAGAACAGCGCCACGAAGTCGCCCTTGGCGACGGCGGTCACCCGCCGCTCGATGATCTCCCAGGGAGTGTGCAGGTCGGACAGGCTCAGGTACGCGTGGTCGTGGCCGAGCGGGGCGCCGAGCAGCGCCCCGGCGGCCAGCGCCGCGGTCACCCCGGGCACGCCGACCACGTCGATCCGCTCGTCGGCGTACTCCAGGGCGGGGCTGGCCATCGCGTACACCCCGGCGTCGCCGGAGCCGATCAGCGCGACCGCCCGGCCGGCGGCGGCCTCGGCGACGGCGGCCCGGGCCCGGGCCTCCTCCGCGCCCAGCCCGCTGGCCACCACCCGGGTGCCCGGGCGCAGCACGCCGCGCACCTGGTCGACGTACTGGTCCAGGCCGACCACCACGGCCGCCCGGCGCAGCTCGGCGACCGCGCGGGGGGTACGGAGGTCGGCGGCGCCCGGCCCGAGCCCGACCACGGCGAGCCGGCCGCGCGGCGCGTGCCGGGCCACCGCCACGGTGGCCATCGCCGACGCCGTCTTGGGCACCAGCAGTTCGGCGTCGCCGGACCGGCCGTCGACGCCGAGCAGCGCGGCGGCCTCCGCGACGCTGGGTGTGCCGACCGCGGCGCGCACCACCTCGCTGGGGTGCGGCACGTCGACCGCCGCCAGCGTCACCGCCGGATGCGTCACCAGCGGTACGCCCAGCGCGTTCGCGGTCGCCACGATGCCCACCTCGTCGGCCTTGACGTCGACGCTGGCCAGGCAGCGCAGGCTGGCCGGACTGAGCCCCGCCGACGTCAGCTCCCGGTGCAGCAGGTCGCGCACCTCGTCGGCGGGCACGCCCCGGCTGGCCCCGATCCCGGCGACCAGCGACGGGGGGCGCAGCACGGCGGTCCGGTCGTCCGGCGGCACCAGCCGGTCGGTGACCAGCAGCCGGTAGCCGGCCGGCACCCCGTCGGCGGCCCCCGGTGCGTCGGCACCGGACGGGCGCACGTTCGGCGGCAGGGCGGGCAGTGGCCAGTCGACGTCGGCGACCAGCCGGACCGGTTCGCCGTCCAGCACGGCCCGGGAGACCGCGGCGACGGCACCCTCCACCGGCCAGCCCAGGGTGTCCAGGCCGGGCAGGTCGACCGCATCGGTGGCGGTGGTGACCACCGGCCGGGCGTCCACCAGCGCGCCGACGGCCTCGGCGAGGGCGTTGCCGCCGCCGGCGTGCCCGCCGAGCAGCGCCACGGCGTGCCGGGCTGCCTCGTCGACGACCACGACGGCCGGGTCGGTGCGCTTGTCGCCGAGCAGCGGCGCGAGGATCCGGACCACCGCGCCGGTGGCCAGGAAGGCGATCACCGCGTCACAGTCGGACCAGGCGGTTCGCAGTGCGTCGGCGACGCTCTCCCCCGGCACCAGCCGGGCGTGCGGCCAGGCGGCGGCGACGGTCCGGGCGTGGCATCGGCCGGCGGCGGTGGCCGCGACGAGCCCGATCCGGGCGTGCGAGGTCAGGTGGTGCACGTGCGCTCCCCGGTGAGGACGACCACCGGGTTGGTGGCCGCGAGACGGATCGACCCGCCGGGCAGGTCGGCGAGGCGGGCGGCGGAGAGCTGGCTGCCCCCGGCCCGGTAGCCGGCGGCGCGCAGCAGCGCCACGGCCGGCGCGACCCGGTCCAGGGCGGCCAGCGTGAGCACCACCCGGTCGGGGCGGCGGGCCACCACGGCGGCGAGGACGTCGGTGCCCCCGCCGCCGACGAAGACCGCGTCCGGGTCGGGCAGGCCGGCCAGCACCGCCGGGGCCCGCCCGACGACCAGCCGTACGTCGACGGCGTGCGCGGCGGCGTTGGCCCGGATCGCATCGGCGGCCCCGGCGTCGTGCTCGACGGCGAGCACCGCCGCACCGAGCAGGGCGCACTCGACGCCGACCGATCCGCTGCCCGCGCCGACGTCCCAGACCAGCCGGCCCAGCCGGGGGCGCAGCCGGGCGACGACGAGGGCACGTACCTCCGACTTGGTGATCATGGAGTCGCGGTGGGCGTAGGCGCTCTCCGGCAGGGCCCACCCGTCGACCGGCGCGGCGGCCGGCTGGTTGTCCCACCGCATCCCGCCGGGGTCGGGCGTGGCGACGCTGAGCAGCACGTGCGGGTCGGACCACGTCCCGGCGGCGGCCTGGGCCGGGGTGACCTCGCAGATCCGTTCGGCGTCGGTGCCCAGGTGCTCGGCGACCAGCAGCCGGCGGGACCAGCCGACCAGCCCGACGCCCAGCTCGGCGGCCCCGGCGCCGGGGGCGGTGAGCACCGCCACCAGCGGCAGTGCCCGGCAGGCGTTCAGCGCCGGCCGCGGGTCCCGGCCGTGCGCGGTGACCACCGCGGCGCCGTCCCAGGGCAGCCCGGCGCGGGCGAACGCGGCGGCCACGCTGGACACCGCCGGCACGACCCGCAGTGGCAGCCCGGCCGCGCGCAGGCGCCGGACGATGCCGAACAGGCCGGGATCGCCGCTGGCCAGCACCACGGCGGGTACGCCGGCGGCGACGGCGGCGGCCAGCCGGTCCACGGCGGGGGCGAGCGGCCCGAGGGCGACGGTGGCCGCACCGGGCGGTACGGGCACCGCGGCCAGGTGCCGGGCGGCGCCGACCACCAGCCCGGCGGCGGCGAGCGCCGGCGTCAGGGCGGGATGCGCCGGCGCGCCGGCCGCGTCCAGGCCGACCACGGTCACCGTGCTCACCGTGCCCACCGGCCGGTGGCGGCGACCGTGCGACTCCCGGCGAAGTCGACCATCGCCACGTCCACCGTGACGGCGTGCCCGGCGAAGCGCAGCAGCACCTGCCGGACCCGCTGGCAGAGCAGGTCCCCGGCCGGACCGAGCAGCCCGGCGGCCTCCCACAGCTCGTACGCGTGCCGGCCGGTGTTCGCCCCGGTCACGGCGGCGACCAGCGCCGGGTCGCCGCCGGCCTCGGCGGTCACGGCGCCGAGCAGCGACAGGTCCACGGCCGAGCGGGTGTAGTGGGTCATCAGGACGCCGGCGGCGAGCTTGGCCAGCTTGCCGGCCATCCCGACGAACACCACACCGGTCATGCCGTCGGCGACGGCGGCCCGGACCGCCGCGCCGGTGAAGTCACCGACCTCGACGAAGCAGACCTCGGGCAGCTCCGGCAGCAGCGCGCGGGCCGCCCGCTCGGTACGCCCACCGGTGCAGAGCACCACGGTCCGCTCGCCCTGCGCGGCCATGACGTGCACGGCCTGCACGACGCTGGCCCGCCAGGAGGCGGTGGAGAAGGGACGGACGATCCCGGTGGTGCCGAGGATCGAGATGCCGCCGAGGATGCCGAGCCGGCGGTTGGTGGTCTTGCGGGCCATGATCTCGCCCCGGGGAACGCTGATCACCACCCGGACGCCGACCTCGGCCAGGTCGACCACCTCGGCCACCGCCGCGTCGATCATGCGGCGCGGGGTGTCGTTGATCGCCGGGCCACCCACGGCGAGCCCCAGGCCGGGTTTGGTGACGGTGCCCACGCCCGGCCCGCCGGCCAGGCGCAGCCCGGGGGCGTCGGCCCAGTCGACGGTGGCGGTCAGCTCCGCGCCGTGGGTGACGTCCGGGTCGTCACCGGCGTCCTTGACCACGACCGCCTCGGCGCGCCTCGGCGGGACACCGGTCAGCTCGCAGCGGGCGACCGGGAAGCGGACCCGTCGGCCGGCCGGCAGCCCGATCTCCACCTCGGGCTGCGGCACGCCGGAGACCAGCGCGGTCACCGCGGCCTTGGCCGCGGCCGTCGCGCAGGCGCCGGTGGTCCAGCCGGTGCGCAGCGCGGTGGGCCGCACCTTCGCGGTACGCGGCAGGTCCGGCTCCCGCAGCGGCGGTTCCGGGTACGTCACCGGGAACCGTCCGTCGGGTCGGTGGGGTGGGCCGCGGTGCGGCGGCGCAGTTCGGCCCGGGCGGCCGGCTCCGCCCGCCGGTAGGTGTGGAAGTGCCCGGGGTGGTAGAGGTGGGAGCGGGTCCCGGTGGCGGCCAGCGCCGGCCCGATCAGGAAGAGCGTGTGCTTCCAGAGCCGGTGCTCCTTGACCGTCGCCGCCAGGGTGCCCACCGTGCAGCGCACCACCAGCTCGTCCGGCCAGGTCGCCCGGTACGCGACCACCGCCGGGGTGTCCGCCGAATAGCCGCCGGCCAGCAGCTCGGCCTGCGCCTGGCCGGACCGTGCGGCGGAGAGGAACAGCGCCATCGTGGTGCCGTGCCTAGCGAAGTCGCGGACCCGTTCGCCGGGCGGCATGGGGGTCTTGCCGCCTTCGAGACGGGTGAGGATCACCGACTGGGCGACCTCGGGGACGGTCAGTTCGCGTCCGGCGATCGCGGCGACGGCGGTGAACGACGAGACGCCGGGAACGATCTCGACGGCCAGGCCGAGCGCCCGGCACAGGTCCAGTTGCTCCTGCACCGCGCCCCAGAGCGCCGGGTCGCCGGAGTGGATCCGGGCCACCGTCAGCCCGCGCCGCGCGGCCCGCTCGTACAGCGGCAGCACTCCCTCGACGGGCAGTTGCGACGAGTCCACGATCTCCGCGTCGGCCCGGGCGTGGCCGAGCACGTCGGCGTGCACCAGGCTGGCCGCCCAGATCACCAGGTCGGCGTCGGCGATCACCCGGGCCGCCCGCAGGGTCAACAGGTCCGCCGCGCCGGGGCCGGCCCCGACGAACCACACCTTTCCGGAGCCGGTCACAGTTTTCCTCCTCGGCGGTCCCGGCGGGCGGGAACCAGCAGCGTCGACAGGTACGGCAGGTCGTGCTCGGCGTCGTCCACCGCGCCGATCCGCTCGTCGGGCAGCCCGAGGCCGCACCCGAGCACGGCGTCGCCGAGGCGGCCCTGCCGGCGCAGCTCCCCGACCAGCTCCGGGTGCCGCCGCCAGCCCTTGTAGGCGACCACGGTGCCCGGGCCGGCCAGCGCGTCGGCGAAGAGCGCCAGCCCGGCGGTCGCCGGTAGCAGGGTCAGCGGCTCGCGTCCCTCGCAGAGCGGGGTGCCGCTGCGCGCGGCCAGCTCCTGCATGGCGGTGATACCGGGCACGGTGGCGACCCGCACCACCGGGCGCAGCGCGCGGACGCTCTGCGCCAGGTAGCCGAAGGTGGAGTAGACGTTGGGGTCGCCGATGGTGGCGAAGGCGAGCGCCCGCGCCCCGGCGTCGACCGCCTCGACCACCACGCGGGCGGCGGCGTCCCAGGCCGCCGCCCGGCGCGGGCTCACGCCGCCCCGGTCGTCCAGGGCGAACGGCAGCCGGCGCAGCCGGTCCGCCCCGACGTGCGCCAGCACGGTCCGCTCGGCCCGCCCGGCGGCCCCGCCCTGGTCCGCGGCGCCCGCGGGCCGATCGGCCATCACGGGAACGAAGACCAGGTCGGCCGCACGCAGCACCCGTACCGCCTTGAGGGTGAGCAGTTCCGGGTCGCCGGGCCCGACGCCGATCCCGGTCAGCACGGCGTCGACCGGCGCGGCGGCCCCGGCGGTCATCGGCACGCCTCGACCAGGCGCCGGGCGGCGGACGGGTGGCCGGCCCAGTGGGTGTGCAGGTAGGAGGCGTGCACCCGGCCGGCCACGAAGCCGTGCGCCGCGCCGTTCCAGCGCCACGCCGGCTGCTCGCCGTGGCCGGGGTCGGTGGTGGTGCGGTGGAACTCGTGGCCGCGTACCGCGTCGCCGGCCCGGGCCACCGGGGAGTCGGCGGCGGCGACCGCCTCCCGGTAGCCGAGGGTCAGCCGGCCGGTCATCCGGGCCGTCAGGTCGAGCCGCCCGCACATGGCCGCGCCGTCCAGGGACCGGCCGAGGTAGAGCAGCCCGGCGCACTCGGCGACGATCGGGCCGTCGAAGGCGGCCAGCTCGGCACGGAGTGTGGCGTTGCCGGCCAGCGCCTCCGCGTACGCCTCGGGAAAGCCGCCGCCGACGATCACCGCGCGGGTGCCGGCGGGCAGTGCCGGGTCGCGCAGCGGGTCGACGGTGACCACGTCGGCGCCGGCCGCGGTGAGCAGTTCGGTGGTCTCCGCGTACGAGAAGGTGAAGGCCGGACCACCGGCGACCGCGACCAGCGGACGGTCCCCGCCGGCCGGGCCGCCGACGGCGGCGACCGGGTCCCAGGCGGGCACCCGCAGCGGCGCGGCGGTGCGGGCCAGGTCGAGCACGGCGTCCAGGTCCACCGTGGACTCGACCAGGTCGGCGAGGGCCGCGACGATCGCGAGCGACTCGGGCGCCCGCTCGGTGACCGGGACGAGCCCGAGGTGCCGGGCCGGGGCGGCCACCTCGGCGGCCCGGGTGACCGCCCCGAGCACCGGCACGCCCACTTCGGCGAGCGCGTCGCGCAGCAGCGTCTCGTGCCGGGGCGAACCGACCCGGTTGAGGATCACCCCGCCGATGCGCACCGTCGGGTCGAAGGCGGCCATGCCGAGGGTGAGCGCGGCGGCCGACCGACCCTGCGCGGTGGTGTCGAGCACCAGCAGCACCGGCGCGTCGATCAGCCGGGCGACGTGCGCGGTGGAGGCGAAGTCGCCCCGGCCCACGGCGCCGTCGTGCAGGCCCATGACGCCCTCGACCACGGCGACGTCGGCGGGCGTGGGGACGCTCGCGCCGTGCCGCAGCAGCGGGGCGATCCGGTCCGCGCCGACCAGGAAGGGGTCGAGGTTGCGGCCGGCCCGGCCGGCGGCGAGCGCGTGGTAGCCGGGGTCGATGTAGTCCGGACCGACCTTGTGCGGGCTGACCGTCAGGCCACGGCGGCGCAGCGCGGCGAGCAGCCCGGTGGCCACCGTGGTCTTGCCGTGCCCGCTGGCCGACGCGGCCACCACCAGCCGGGGCAGCGCCCAGGGCGTCGTCGGGTCGGTCACCACTCGATACCCTTCTGGCCCTTCTGACCGGCGTCCATCGGGTGCTTGACCTTCGTCAGTTCGGCGACCAGGTCGGCCGCCTCGACCAGCCGTGGGTCGGCGTCGCGCCCGGTGATCACCACGTGCTGGAAGCCGGGCCGGTCGGCGAGGGTGGCGACCACCTCGTCGACGTCCACCCAGCCCCACTTCATCGGGTAGGTGAACTCGTCCAGCACGTACAGCCCGTACCGCTGGGCGGCCAGGTCGCGCTGGATCTGCCGCCAGCCCTCCAGCGCGTCGGCGGCGTGGTCGGCCGCACCGGCGCGCTGGATCCAGGACCAGCCCTCGCCCATCTTGTGCCAGGCCACCGGCGCGCCCTGACCGGTGCGCTCGTGCACCTCGCCGAGCGCCCGGAAGGCGTTCTCCTCCCCCACCCGCCACTTGGCGCTCTTGACGAACTGGAACACCCCGATCGGCAGGCCGGCGGTCCAGGCCCGCAGCGCCAACCCGAACGCGGCGGTCGACTTCCCCTTCATCTGTCCGGTGTGGACGATCAGCAGTGGCCGGTGCCGCCGCTGCCGGGTCGTCAGGCCGTCGTCGGGCACCGTGCTCGGCTTCCCCTGTGGCATCAGCGATCTCTCCTCGTCGGCACTCCGGTCGGACGGTCGGTCATGGGCGCGCGTCGTCCGCTACGCCGGGGCGGCGCGTGCGGGACCGCGGGCGGACGGCCGGGTGACCGCGTGCAACGGGTGGCGGGGGGCGTCGAGCTGGGTGGCCAGGCGGTGGGCCAGGCGCAGGCGGACCGGACCCGACTCGCAGTCGACGACCACGCAGGGAGCGCCGGTGGCGGCGAGCACCGTCGCCGCCGTGGCCGCCCGCTCCAGCGGGCGCCGACCCGCGGTGGCACGACCGTCGGTGACGACCAGCACCAGCGGGCGGCGCTTCGGGTCGCGCAGCCGTTCCCGGCGCAGCAGGTCGGCCGCCGCGAGCAGGCCCTCGGCCAGCGGGGTACGCCCACCGGTGGACATCTCGGCCAGCCGGATCGAGGCGGTCAGCACCGACGAGGTGGCCGGCAGCAGGGTGCGTGCCCGGTCGCCCCGGAAGGCGATCACCGCCACCTTGTCCCGCCGCTGGTACGCGTCGGTGAGCAGGGCGAGCACGGCGTCCTTGACCGCCGTCATCCGCTCGCGGGCGCCCATCGACCCGCTGGCGTCCACCACGAACAGCACCAGGTTGCCCTCGCGTCCCTCGCGGACCGCCTCGCGCACGTCGTCCGGGCGCAGCCTCAGTGGGCCGGTGAGCCGACCCCGGGCCGCCTGGTGCGGCGCGCCCGCGCGGACCGTGGCCGGCAGGTGAAGCGCGGCCACCCGACCGGACGGCACCCGGGCGCCCGTGGTGCGGCCCCGCCCGGTGCGGGCGCGGGACCGCCGACCGGGCACCCCGTCCCCCACCCCGGGCGCGGTGAGCAGCCGCGCCGTCAGCCCACCCCGGGGTACGGCCACCGACTGAGGGCCGGCGCCGCCGTCGCCCGGACCGGGCCGGCCCCGACGCCGGTCGTCGCTGCCGCCGTCGCCCGGCCGGCCGCCGTCGGCCCGCCCGCCGGGACCGGGCGGCCCGTCCCCGGCGAACGGCTCTCCGTCGGGTCCGCGTCGGTCGGCGTCGACGGTGCCGCGCCCGCCGGAACCGTGCGCCTCCGGGTCTGCCACGTCGGGACCGCGACCGTCCCCGGCACCCCGGTCTCCGCCGCGCCCGTCCGGGCCGCCCCCGCCCAAGCCGGGACCGTCCCCGGCGGCCCCACCGTGGCCGCCCGGACCGCCCGGACCGCCGGGACCGCCCGGACCGCCGTCCCGCGGGCCGTCGCCGTCGGGGCCGCCGTCGTCCGGGTCGTCGGGGTGCTCGTCCTGGGCGCGCTGCAACGCCTCGTCGAGGCGCTTGTCGTCCAGGCCGGGAGTGTCGAACGGGTCGCGGCGACGCCGGTGCGGCAGGGCCAGCCGGGCGGCCATCCGGACGTCGTCGACGGTCACCCGGTCCCGCCCGTGCCAGGCGGCGTGCGCCATGGCGGTACGGGCGGTGACGATGTCGGCGCGCATCCCGTCCACGTCGAACGCGGCGCAGACCTCGGCGATCTGGCGCAGCGAGGAGTCCGGCAGTCGTACCCGGGCGAGCCGCTGCCGGGCGGCGGCCACCTGTCGGGCGGTCCGCGCCTCGGCCTCGGCCCAGCGGGCGGCGAAGCCGGCCGGGTCGGCGTCGGCGGCCAGCCGGCGACGGACCACCTCGACGCGGACCGCCGGGTCCCGGCTGGCGCCCACCTCGACGGTGAGCCCGAACCGGTCGAGGAGCTGCGGGCGCAGCTCACCCTCCTCCGGGTTCATCGTGCCGACCAGCAGGAACCGGGCGGCGTGGCTGACCGAGACGCCCTCCCGCTCGACGTGGTTGCGACCCATCGCGGCGGCGTCGAGCAGCAGGTCGACCAGGTGGTCGTGCAGCAGGTTCACCTCGTCGACATAGAGCACCCCGCGGTGCGCGGCGGCCAGCAGGCCCGGCTCGAAGGCGCGTACCCCCTCGCCGAGGGCCCGCTCCAGGTCCAGCGAGCCGACCACCCGGTCCTCGGCGGCGCCGACCGGCAGCTCGACCAGCCGGGCCGGCGCGGTCTCGGCGGCGGCGCCGGCGAGGTGCGGACCGTCCGGGCAGGCCGGGTCGGGCGCGGCCGGATCGCACCCGAACCGGCAGCCCGCCACCCGCCGCACCGGTGGCAGCAGCGCGGCGAGGGCCCGTACGGCGGTGGACTTGGCGGTGCCCTTCTCGCCCCGCACCAGCACCCCGCCGATCGCCGGGGAGACGGCGTTGAGCAGCAGCGCCAGCCGCATGTCGGCCATGCCGAGCACAGCGCTGAACGGGTAGGTGCTCATGCGCGTTCCTCCAGGTCACCCTCGCTGGCGAGGTACGTGTCGCGGAGCCGGTCCAGGGTGGCCGGCTCCGGTTCGGCCCACAGCCCCCGGTCGGCGGCCTCCAGCAGCCGCTCGGTGATGCCGCGCAACGCCCACGGGTTGGACCGCTCCAGGAAGTCACGGGTGGTGTCGTCGAAGACGTAGGCGGCGGCGAGGTGCTCGTACATCCAGTCGTCGACCACCCCGGCGGTGGCGTCGTAGCCGAACAGGTAGTCCACGGTGGCGGCCAGCTCGAACGCGCCCTTGTAGCCGTGCCGGCGCATGGCGGCGATCCACTTCGGGTTGACCACCCGGGCCCGGAACACCCGCCGGGTCTCCTCGCCCAGCGTCCGGGTGCGCACGTCGTGCGGCATCGCCGAGTCACCCACGTACGCCTCCGGCGAGGCGCCGGTCAGGTGGCGGACCATCGCCACCATCCCGCCGTGGTACTGGAAGTAGTCGTCGGAGTCGACGATGTCGTGCTCGCGGGTGTCCTGGTTCTTCACGGCCACCGCGATCCGGGCGAACGAGCGTTCCATGTCGGCACGCGCCTCCCGCCCGTCGAGACCGCGGCCGTAGGCGTAGCCACCCCAGACCGCGTACACCTCGGCGAGGTCGGCGTCACTGCGCCAGGTACGGGCGTCGATCAGCGGCAGCAGTCCCGCGCCGTACGCGCCCGGTTTGGAGCCGAAGATCCGGGCGGTGGCCCGCCGCTCGTCGCCGTGCTCGGCCAGGTCGGCGGCGACGTGCGCGCGGACGAAGTTCTCCGCGTCCGGCTCGTCCAGCGCGGCCACCCGCCGGACGGCGTCGTCGAGCAGCGCCACCACGTGCGGGAACGCGTCGCGGAAGAACCCGGAGATGCGGACCGTGACGTCGACGCGGGGCCGGCCCAGTTCCGCGGTCGGCACCACCTCGACGCCGGTGACCCGCCGCGAGCGGTCGTCCCACACGGGTCGGCAGCCGAGCAGGGCCAGCACCTCGGCGATGTCGTCGCCCTGGGTCCGCATGGCGCTGGTGCCCCAGACGGACAACCCGACCGACCGGGGGTACACGCCGGTGTCGGCGAGGTGCCGCGCGAGCAGCGAGTCGGCCAGCGCCGTGCCGACGTCCCAGGCGTTGCGGCTGGGGATGGCCTTGGGATCGACGGAGTAGAAGTTGCGACCGGTGGGCAGCACGTTGACCAGCCCCCGGGTGGGCGAGCCGGACGGGCCGGGCGGCACGAACCGGCCGTCCAGGGCGCCGAGGGTGTTGGTCAGCTCGTCGGTGGTCCGCGCCAGGCGGGGCACCACCTCGGTGGCGGCGAAGCGGAGCACCGCGGCGGCGTCCGGGACGGCCCGGCCGGTCACCTCCGCGACCACCGCCTCGACCGCGTCGGCCTCCCAGCAGAGGGTCTCCAGGCCGACCACCAGCCGGCGCGCCAGCGCCTCGATCAGGTCGACGGCGTCGGCGGCGGTGACCGACGGCCCGTCCACGACCTCGGTCAGCGCGGCCGGCACGGCCACCCGCCGCCCCGGCGACGCGAGCAGCGCCTGCTCGTCGAGACCGTACGCGCCGGCGAGGGCCTGCCGCAGGCCGGGCAGGGCACGGGTGCCGCCCCAGACCTGCGGGGCGCGTAGCACCGCGAGGACCAGGTTGACCCGCGGCTCGCCGGTGGGGGCGGCGGCGAGGACGTGCAGCCCGTCGCGGATCTGCACGTCCTTGACCTCACAGAGGTAGCCGTCGAGGTGCAGCACGAAGTCGTCGAAGTCGTCGGCGTCGGGCATCGCCTCGGCGTGCAGGTCGTGGTGCAGTTCGGCGGCGCAGACCAGGTCCCAGATCTGCGCCCGCACGGTCGGCGCCTTGGCCGGGTCGAGGGCCTGCACGGTGGCGTACTCGTCGAGCAGTTGCTCCAGTCTGGCCAGGTCTCCGTAGGTCTCGGCGCGGGCCATCGGCGGCACCAGGTGGTCGACCACGACGGCGTGGGCACGCCGTTTGGCCTGGGTGCCCTCACCGGGATCGTTGACGATGAACGGATAGACCAGCGGCAGGTCGCCCAGCACCGCGTCGGGGGCGCAGTCGGCCGCCAGGCCGAGGCCCTTGCCGGGCAGCCACTCCAGGGTGCCGTGCTTGCCCAGGTGCACCACGGCGTCCGCGCCGAACCCACCGTCGGCGACCGGCGCGGCGAGCCAGCGGTACGCGGCCAGGTAGTGGTGGCTGGGCGGCAGGTCCGGGTCGTGGTAGATGGCGATCGGGTTCTCCCCGAAGCCGCGCGGCGGCTGGATCAGCAGCACCACGTTGCCGAAGCGCAGGCCGGCCAGCACGATGTCCCCGCCGTCGGTGTACAGCTCGCCGGGCGGCTCTCCCCAGTGCTCCCGCATCCGCTCGCGCAGCGCGGCGGGCAGCTCGTCGAACCACCGTCGGTACGTGCGCCCCGGTATCCGGGCCTCGGCGGCGCGCTGCTGCTCCGGGGTGAGCCACTCCACGTCGTGGCCGCCCGCGGCGATCAACGCGTGGATCAGGGCGTCGCCGTCGTCGGGTGGCGGGGCGTCGCCCAGGTGGTAGCCGGCGTCGGCCATCGCCGCGAACAGCCGGACGGCGGAGGCCGGGGTGTCCAGACCGACCGCGTTGCCGACCCGGGAATGCTTGGTCGGGTACGAGCTGAGCACCACCGCGACGCGCTTGTCGGCGGCGGGCACGTGCCGCAGCCGGGCGTGGCGGACCGCGATGCCGGCCACCCGGGCGGCCCGGTCGGGGTCGGCGGCATAGACCGAGAGCCCGTCGGCGTCGATCCGCTTGAACGAAAACGGCACGGTGATGATCCGGCCGTCGAACTCGGGGATGGCCACCTGCATGGCGGCGTCGAGCGGGGACAGTCCGGCGTCGCTGCCCGCCCACTGCTCGCGGGTGCTGGTGAGGCAGAGGGCCTGGATCACCGGCACGTCCAGCGCCGCGAGGGCGCCGACGTCCCAGGCGTCCTCGTCGCCGCCGCCGGAGGCGTCAGCGGCCACCGCTCCGCCGGCGGCGAGCACGGTGACCAGCAGCGCGTCGCACCGGCCGAAGAGTCCGAGCGGACCGGCGCCGGCGGTCAACCCCCGCAGCGAGCCGCAGAAGATCGGCAGCGGGTTCCCGCCGGCGGCCCGTACCGCGTCGGCGAGCACGTCGACGAAGCCGGTGTTGCCGGCCAGCGCGTGCGCCCGGTAGAAGACGATCCCCACGGTGGGCCGGCCGGGGACGATCTCCGGATCGCCGTGCACGCCGTAGGCCGGGGTGGGCGCGGGCGGGTCGAAGCCCTCGCCGGTGAGCAGCACCCGGTCGGACAGGAACCGGGCCAGCCGGCCCAGGTTCGCCGGGCCGCCCTCGACCAGGTACGCGAGCGCCTGGGTGACCACACCGGACGGCACGGTGGAGACCGCCATCAGCTCCGCGTCGGGCAGCGCCTCACCGCCGAGCACCACCGTGGGGACGCCGCTGGCCAGCACGGCGGCCAGCCCGTCCGGCCACGTCTGCCGGCCGCCGAGCAGGCGTACGACGGCGAGGTCGACGCCGTCGACGAGCGCGGGCACCGCGTCGGCGTCGACCCGCGCGGGGTTGGCGAGCCGGTAGTCGGCGTCGCTGGCGCGGGCGGCCAGCAGGTCGGTGTCGGCGGTGGACAGCAGCAGGATGCGCACGAAAAACTCCGGAGAGTGACGCTCGGGGTCGCGCGAAGGCGACCGGGGCGAAGCGGGATGGGAGCGGCGTCAGCGGGTGCGGCGACCCACGGCGCGACTCACCGGGACGCGGGTCGGCGAGCGGTCAACGCCGGCGGCACGCGCCCCGACCGAGGGGGTCCACGGTCTCGGGTGCGCCGGCACGACCGGCGGCGTGGCGGGCGACGGGTGCGGCGGAGTGTCCACCGTGCGGATCATGGCGATGTTCGTCGATGAAAGAGATGCCGTGCGTCATCGGGTCCTCCTCGGGTGTCCACGCCCTGGGGTACGTCCGACGGCCGAAGTATCCTGGCTTCCGGATCGACGCTCACCCCCGGCCTTCCAACCGCACGCACACGGCCGTGACTCGCGAGGGGGGATCACTCCCCGGTGACAGTGGCGGGACCGCGCCGGAATCACACCGGCTTCCTTCACTGCCGTCAGGCCGCGAATGCTGCCACACCTCCCGACCCCGGGTCAACGCCCCTCCCGCCAGGGGTGGGCGCGACCCAGCCATCGAAACGTGTTGATCGACCTCGCCGGGTCGGGCGCCGTCACGACACCCGGGCCGGTGGCCCTGCCGCGCGATGCCGGCCGGGCCACCGGCCCCAGCCCCGGTGGACAGACGTCAGCCCGTGACCGATCCGGGGTTCCAGCGGTCGTGGTGGATCGCCGTGCGCAGGGGGCGGCGGTGGCGCCAGCCGTGTCGTTCGAGATCGGGCACCGCTTCGAGGTGGGTGACGGGGCCGAGGCAGAGCCAGGCGACGGGTCGGATGCCGGCCGGAATGGCGAGCAACCGCTGGAGGAACTGCTCGCGATAGAACGACACCCAGCCGAGGCCGAGGTTCTCGGCGGCGGCGGCCAGCCAGAGGTTCTGGATGGCCAGGCACACGGAGTACAGGCCGGCGTCGGCGATGGCGTGCCGGCCCAGGACCGCGGGGCCGCCGCGGTCGGGGTCGTAGGTCACCACGATCGACAGCGAGGACTCCATGATCCCGTCGATCTTGATGCGGGAGAACCGGTGGGCCGCCTCGGCGTCGAGAGTGGCGGCGAACGTGTCACGCTCGGCCCGGACGTGCCGGTGGAACGCTTCGCGCAGGTCCCGGTCACGGACCAGGATGAAATCCCACGGCTGGGACAGTCCGACACTGGGCGCGGCGTGCGCCGCAGCCAGCACCCGGTCGAGGACCCCGGGGGCGAGGGGCTCGCCGGTGAACTGGCCGCGGACGTCGCGGCGGCGGTGGATCACGTCGTAGATGTCGCTGATCATGGGCAGGCTCCCGCTGCGCTCATGCCCCACCCGGGTGGGGCCGATGACGCGAGGCCGGTCTTCGGACTCCCAGATCAACACCGGTCCGCCCGCCTTCCCAGCCGGTTCGGCCAGTGACTGCGCACACGTGCGCGTGGGCGGCAGTTCCCTGGTCACCGCGGCGGGCCCGTGCCGGAGTCACACCGGCTTCCCGATTCTCCCCACCACCGGGTGGGGCACCTCGCAACAGTTCATGCCGCCCGGCACAATACCCGAAGTGGGGGCCGCGCCCGTGGCGGGATGGAAAGCCACAAGCGGTCATCCAGCGGCTCACGGCCGGGGAACCGCCGCCGGCAGCGCCGATCGCCTTCCCGCGAGCCTTCCCGATCCGGTTGTCCGGTGTCTTGAGTGATCTCAACGAATTTGGGAAGGTCAATTCGTTGGCGACAGTCAATCCGGGAATGGTGCTACGTCGACCGGCTGACGCCACGGCCCGCACCGATGCCGCGGCGGGTCGGCTCCGCCGCGGCGTTTCCCGTCCGCGTCCGCGCGGCCCGCACCGAAAGGACTCCTGGTGGCCATACCGGTCGCACCTCTCGGCACCCATTCGCTGCTGATCTTCCTGCTCCAGGTGGGCATCCTGCTGGCCGCCGCCGTCGCGCTCGGGCGCCTCGCGGTACGCGCGGGCATGCCCTCGCTGGTTGGTGAACTGACCGCAGGCGTGGTGCTCGGTCCGTCGGTCCTCGGCGCGGCCGTGCCCGACCTGTCCCGGTGGCTGTTCCCCCAGCAGTCCGAGCAACTGCACCTGCTCGACGCGGTCGGTCAACTCGGCGTGCTCCTTCTGGTCGGCCTCACCGGCATGCACCTGGACCTCGGGCAGCTACGCCGCGACGGTGGCGTGGCCGCCCGGGTCAGCATCGGAGGGCTCGTCGTCCCCCTGGCGCTCGGCGTCGGCCTGGGCCTGCTCCTCCCGTCCAGCGTGCTCCCGGCCGGCACCGACCGCCCGGTCTTCGCCCTGTTCCTCGCGGTGGCGATGTGTGTCAGTGCCATCCCGGTCATCGCCAAGACCCTGTGGGAGATGCGACTGCTGCACCGCGACATCGGCCACCTGATCATGAGCGCGGCCATCGTGGACGACGTCGTCGGCTGGCTGCTGCTCTCGGTCGTGGCCGCGATGGCAGCCGGCAGTCTCGGCGGCCTCGACGTCGCCCTCGCGGTCGGCACCGTGGCCCTCGTCGTCGTGGTCGCCCTGTGGCTCGCCCGGCCGCTCGTCGGCGCGCTGCTGCGGCGGGTACGAGCTGGTGGAGAGCGTGGTCCCACCGTCGCGTCGGTGGTGGTGATCCTGCTGCTGTTCGCCGCCGCCACCCACGCGCTGCACCTGGAGCCGGTCTTCGGCGCCTTCGTCGGCGGTCTGGTGATCAACGGCTGCGCCAGCCTGGACCGTGAGGCTCTTGCCCCGTTGCGGCTGGTCGTGATGAGCGTACTGGCGCCCCTGTTCTTCGCCACCGTCGGCCTGCGCAGCGATCTGACCGCGCTGGCCCGGCCCGCCGTGCTCGGTGTCGCCCTGCTGGTGCTGGCCGTGGCGGTCGTCGGCAAGTTCGTCGGCGCGTACGTCGGGGCCCGGGCCGCCCGCCTGGGTCACTGGGAGGGCCTCGCCCTCGGCGCCGGCCTCAACGCCCGAGGCGTCATCGAGATCATCGTCGCCACGGTCGGGCTGCGCCTCGGCGTCCTCGACACCGCCATGTTCACGGTCATCGTGCTGGTCGCCATCGTCACCTCGGTGATGGCGCCGCCCTGCCTACGCTACGCGGCCGCCCGACTGCCCGCGTCGGCGCGGGAACACCGTCGTGCCGAGGCTCTGAGCTGATCTCCGCCCGTCACGCCGTGGAAGCCCGACCGTGGGCACCACTGTCGGCGCGCCGTCGCCTCCCGGACGTCGCCGGCGATCCGGGGCAGCGCACCTCCGGGTTACGGAGCCTGGGTCCTGGCGCGCAGTCGGTCGACGGCGGCGCCGATCATCACGCTGTACGGGGCGTCGCCCAGCGCGGACCGGGTGGCTTCGGCGCGGTCGAGGTGACGGCGGGCGGCGGGGAGGTCGCCCAGGCGCAGGTGCGAGGCAGCGAGGTTGAGGTGCAGTGAGGGATAGAACGGGGCTACCGACGAATGCGGGGCGGTGTCCGCGTCGGCCAGGGCGCGCTCGTCCCAGGCCAGTTCGTCGGCAGCGTCGGGGCTGAGGTCGGCGATGTGGTGGGCCAGGACGCAACGGGTCAGCGGATCCGACGACGCGGCCCACTCGCTGATCAGACGGTCGCGGGAGACGTCACCGCCGCCGATCAGAGCGGCCGCCCGGGCCAACTCGGTGGTCACGTCCGCCTGGTGCACACGGTGACTCTAACCGGGACGCCGGGCGGTGGCAGTGAGCCACCGGCTTCGGTACAGTGACGCTCATCCAATCCAGCGAAGGCCGTCTATGCATATCTGGATCACGAGTCACGCGATGACGTCCCATGTCCGGCCGCTGCTGCCGGTGGCCGACGCGGCGCGACGGGCGGGACACGACGTCACGGTCGCGGTGCCCGCAGCGGCGGAGCCGCTGGCTCGACGGCAGGGGTTCGCCACGGCTGCGGTCGGGGACGACTGGCTGGCGCAGCTCACCGGCGAGGACGGTCGGTCGCCTGTCGTGCCGCTGGCGGAGCTTGAGGACGGGGCGCGCACCGTGGCGCAGCAGATGGCGGGAGGGCCGGCCGGGCGAACCGCCGCTGACCTGCTGGCACTGGCCGAGCGGAAGACGCCGGACCTCATTGTCCGGGCGTCGACCGAGTTCGGCGGCGCGCTGGCGGCGGAGGTGCTCGGCGTGCCGCACGTCTCGGTGTCGACCGGGGGCGCGACGGCGCTGACGTACGGGCCCGATCGGCTGGCGGCCTCGCTGGCGCCGCACCGGGAGGCGCTCGGCCTCGCGCCGGACCCGGAAGGGCTGGCGAGTTACCGCTATCGGCACGCCTCTTTCCTGCCGCCAGGCTACGACCGGGCCGAGGAGTCGCTACCGCACACGCGCTGCTACCGGCACGCCGATCCGCTGACCGCCGGCGAGTCGTTGCCGGAATGGCTGGAACAGCGTCGTTCCGGACGCCCACTGGTCTTCGCGAGCCTCGGCACCCTGGTGCCGCATGTGACCGGATACGGGCCCGCACTGGTCCGGATGCTGGTCACGGCCCTGGACGGGCTCGAGGTCGACGCGATCGTGTCGACGGCAGGCGTGCTGCCGGCGGGCGTGGCGCCGGGGCGGCCGCACGTGGTGCTGGTCGACACGATCTCGCAACCGTTGCTGCTGGCCCACTGCGACGTGTTCGTCACGCACGCCGGGCAGAACAGCGTGCGCGAGGCACTGGGGGCCGGGGTTCCCATGGTGACGATGCCGATCATGGGAGACCAGCTGTACAACGCCGCCCGCTGCGTCGATGCCGGCGTCGCGGCGACGGCGCCGGCCGCCGAGGCGACGATCGCGCGGCTGCGGCGGGAGATCCGGCAGGTGCTGAGCGAGCCGGCCTACCGCGAGCGGGCGGACACGGTACGCCGGCAGATGGCGGCGCTGCCGTCGGTGGACGATCTGGTCGCCGAGTTCCCCGCGCTCACCGGGGTGCGGTAGGCAGGATCTCCCACACCGCGACCGTCCAGCCGAAGCCGGCACCGGAGCCGATGGCCACGACGTGCCGCCCGGCTCGGACCAGGCCGTTGACGAGCAGGTGATGGAGCTGGACGAACTGGTCCGCGGCGCCGAGGTGCCCGATGTCCCGGCCCCAGTCGTAGAGGGTCGCCGTGGCCGGAATGCCCAGGCGCTCGCCATAGGTGTACGCCACGACCGTCTCGCCGATGACCGGGTGGACGAACAGGTCCACCCCGTCGACAGTGATCCCCGCGTCGGCCAGGGCGTTGTCCAGGGCGGTGCGCAGGCCGGCCTGGGTCTGCTCGATCGCCTCGTCGTAGCGTTCCGGGCTGAGCAACAGGTACTCCCGTTTGCGGCCGCGCAGGTCCACCGGGCCGCCGTCGGGCATCGGCGCCGCCACCCACTCGGCCGCGCCGCGGTAGATCGGTTCGAGGCCCGAGTCGGTGACGGTGGCGGTCGCGACCAGGCGGGCAAGGCCGGGCTCGCGGGTGAGCACCAGGGCGCCGGCGCCGTCGCCGTACACCTGCTGGTTCTCGCTGCGCCACCGGTCGACGTACGGCAGGGCGAACGCGTCGGCCGCGGTGATGACGGCTGCCGTGACGGCGGGCATCGCGGTCAGGTAGGCGGCGGCGGTCTCGATCGCGGCCATCCCACCGTTGGAGCTGTGCCGGATCTCGAAGGTCGGGCCGTCGCCGCCGATCGTCTCGCGACGGATGTAGTGCGCCGGCGTCCAGAAGTCCAAGCCCTGGTGGCCGAGGCTGGCGTGGATCACCAGGGTCGGCCCACCGTCGGTGGGGCGGCCCGCCCGGTCGAGCGCCTGCCGCGCGGCGGCGACGGCCATCACGGGCGGCGGCTCGGCGGGGCCGGCGACGCGGACGGCGCGGATGCCGTTGGCGGTGCTCTCGGCGGCGTCGTAGCGCCCCGTCGCGACGGCCCGCCGCGCGGACTCGCGACGCTCGGGCAGATACGCACCGGTCCCGGCGAGATAGACGTCGGCCCAGCGCACGGTGTTCCCTTCGGTCGGCGGGTTCGGCCCGTAAGCCGGTCAACGCATAGACTAACGTGAAAGGCTTAAGGGGCGTCGCGCGGCGGCACCGGTCGATGGTGACGTCCGGCCGGAGTGAGGAGGCGAGATGACGCAAGCCGACCCGCTCTGGTTCCGGTGGCATCGGCGGGTGCCGGCTCCCACCGCGCGGCTGGTGTGCTTCCCGCACGCCGGCGGCGCGGCAAGCTTCTTCCGCAACTGGCCGGGCGCGTTGCCGCCCGGCGTCGAGGTGCTCGCGGTGCGCTACCCGGGCCGCGAGGACCGCATCCGGGAGCCGTTCATCGAGGCGATGGCGCCGATGGCCGACGCGATCAGCACGGCGACGGCGACACTCCTCGGACCGCCGCTGGCGTTCTTCGGCCACAGTCTGGGGGCATCGGTGGCCCACGAGGTCGCGGTGCGGCTGGAGCGCGACCTCGGCCCGGTGCTGCGCATGCTGTTCGTGTCCGCGCGACCCGCGCCCCATCGCCTGTCGCGCAACGATCTGCACATTCGCGGGGACGCCGCGCTGATCGACGACATCCGCCGGCTCGACCGTCATACCGCACATGTCTTCGACGATCCGGAGTTGCGCACGATGCTGCTGCCGATGGTGCGGGCTGACTACCGGTTGGTGGAGACGTACTATCCGGATCACGTCGATCGGGTGGACGTGCCGATCGTCGGTTACAGCGCCGACACCGATCCGGAGGTGTCCGTCGACGACGTCGCCGCGTGGCGGGACGTGACCCGGGGCCGGTTCGAGCTGCGGACGTGGTCCGGTGACCATTTCTTCCTGACGCCGCAGGAACGTGCGGTGGTCGAGGACGTGGGCCGGCGGTTGCTCGCGGCGGTGCCGGGTCAGTCCGGCGCCGCGGTCGCGCGGCGGTAGATGCCACGCAGGGTCCGCTGGGTCAGCAGGGCGCCGACGGGCACCCGGTGGCCGGTGCGCCTCTCCATGGCCACCACCAGCCGCAGCACATGGATCGAGTCCCAGCCGGGGACCGCGTCGAGGTCCACGTCGAGGTCACCGGTGTCGGCCACCGGCAGGCTCAGCTCGTCGCGGACGAGCCGGAGGAACTCCGCCTCATCGATCATGACGCCGCCTCCGTCGGGGCAAGGTCGTTCTCGACGGCGAGGTGCTCGGGCTGCTCCGGCACGGCCCGCAGGTCGTGGCGGAAGCCGCCGGCGGCGGGCGAGAAGCCGAGCGCCGGGTAGAACCGCGCCGCACCGGCGTTGCGACCGGTCGGACGGTAACGGCCGATCACCTGGTCGCATCCGGTGTCGCGGGCGTGGTGCAGCATGCTGATCACCGCTGCCTCGGCGATGTCCCGGCCGAAGACCCGGCAGCTGAGCACGACGTTGGTGAGGTCGAGCGTGTCGCCGTCGCGGCAGGCGAAGACGGCGCCGACGATGCCGTAGCGGCCGTAGCGGTCGGTGACCTCCACGGCGACCACGAGATCGTCCAGCCGCCGTTGGACACCGGCCGGCTGCACCCGCTCGCCGGTGAGGTTGAACTGGTTGGTGCGCAACGTCAACTGCGAGATCCGGCCGATCTCGTGCGGGCGCGGCCGGGCCAGGCGCACCACGGTGCCGAGGCTTCGCAGGTACGCCGCGGTCGAGCCGGCCTGATCGCGCAGCTCGGTGCGGGCGGCGTCGGCGTGGTAGCCGGCGGTGCGGGTGCGGTCCTGATCGGTCAGGTCGAGCACGTCGAACCAGCCGTCGGCGAGCAGTCGCGACACGTGGGACGCCGGCTCGTCGTCGAGCTCGACCACGGCGATCTCCGGTCGGGCGGCGGCGATCAGGCCGACTTCGTAACGCGAGTCGTCGGCGAAGACGAGACTGTCCGCGCCGACGTTCAGCCCGGTGGCGAGATCGTCCAGGTTGACGTCCTTGGGATGCCAGTTGGCATTGAGGCGCGCGAAGTCCGCCTCGCGCAGCACCATGTCCGGGTGCTCGCGCAGCACGGCGCGTACCGCGTCGATGTCGTTCTTACTGCTCACGGCAAGGAGCACCCCCTGCCCGGACAGGTGTTTGAGGAGCTGTTGGACGGCGCGGAACGCCTCCCCGCGCAGCGTTCCCGCGGCGGCGATCCCGGCCGGACCGTCCTCGCCCAGGATGCCGTCCCACAGGGTGCCGTCGAGATCGACCACGAGCACCTTGCGGGTGAGCCCGGCCGCCGCGGCGGCGAGGTGGCCGACCTCGCGGGCGTACGCGGCGAACAGCTCGTCGCTGAGGTGCACCCCCGCGTACCCGGCCATGCGCTCGTCGCTGACGGGTCCGGTGGCGTTCGCCAGCGGTTCGAGGTCGATGACCACGACGCGTGGATCGCGCGCGCTCAGCCGGAGCAGGGCCGTGTTGAACTCGCGCCACAACGCGCCGACCTCGGCCCGGGTCCGCAGGTCGCGCGCCTGGTGGCTGAGCGCGCGGACCAGCGGCGTCGTGTTGAGCACCAGCAGCCCGGTGGTGGTGGCGAGAACCTCGCTGACGACGGCGCCGATCTCGTCGCCGACGGCGGCGAGCACGGCGGCGAGATCCGGTGCCCGCCAGCCGGGTGGCAGCCGCGAGGTGACCATCGGCGGGGCCAGCAGCCAGAGCGTGAGATCGGGCCGGGCCGCCTCGACGGCGCCGCCCCGGCGCAGCGCGAGCGCGTGCGGGTCCTGTTCGGTCACGTGGGGCCGCATCAGCAGACCGTGTCGCGCGCACTCGGCGGTCAACGGCGCCAGCAACGGCCGTACGGTGGTGGCGCTGGTGATCGCGACCGTGAGCAGACCGCGCCGGTCCGGCCGGGGCACGTCGGCCGGGTCCATGCGGGTCAGTAGCTGACCGGCCCGGGTCAGGTTGGCGGCGGCGTCGGGAGCGCGGGCCAGCTGGTTCAGCAGTGGCGGCACGCGACGGAACTCGGTGGCCAGCGCGCCGGCGGAGTGCAGCGACCGCAACGCCTCCAACGGCGGCTGTCCGTCAACGGGCATGTCGGATCAGCGTCATGCCGTCCCGCACCGTCAGTAACACGTTCTCCACCCGCGGATCGGCCGTGATCGAGGCGTTGAACGCGGCCAGGTGCCGCGCCCAGTCGCCGCGCATGGCGCGCAACCACTCGTCGGCGTCCGTGGTGCGGTCGAGCTCGACGCCGGAGGCCGGCGGTGGGTCGGTGACCGCCCCGCCCCACAACGTGTTGTCGAAAATGAGTAATCCGTGCGGGGAAAGCAACCGCCGTTGCATGATCCGGTCGAAATACCGTTGGTAGTTCGGCTTGTCGGCGTCGACGAAGATGATGTCGAATGGCCCGTCCACCTCGCCGAGAACGTCAAGCGCGTCACCTTCCACCAGCCGGATCTTGTGACCGTGCGGACTGGCGTCGAATGCCGACTTGGCGACCGCGCGGGCCTGCTCGTCGGCGACGAAGCTGTCGACGGTGACCACCCTGCCGTCGGCGGGGAGCGCGGACGCCATCGCGACCGCGCCGTGACCGGTGAAGGTGCCGACCTCCAACACGTTTCGGGCCTGTGCCAGGGATACGAGCATGCCGAGGAAGACGGCCTGGATGGAGGTGGACGCGATGTCCGCCCACTGTGGGCACTCCCGTTGCGTGCGCTGCTGTATCTGGTGCAGTTCTCCGGCGACCGGCGAGGTGTGCGCGGTGGCGTACTCTTCGATTCCGGGCCGGAAGATGGGCGGCTTTGTGAAGACGATGTCCTTGCGATGGAGCACGAAGCCTCCCCCTGCATGACCGCCCCGGCCCGGTGCGTGGCGATGTCAAGCGCCGAGGTGCACTGATCGTTTCGCGAACAGTCGATGATGATCAAAGCATTTATTGACTTCTATATCGCTACCAGAGGCGTCGGACGAGGTCAAGCCTTGACTGCCATCGATGGGCGCTCTAGCTTCGAGGCATTCCAGGAGGCTGCTCGCCGGGACAATTTTCGACCACCGCAGGGGGATTCGAGCGGCACCGCTGCCGACGTGATCGGCGAGCTTGAGGAGCGCTATGACGGACACTGCGACGGAGCGTGCCCGGCACTCGGGGCGGACCAGCGCGACGTTGCCGCAGATGTTCGAGGCACAGGTGATCCGTACGCCCGGCGCGGAAGCCGTGGCGGCTGGCCACGACCGCCTGACCTACGGCCGGCTCGACGAGCGCGCCAACCGGCTCGCCCGCCTGCTTGTCGAGCGAGGCGCGGCGCCCGGCCGCATCGTCGCCCTGGCGCTGCCGCGCTCGGTGGACCTGGTCGTCGCCGTCATCGCGGTGCTCAAGACCGGCGCCGCGTACCTCCCGCTCGACCCGGACTACCCACCGGATCGCCTGACGTTCTTCGTCTCCGACGCGCGGCCGGCGTGTGTGGTGACAACCGGGGCGAGCGGTGTGGGCCTGCCCGCCACCGCGACGGTCATCGAGCTCGACCACCCGGAGACGGTGGCCCGTCTGGCCGAGCTTCCCGCCGACACGCTGAGCGTCGACGAGACCGGCGGCAGCCTCACCCCCGAGCACACCGCCTACGTCATCTACACCTCCGGGTCGACCGGCCGCCCCAAGGGCGTCGCCGTCGCGCACCGCAACGTCATCCGGCTGTTCGCCACCGACGCACCGTGGTCCGGTCTCGGTGACGACCAGGTGTGGACGCTGTTCCAGTCGTACTCGTTCGACTTCTCCGTGTGGGAGATGTGGGGACCGCTGTCGCACGGCGGCCGGCTGGTGGTCGCCAGCCGTTCGGACACCCGCTCTCCGCTGGACTTCCTACGACTGCTCGCCGCCGAGGGCGTGACCGTGCTCAGCCAGACGCCGTCGGCCTTCGCCGAGCTGTTGGCCACCCGCACCGTCGCCGCCGAGCTGTGGGCGTCACTGGCCCTGCACACCGTCGTTCTCGGGGGCGAGGCGCTGCCCGCCCAGACCGTCCGGGACCTCCACGAGACCCGGCCGGACTGCCGCATCCTCAACATCTACGGGCCGACCGAGACGACGGTGCACGCGACCACCTGCTTCGTCGACCCGGAGATGGGGGTGCCGCCGATCGGGCGGCCGGTCAACGGCGCCCGCGTCTACGTGCTCGACCCGGCGCTGCGGCCGGTGCCACCCGGAGTCGACGGCGAGCTCTACATCGCCGGCGCCGGGGTGGCGCTCGGTTACCTGAACAGACCGGCGTTCACGGCGGAGCGGTTCGTGGCCGACCCGTACCATCCGGGCGGCGGCCGGATGTATCGCACCGGCGACATCGTCCGATGGCGGCCCGACGGCGTGCTCGATTTCGTCGGCCGCGCCGACGGGCAGGTGAAGGTGCGCGGCTTCCGCATCGAGCTCGGCGAGGTCGAGGCGGTGCTGGCCACCCACCCCGGCGTCGCACAGGCCGCGGTGACCGTACACGAGGTCCAACCCGGCGACCAGCGCCTCGTCGGGTACGTGGTGCCGGCCACCGACGCCGCCGGCACCCAGGAGGTCGCGGCGGAACTGGTCGGCGAGTGGCGCGACGTCTACGACGATCTCTACTCCGGTCGGTCCACCGCGCCGGCGCCGCTCGACGACGACTTCAGCGGCTGGAACAGCAGTTACGACGACGCGCCGATCCCGCTGGAAGCGATGCGGGAGTGGCGCGACGAGACCGTCACGCGGATCCGTGCGCTGCGACCCCGCCGCGTGCTCGAGATCGGAGCCGGCAGCGGCCTGCTGCTGGGGCCGCTGGCGCCGCACACCGAGGAGTACGTGGCGACCGACTTCTCGGGTCCGGCCGTCACCGCGTTGCGGACCCGGACAGCCGCCGATCCGACGCTGGCGGGCCGGGTGCGGGTACGCGAGCAGGCCGCCGACGATCCGACCGGCCTGCCGGAGGCTCACTTCGACGCCGTGGTGGTGAACTCCGTCGTCCAGTACTTCCCGAGCGCCGACTACCTGGTCGACGTGGTCACCATCGCGCTCCGGTCGGTCCGGCCGGGCGGTGCGGTGTTCCTGGGCGATCTGCGCAACCTCGCGCTGGTGCGCTGCTTCCACGCCGGTGTCCGGCTGGTCGACACCCCGGCGTTCGCCGACGTCGACCAGGTCCGGCAGCGACTCGACCACGACATCGACCTCGAACGGGAACTGCTTGTCGACCCACGGATGTTCACCGACGCCGCAGCCGCGTTCCCCCTGCTGGGCGCGGTCGACGTGCGGCTCAAGCGGGGACGCCACGACACCGAGCTGAACCGCTACCGCTATGACGCCGTGCTCTACCGCGCCGGCGGACCGGATCCGGCGGCACCGGCCGAGACCACCTGGCGGTGGGACATCGACGTCTCGTCGGTGGCGGCCGTGGTGGAGCGGCTGGCCGGCGTCGGCGAAGCGGTACGCGTCACGGGTATCCCCAACGCACGCGTCGCCGCCGACGCCGCCGTGGCGCGTGTCGTGGACGCCGGACGGGTCTGGGTCGACGCGGTGGCCGCCGCGTACGACGCGGGCGGCGTGGACCCGCAGGACGCGCTCGACG
Organism: Micromonospora sp. AKA38; assembly: GCF_027925725.1. Taxonomy (NCBI): domain Bacteria; kingdom Bacillati; phylum Actinomycetota; class Actinomycetes; order Micromonosporales; family Micromonosporaceae; genus Micromonospora; species Micromonospora sp. AKA38. The sequence goes on along the minus strand of NZ_BNEI01000004.1, from coordinate 354,196 downwards.
CCGTGCACCGGGCCGGGCGCGTGGCGGCCGCCCGATGGTCGGCGGAGGACGTCGACCGGTTCGACCTCGACATCGCCGCCGGCACGACGGCAGACAGTCCGCCCGGCACCGGCATGGCGGTGGCCGTCGCGCCGGCCGCGCCCGGTGGCCGGCACGCGGCGACCGCGTTCACCAACCGCCCGCTCGGGGGTGATCCCGGCCGCCTGCTCGTCGGCGCGCTGCGCCAGCATCTCCGCCAGCGGTTGCCGGACTTCATGGTGCCGGTCGTGATGGTGGTGGAGTCGTTGCCGCTGACCCCGAACGGCAAGCTCGACCGGGCGGCGCTACCGGCACCCGAATTCGGTGTCACCGGCGGCGCCGAAGCGCGCACACCCCAGGAGGAGGTGTTGTGCGGCCTGTTCGCGGAGGTGCTCGGGTTGTCCTCGGTGGGCACCCGGGACAACTTCTTCGACCTGGGCGGGCACTCGCTGCTGGCGACCCGCCTGGTGAGCCGGGCGCGCTCCACCCTCGGTGTGGAGCTGGAGGTGCGGACGCTGTTCGAGGCGCCGACGGTAGCGGGGTTGGCGTCGCGGCTGGACGCCAACCGACTGTTGCGCCCGGCCCTGACACCGCGGGCCCGGCCACGCGTGGTGCCGCTGTCGTTCGCGCAGCGCCGGCTGTGGTTCCTGCACCGCCTCGAAGGCCCCAGCCCCACCTACAACATCCTCTTGCCGCTGCGGATCACCGGCACGTTCGACCGCGCCGCGCTGCGGGCCGCGTTGACCGACGTGGTCGCCCGCCACGAGAGCCTGCGCACGCTCTACCCGGAGGTCGACGGTACGCCCTCCCAGTTGGTCCGGCCGCCGGACCGAGCCGGGGTGGACCTCACCGTCACGCCGGTGACGTCGGAGACGCTGGAAGCGGTGTTGCAGAGGGCGGCCCGCTACTCGTTCCAGCTCGCCTCGGAGCCACCCGTGCGGGGCGACCTGCTGGTGCTCGCGCCGGATGACCACGTGCTGCTCCTCAACGTGCACCACATCGCCGCCGACGGCTGGTCGATGGCGCCGCTGGCCCGCGACCTGTTCACCGCGTACGCCAGCCGGACGCAGGGGCGTGCGCCCGGCTGGCGGCCCCTTCCGGTGCAGTACGCCGACTACGCGCTCTGGCAGCAGGAGCTGCTCGGCGCCGAGAACGACCCGGACAGCCTGGCCGCCCAGCAGACCGACTACTGGCAGCGGGCGCTGGCCGGCCTGCCCGACCGCATCGCGCTGCCCACCGACCGGCCCGTCTCGGCGCTCTCGTCCTACGAGGGCGACCTGCTCGACTTCAGTGTCGACGCGCGGCTGCACGAGCGGATCGTCGAGGTGGCCCGGTCGTCCGGCGCGACCGTGTTCATGGTGCTGGTGGCCGGCCTGGCCGGGCTGCTCTCGCGGCTGGGTGCGGGCCGGGACGTGCCGATCGGCACCCCCGTCGCCGGGCGGCTCGACGAGGCGCTCGACGACCTGGTCGGCTTCTTCGTCAACACGCTCGTCATGCGGGTCGACCTGAGCGGGGACCCGTCGTTCGCGGACCTGCTCGAACGCGTCCGCGGCACGGCGCTGGCCGCGTACGCCCATCAGGACGTGCCGTTCGAGCGTCTGGTCGAGGTGATCAACCCGGTCCGGTCGCTGGCCCACCACCCGCTGTTCCAGGTCATGCTCGCCCTGCAGAACGCGCCGGAGGCCGGCTTCGAGCTGCCCGGCGCGCAGGTCACGTTCCAGCCCGTCGGCACCGCGACGTCCCGCTTCGAGCTGTTCTGGAACGTGGTCGAGCGCCACGACGCCACCGGGCGGCCGACCGGCATGGACGGCATCATCGAGTACCGCAGCGACCTGTTCGACCGGGCCACGGTGGGCGTACTCGCGCGGCGTTGGATCCGGTTGCTGGCCGCGGCGGTTGCCGATCCCGACCGTCGGCTCGGCGCGCTCGACCTCCTCGAACCGACCGAGCGGGCGGATCTCGCCGCGTGGAACGACACGATACGGCCGGTGCCTGCCGAGTTGCTGTACCAGCGGGTGGAGGCGCAGGTGACGCGGGCGCCCGAGCGGATCGCGGTCGAGTCCGGCGGCGAGCGGGTGACCTACGCCGACCTCAACGCGCGCGCCAACCGGCTGGCCCGCCTGCTCGTCGCACACGGCGCCGGCCCGGAACGCCTCGTCGGGCTGTTGATGCCGCGGTCGGTCGACCTGATCGTGGCGCTGCTCGCGGTGAACAAGACCGGCGCGGCCTACCTGCCGGCGGACCCCGGCTTCCCGGCCGAACGCGTCGACTTCATGTTCGACGACGGGCAGGTCGCCGCCGTGCTCACCGTCACCGCGCTGGCGGGCGGCGTGGACCACGACGTCGCGCCGGTGATCGTGGTGGACGCCGACGAGGTACGCGACCGGCTGCGCACCGTCCCCGCCGGAGACCTGGCCGATGCCGAGCGCACCGGCCGGCCGCATCCACTCAACCCGGTCTTCGTGCTCTACACCTCCGGCACCACCGGCCGGCCCAAGGGCGTCGTCATGCCGACGACCGTCATCGCCAACATGCTGCGCTGGCACGACGCGCACATCGGCGCCGACCCCGACGCCCGGGTGGCCCAGTTCACCACCGTCACGTTCGACGTGGCCACGCAGGAGGTCTTCTCGGCGCTCACCACCGGCAAGACGCTCGTGTTGCCGGCCGAGACCATCCGCCGGGACGCGGGTGCGCTGGCCGAATGGCTGGCGCGGCAGCGCATCCGGGAGTTCTACAGCCCGACGCTGGTCATCGAGGCGGTCTGCGAGGCGGCGAACGAGCACGACACGGATCTGCCGGCGCTGCGCGAGGTGTCGCAATCCGGGGAGGCGCTGCTGCTCAGCAGGCAGATCCGTGACTTCATGCGCCGCGGTCCGCAACGCCGCCTGCACAACCACTACGGCCCGATCGAGGCGCACGTGGTCACCGCGTGCCAACTGCCGCCGGGTGTGGACGACTGGCCACCCGCGGCCCCGATCGGCCGGCCCATCGCGAACCAGCAGGTGTACGTGCTGGACCCGTGGCTGAACCCGGTGCCGCCGGGGACCACCGGTGAGCTGTACATCGCCGGTCGTGGCGCCGCTCGCGGGTACCTGCGACGCCGTGGGCTGACCGCCGAACGCTTCGTCGCCGACCCGTTCGGCGCGGCCGGTGGCCGCATGTACCGCACCGGGGACCTGGTGCGGTGGCGGCGCGACGGCACGCTGGAGTACCTGGGCCGCGTCGACCACCAGGTGAAGATCCGCGGTCATCGCGTCGAGCTGTCCGAGGTCGAGGCCGTCGTCACCGAGCACCCCGACGTCAACCAGGTCGCCGTCGTCGCGCACGACCGGCCGGGCGTCACCCAGATCGTCGCCTACGTCGTGCCCGCGCCCCACGCCGGGCTCGTCGAATCCCGCCTGCGTGACTGGATCAGGGACCGGCTGCCGGAGTTCATGGTGCCGGTCGTGATGCTGCTGGAATCCTTGCCGACGACCCCGAACGGCAAGCTCGACCGCTCGGCGTTGCCGGTACCCGAGTCCGGTGCCACAAGCGCGGTGGCGGCGGCCCGCACACCGCAGGAGGAAGTGCTGTGCGGCCTGTTCGCGGAGGTGCTGGGCGTCTCGGCGGTGGGCGTCCACGACAGCTTCTTCGATCTGGGCGGCCACTCGCTTCTGGCGACCCGGTTGGTCAGTCGCGTGCGCTCCACGCTGGGAGTCGAACTGGAGGTGCGCAGGCTCTTCGACGCGCCCACGGTGGCCGGACTGGCGACGGCGCTGGACCCGCACCGTTCGCTGCGCCCGGCCGTGGTGCCGATCGCCCGGCCGGACGTGGTGCCGCTGTCCTTCGCGCAGCGCCGGTTGTGGTTCCTGCACCGCCTCGAAGGTCCCAGTCCCACCTACAACGTGCCGGTGCCGATCCGCCTCGACGGAGCCGTGGACGAGGCCGCCCTGCGGGCCGCCTACCGTGACGTGCTCGAACGCCACGAGTCGCTTCGTACCGTCATCACGGACACCGACGGCGTACCGTCGCAGCGGGTGCTCCCGATCGGCGAGGTGGTGGCGCACGTCGAGACCGTCGGGGTGACCGCCGCCGGCCTGGCGGCCGCGCTCGTCGAGGCCGCCGGTCACCGGTTCGACCTGGCCGCCGAGCCACCCGTGCGGGCGTGGCTGTTCACCGTCGACGAGCACTCCTCGGTACTGCTGATCCTGATGCACCACATCGCGGGTGACGGCTGGTCCATGGCGCCGCTGACCCGCGACCTGCGCACGGCCTACGCCGCCCGCGGCCACGGGCAACCGCCGGCCTGGACGCCGCTGCCCGTGCAGTACGCCGACTACACGATGTGGCAGCACGAGCTGCTGGGCGCCGAGGGTGATCCCGACAGCGTCTACACGCAGCAGGTGAGCTACTGGCAGGACGCGCTCCGGGGCCTACCGGAACAGCTCGTGCTGCCGGCCGACCGACCGCGGCCACCGGTCGCCGCGTACCACGGTGACGTGGTCGCCTTCACGCTCGACGCCGACCTGCACGCCGCGCTCGCCGCCACCGCCCGTGGTCACGGCGCCACCATGTTCATGGCGCTGCTGGCGGGACTGGCCGGGCTGCTGTCGCGGCTGGGCGGAGGCTGCGACGTGCCCATCGGCACCCCGGTGGCCGGCCGGCTGGACGAGGCGCTTGACGAACTGGTCGGGTTCTTCGTCAACACTCTGGTCCTGCGCATGGACACCAGCAGTGACCCGACCTTCGCCGACCTCCTCACGCGAGCCCGGTCGACCGCGCTGGCCGCGTACAGCCATCAGGACGTGCCGTTCGAGCATCTCGTCGAGGTGCTCAACCCGACCCGGTCCCTGGCCCACCAGCCGTTGTTCCAGGTCATGTTCGCCCTGCAGAACGCACCGGGCGGGCAGTTCAGGTCGGCTGACCTCGCGGCCGGCGCGCAGGGGCCCCGCGTCGGCGCCTCCCGGTTCGACCTGTTCGTCAACGTCGCGGAGGAACGCGACGAGACCGGCGCGCCGGCCGGCATCTCGGGCATGGTGGAGTTCAACACGGACCTGTTCGACCGGGCCACCGTCGAGGCCCTCGCCGACCGCTACCGCCGCCTCCTCGCCGCCGCCGTCGCCGACCCCGGCATCCGGCTGGGCGCGATAGATCTGCTGACGCCCGCCGAACACGCCACGGTGCCCGACCCGGACGTCGCTCGAACCGTCGAGGTGGACGACGTGCTCTCGGCGCGGGCGCGGGCGCTGGCCACCGCACTGGGCATCGGCCCCGACGCCCGCGTCGCGCACGAGGCGACCGCCGGGCCCGCCGTGGCGCGAGCGCTGGCGCTCCTGGCCGCCGAAACCGGTGCGTCGCTGCTACCCGTGCCGACCGACTCGGCCGATCTCGATGGCTGGCTGCACACCGGACGCGTCAGTCACCTCATCACCACCCCGACCCGCCTCAGCGACCTCGACCCGGACGCGGCGCCCGCCGGCCTCAACGGCATCGCCGTCACCGGGGAGAACTGCCCTCCCGCGATGGTGACGGACTGGGCCGCCGGCCGGCGGTTCGTCAACGTGTACGGCACCGCCACGCATCCCTGGCTCACGATCAGCGACCCGCTCGAACCCGCCGCGGGCACCGCCGCGATCGACCCGCTGCCGATCGGGCGACCCGCTGCCGGTGACCGCCTCCACCTGCTCGACGCCTGGCGGCGACCCGTGCCGCCGGGCGTCGCCGGCGACATCCACGTGCACGACGGCACCGGCCTGGCCGCGACCGGTGACCGTGGCCGGTTGCGCCCGGACGGGCAGCTCGACCTCTACGGCCCGACCGAACAGGTCGACGGCCTCGAACCGGGTCTGCTCCCCTGCCGTGTCGAGGCGGCCGTCGCGGACTACCCGGCGGTCCGGCGCGGCGTCGTCGTCCGCTCCGGCGAGGAGACGCCGCCACGGTTCGTCGCCTACGTCGCCGGGCACGCCGGACACCACGTCGACGCCGGCGCACTACGCCGGCACGTGCCCGCCCATCTGCTGCCGTCGGCCACCGTCGTACTCGACGATCTCCCGCGGACGCCGTACGGGACGGTGGATCGGGCCGCTCTTCCGGCCCCCGCCGCCACCCCGTCACGCACCACCCGCGCGCCCGGCACGCCGCAGGAGGAGATCCTGTGCGACCTGTTCGCCGAGGTCCTGGGCCACCCCGCCGTCGGCGCGGAGGAGAACTTCTTCACCCTGGGTGGGCACTCGTTGCTGGCCACCCGGTTGGCCGCGCGCATCCGGGCCGTGCTCGGCGTCGAGATACCGGTGGGACAGATCTTCGTGGCCCCGACCGCGGCCATGCTCGCCGAGCACCTCACCGACGCGGTCGCCACCACCCGGCCCGCGGTCCGGCCGATGCCCCGCCCCGCCGTCGTGCCGCTGTCGTACGCGCAGCGGCGGCTGTGGTTCGTGGAACGTCTCGGCGTGGCCGACGCCGCCTACAACGTGCCCATCGGGCTGCGGCTGCGCGGCGAACTCGACGTGCCGGCGCTACGGGCCGCGCTGACCGACGTGGTCGGCCGGCACGAGTCGCTGCGCACCACCTTCCCGGAGACCGCCGGCCACCCGGTGCAGCAGGTCCAGCCGGTCGACGGCCTCGCCGTGCCGATGACCGTGACACCCGCCGACGAGGCCGGCCTGGCGGAGGCGCTGGCCGTGGCCGCTGCCTACCGCTTCGACCTGGCCGCCGAGCTGCCGGTACGGGCGTGGCTGTTCACCGTCGACGCCCGGACGTCGGTCCTGCTGGTGCTGATACACCACATCGCGGGCGACGGCTGGTCCATGGCGCCGCTGACCCGCGACCTGCTCACCGCCTACACCGCCCGCAGCGACGGGCGGCCACCGGCCTGGTCGCCACTGCCGGTCCAGTACATCGACTACACGCTGTGGCAGCAGGAACTGCTCGGGGCCGAGGACGACCCCCACAGCCTCTACGCGGACCAGGTGGCCTTCTGGCGGGAAACCCTGCGTGGCCTGCCTGAACAACTCGCGCTGCCGGCCGACCGGGCACGGCCACCGGTCGCCTCCTATCGCGGTGGGGTCGTCACCTTCACCTTCGACGCCGACCTGCACGGCGCGCTCGTGGCCACCGCCCGCAGCGTCGACGCCACGGCGTTCATGGTGCTGCTGGCCAGCCTTGCCGGGCTGCTCTCCCGGCTCGGCGCCGGTGACGACATCCCCATCGGCACACCGGTCGCCGGGCGCCTCGACGAAGCCCTCGACGACCTGGTGGGGTTCTTCGTCAACACACTCGTCCTGCGCGTGGACACCAGCGACGATCCGAGCTTCGCCGGCCTCGTCGAGCGGGCCCGGTCGACGGCGCTCGCCGCGTACGGTCACCAGGACGTGCCGTTCGAACACCTGGTGGAAGCCCTCAACCCGACCCGGTCCCTGGCCCACCAGCCGCTGTTCCAGGTTCTGCTCGCGTTGCAGAACGTGCCGTTCACCGGCTTCGGTCTGCCCGGTGTCACGGTGGGCGCGGAGCCGGTCCCGACGGCCAGCGCCAAGTTCGACCTGTCCTTCCAGCTCATCGAGCGCAAGGCGGCCGACGGCGCGCTGCTCGGGTTGGACGGCATCGCCGAGTTCCGGACCGACATGTTCGACCGCGCCACCGTCGAGGCCCTGGTCGGACGCTGGCGCCAACTGCTCACCGCCGCCCTGGCGGATCCGGAGCGGTCCCTGTCGCGGTGCGACGGGGCCCGTGTGGTGGCGGCCGGGGCCGTCACACCGCTGGATCTCGGTCAGGTGCGCGCCGTGTTGCGCGGCGAGACCGGGGTCCGCGACGTGGATCTCGCCCTGCACGGCGACGGCAGAACCACGCAGGGGCTGTCGGCCTATCTGGTGGCCGAGCCGGGCGCGACGCTGGACGTGGCGGCGCTGGGCGATCGACTGCGGACCCGGCTGCCCGCTCACCTGGTGCCCGCCGACATCACTGTCGTCCCCGCCGACGAGCCCGCGCCAGCGCCCGTGACCGGGGTCGGGGGTACCGCCGGCACTCCCCGCGAGGAGCTGCTGTGCGCGCTGTTCGCCGAGGTGCTCGACCGGCCGCACATCGGCCCGAACGACGACTTCTTCGCCGCGGGCGGGCACTCGCTGCTGGCCCCGACGTTGCTGCGGCGGATCGAGGAGACGCTCGGCACGCGGCTCAGCCTGCTGCACCTGTTCGAGACGCCGACCGTGGCCGACCTGGCCCGGCGGCTCGACGACGGTGACGGTCACCTCGACTCGTTCGCGACACTGCTGCCGCTGCGGCCCAGCGGCACGCTCCCACCGCTGTACTGCCTGCCGCCGGGCGCCGGTGTCGGCTGGTCGTACGCCAGACTCGCCCGGTTCCTCGAACCGGACCGGCCGCTGTACGCGCTGCAGTCACCCGGTCTGCACGGCGACCCGGCTCCGACCGACATGCCGGCGCTTGTCGACAGGTGGCTGGCCGAGATCCGCGCGGTGCAGCCCGACGGCCCCTACCACCTGCTCGGCTGGTCGTTCGGTGGCATCGCCGCGCACGCGCTCGCGACCACCCTGCAGGCGGCCGGCGACACCGTCGAGCTGCTGGCGATCCTCGACACCTACCCGCAGAGCGCGTTCTCGACGCCACCGGCCATGCCCTCCCGCGAGGAGATCCTGGCCGGCTTCCTCATGTTCGTCGGCGCCGATCCCGGTGACCTCGAGGAGATCACGGTGGCCGCCACGGTACGCCGGCTCCATGCCTCCGGTGGCGCGTTGTCCGGGGTGGACGAGGCCGGTATCGAGGCGGTGCTCGGCACGTTCGAGAACAACATCCGCCTCCAGTTCGGCTACCGACCGCAACGCTTCGACGGCGACGTGTTGCTGGTCGTCACGACCGCCAACCCGGTGGACGACTGGCCCGACCCGGCAAGCTGGCAGCCCTACGTCAACGGGGCGGTCCGCACGGTCGAGGTCGCCTCCACCCATCCACGGCTGCTCGAACCGGACGCGGTCGCCGCATTCGGGCCGGCGCTGGCCCGGGCGCTCAGCGCCGATCCGCACACCACGTCAAGGAGCCGAGAATGACCAACCCCTTCGAAGATCCCGACGGCCGCTTCGTCGTGCTCGTCAACGACGAGGACCAGCACTCACTGTGGCCGACGTTCGCCGACGTGCCCGCCGGATGGCGGGTGGTGCACGGTGAGGACACCCGCGAGGGCTGCCTGACCTACGTCGAGGAGCACTGGACCGACATGCGGCCACGCAGCCTGGTCGAGGCGATGGCCGAAACCGACACCTGACCGGAGCCGCCCGCATGGACGTCACGGCCACCCGCCGACCATGGCTGCTGCGCAAGCCCACGGCCGACAGCACGTACCGCCTGTTCCTGCTGCCGTACTCCGGAGTCGGCGCGTCCATGTACGCGCGCTGGCCGGCCCGGCTCGGCCCGGCCGAGGTGTGCCTGGTGCAGCCGCCGGGGCGCGAGAACCGGTTCCGCGAGCCGCACTACGGCCGGTACGAGGACTACGCCGCGGCCCTGGTGGACGACATCCGGCCGCTGCTGGACCGGCCGTTCGCGTTCTTCGGGCACTGCAGTTCGGCTCTGGCGGGGTTCGCCACCGCGCTGCATCTGCAGCGGCTCGGCCTTCCGGTACCGGACCGGCTTTTCGTGTCGTCGGAGGTGGCGCCCCACGACGGCCCGTACGGTCGGTTCCTCGACATGGACGACGAAGCCCTGGGCGTCGAACTGGCCGGGTTGATCCGGGCGATGGGCGGCCGGCCGCAGCCCGACGCCATCGAGGTCGGGCTGGGCGTGCTGCGAGCCGACCTGGCGGCCAACCGCCGGTACGTCTTCCCGGAACCGGTCCGGCTGGCGACGGCCATCACCGTGATCGGCTGGACCGACGACCGGGAGATCCGGCCCGAGCAGATGGTCGGCTGGCGCGCCTACTCCGGGGACGTGCGTTTCGTGACGCTGCGAGGCGACCATCACGCGTTCCTGGCCGCACCGCCGGCACTGCGCGGCGAGATCATGCGCGACCTCGAAAGGACGGCCAGCGATGCCGACACCTGAGTCCGCCGGCACCGTCCTCGACATGATCGCCGAGCAGGTCGCCACCCGCCCGGACGCGGTCGCGGTGAGCTGGCGCGACGAGCGGCTGACCTATCGGGACCTCGACGCCGCCGCGAACCGCCTCGGCCATCGCCTGATCGCGGCGGGCGTCCGGCCGGACACCCCGGTGGGGGTCGACGTGCCGGCGTCGGTGCGGCTTCCGGTCGCGCTGCTCGGCGTCCTCAAGGCCGGCGCCGCCTACCTCGGCGTCAACCCGTCGCAGCCACCGAACTACCGGCGTGCGCTGCTCGACGACGCCGGCGTGCGGATCGTGGTGACCGCCGAGGACGACAGCGCGGTGGACGGCCGTACCGCCCTCTCCGTCGACGGCGACGGCCCCGATGCCCCCACGCCCCGACGGCCGCATCCGGACAGCACCGCCTACGTCGCGTACACCTCCGGTTCGACCGGCCGTCCCAAGGGCGTCCGGATACCCCACCGCGCCGTCACCAGGCTCGTCGCCGCACCGGACTACGTCGAGGTGACCCCGGCGGACACGGTGCTGCACGCGGCGCCCGTCGCGTTCGACGCGTCCACGTTCGAGCTGTGGACGCCGCTGTGCCACGGCGCGCGGGTGGCCGTGCGGCCACATGACGCCGTCGAGCCGCGCGACCTGCTCGACGTCATCGCCCACGAGCGGGTCACCGTGCTGTGGCTGACCGCGGGTCTGTTCCACCACATGGCCGCCGGGCCGCTCGACGCGTTCGGCGGGGTTCGCACGCTCCTCGTCGGCGGTGACGTGATCGACCCGGCGGCGGTCAACCGCGTGCTGGCGGCCGTGCCGGGGTTGCGCGTGGTGAACGGTTACGGGCCGACGGAGAACACCACGTTCAGCCTGTGTCACCCGGTACGCACGCCGGTCGACGGACCGGCGATTCCCATCGGTCGGCCGGTGCCGGGCAGCGGCGGGCACATCCTCGACGCCAGGCTGCGCCCGGTGCCCGACGGCGAGACCGGTGAGCTGTACGTCGACGGAAGCGGGCTGGCGCGTGGCTACCACGCGCAGCCGGCCCGCACCGCGGAGCGTTTCGTGGCCAACCCGTTCGTGGCCGGCGCCCGCATGTACCGCACCGGCGACCTGGTGCGCCGCCGCCCGGACGGAGCGGTGGACTTCCTCGGTCGCGTGGACGACCAGGTGAAGATCAGCGGCTACCGCGTCGAACCGGGCGAGGTGGAGGCGGCGCTGCGCCGCTGTCCGCCGGTGCGGTCCGCGGCCGTGGTGGCACAGGGCGCCCCGGACGGCAGCCAGCGCCTGGTCGCCTTCGTGGCAGGTGATCCCGCGGAACCTCCGCTGTCGACGCTGTCGATCCGCCGCCACCTGGCCGCGTCACTGCCCCGATACGCGGTGCCGGCCGCGATCACCGTCGTGGAGGACCTGCCGCTGACGCCCCAGAGCAAGGTGGACCGAGCGGCCCTGGCCGCCTGGGCCGGCCGGGACCGGCCCGAGGTCAACGCCGAGTTCCAGCCGCCGGGCACCCCGACGGAGCAGGCCGTCGCCACGGTCTGGGCCGATGTGCTGGGCCTGCTCACCGTCGGCGTGCACGACGACTTCTTCGAGCTCGGCGGCTACTCACTGGCGGGCATGCGGATCACCGGCGAACTTGAGGCGAACTTCGGCCTCTCCCTGCCAGCCAGGACGTTCTACGAGAACTCGACGGTGGCGGAGCTGGCCCGGATCGTCGACGCGCATCTGGGCACCGGGAGCTGAGGAACTGGCATGCGGATAACCGTGCCCACCGCGGACGCCGAGGTCGACCTGAGCCGGGTCGACCTGTTCGACCCCGAGCTGTATGCCACGGGTGACCCGCACCCGATCTGGCACGCGCTGCGCCGGCATGCGCCCGCGCACCACCAGCGGCTGGCGGACGGCCGCGAGTTCTGGTCGGTGACGCGGCACGCCGACGCCTGTCGGGTGCTGGCCGACCACACCGAGTTCACGTCGCAACGCGGCACGTTGCTCAACGCGCTGAGCCGCGGTGACCCGGCCGGTGGCCAGATGATGGCCGCGACCGATCCGCCGCGGCACACGTCGATGCGCGAGCCGCTGGCCCGGGAGCTGTCCCCGCACCGGCTGAACCAGCGCCGGCACCTGCTGACGCGCGCGGTGCGCCAAGCTCTGGAACCCGCCCGCGACGGGGACGTGTGGGACCTGGCGGTCGCGGCGGCTGGTTTCCCGATGTCGTTCACCGGCGCGTTGATGGGCATCCCGGAGGCCGACTGGCCCCGGTTGACGCGCGCGACGACGATGGCGATCGCGCCCGACGACACCGAGTTCCAGGAGGGGGACAGCCACATCACGCTCGTCGGCGTCCACCACGAGCTCTTCGACTATTTCTCCAGCGAGGTCACCCGTCGCCTCGCCGAGCCGTCCGACGACCTGATCGGCTTCCTGACGCAGATGCGGCCGGACGGCGGGCCGCTGCGGCACGACGCGATCGTCTACAACTGCTACAGCCTGCTGCTCGGCGCCAATGTCACGACGCCGCACGTGCTCACGGCACTGGTCTGCGCGTTCCTCGAGCACCCCGACGAGTTCCGGCGTCTCAAGGCCGACCCCGGTCTGATCGCGCCCGCGGTCGAGGAGGGCCTACGGTGGTCGTCGCCGGCCAACCACTTCATGCGGTACGCCCGCACGGACGTGACGATCGCGGATCAGCGGATCCGGCGTGGCACCGCGGTCGCGGTGTGGCTCGGCTCGGCCAACCGCGACGAGGCGGTCTTCGCCAACCCGTACCGCTTCGACATCGGCCGCCGGACCGAGCGTCATCTCGCCTTCGGGTACGGCCCGCACTTCTGCGTCGGCGCCTCGCTGGCCCGCATCGCACTGCGGATGCTGCTCACCGAGTTCGTGGCGCTGGTCGACGACATCGAGCCGGCCGGGCCGGTGCGCCACCTGAAGTCCAACTTCGTGGCGGGCATCAGCCACCTCCCGATCCGGACCCGCCGCGCCGGGCGACCGGCGGCGAGCTGACTCAGCGGGTCGCGGCACCCCAGCGCGGCAGGCCGGTGAACTCGTCCTCGCGGAACTCGACGCGCTCGCCGCCCTGCCGCTGCCACGCCTGCACCTCACCGCGCTGCACCTTGCCCGTGCTGGTGCGCGGAAGCTGCACGAACTCCAGCCGCCGCACCCGCTGGTACGGCGAGAGCCGGGTCGCGATGAACCGGAACAGCTCGCCGGCCGCGTCGGTGTCCTGCGGGATACCGGGTGCCAGCTCGACGAACGCCTTCGGGACGGTGAACCGGACCGGGTCGGCCGCCGGCACCACGACGACGTCGGTCACGGTGTCGTGCTCGCGCAGCGCCCGCTCCAGTTCGAAGGGTGAGATGCGGTAACCGGACGACTTGAACAGGTCGTCCGCCCGGCCGACGTACCCGAAGTGCCCGTCGCCGTCGAGGCGCGCGATGTCGCCGGTGTGGTAGAAGCCGTCCCGAATGACCCGGGCGGTAGCGGCCGGGTCGCCGAGGTACCCCGCCATCAGGCCGATCGGGTCCGACGCGAGATCCAGGCAGATCTCGCCCTCCTCGGCGAGCGCGCCGCGGCTGTCCCGCAACACCAGCGGCAACCCCGGTAGCGGCCGGCCCATCGACCCGGGCCGTACGGCGACGCCGGGCGAGTTCGCGATCAGGCCCGGAATCTCGGTCTGGCCGTAGCCGTCGCGGACAGTGACGCCGAACTCGGCACGCACGCCGTCGAGCAGCGCCGCGTCGAGGGGTTCACCGGCCGACGTCGCGGCGTCCAGCCGCAGCCGGGTGCGGGTGGTCGTGCGCGGCAGGAGCTGCCGCCACACCGTCGGCGGCGCGCAGAACGTGGTGACCTCGCCCCGGCGTAGCGTCTCGAGGGTCACGTCCGGGTCGAACCTGCCGGCGCGCAGCGCCACCACGCACGCCTCGGCCGACCACGGCGCGAACAGGTTGCTGCACACGTGCTTGGCCCAGCCCGGTGACGCCACCGCCAGGTGCCGGTCGTCGCGCCGCAGCCCGATCCAGTACATCGTCGACAGTTGTCCGACCGGCAGTGACGAGTGGGTGTGACTGACCAGCTTGGCGTGCGAGGTGGTGCCGGAGGTGAAGTACAGCATGAGCGGGTCCTGGGCACGGGTCGGACCGGACGGGGTGAACGTCGTGGCCGCCGTGGCGGCGTCCTCGAGGTCGAGCCACCCGGGGGGCACCGGCTGACCGGGCTCGTCCCTGCTGGCGATGAACGTGACGTCGCCGCGTCCGGCCGCGTCGAACACCGGCGCGCTCGCCACCGTCGCGATCACATGCCTGACACCGCCGCGGAGCATCCGGTCGGCGATCCCGTCGACGCCGGTCATCGGGCTGGCCGGCACGATCACGGCGCCGAGCTTCATCACGGCCAGGATGGTCTCCCACAGCGCCACCCGGTTGTCGAGCATCACCAGCACGGCATCACCACGGGCCACCCCGTGCCCGAGAAGCCAGTTGGCCAGCTGACTGGAGCGGGCGGAGAGCTGCGCGTACGTCAGCGTGGTCTCGCACCGCGGGCTGCCGGTGCTGGTCTCCCACAGCTGCAACGCCGGTCGGTCGCGGCGATCCGGTCGCTCCGCCAGGTGGTCGAACCAGTCGAGCGCCCAGTTGAACGACGGCAGCCTCGGCCAACTGAAGGCGGCGGTGGCGGCGGCGTAGTCGTCGCGGTGTCTCTGCAACAGGTCGCGCGCGGCCCGGAAGAGATCGCTGGCGGGAGCCGACGAGGATGCGGACACGGTAAACCTCCGGACACGGTGCACGGCCACGCGACAATCGGTCAGCTGATCGATCGTTATCGTTTCACGCGGACGACCGCAGCGGCAAACCCCGGACGATCACATCAGGCGACCGCAGTCGCGGACCACAAGCATGCAAACCCTTTTCGTGGACCCCGGTCGATGCAATAGTGGTAGCGACGGGTGTCGATCTATGTGGGGAGTGGACATCGTGTCCGAGACAATCCGGGAAGAAGTCGACGCCATCGTGATCGGAGGCGGCCCGGCCGGCTCCTCGGCCGCGCAGCTCGTCGCGGCGAGCGGGCACTCGACAGTTCTGCTGGAGCGCGCGCAGTTCCCCCGTTTTCACATCGGAGAGTCGATGCTGACCTACACCGCCGCGCTGCTGGACCGCCTGGGCGTGCGGGAGGAGGTCGACGCGACCGACTTTCCGGTGAAGACGGGGGCCGAGTTCTGCGACGTCGACGGCGGCTACACCCGGGTGGATTTCACCGACCAGGGCGCGGGGCGCGAGCTGACCACCTACCAGGTCGAGCGGTCCGCCTTCGACGACATGCTGTTGCGGCACGCCGCCAAGGCCGGCGCCGACGTGCGTCTCGGCGCGCGGGTCACCAGGTTCGAGCGCGCGGGCGAGCGCCTCACCGGCGTGACCTACACCCAGGACGGCGTGACGCGTCACCTGTCCGCGCGCCGCATCATCGATGCCAGCGGCCGGGCCGGCGTGATCAGCACCGGCGTGCTGCGCAGCCGTCGCACCCCGGACCGGCTGCGCATGGTCGCCGCGTTCCGCCACTACGACGGGGTGCGGGAGGCCACCAATCCCGGCGTGGCGGGCGACATCCAGATCGGCAGCCACGCCGACGGCTGGGTGTGGGCGATCCCGATCCGGCCCGAGCGGATCAGCGTCGGCGCGGTCACCCGACCCGAGATCCTGCAACGGATGGGCGCCGATCGGGTGTTCGACGAGTTCACCCGGCGGATACCGCGGGTGCACCAGCGGATCGCGGATCTCACCGAGCACAGCGAGACGCGGGTGGAGAGCGACTTCACCTACTTCTCCGACCAGGTCGCCGGTCCGGGTTACCTGATGGCCGGCGACGCGGGCTGTTTCGTTGATCCGATCTTCTCCGCCGGGGTCTACCTGGCGCTCACCTCGGGTATCCGGGCCGGTGAGACGACGGTGGCGATCCTCGACGGCGCGCAGGACGAGACGGCGGCGACCGAGCTCTACTCGCGGTTCTACAAGACCGGTTACGACACGTACTTCCGGCTGATCTACGCGTTCTACGAGCACGACTTCCGGCTCGGCCGGTTTCTCAAGAGCACCGGCGCGCGGGTGGCGCCGATCTGGATCGCGCGGCTGCTCGGCGGTGACTTCTGGAGCCAGAAGAACCCGCTGGCCCGACACCTGCGGACGATCGAGGAGTACCGGAGCTTCGCGCCGTACGAGCCGCTCTACGGCTGCCCGGTCTATCCGGAACTCGAAGCCGCCGAACGCGACCACGTCGCTCTCGGCGAGCCTGCCAACGCGTAGCCTCGCGCGAGGTTCACAGGGTGCCGGCGATGAGTTCCTTCATCACCTCGTTGGCTCCGCCGTAGATGCGCTGCGCGCGGGCGTCGACGTAGAGCTGGCCGATCGGGTAGTCGCGGGTGTACCCGTTGGCGCCGTGCAGTTGCAGGCACCGGTCGAGCACCTGGCACTGCACGTCGGAGAGCCAGAACTTCGCCATCGACGCGGTGCGCGCGTCGAGCGTGCCGTCCAGGTGCCGGGTGACGCAGTGATCGACGAAGACCCGGCCGACCTGCGCCAACGTCGCGCACTCGGCCAGTTCCATGCGCACGTGCTGCAGGGCGAACAGCTCGTCGTCGTACACCATGCGCTGGTGGGCGTAGGCCACCGTCAGCTCGACCGCGCGCTCGGTCACGGCGGCGGCCATCACACCGACCAGCAGGCGCTCCCACGACAACTGGTCGAGCAGCATCGCGTAGCCGGCGTTCTCCCGGCCCAGCAACGCCTCCGCGGGCAGCCGGACGTCGTCGAGGGTGATGTCCGACGTGTCGGCCGACTCCTGGCCGATCTTGTCGAGCACCCGGCCACGTACCACCCCGGGCTGATCTCCCACCGGAACCAGGAACAGCGATATGCCCCGCGCCCCGGCGGACGCGTTCGTCTTCGCCGCCACCACGAGCAGGTCGGCCGAGCCGCCGTTGGTGACGAACGTCTTGGCGCCGCTCACCCGCCAGCCGTCGCCGTCGCGCTCGGCGCGCGTGCGGATCGCCTTCAGATCCGATCCCGCCTCCGGCTCGGTCAGCGCGATCCCGGCGATCACGTCACCGCTCGCCATCGGCGGCAACCATCGGCGCTTCTGCCCGTCGGTGCCGTAGGTGACCAGATACCGGGCCACGACACCGCTGTGCACCGCGTTCCCGAAGCCGAACTCCCCCGCGCGCGCCTGCTCGGCGATGACGACGAGATCGTGGCGGGCGTCGCCGCCACCGCCGCCGTACTCGGCCGGCACGCCGGCGCACAGCAGGCCGAGTTTTGCCGCCTGGCGCCAGAAGACCCGGTCGACGTGCCGCTGCGCCGCCCACTCGGCGCGCCGCGGCGCGGCCTCGGTGGTGAAGAAGCGGCGGCTCAGGCTGGCCAGCTCGGCGACGTCGTCGACCTGCCACGGCGATCGGTAGGTGTCGTCCACCACCTCACCTTAACCACTGCCGACAGCCACTCGCATCGACTCACATCGTTCACCTTCCGCACCGGCGGCCACCCCGCTCCGCACGGATAAAAACGATCACTAAGACCCTTACATCGAAGCGAACCGAAGTGTTGACAGCGTTCCGGGCATCATGAAAGCCTGACCAAACATTTATGCACTTCGAATTAAGTGCACCGCGGGGCAAGGGACCTGCGTCTGTTTTGTGCGGCAACCACAGCAACGCCGATCGCGCCGCCGATCGGTGTGCGGGTAAGACTCGACGAGGGGAGTGCCGTGTCCGCAGCGTCACCCACGCGGTACCCGTTGCTGGCGGCCCAGACCGGCGTCTGGCTCGGGCAGGAGATGGACCCGGACGCGTCGCTCTATCTCTGGGGCAACTACCTCGAGATCCACGGGGCGGTCGACGTGGGGGCGCTGGTACGGGCCATCACCCTGGCGGTGGCCGAGGCAGAGGCGCTGCACGTGCGATTCGCCCGCTCGGCCGACGGGCCGGTGCAGGTGCTGCACCCACCGGCGCCCGTCGCGCCCCGCGTCATCGATCTCGACACCGGTCAGGACGCGATCGTGGCCGTCGACGCGTACGCCCGCGCCGACCTCGCCCGGCCGGTCGATCTCACCACGGACACGCCATTCGCCCACGTCGTGTTCACCGCCGGGCCGAATCGGGTCTTCTGGTACCAGCGCTACCACCACATCGCGGTCGACGCCTACGGCGCGAGCCTGATCACCCGCCGCGTCGCGGCCCTCTACACGGCACTCGTCTCGGGCCGGACCCCACCGCCGACCCCGTTCGGCTCGCTGGCGGCGCTCGTCGACGAAGAAGCCGCCTACCACAGCTCGGGAACCCGCGCCGCCGACCGTGCCTTCTGGCACGAGCGGTTCGCCGACCGGCCCGAACGCATCAGCCTCAACCCGGTGGACACGTCGATCAGCTCCACCTTCGTCCGCAGTCGTCACGAGCTGCCCGCCGACACCGTCGACGAACTGCTGGCGGCCGAAAGGCGTACCGGCGTGCGCTGGTCCCGGCTGCTCATCGCCACCACAGCCGTGTACCTGCACCGCATGGCCGGCGCCGACGACATCGTGCTGGGTCTGCCCGTCGCGGGCCGGAGCGCACCCCACGCCGGCCGCACCCCGGCGATGACGACGAACGTCGTGCCGCTACGCCTGACCGTGCGCCCCACGACCACCGTGGCCGACCTCGTCGGGCAGGTCGACGGCGAGCTGCGCGCCGCGCTCGCGCACCAGCGTTACCGCGGCGAGGACCTGCACCGCGAACTGCGACTGGGTGGGCCCGAGCGGCGCTTCTTCGGCCCGATGGTCAACGTGATGCGGTTCGAGGAGCTCCGGTTCGGCGAGCACCGCACGATCATGCACAACCCGGCCGCGCCGCTGCTGGAAGACCTCTCCGTGGTCGCCTACGACCGCGCCGGCGCCGGACCCCGCGTCGACCTGAACGGGCATCCCGCGCTCTACACCCCGTCCGACCTCGATGGCCACGCCACCCGCCTGCTCGCGTTGCTGGCCGCCGCCGCCCGCCGGATCGACCGGCCGGTCGGCGGCTTGAGCATGGGCGTGGGCACCGGAGCCGGCGTCGCCCCCGCAACCGCATCCGCCACCGCCGACACCACCCTCGTCGACCTGGTTCGCCGGCAGGTCGTCGCCTCGCCCGGCGCTCCGGCGGTCATCGACGGGTCCCGCACCCTCAGCTACGGCGACCTCGAATCGGACTCGACACGCCTGGCCACGCTGCTGCACCGGCACGGCGTCCGGCCCGAGCAGCGCGTGGCGCTGGTGTTGCCCCGCTCCGCGGAACTGGTCACCGCGATGCTGGCCGTGACCCGGCTGGGGGCCGCCTACGCGCCGATCGATCCGGACCACCCCGCCGACCGCGTCGCCTACCTGCTGGCCGACACCACACCCGCCGCCGTGGTGACCACGAGCGCGCTACGGCACCTGCTGCCGCCACTCGACATCGCGGTGCTGACCGTCGACGGGGGCGACGACACCGGTGTGCCCGAGACCGCCGAGCCAATGGCCGGCCCGACCCCGGACAGCGCGGCGTACGTCATCCACACCTCCGGCTCCACCGGCGCGCCGAAAGGTGTCGTCGTCACCCACCGCAACGTCGAACGGCTGCTCGCGAACACGCTCGTCGACCTGGACGTGGGTCCGGCCGACGTCTGGACCATGTTCCACTCCCACGCGTTCGACTTCTCCGTCTGGGAGATCTGGGGCGCGCTCACCACCGGTGGCAGCGTCGTCATCGTGCCCCGCGACGTCGCTCGCGCGCCCGACGCCTTCCGGCGGCTGCTCGCCCGCGAACGCGTCACCGTCCTGAGTCAGACACCCTCCGCGTTCGCCGCGCTCGACCGCGCCGACGTCACGGCGCCTGACGACCTCAGCCTGCGCTACATCGTCTTCGGCGGCGAACGCCTCGCCCCGGACCGTCTCGGCGGCTGGTTCGACCGGCACGGCGCCGACCGCCCGCGGCTGATCAACATGTACGGCATCACCGAGACGACGGTCCACGTAACCCGCTACGACGTCACCGCCGACGATGTCGGTCGCCCGGTCAGCCCGATCGGCACGCCGCTGCCACATCTCGCCGCCTACATACTCGACGGCAGCATGCACCCGGTACCGGCCGGCGCCGCCGGGGAACTCTACGTCGCCGGCGACGGTGTCGCCCGCGGCTACCTCGGCCGACTCGGCCTCACGGCCACCCGGTTCGTCGCCGATCCGTTCGGGCCGCCCGGCGCGCGCATGTACCGCACCGGTGACCGGGTCCGGTGGACGGGGCAGGCCCTGGAGTTCCTCGGCCGCACCGACGACCAGGTCAAGGTCCGCGGCTTCCGGGTCGAGCCGGGCGAGATCGCCGCCGTGCTGGCCCGGGGCGTCCACGTCGCCGAGGCCGTGGTGGTGCCTCGGGAGAACGATGGCGGCGAGATCAGTCTCGTCGCCTACGTGGTCCCCGCCCCGGACACCACGCTCGACCCGGCCGCCCTGCGCCACGACCTGGCCCGGACGCTGCCTGATCACCTGGTGCCGGCGGCGCTGGTGATCGTGGACGCGTTGCCGCTGACCGCCAACGGCAAGCTGGACCGCGCCGCGCTGCCGTCACCGGCATCGCCCGGCGTCAGCGCGGGCGTGCACCACGAACCGTACGCCCAGATTTTGGCGGAGCTGTTCGCCGACGCGCTCGGCGTTCGCGCGGTCGGCGCCGAGGACAACTTCTTCGACCTCGGCGGCCATTCGCTGCTCGCGACCCGGCTGATCGGCCGCATCCGGTCCACGCTGGCCACCGATCTGGAGATGGCCGACTTCTTCGCCCGGCCCACCGTCACCGGCGTGCTCGCCCACGTGGCACCCGGTCGCGCCGCCCGCCCGGCGTTGCGCCCCGCCGGTCGACCGGATCTCGTCCCGCTCTCCCCCGCCCAGCGACGGCTGTGGTTCCTGGACCGGCTCGGCAGCCGGGACACCTACCACGTCCCGCTGGCCGTGCGGCTGCGCGGACCGCTCGACCGGGACGTGTTGCGCGCCGCCCTCAACGACCTCGTCACGCGCCACGAGTCGCTGCGTACCGTGTATCCGGAGGTCGACGGCGACCCGTACCAGGCCGTCCTCGACGCCGGCGGCCTCGACATCGCGCTGGACGAACGTCCGGTTCCCGCCGACGAGCTCGGGCCCGCACTGCGACGTGCCGTGGCAGCGCCGTTCGACCTCACCCGCGACCTGCCCGTGCGGTGTCATTTGTACGCCGTGGACGACTCGACGACGGTACTGCTGATCGTTCTGCACCACATCGCCGCCGACGGGGCCTCCATGGGCCCGCTCGTGCGTGACCTGGGCACCGCCTACCGGGCCCGGCTCGCCGGGACGACACCGGCGTGGCCACCGCTGCCCGTGCAGTACGCCGACTACACGCTCTGGCAGGAGGAGTACCTCGGCCCGCCGGACGAGCCCGACAGCCGCCTCGCCCGCCAGACCGGCTACTGGCGGTCGGTGCTCGCGGGGCTGCCCGAGATCGTCTCGGTGCCACTGGCCCGGCCACGGCCGGCGGCTGCCTCCTTCCGGGGTGACACCTACCGGTTCACGTTCGACGCCGACCTGCATGCGGGCATCGTCCGGCTGGCCCGGGAGACCGGTACGACGGTGTACATGGTGTTGCTGGCTGGTCTGGGTGGGTTGTTGAGCCGGCTGGGTGCGGGGGTGGACGTTCCGATCGGTTCTCCGGTGGCGGGTCGGTTGGACGAGCGGCTGGACGATCTGGTCGGTTTCTTCGTCAACACGCTGGTGATGCGGGTGGACACTTCGGGCGATCCGACGTTCGCCGAGTTGCTGCGCCGGGTGCGGCACACCACCCTCGACGCCTACGCCCATCAGGACGTCCCCTTCGACCACCTGGTCGAGGTGCTCAACCCCACCCGCTCGCTGGCCGCGCACCCGCTGGTCCAGATCCTGCTCGCGATCGAGGACGACATCGTCGAGACCGCCTTCGACCTGCCCGGCCTCGACGCGGATGTCCTGCCGGTCGGCCGCGACAGCGCGCGCCTCGACCTCAGCGTCATCGTCCGCCAGCACCGCGGTCCGGACGGCCGTCCGTCCGGGATGGATGGGGTGGTGGAGTTCTCGTTGGATCTGTTCGACCGGGCGGTGGTGACCGAACTGGTCGATCGGTGGCTGCGGGTCCTGACCGGACTGGCCGCCGGGGGTGTCGAAGCCCGACTCTCGCAGTGGGACGTGGTGTCCGCAGCGGAGCGTGCCGACCTGCTGCGCTGGGGCGACGGCGGCGACAGCCAACCCGTGCTGTCCCTGGCCCAAATGGTCGCGCAACAGGTGACCACCCGCCCGGACGCCCCCGCCGTCACCGCCGGCGACCTGACCCTGTCCTACCACCAACTGTGGCAACGCGCCGGCGCCCTGAGCACCCGACTCACCACCGCCGGCGTCGGCCCCGAAACAGTGGTCGGACTCCTCCTCCCACGCGGCATCGACCTCGTCACCGCCGCACTGGCAGTCTCCCGAGCCTGCGGCGTGTTCACCCCCCTGGACCCCACACTGCCCACCCCACGCCTGCACACCATGACCACCCAAGCCGACGTCCACATCGCCGTCACCGACCACACCACCACCCAACTGGCCACCACCCTCAACCTCACCGCGATACCCGCCGACGACATCCCCACCGAACCGACCGAACCCGTCGACGTCGTCGCCCCCACCACACCACACGCCAGCGCCTACATCATCTTCACATCCGGCTCCACCGGCCAACCCAAAGGCGTACGAGTCCCCCACACCGGACTCACCTCACTGGCCCACACCCTCCACACCCGACTCACCCTCGGACCAGACGCCCGCGTCCTACAACTCTCCACACCCAGCTTCGACGCCTGGGTCATGGAACTCCTCATGTCACTACCCCACGGCGCCACCCTCATCATCGCCCCACCCGGAATCGTCGCCGGACACGACCTCAGCGACCTCCTGCACCACGCCCGAATAACCCACACCCTGATCCCACCCACACTCCTGGCCACCGTCACCCCCACCCCCCTACCCCACCTACGATGCCTCCTCGTCGGCGCCGAAGCCTGCCCCGGCGACCTCGTCCACCACTGGTCCCCCAACCGGCTCATGATCAACGCCTACGGACCCACCGAAACCACCATCGCCGCCACACTCTCCGACCCACTCACCGGCAACACCACCCCACCCATCGGCCGACCCGTCACCGCCACCCACCTCTACGTCCTCGACCACCACCTCAACCCCGTAGCACCCGGCGTCGCCGGAGAGCTCTACATCGCCGGAGCCGGCACCGCCCACGGCTACACCAACCAACCAGCCCTCACCGCCACCCGATTCATCCCCGACCCCCACAGCACCACCGGCGCCAGAATGTACCGAACCGGAGACATCACCCGATGGCGCCCAGACGGACAACTCGAATACCTCGGCCGCACCGACAACCAAATAAAAATCCGCGGCTACCGCATCGAACTCGGCGAAATCGAAACCATCCTCAGCACCCAGGAAAACATTCGAACCGCCGCCGTCACCACCACCCCCGACGACCAACTCATCGCCTACCTCGTCCCCCAACCCCACACCACCATCAACCCCCACACCATCAAAACCACCCTCACCCAACACCTACCCGACTACATGATCCCCCACCACATCATCACCCTCGACCAACTCCCCACCACCCCCAACGGCAAACTCAACCACGCCGCCCTACCCCCACCCCAAACCACCACCACCCACACACCACCCACCACCCGCACACCACACGAAGAAATCCTGTGCGGACTCATGGCCGACATCCTCAAACAACCCACCCTCACCCCCACCGACAACTTCTTCGACCACGGCGGACACTCCCTCCTCGCCACCCGCCTCATCAGCCGCATCCGCAGCACACTCGGCGGCGACGTGCCGATCCGCACGCTGTTCGAGTCCCCGACGCCCGCCGCACTCGCCACCCGGCTCGCCGCCACGCCGGCCGAGCGGCCACGGTTGCGCCACCGGCCGGACGACGACCCGGCCGCCCTGTCCGCCGGGCAACAACGTCTTCTGCTGCTCGACCGCATCGACGGTCCCAGCCCGACGTACACCATCGGTTTGCGCCTGACCTTCGACGGCGACCTCGACGTGCCGGCGCTGGCCGCCGCCCTCGGTGACGTCGTCGGCCGCCACGAACCACTGCGCACGGTCTATCCGGACCGGGACGGCCAGCCGGCGCAGCGCCTGCTGCCCGCCGACACTCCGGTCGACCTGTCCGTCATCACGGTCGACGTGGCCGATCTGCCGACGGCGCTGCTCGAGGCCGCCCGCGTGCCGTTCGACCTGGCGACCGACCTGCCGCTGCGCGCCGTCCTGTTCCGCCTCGGCCCGAGCGAACACGTCCTGCTGCTGCTGATGCACCACATCGCGGCCGACGGCTGGTCCCTGGCCCCCCTGTCACGCGACCTCGTCACCGCGTACGCCGCCCGCCGCACCGGCGAGGCGCCGCGGTGGGAGCCGCTGCCCGTGCGGTACGCCGACTACGTCGGCTGGCAGCGCGAACTGCTCGGCGGCGTCGGCGACCCGGCGTCGCGGCTCACCGCCCAGACCCGCTTCTGGCAGGACACGCTGGCCGGCCTGCCGGAGCGGATCGCGTTGCCGGCGGACCGGCCGGACCCGGCGACCGCCACCCATCGGGGCGCGATGCTCGACCTGGTGCTGGACGCCGACCTGCACGCCGGCATCCTCGCGACCGCCCGCGCCGGCGGGGCCACCGTCTTCATGGTGCTGCTCGCCGGGCTCGCGGCCACCCTGGCCCGACTCGGCACCGGCACGGACGTCCCGATCGGCACGCCGGTCGCCGGGCGCACCGACGAGAAGCTCGACGACCTGGTCGGCTTCTTCGTCAACACGCTGGTGATGCGCGTCGACCTGACCGGGAACCCGACCTTCGCCGACCTCGTCACCCGGGTCCGCGACGTCGCGCTCGACGCCTACGCCCACGACGACGTCCCGTTCGAGCATCTCGTCGAGGTGCTCAACCCGGCCCGGTCCCTGGCCCACCATCCCCTGTTCCAGGTCATGCTGGCGTTGCAGAACACGCCGGACGCCGCCTTCGACCTCGCCGATCTCCACGTGGAACTGCGGCCCGTCACCACCGGCACGGCCCGGTTCGACCTGTTCTTCAGCCTCCTGGAGCGCTACGACGCCGGTCGGGCCGACGGTCTGCGCGGCATCGTCGAATACGCCACCGACCGGTTCGACGCGGCGACCGTCGAGGCTCTGGTCGACCGGTGGCGGCGGCTGCTCGCCCAGGTCGTCGCCGACCCCGGCCGCCGGCTGAACGACATCGACGTGCTGACCGCCGACGAACGCGGAGAGCTGGACCGCTGGGGCACCGACGCGGCGTCCTCCGCAACCGCCACGCCGATCGCCGACCAGATCGCCGCGCAGGCCGCCGCGACCCCGGAGAACGTCGCCGTCGAAGCGCCCGACGGCAGCCTGACCTACGCCGAACTGCTCCGCCGCGCCGACGACCTCGCCGCCACCCTGGCCCACCACGGGGTCGCCGCGGAGTCGATCGTCGCCGTCGCGCTGCCCCGCTGCCTCGACCTCTACGTGGCCCTCGTCGCCGTGCTCCGCGCCGGCGCCGCCTACCTGCCGATCGACCTCGGCCACCCGGCGGAGCGGATCGGGTTCATGCTCGCCGACACCCACCCTGCGCTGCTGCTCACCACCGACACCGAGCTCGCCCGACACGGCACACCGGTCCTCGGTCCGGAGTCGTGGTCGTCCGGCCACACTCTCGCCAGGCCCGTGGTCCGGCCCGACAATCCGGCGTACGTCGTCTACACGTCCGGCTCGACCGGCGCCCCGAAGGCGGTGGTCATGCCGTCCGGCGCGCTGGCCAACCTGCTGGCGTGGCAACGGGAGGAGCTGCCGGGCGGGCCGGGTACCCGCACCGTGCAGTTCACCTCGGTCGGTTTCGACGTCGCCGCCCAGGAGATCTTCGGCGCCCTCACCACCGGTCGGACGCTGCTCGTCCCGGATGACGACACCCGCCGCAGCGGCGAGTTGCTGGCCGGCTGGCTCCAGGACAGCGCGGCCACCGAGCTGTTCGCGCCGCAGCCGGTGCTGGCCGAGATCGCGGAGGCCGCCGCCGAGGGCGACCGCCGACTGCTGGACCTGCACGTGATCGCACAGGCCGGTGAGGCACTGGTGGTCGGGGAGCAACTGCGCCGCTTCTTCGCCACCCGCCCACACATCGGGCTGCACAACCACTACGGTCCGGCCGAGACCCACGTCGTCACCGGCACGCCGCTGACCGGCCCGGCCGGCGGCTGGCCGGTGCGCGCGCCGATCGGCCAGCCCGTAGCCGGTGCCCGGCTGCTGGTGCTCGACTCCTGGCTCAACCCCGTACCGGTGGGCGTCGCCGGTGACCTCTACATCGGCGGTCCCGGACTCGCCCGCGGGTACCTGGGCCGGCCGGACCTGACCGCGGAGAGGTTCGTCGCGGGTCCGAACGGCTCCCGGCTCTACCGCAGCGGTGACCGTGCCCGCTGGCGCCCGGACGGTCAGCTCGAGTTCCTGGGCCGCACCGACGACCAGGTGAAGATCCGCGGTTTCCGGGTCGAGCCCGGTGAAGCCGCCGCCGTGCTGGCCCGCCACCCCGGCCTGGTTCGCGCGACCGTGATCGCCCGCACGGACCAGCCCGCGGTGGTACGCCTCGTCGGCTACGCCGTACCCGCTCCGGGTTGGACCGGTACGCCCGGCGAACTGGTCGACTGGCTGCGTGACCGGCTGCCCGACTACCTGGTGCCCACCACGGTCGTGCTGCTGGACGCGTTGCCCGTCACACCGAACGGCAAGCTCGATCGCGCCGCCCTGCCCGCTCCCGTGCACACACCCGGGCGCGCCGCCCGCAACCCGCGCGAGCAGATGATCGCCGACCTGTTCGCCGAGGCGCTGGGCGTCGACGCGGTCGGCGTCGACGACAACTTCTTCGACCTCGGCGGCCATTCGCTGCTCGCGACCCGGCTGATCAGCCGCATCCGCACCACGATGAGCGCGGACGTGCAGATCCGCGCACTGTTCGAGACGCCCACCGTGGCCGGTCTGGCCGCCCGTCTCGACCCGGGCAGAGCACTCCGGCCACCGGTACGCCCGGCGACGAGCCGGCCGGAGCTGCTACCGCTCAGCTCCGCCCAGCGCCGGCTGTGGTTCCTGCACCGGCTGGAGGGCCCCAGCCCGACCTACAACATGCTCATCTCGTTCCGCCTCACCGGCACCCTCGACACCGCGGCACTCCGCCAGGCCCTGCACGACGTGGTCGCCCGCCACGAAGCGCTGCGCACCGTGTACCCCGAGGTCGACGGCCAGCCGTGGCAACGCATCGTGCCGACCGAGCAGGCCCGGGTCGAGTTCGACGAGGCCGACGTGACGCCGGAGCAGATGCAGGAACTGCTCGCGGCGGCCGCCCGGTTCGCCTTCGACCTCGCCACCGACCTGCCCCTGCGGGCCAGCCTGCTCCGGCTCGGCCCCGACGAGCACGTGCTGCTGCTCGTGCTGCACCACGTCGCGGGCGACGGCTGGTCGATGGCGCCCCTGTCGCGCGACATCGTCACGGCCTACGCCGCCCGTCATGACGGCCGACCACCGCACTGGACTCCCCTGCCGGTGCAGTACGCCGACTACACGCTCTGGCAGGAGGAACTACTCGGCGCCAAGGACGACCCGCACAGCCTGTTCGGCAGCCAGACGGCATACTGGCTGACCGCGCTCACCGGGCTGCCCGACCAGATCAACATCCCGGCCGTACGCACCCGCCCGGCCGCCGCCTCCTACCGTGGCGACCTCCTGAAGCTGCGCATCCCGGCCGACGTGCACGCGGGCATCGTCCGGCTGGCCCGGGAGACCGGTACGACGGTGTACATGGTGTTGCTGGCCGGTCTGGGTGGGTTGTTGAGCCGGCTGGGTGCGGGGGTGGACATTCCGATCGGTTCTCCGGTGGCGGGTCGGTTGGACGAACGGCTGGACGACCTGGTCGGTTTCTTCGTCAACACGCTGGTGATGCGGGTGGACGCCTCGGGCGACCCGACGTTCGCCGAGCTGCTGCACCGGGTACGCGGTACGGCGCTGACGGCCTACGCCCACCAGGACGTTCCCTTCGAGCACCTGGTCGAGGAACTGAACCCGACGCGCACGCTGGCCCACCATCCGCTGTTCCAGATCATGCTCGCGCTGCAGAACACGCCCGACCCGCACTTCGCGCTGCCCGGCCTCGATCTGCAGGTGCAACCCGTGAGCACCGGGACCTCCCGCTTCGACCTGGCCCTGAGCCTGTGGGAACGTCACGACGGTGCCACACCCTCCGGGATGGATGGTGTGGTGGAGTTCTCGTTGGATCTGTTCGACCGGGCGGTGGTCACCGATCTGATCGACCGGTGGCTACGGATCCTCACCGACATGGCCACCGGCAGTGCCGACACCCGCCTGTCCCAGTGGGATGTCGTGTCCGCAGCGGAGCGTGCCGACCTGCTGCGCTGGGGCGACGGCGGCGACAGCCAACCCGTGCTGTCCCTGGCCCAAATGGTCGCGCAACAGGTCACCGCCCAACCGGACGCCCCCGCCGTCACCGCCGGCGACCAGACCCTGACCTACCACCAACTGTGGCAACGCGCCGGCGCCCTGAGCACCCGACTCACCACAGCCGGCGTCCGCCCCGAAACAGTGGTCGGACTCCTCCTCCCACGCGGCATCGACCTCGCCACCGCCGCACTCGCCGTGTCCCAAACCGGCGGCGTGTTCACACCCCTGGACCCGACACTGCCCACCCCACGCCTACACACCATGACCACCCAAGCCGACGTCCACATCGCCGTCACCGACCACACCACCACCCAACTGGCCACCACCCTCAACCTCACCGCGATACCCGCCGACGACATCCCCACCGAACCGACCGAACCCGTCAACGTCGTCGCCCCCACCACACCACACGCCAGCGCCTACATCATCTTCACATCCGGCTCCACCGGCCAACCCAAAGGCGTACGAGTCCCCCACACCGGACTCACCTCACTGGCCCACACCCTCCACACCCGACTCACCCTCGGACCAGACGCCCGCGTCCTACAACTCTCCACACCCAGCTTCGACGCCTGGGTCATGGAACTCCTCATGTCACTACCCCACGGCGCCACCCTCATCATCGCCCCACCCGGAATCGTCGCCGGACACGACCTCAGCGACCTCCTACACCACGCCCGAATAACCCACACCCTGATCCCACCCACACTCCTGGCCACCGTCACCCCCACCCCCCTACCCCACCTACGATGCCTCCTCGTCGGCGCCGAAGCCTGCCCCGGCGACCTCGTCCACCACTGGTCCCCCAACCGGCTCATGATCAACGCCTACGGACCCACCGAAACCACCATCGCCGCCACACTCTCCGACCCACTCACCGGCAACACCACCCCACCCATCGGCCGACCCGTCACCGCCACCCACCTCTACGTCCTCGACCACCACCTCAACCCCGTAGCACCCGGCGTCGCCGGAGAGCTCTACATCGCCGGAGCCGGCACCGCCCACGGCTACACCAACCAACCAGCCCTCACCGCCACCCGATTCATCCCCGACCCCCACAGCACCACCGGCGCCAGAATGTACCGAACCGGAGACATCACCCGATGGCGCCCAGACGGACAACTCGAATACCTCGGCCGCACCGACAACCAAATAAAAATCCGCGGCTACCGCATCGAACTCGGCGAAATCGAAACCATCCTCAGCACCCAGGAAAACATTCGAACCGCCGCCGTCACCACCACCCCCGACGACCAACTCATCGCCTACCTCGTCCCCCAACCCCACACCACCATCAACCCCCACACCATCAAAACCACCCTCACCCAACACCTACCCGACTACATGATCCCCCACCACATCATCACCCTCGACCAACTCCCCACCACCCCCAACGGCAAACTCAACCACGCCGCCCTACCCCCACCCCAAACCACCACCACCCACACACCACCCACCACCCGCACACCACACGAAGAAATCCTGTGCGGACTCATGGCCGACATCCTCAAACAACCCACCCTCACCCCCACCGACAACTTCTTCGACCACGGCGGACACTCCCTCCTCGCCACCCGCCTCATCAGCCGCATCCGCAGCACACTCGGCGTACATCTGGACGTGTTCACCCTCTTCGAGGCGCCCACCGCGAAGCTGCTCGCCGAGCACCTGCGGAACGACGACGACGGTCGGGCCCCGATCGAGGCCCGCGACCACGCGCACGGCGCACCGCTGTCCTTCGCCCAGCGCAGGCTCTGGTTCCTGCACCGATTCGAGGGCGAGGCGACCTACAACGTGCCGCTGGCGTTGCGGCTGTCGGGCCGGCTCGATGTTCGCGCGCTCACCGCCGCGCTCAACGACGTCGTCGGCCGCCACGAAAGTCTGCGCACGGTGTTTCCCGAGCGTGACGGGGAGCCGTGGCAGGAGATCAGGCCGGCGGCCGAAGTCCACGTTCCGATCGCCGTCGAGACGGTCACCGCCGAGACGCTTCCCGACGCGCTCGCCCGCGCCGCGCAGACGCGCTTCGACCTCGAACGCGACCTGCCGCTTCGCGCCACGCTCTTCCGCATCGGCCCGAGCGAGCACGTCCTGCTGCTGCTGATGCACCACATCGCGGCCGACGGCTGGTCCCTGGCCCCCCTGTCACGCGACCTGTCGAGCGCGTACGCCGCCCGCCTCACCGGCGAGGCACCGCAGTGGGAGCCGCTGCCGGTGCAGTACGCCGACTACACGGTGTGGCAGCACGAGACGCTCGGCGCCGGCACCGACCCGGCCAGCCGCCTGGCCCGGGAGACCGACCACTGGCGCACCACGTTGACCGGGCTGCCCGACGCGCTGGCCCTGCCCACGGACCGGCCCCGCCCGACCGTCGCCAGCTACCAGGGCGAGACGTACCGGTTCACCATGGACGCCGTCCTGCACGAGCGGGTGGTGACGATGGCCCGCGCCCGCGGCGCGACCGCCTTCATGGTGCTGCTCGCCGGGCTTGCCGGCCTGCTCAGCCGGCTCGGTGCGGGCACCGACGTGCCGGTCGGCTCCCCGATCGCCGGGCGTACCGACGAGAAGCTCGACGACCTGGTCGGCTTCTTCGTCAACACGCTGGTGATGCGCATGGACGTGTCGGGCGACCCGACGTTCGGTGAGCTCGTCGAGCGGGCCCGGTCCACCGCGCTCACCGCCTACGCCCACCAGGACGTGCCGTTCGAGCACCTCGTCGAAGCCGTCAGCCCGGCCCGGTCCCTGGCGCACCATCCCCTGTTCCAGGTCATGCTGGCGCTGCAGAACACACCGGAGGGCCGACTCGACATGCCCGGCATCACCGCGAGTTACCAGCCCGCGCACACCGGAACATCCCGGTTCGACCTGTTCTTCAGCCTGTGGGAGAGCTACGACGACGGTCGCCCGGCCGGGCTCGCGGGTGTCCTCGAATACCCCACGGACCTGTTCGACCCGGCGACCGTGCGGACGCTCATCGAGCGCTGGAGCCAGTTCCTCACCACCGCGACGCAGGAGCCGGACCGCCCGGTCGGGCGCATCGACGTCACCACACCGGAAGAGCTACGGCGAGTGCTGG
This sequence comes from Micromonospora sp. AKA38, assembly GCF_027925725.1. Taxonomy (NCBI): domain Bacteria; kingdom Bacillati; phylum Actinomycetota; class Actinomycetes; order Micromonosporales; family Micromonosporaceae; genus Micromonospora; species Micromonospora sp. AKA38. The sequence goes on along the minus strand of NZ_BNEI01000004.1, from coordinate 322,496 downwards.
CCGAATGGTCATCCGGGGCCTGACCTCCGCCACGGACGGAAGGGAAGGGTAGGAGATGGCACTTCGCGTCGTGGCGGTCGCCCCGCCCGAGCTGCCCGCGAGCGGGCTCGGCCGGCACACGCTGACCAGCGCCGACCCCGCCAGCCTGTTCAACGCGTGCCGTGTCGCGGGGCAGCGGGCGGCGAACGGCATCGGCGCCTGGGGCGACTCGAACTGGGCCGGAAGCCGCGCGTCCCGGCGGGAGTCGGTGCTGCTGATGCACAGCCTGGTCGAGGACATGGCGCGGTTCGATGCGCTCCTGGAGCGGTTCGAGCCGAATCTGCTGCTGCTCGGCGCCATGTCGGTGTGTCTGCCCGGCGCGGTCGCCTGCGCGGTCCGCGCCAAGCAGCGCCTCGGCGACCGGGTCCACGTCGTCCTCGGCGGCCGGCACGCGTCGGAGACGATCTGGCGGGCCGGCGGCACGGTGCGGCACCATCCGGGATCGCCGGTGCGCCTGATCGCCGACGGGACCCTGCCGCCCGTCTTCGACCTGGTGGTCGCCGGTCCGGGTGAGCATGTCATCGCGGGGCTCGGTGAGGTGATCGCCACCGCCGCACAGCCCGCGACGTCCGCCGATCTGGCCGCCGGGATCGCCGACGAGCCGGGCGACTGGATAGCCAGCTGGGCCGACGGCGACCTGCCGCGGACGGTCACCTCACGGCGGCCGACATTCAGCCGTGACCAGCTACCGAGCCCGGCCGAGATCTTCGGCGTCGGCGCCAGCTTCGACGTGTTCGGCGGCCGGCTCACCGGGCACGTCTTCAGCGACACCGGTAACGGCTGTGTCTTCGACTGTGACTTCTGCAGCGAACGGCGCAGCGTCACCGGGGGCCTGGTCGACCTCGGCAACGGCGCCGACCGCCTGGTCCGGCAGTTGCGCGCCGTCAGCGACGTGATCGCGGCCGACGCGCCCGGTCGCGGCGCCAGCGCCTTCATCGAGGACTCCACCATTCTCGGCGGATCGCCGCGGGAGATCACCCGGCTGGTCGACCTGTTGGACCGGGCCGACCTGGACATCCGGTTCGGCGGGCAGTTCACCATCGACCAGATCCTCAGCCGCACCGACCTCATCAAGGGACTGACCGAGGTCGGCTTGGACTACGTCTTCATCGGGGTGGAGACGCTCGACCCGGGTGGCATCGGCGGCATGAGCAAGGACCGGCGGCCGGACGGGGCCGCGTGGATGAGCCGCACCGAGCAGGCCATCGACCAGCTCACCCAGCTCGGCGTCCAGACCGGGGCGGCGGTGCTGTTCGGCCTCGGCGAGCCGCACCGCGACCGGCTCGCCCTCCTGCGACAGCTCAACGACTGGCGCGACCGGTACGGCGGGCCGTGGCCGGTCAGCCTCAACTGGGCCACTCAACATCCGTTACGCGGCGCCGACGGCGGCACCGGCTACCGCTACAGCGACTGGTCGGTGCCCGCCGGCGAGTGGGCCGAAGCGTTCGACGACTTCGGGGAGGCCACCACGCGTTACCCGCTCAGCGGCTGCGCGCCGCCGGTCTTGGCGGAGGTGCAGGAGATCAGGGCGACGTTCCACGCGCTCTACGCGCGGCCGAGCGAGGGTGGTGCGCGGTGACCACCCAGTTCTACGCGAGCGGTGCCGGCGACCGGCTGGTGGACGCCGACCTGCTCCCACCGGTGGTGCAGGCGCTGCTCGCGCACGAGGAGCGGATGCTGGACTCGATCAGTGCCGGGATCGACGTGCTCGTCGAGGTCGGCAGCATGTCGGGCCTGCACCTCGAGTGGGCGGTCCGCCGCGGCCTGGGGTACGTCGGCGTCGACGTCGTTTCCCGCTACGTGACCGAGGGCAGGGCACGGCTGGCCGATCGCGCGCTACCCGCCGACCGGTACCGCTTCGCGCTCGCCGACGCCGAGGAGCTGCCGGCCGTGGCACTGCCACCGGGGCGAGCGGTGGCGCTGTTCCCGTTCAACAGCTTCGGCAACATGGGCCGGCCCCGCGCCGTGTTGACAGCGCTGGCCGACAGCGGCCTGCCGTTCGCCATCAGCACCTATCGCACGGACCGGGACGCGTCGCGGCGGCGGCGGGAGTACTACGACGCCTGCGGCTACAGCGGGCTGCGGGTCACCGAGGACGCTGACGGGGTGCGGTTCCGCAACGACGAGGGTCTCGACACCGTCGCCTACCACCCGTCGCGCCTGGCCGAGTGGTTCCGTGCGGCGGGGCTCGCCGCGGAGCCCGTCGAGTTCGGTGGCTTCGGGTTGTTCTACGTCGGCGCGCCCACCGGCTCGCCACTCGCGCCAGCCTGAACGGCAGGGAAGGCCGGTGGATGAACGCCACCGGCCACGACAGTGACAAGGGGAACACCGATGCGAACGGTCGGCATGGTTGAGCTCTCCGTCTTTGAGCGGATCACCCCGCTGGTCTCCGGATACCTGGAAGCGTACGCCCGCGCCGACGACGTCCTCACCGGTGAGTACGTGTACCGGACGTACACCACCAGCATCAAGACTCCGGCCGCCGAGGTGACGCGCCACGTCCTGGACCTCGACGCCGACATCTACACGTTCAGCTGCTACGTGTGGAACATGGGCCTGGTGCGGCAGGTCCTGACCGCGCTGCGCGCCGCCAGACCGCACGTGCCCGTCCTGCTCGGCGGCCCCCAGGTCATGCACCACGCCGACCAGCAGCTCAGCTCGACCGACACGTTCACCGCCGTCTGCAACGGCGAGGGCGAGGGCATCTTCGCCGCGTACCTGCGCGAGCTGACCGAGACGACGCCGGACCTGACCAAGATCCCCGGCCTCAGCGTGCGCCGCGACGGGCAGCTCCTCACGACGCCCGCACCGCCGCGGCTGGCTGACCTCAACGAGATCCCGTCGCCGTACCTCACCGGCCTGTTCGGCGACGAGTACACCATCGGCCTGCTGGAGACCAACCGCGGCTGCCCCTACCACTGCGGATTCTGCTACTGGGGCGCGGCCACCAACGACCGGGTGTACCGGTTCGACGAGGACCGCGTACGCGACGAGATCACCTGGATGGGACGCAACAGCGTCTTCTTCGTGTACCTCGTCGACGCCAACTGGGGCATGCTCGGCCGGGACATCGAGCTGTCGCAGCACATGGCCGACTGCACCCGCGAGTACGGCATGCCCAAGACGGTCTACTTCTCGGCGGCGAAGAACAAGCCGCAGGCGGTCACCAAGATCACCGAAATCTTCCAGAACGCTGGTCTCGTCGCGTCCCAGCCGGTGTCGATCCAGAGCATGGAGCCCCGCGTCCTGGACCTGGTCGCCCGCTCCAACATCAAGCTCAGCGCCTTCGCCGCACTCCAACAGGATCTGCGCGAGAAGCGGGTCAGCTCGTTCATCGAACTCATCTGGCCGCTGCCCGGCGAGACACTCGACTCCTTCAAGAGCGGCATCGGGCAGCTCTGCGACAACGGCGCGCAGACCGTCATCGCATACTCCCACCTGCTGCTCAACAACACCCCCATCTACCACAACCGGGATCGCCTGGGCCTGACCACCCGGCCGGCCGGCGGGGACGTCGCCGACGCCCGCATCGTGATCGCCACCCGCGAGGCCAGCACGGCCGACTTCGCCGACGGCATGCGCTTCTTCTACGCGGTGCACGCGCTGCACAACACCCGCAGCCTGCGCACCGTCGCGGAGTACCTCGTCGGCGCCGGTGTCACCACCTACGCGGGCCTGTTCTCCGAGTTCGTCGACTACTGGCGCGGCCGCCCCGACGACCCACTGGTGCGCTTCGTCGAACACTCGATCGCCGCCGCCGACTACTACGACCTCGGCAACTACGGCCTCTTCGTCCACCTCGCGCTGCACCAGCATCGCGACGTGTTCGCCGAACAACTGCGCGACTTCGCCACCAGTCGCGACTGGTGGGCCGACCCGAAGGCCCGCGCCCGCTTCGAGATCGACACCATCAACCGCCCGTACGTCTACTCCAACACACCGTTGGACGAGCCGTCCGGCGCCGGCGTAGCCGTCCGGGTCCTCGGCCGCACCGGCCGCCAGTACACCGTCGAGCTGGCCACCGAGTGGACCGAGGAGCTACAGGACGCCGCGCGGCTGCCCGCCGGCGGCCCCGGCTACGTCGTCGACCACAAGCGGTTGCAGTTCCCCAACATGGCCACGCAGACCCTGGAGCACAACGCGCACTACTGTCACGGCATGATCGAGAAGGTCGAGAACATCGCCCCCGTATGGCGGGCGGTCCCGGCACCGGCTCACCACTGACAGCCGCAGCCGGGCCCGCTATCCCTGCCGGCCGCCGTGCGGGCGCGGCGGTGCGTCAGCCCTTACCGAAGGCGTACGGCGTGCGGCGAGGCAGCAGTGCGCGTAGCTCGGCCGCCACGGTGTCGGAGATGTCGCCCAGGCCGCGCGCGACGACGTCGGCCGGGTCCAGCACACCGTAGGCCAGTCCGGACAGTCCGGCGGCGGTGAGTGTGGCCCTCTCCCCGGCCTGTCCGGCGACGGTGACGTCGATCGTCCCGCGGGTTCCGTCGAGCAGATACCGCCCCGCGAGCAGCTCATCCTCGACGATCTCCAGCTGAGCCCGTCCGGAGCCACAGGGCACGTCGCGGAGCGCGTCCATCGACAGGAGCCGACCCATGAGGGGCGGTGACGTGGGGAAGGCCGCCCTCGCCTCGGTCCGGACGGCAAGGGAGCCCGCCCAGGTCTCGGGGTGCTCGTCCGGCGCGACGGTGACCGCGATCTGGGCGACCTGGTGGACGTGCTGGGCGAGGAACTGGAGCAACAACGCCCGCCCGGCCCCACTGGTGTACAGCAACTCGTCACCGTGCAGGCGGCCGCCGTAGCCGTCGATCCGGTAGGTGAGCACACCGGCCACCTCCCCGTCGACCGAGGCGACGGCGAGCCAACGGTCGGCGGGGGCGAGGATGCGGGCCGCTCGGTAGTCGGGGGTGAACATGAAACCGTGCCGTTGCGCCAGCAGGCGTCGCTGGAAGGCGCGGTAGACCTCGAAGCCATCCTGTATTCCCTGCCAGGACACATCGCCGGGGAGGTCGACGCCCAGCAGCGGCGCCAACCCCTCGGGCGCGAACGTCGCCGTACGGTTGAGTGGCAGCCCGACGTAGCCCAGTTGTTCGTAGAACGACGGATGAAAGGGATAGAGCGTGGCCAGCAGGTGTCCCGCGTCGAGCATGTCGCGGTGAAGCTGGCGCATCAACCGTCGACAGTGGCCCTGTCGGCGGGCCGCGGGATGGGTGGCCACCCAGGCGATGCCCGCCATGCGCATGACGATGCCGCGCAGGTTCTGGTGCGTCGGGATCGCCGCCGCCGTGGCGAGCGTCCGGCCACCGTCCTCAGCGATCAGCGTGTGGTTGCCCTCATGAAAGGGGAGAATGCTCGCCAGGCCGTCCGCCGCGTCCGGGGCCGGCGATTCGTCGAAGGCGTACGGATAGAGGGTGAAGGCGGTGCGCAGGCGTTCGTCGCCGGAGACCTGGCGGATGTCGCTCATCGGGATCAACCTTTCCTTGCACGGCATGCTCGGTCGGGACATTCCGGCCCGCCCTCGGACGGGGCCCGTCATCTGGCGTGCGACGCCGCGCGGCGGTCGCACTACGGTGTCCGGCGCGGGGGCTTCATCCCGAGCCGGGCGCACCATGCCGCCACCAGGCCGAGTCCGCCGCACAGCCACCAGACCCCGTTGCCCAGCCCCACCCACGCCGCGACCCCGATCAGCGGGCCGGCGGCCATCCCCAGGCCGAAAGTCGCCTGGTGCGCGCTGATGTAGCGGGCGTTCACCGGTGCGGGAAACGTGGCGGGGTAGGCGAACATGGTGGGCCCGTTGATCATGGTGCCGAACACGAACACGACGGTGCACGCGACGAGCGCCACGGCCGAGCCACCGCTGACCCCGAAACTGGCCGCACCGACTGCCATGAGCACGGTGCCCGCCGTCGCCGCGACGTGACCAGGCCACCGTGCGACGCTTGCGGTGATCTTCAGTTCGCAGAGGATGAGCACGATCGACGCGGTGACCAGCATGCCGCTGTACAGACCGGTGGAGTGCCCCTCGGCGCTGATCTTGAGCGGGAGGACGACGTTGAACTGGACGTAGATGACCGCACCGATCAGCGTCGAGGCGAGGAAGAACCAGAAGCGCCTGTCGCGCAACAGGATGCCGTACACCATGCGGGTCCCGGTCCCGCCCTGGACGACTGCGCCGGGCGCCCCTCGTCCGGTCCGCAGATCGGGTAGCAGCCAGCGGGCGAGGATCGCGTAGACCAGAGCGGTGGCGGCGTCGAACCACAGCAACAGGTTCCAGTCCACGAGGATCAGACCGGCGGCGATCAGCGGGCTCAATGCGGCGCCGATGTTCAGTGCGATGCGCATCATCGAAAAGCCCATGACGCGCATGTCGTCCGGCATCAGGTCGCTCAACAGCACGGCCGCGGCGGGACGGTAGCTCTGGGTCGCGAGCCCGGCCAACAGCATGGCGATCATCAGCACGCCGAACGTCGAGGGTCGGCTGAGCAGAGGCAGGACGGCGAGGATCACGGCGGAACCGAGCATCGCGACGGTGATGGCGCCGCGTGGGCCGATGCGGTGGATCAGCTCGCCGCCGACGAGCACGCCCACCACCGATCCGACGCTGTAGGCGGCGATCGCGGTGCCGGCCTGCCCGGCGGAGAACCCGCGGAAGACCAGGTAGAGCACCATGAACGTCTGGACCAACGCGCCAAGCTGGTTGACCAGCACGCCCCCGAGCAGATAACGCACCGGTGTCGGGGTCCGGCGTAGGACGGTGAGCACACCGGCGGGTCTGTCGATGGTGGCGGTCACGGCGATGTCTCCAGGTGGCTCGTCGTCAGGTGGCGCGCGGGCATGACATCGAAGGCCGTCTCTCCCACCGCCGGCTGCCATTGCAGCGTGCCGACGAGTTGGTCGGAAGTTTTGACCGCGCAGAAGAACCAATTCACACACCCCCGTGGGAATAGCTTCCAGCAGAATTGGCGGCGGCGACGGATGGCCGCGGATGACAGCCGCTGGTCGACGGTCGAACCCTGCCGCGGTCCGGCCGGAGTCGCGACCGGACCGCCCGCGCGCCACACATCCGGACCCCTTTCATTCGGCCGACAAAGGTCGTATCCGCCATACCGATAAACTCGTCGACCGTAGTCACGATCACTTGATTGTCTTCCGCTCCCAATGCTTTCCATCAATGCGTACTTCGGCTTGGGTGAATGCACGACAGCCGGAAAACGCTGTTGTCGACGGTGCGCCGCGCCCCTTACGGCGTGCCGTCGCGGCACGTCACACCCGTCCCCCGTCCCGGAAGGAATACACGTGTCTGTCCACGACGTGGATGTTCTGATGATCGGCGCAGGTCCGTCGAACCTCGCGCTGGCCGTGGCCCTCGAGGAGTGCGACTCACCCGAGGTCGCCGGCCGGGCCATGGTCCTCGAGCAGTACGGGGATGTGAAGTGGCAGCGGAATCTGCTTCTGCCCTGGACCCGCAGCCAGGTGTCGTACCTCAAGGATCTGGTGACCCTGCGGAACCCGCGCAGTCGCTTCTCGTTCCTGAACTTCCTGCACGAGAACGGGGAACTCGACGAGTTCGTCAACCTCGGCACGTTCAACCCGTTCCGGTGGCAGCTGTCGGCCTACCAGCAGTGGGTGGCCGACACGTTGGAGCACGTCCGGGTGCGCTACCAGGTCCGCGCCGAACGGATCCAGCCGATCCGAGCCGACGACGCCGCGGTACTCGGCTTTGTGGTGCACCTGTCCGACGGCGATACGGTCGTCTGCCGCGACCTGGTCTTCGGTGGCGGCCGGGACGCCTTCGTGCCCGAGGTGTTCCGCGGCCTGCCCACCGAGCGGGTCATCCACAGCACCGAGTACGGCAGCCGGGTCGACGCCGCCACGAGCCTGGCCCGCCCGGGCGGGCCACTGCGGCCGGTGGTCATCGGCGGTGCGCAGAGCGCGGCCGAGATGTTCATGGCGCTGCACCAGGACGCCCCCGGCTCGTCGCCCGTGATGCTGCTGCGCTCGATCGCCCTCAAGAACTACCAGACCAGCAAGTTCGTCAACGAGCTGTTCTATCCGTCCTTCGTGGACACCTTCTTCGGCATGTCGGACCAGGTTCGCCACCAGGTGCTCAACGAGATGCACCTGACGAACTACGCGGGCCTGGCCCCGCCGTTCCTCGACGAGCTGTACTCGATGATCTACCGGCAGAAGATGCTCGGCCAGCCCGTCTCCAGCGTCCGCGGGCTCACCGAGGTCGTCGGGGCACAGGTCGAGCCCGTGCCCGGCGGCGGTGAGGAGGTGGTGCTGGAGGTTCGCGACCTCCGGTACGACAGTGTGGAGCAGGTCCGGTGCGACGCGCTCTTCCTGGGCACCGGTTTCGACTCACGGATGCCAGCGATGGTGCGCCAACTGGCCGACACCATCGGTCTGCCGAAGGTCACCGTCAACCGGCACTACCGCGTCGATCTGGGCGCGGATGCCAGGGGCGCGCTGTACCTCCAGGGCGTCAACGAAGCCACGCACGGCATCTCCGACTCACTCATCAGCGTGCTCGCGCAACGCTCGGCCGACATCGTCGGCGACATCGTCGACCGCCGTGTCGCCGACCGGGGCACCGGCGTCGACCAGGTGTCGGCCGACCGGGCGCTGGCGGTGCGGGCATGATCGACATTCGCCGCCTCGACCGTGATCGTCTGGAACCTGCCTACGGGCTCGCCGGCCAGCGCCTGCTGCCCTGGCCGGCGCTCAACGCGCCGTTCGAGGGTGCCTGGTGCGTCCTGCGTGCCGGAACCGAGTCGACTCCGCACTCCCACCACGAGTACGAGATCTTCATCGCCGTCTCCGGCACCGCCACGGTGGTCGTCGACGAGACGCGGCATCCCTTCGCCACGGGCGACATCGTCCGGCTGCCCCCGGGGTCCACCCACCGGGTGGTCAACGACGGCCCCGACGACTTCGAGTACTACGGACTCTGGTGGGACCACGAGATGTCGGCGACGTTCCTGGCCCGGCACGAAGCGGATCGACGATGAGCACCCGGACGGTGATCATCTCGCCGGCGCCGACGGCGAACGGGGACCTGCACCTCGGGCACATCGCGGGCCCGTTCCTGGCAGCCGACGTGCACACCCGCTACGCGCGGGCGCAGGGGCGGGAGGTGCTCCTGGGCACCGGCTTCCAGGACACCTCGACGTTCGTGGTGACGACCGCCCACCGCCGCGGCGTCCACCCGGACGAGCTGGTGGCCACCTCGGCCGCGCAGATCGAGTCGACCCTGCGGACGATGGGAATCGGTGTCGACGGCTACACCGGCGACGACGAGCGATTCACCGGGTGGGTCGTCGACTTCGTCGGCCGGCTGCGCGCGGCAGGCCGGCTGGAGCTGAGGACGATGCCGTTGCCGTACTCGGAGCGGACCGGGCAGTTCCTGGTGGACGGCTTCGTGTCCGGCAACTGCCCGGAGTGCCTGGCCGAGGGCTGCGCCGGGCTGTGCGAGAGCTGCGGGCACCTGGTGCCGGCGGGCGAGCTGCTCAACTTTCGCTCCACCCTGGACCCGGACGAGCCGGTGACGCTGCGGAACGCCCGGGTGCTCGTACTCCCGGTCGAGCGCTATCGCGACCGGCTCCGCACGCACGTCGAGAGGCACGTCGACGGCATGCGGCCGCACATGGCACAGGCGATGGTGCGGGTGCTGTCCCGACCACTGCCTGACTTCCCGGTGACCTATCCGGTGCCGTGGGGCATCCAGGTGCCGTTTCCGGAGGTCGCGGGGCAGGTGGTCAACCCCAACGCCGAAGCGATGGCGTGGAGCATGCACTGCTCGGCGCTGGCGGCGGAGAGCCGGGGACACCCCCCGGCCGGCGAGGACGGACTGTGGCTGGCCGGCAGCGAGTCGGAGATCGTCTACTTCCTCGGATTCGACAACTTCTACCCGTTCGCGATCACCGGTCCGGCGATGCTGCTGGCCTGCGACGACCGTTACGAGCTGCCCACCCGCTACCTGACCAACGAGTTCTACGAGCTGGACCACCAGAAGTTCTCCACCAGCCGCGGACATGTGGTCCGGGGCCGGGACCTGGCTGCCGAGGTGCCACGCGACCTGATCCGGTTCTACCTGGCCACGACCAGCCCGGAACACCAGCGGACCAGCTTCAGCCGGGACGCGCTCTCGGCAGTCACCGAGTCCCGGCTGACCGGGCCGTGGAACCGGGTCGCCGAGCGGGTGAACCGCTGGGTCGGGCGCGGCCCACTGCCGGTGTCGGCGCGCTCGCGCCACGCCGCAGCTCGCATGTCCGACCGGTTCGCGGCGTCCTACGAGCTGCCCGGGTTCAGCCTCAACCGCGCGGCGGAGGCGATCAGCGACCACCTGGCCAGGCTGGACCGCTGGCCGGCGGCAGACGACGACGCCGGTGACTTCTGCTTCGAGGTCGGCTGGCTGCTCCGGGCGGCCGCGCCGATCCTGGTCGACCTGGCGGCCCAGGCCCTGGGGGAAGCCGCGAACGCCAGCACGAGTCCCGCCGAGGTCACCTCCATCGTTCCGGTGCCGCTGCCGCGGCTGGCCGCGCCGAGGGGCGGGCGATGACCGAGGCCACCTGCCAGGCGGACCGGAACCGGCCGCGGGTCGTGGTGGTCGGCGCCGGCGTCACCGGGCTGCTCTGCGCGATCCGGTGCGTACTGGCCGGGCACCGCGTGGTGCTGCTGGAGCACGGCCCGATCCCGCATCCGGAGTCGACGTCCTTCGACCAGCACCGTGTCCTGCGCGCCCTCGCCACCGGCGACGTGGCCGGCACCGAACGGGCGGCGCGACTGCACCGTCGCTGGCGTGAGCTGGACTCCCTGATCGGCGGAGGTCTGTCGGGCACCCGCCTCTATCGGCGCGTCGGGGTGCTGACGGCGCTCCCTCCCGACGAGGTGGCGTCGGCCGTCGCCACGGCCGACGCCACCGGGCTGCCGATCCGGGTCACCGATGCGGCGGACCGTCCGCACATCGGCTTTCCGGCCGGCGCCGCGGTCGTGTTCGAGCCGCACGCGGGCGTCCTGCTCGCCGACCGCATCCTGCGGGCAGCGGCCCGGTGGTTGCGGCGTCACCGGCTGGCGGACCTGCGGCCCGGCCGGGAGGTCGTCAGCGTAGGACCGGACACCGGCCGGGTGCTGCTGGCCGACGGCTCGGTCGAGTCCGGTGACGCGGTGCTCGTCACGGCCGGGCCCTGGTCGGCGGCCCTGGTCGACCTGCCGGTGACGCTACACCGGCAGACCATGGTCTATCTGCGGCCACCGGCTGAGTTGGTCCACAACTGGGCGGCGGCACCCGCCGCGGGTGGGATCGGCACCGACGGCCGAGCATGGTTGCTGCCCCCGGTGGCGGGCACCCTGCTCAAGATCAGCACCGATGCCGTCCGGCGTGGGGCGACCACGCTGTCCGATCCGGACGACGCAGCGGGCTGGGCCGCCCGGGTGCTCTCGGCCGGCATCGTGGCCGACGTCCACCGGTACGACGTCGTGCGCGTGCGGCACTGCCACTACGCCACCGCGGCCGGCGCGGACACCGGCTTCGTCCGGATCGGGCTCCGGGCCTGGGCCCGCCCGGCCAGCGGCGGCGACGGATTCCGCACCGCTCCGCATGCCGTCGACGCGGTCGTCGACGAGCTTCCGGGGTCGAGCCGCGGGTGCCGCGGCGTCGACCCCATGACACCCACCGCACCCTGGAGGACACCCTCATGACCACACCCGCACCCGGCGCGCTGCTCGTTGTCGGCAGCGGCCTCAGGCTCTACCGCGAGTACATCGTCCGTGCCGTCGCCGACCGTGCCCGCAAGGCCGGGCTGCGGCTGGTGCTGATCAACAATCTCCGGCCGACCTGGCAGCACGAGTACTTCGACGACATCGTCGTGGTCAACGTGTTCGATCACCGGTTGCTCGCCGAGACCGCCCGCGAGCTGGCCGGCAGGTACACCGTCACCGGGTTGATGTGCTGGGACGAGCCGCTGGTGATGCCCGCGGCCGAACTGGCCGCCGAGTTCGGCGTGCCCGGCCTGGGCGTACCAGGAGTGCACGGTTGCCGGGACAAGTACAGCTGCCGTACCCGGTTGACCGCGGCCGGCGCACCACAACCCGGGTTCGAGCTGACCGCCGATCTCGACCAGGCCCGCACGGCCGCCGCCCGGATCGGGTACCCGGTGATCGTCAAGCCGCGTGCGCTCGGCGCCAGCATGGGGGTCTCGCTCGCCTCCGACGAGCGGGAACTCGAGTTCGCGTACCGGGTCGCGCACGAGGCCAGCCTGATCGGCGACGAGCCCTACCGCGGTGGGGCGATCGTCGAGGGCTTCGTCGACGGTCCGGAGATCAGCGTCGACGGCGCCGTGCACAAAGGCGAGTACCTGCCGATGTTCGTCGCCAGGAAGACCACCGGCATGCCACCGTTCTTCGAGGAGACGGGGCACGTCGTGGACTCCGCCGACCCGCTGCGGTCCGACGACACGCTGCTGGACGCGCTGGTCACGGCGCACCAGATCCTGGGCATCGAGAACGGCATCACGCACACCGAGGTTCGACTGACCCCGGACGGCCCGGTGATCATCGAGGTCAACGGCCGCCTCGGCGGTGACCTGATCCCGTATCTGGGTCAGATCGCCACCGGCATCGAACCGGGCAGCGTGCTGTTCGACGTCGCCACCGGCCAGCGCCCCGACCTCACCCATGCCCGCGCCGGCGTCGCCGGCATCCGGTTCGGCTACCCCGACCACGACTGCGTCGTACACTCGGTCGCCGTACCCGAGCAGGCGCCCGGCCTGGTTCTCGCCTCCCGCATGGTCGAGCCGGGCACCACACTGCGGCTGCCACCGGGCGGCTACATCGCCCGCCACTCGTTCGTCGTCTGCTCCGCCCCGGACCCGGAAACCTGCGCCCGGCAGCTCGACGACGCGGTGGCACTTGTCGAACTGGATGCCGAACCGGTCGCTCCCCCGCCGCCGGGCACCACTCTGACGATGCCCGCCGGGCTGCTGGACGTGGACGCGTGAGCATCGACTACGACGGCCGTCGGTTTCGCGCGCTGGGCGGCGGCGACGGCACCTGCGCCGTGTACCACCAGCGCGGGAACCTGGTCTGGGCGGTCTTCGAGGGTGGACGGGTTCGGCGCGGCACGATCACCGGCACCTGCGACGAGCGCGGCGTGCTCAGCCTCGCCTACACCATGGTGCTGGCCGGCGGCGAGGTGATCGCCGGGCACAGCACCAACACGCCGCAGTGGCTCGGCGACACCCTGGTGCTGCGTGAGGTCTGGCAGCGCTACGGCGCGCACACCGCCGCCGGCGTGTCGTACCTCGAGGAGATCCCGGGAGCGGCGCGATGACCGGATGGCGGATGCTGCGTGGCCTCGTCGACGGCGAGCTCCGGCTCCCCGGTGATCCCGGCTTCCCGGAAGCATGCTCGCCGGCGAACCGGCGGTTCGCCGGCATCCGACCGGCGGCCGTCCTCACGGTCGCCCATGCCGGGGATGTCAGCCGAGCCATCGACTGGGCCCGTGCCGAGTCGGTGCCGCTGGTCGCCCGTGGCGGCGGTCACAGCTACGCCGGCTACTCCGTGTCCTCCGGGCTGGTGCTGGACCTGCGGAGGCTCGCGGGTATCCGGTTCGACCCGGACAACGGACAGGCCGTGGTGGCGGGCGGCACCCCGATGAAGGCCATCTACGCGGCCCTGCGGCCGTACGACGTCACGTTCCCGCTGGGCAACTCCGACACGGTCGGCATCGGGGGCCTGACCCTCGGCGGGGGTGTCACCACGATCTCTCGCGCGCACGGCCTCACCTGCGACGCGCTGGTCTCGACCGACGTGGTGCTGGCCGACGGGACCAGGGTCACCGCCTCGGCGCGGGAACATCCGGACCTGTTCTGGGCGTGCCGGGGTGGCGGGGGCGGCAACTTCGGTGTCAACACGAGCTTCACCTTCCAGGTCCGCCCCGCTCCGGCCGGGTCGACCTGCCTGGTGCTGTGGTCGTGGCGGCACGCGGTCGAGGTGCTCGCCACCATGCAGGAGATCATGCGGACGGCGCCGGACGGCTTCTCCGCCCGCATCGGCATCACCCGCTCGTCCGGCGGCGCGGGTGTCGTGTCCGTGGTGGGCCACCACCTCGGCCCGGCAGCGGAGCTGCGCGAGCTGCTGGCGCCCGCCCACGCCGTCGCCCGGCCCCACCGGGCCGAAGTCGAGGACCGGGACTTCTGGGCCGCCGCCACCTACCTGCACCACAGCAGCGCCGGCGGCGCCTTCGCGGTACGGAACCGCTGCGTGCCGCACCCGATCGACGAGGCCGGACTGGTCGCACTGGTACGGGCCGTGGACACGTGGCCCGGCAGCGGGAACGCGGACGGGGCCGGGGCCGCGCTGTTCGCGTGGGGCGGGGCGATCAGCCGCGTACCGGTGGCGGACACCGCGTTCCCGCATCGCGACACGCGGTTCCTGCTCAGCCTCGACACCTCATGGGCCGAAACCGACTCGCCGCAGGTCGTTCGCGCCAACCTGGAATGGCTGCATGCCCTCTACGTCGAGTCGGGCCGGTTCGCCCCTGACGCGTCCTACGTCAACTTCGCCGACCCCGACCTCGAAGACTGGCAGCGGGCCTACTACGGGCCGAATGCCGAGCGGCTCGTGCAGGTCAAACGCCGGTACGACCCGGACCGTTTCTTCGCCTTCCCACAGGCGGTGTGACCGCGTTCCGGCGAGGTCCGACGCTCCTCGGCGACTTCGCTCCCGAGCGGCGGCTGGGCGATCCCGATCCCCCGGGCCGGTGGGCGGGAGAATCGCCGGCCCGGTTCTGAGCCGACCACCGCCCGCACGGTGCACCCGTCCGAGCCCTGCCACCGGGGCCGGGCTCGGACGGGTGCACGACCGGCGAGTTCGCTCGCGATCAGACCCCGACGGGTACCGGACCTCGCGCCGCTGGGCGGGCCGCGACAGGGGGCAGAGCCGCACCGGTACACGCCCGGACGACGAATCCCGGCTCGAAATCAGCCAGCGAAAAGCCATCCACCCCACCCGGCCGATACTGCCGCGAAAAGGCGAAAGCCCACATTGAGCGAATGGTAGAACCAATCACCTCACCTCATGAGCATGCGTACGCGGCGTCCGCCTGAATTCGGGCATGAGATGTGCCCGAGGATCAGCTGTCGCGGGATCAGGCAGCGGAGACACCGACTCAACAGTTCGGCGAACATCAGGGCTCGGTTCCCGCAGGGAGAGCCGATTGCGCCGTGTTGAACAACGTGTTGGGGAGAATCCACCATGGGCAGACCCGAGAAGCCGGTCAATAAAGCCAGAGAACGCGTCGCCCAGTTTGCCGACGAATTGCGGCAACTGCGTGCGCTGGCGGGGAATCCGACATATCGCCAGATGGCCGAATGCGCGCTGTTCTCGCCGTCTGTGCTTTCCAGCGCCGCGAGCGGCAACCGGATGCCGTCCCTGCCGGTGACGCTCGCATTCGTCGCCGCCTGCGGCGGCGACGAGGACATCTGGCGGCAGCGCTGGCTCGCCGCCACCGGCGGGGAGGTACGGCTCTCCACGCGGGTACGGCCGGCGGGCCGGCGCGCCGGCGGCCTCCCGTACCCGATGCAGCTGCCACAGCGACCGCGCGGATTCATCGGCCGGGCGGCGGAACTGGAGTGGTTGCGGATCCCCGACGACACCCCGATCGTGATCAGCGGTCCGGCGGGGGCCGGCAAATCAGGCCTGGCTCTGCACCATGCCCACACGCAAGCAGCCGAGGCGACCGACGGGCAGCTGTATGCCGACCTCGGCGCACACCAGGCCCGCAGCGTGTCCAGCCCCTACGACATCCTGGACGGGTTCCTCCGGGCACTCGGGGTGTCCGGCGACCAACTGTCCGACACCCTCGACCACCGCGTGGGCCTGTACCGCACGTTGGCGGCCGAACGCCGCCTGTTGATACTTCTCGACAACGTGTGGGACGAGCAGCAGGTGCGCCCGCTGCTGGTGGACAGTGACACGAGCACGATAATGCTGGTCAGCCGCAAACGGCTGCTGGGACTGCGCGACGTTCGTCGGCTACAGATCAGACCCCTGACGCGCACCGACTCCCTCGCCATGATCGAATCGGCCCTGCCCCTCACCGTCACGGCCGAGCCCGACGACCTCGATCGTCTCGCCGCGGCCTGCGGCGACCTGCCGCTGGCCCTGGACATCGCGCTCCGGAGGATCGCCCTGCGTCCACACACGGTCCTACGGCAGGTGGTGGACGGTTGGCACCGTGGTGGGGACGTGCTGAGCTGGCTCCGCATCGGCGACCTGTCGATGCGGGAGTACCTCCGGTCGGCCTATCTGGCGCTGAGCCAGCCGGCCCAGATACTGCTGCACTGGTTGGCCCCGGTCGCCGCGGATGCGGTGAGCCCGCTGCCGCCGGAGGACGACGAACTGGTGGACGAACTCGTTGATGCGGGCATGCTCAGCAACACGCCCAGCGGATGCGCCGAACTGCGCCTGTCGCCGCTTGTGCGTGCGTTCGTCTCCGATACCGCCAGATCGGTGGCTCGCGGCCTGCCAGCCGTCGTCGGTCCGCTCCGTGCCGGCCGCCATGCCGCCTCGTAACGGGACACCACTGACAAGTCCCAACTGAATGATGTTGGGCGTGTCTTCGGGACGTGAAGATCGTTCTGCCTGATCGTGGGGAGGGGTGAGCAGCCGCCGTGGATCGTCCCGGACGGCCTCTGGGCCGAGATCGCGCCGCCGCTGCCACCCCGACCACCGCGCCGGCAGCGGCTCCCGGGCCGCGAACCCCCGGATGACCGCAAGAGTTGGGCTTCGGGTCGGGCATGACCTGCTGGGTCAACTCCGGAAAGGTTGATGGTCCCCGCCCGGGTCAGGACGCGGAGGTTCAGCAAAGGCTGGGCCCATGAGCCCGGGAGGGTTCTACTTTGACTCCCGGTAGTCTACGAACGCTGGGCGTTCCTCGAACGGGGGAGAACCGGTCATTGACCGCCAACGCGCTCACTGATGCGTATTCGTCGTTTATTTGTAGATGATTTCCTGGCACGTCTGCCGGTCCGCTGATCCGTTCGGATGCCCGGACCTGGAGGTAGTGGGCCCATCGCAGAGACCCAGCTTCGTCGCCGGCCCGCCTGGGTCCCTCAAAAATCTGCTTCTGCCGCCGCGGTCCGTCTTCCGATACCGTTTGAAGGTCTTTCTGCGAGGGTGCGTCGAGCAAAATGACGCCAGCCGGCGCCACGCCCACCGCTGGAGGTGCCGCCCAGGGCGAATTCTTCGCCGTTCGCGTTGTCTCGGATGATTGTCTCGACGTACGCGAGAGTCATCGCCTCGATGTTCTCCGGCAGTTTCTCACCGGCATGGAAGCCGGCCGATCCCCCAAGATCGACGAAGCGTTCGTGAAGCTGGTCAGCAGCTTCTGACGCTCCACCTGGCCCGTCGGGCGGGGTCTGCCGACTCATGGCGGCGACATCGACACCGTGGGCAGATGGATCGCCCCGGCCCAGGCGGCGCGAAGGCGAGCCGCGGTCGCCGGCGTGGCAGGTCGGGATGGGGTGACGGCGGTCTCGCCGCCGCAGCGGCCCGGTCCGCTACCCGATGCCGTACACCTTCTTCGCCGCGTCCTCCAGGCGCTGCGCCACCACCCGCGCGTCCAGGCCCTTCGCGAGGAACTCCTGGAGCAGCACCCAGAGCGCCGCGTTGCTACCGCCGCCGAAGCGCTGCGGCGTCAGGTCGGACAGGTCGAACCGGAGCACGCGCGCATCCACCACGGCGGCGGCCATCGCCCGGGTGGTCGGATCGGGATAGGCGCGCTGGTCGAATTTGGCGTTGGCCGAGATGAACCCGCCCTTGCCCACGATCAGCGCGGCGGCCTCCGGGGATGCCAGGAACGTCATCACGGCGCGCGCCCCGGGGGTGTCCTTCAACTGGACCGCCTGGTCGCCGGCGACGACGACCGCCGGCGCCGAGTCCTTGATCGACGGCCACGGGAAGACCTTCGCGGTCTCCCCCACGCGGGACCGGCCGAGCCGGGTGATGTCGGCGGCGACGAAGTCGCCCTCGAAGAGCATGGCGGCCCGCGGCGTGGCGCCGAACACGTCCGCGATCGACTGGGCGAAGGTGATCTGCGGTGCGCCGGCGGGTCCACCGAGGATCGTCCGGGGCGTGCGCCAGTACGCGCCCAGCAGCGTCAACGTCTCGACGACGGCCGGGTCGGTCCAGGGAATCTCGTGGCGGGCGAGTCGGTCGTACTTCTCCGGCCCACCGATGCGCAGGAAGGCGTTCTCGAACCAGTCGGTCAGCACCCAGCCGTCACCGCCGGCGGCGACCATCGGGGTGGTGCCCGACCGGACCAGGGCGCGCGAGACCACCCGGAGGTCGTCCCAGGTCGCGGGCGGCGCCACGCCGGCGGCCCGGAACGACTCCGTGCGGTACCAGATCACCGATTTGTTGGCCACCTTGAAGTAGAAGCCGTACCGGGTGCCGCCGACCGCGCCGAGCCGCTGCCACGCATCGTTGTAGTTCGCCGTGACGGCGTCCGCGGTCCGGCCGCTGAGTGGGACGAGCGCACCGCGTCCGGCGAGCGCGGCGACCACACCCGGCTGGGGGACGAGCGCGACGTCGGGTGGCGACCCGCTCGCGATGCGGCTGTTGAGCAGCACCGGCAGGTCGTTGCCGCCGGCCGTGTACCGCACGGTGGCGCCGGTCCGCGCCGCGAAGGCGTCGAGTACCGCCTGGAAGTTCTCCCGTTCGGTACCGGACCAGGTCGCCGCGACCTCGACTGTCGTACCGGCCAGGTCGGGGTCCGGGCGGGGCGGGCCGACGATGTCGTCACAGGACGCCAGGAGGACCACGGTCGCGACGGCGGCGAGGACCGATCTTCGTGCCATGGGGTCTCCAACGGTCCGCGGTTGCCGGTCCTCCGATCGGGGGTCCCGCACAGTGTTGAACGCGGTCAGGTTTCCGACCAGCGACGCGCCTGTGACGTGATGCAAACGACGAGAACCTCACAAGATCCTCGCGGGCGTGAACGCCACTCCGTCACCAGCCGTTGGACAGGTCGGCTCCGGCCGACGTCCCGGGTGTGGGGCCCGGAGCGGGAGCGGGACTCCGAGTGGTGGTGCGGGGAGGCAGGGATGCGGGACCTGGCTGGCTACACGATCGCGGTCGCCGCCGAGCACCCCGGCCGGCACGAGTTGTCCGCACGCCTGCGGGCGGTCGGGGCGTGGCCCGTCGACGTCCGGCCCGTCCGCGCGGTCGGGCCGGCTGATCCGGACGCCGCGGCGGAGGCGACCCGCCGGGCGGTCGCGCGACCCGTGCACGACGTCGTCGTCTTTTCCGCCCCCGGGCTTCGGGCCTGGCTGCGGGTCGCTCAGGAGTCGGGTCACGGTGACCGGGTCGCGGCCCTGTTCCGCGAGGCCCGGCTCGTCGCCCACGACGCCCGGGCCGCCGACGTGCTGCGCGAGCTGGGCGTCGCCCCGTCCCGGCCGCCCGCCCGCCACACCGCCCGGGATCCCGATCGGTGGCTGCTCGATCAGCCGATGGCCGGTCGCCGGGTCGTCGCCGTCGTCGGGTCGGATCATCATCGCGAGTGGTGTGCCGCGCTGGGCCGGCGCGGCGCCGACGTCGTCGAGGTGGCGACCAGCCGGGCCCTGCCGCCCCCGCGCGCCCACGAGCTGCGCCGGCTGTGGACGGGAATCGTCCGCGGTCACGTCGACGCGGTCGCGTTGACCGGTCCGGCCACTGCGGTGGACCTGCTGCGCCGGGCCGACGCCGACGGCGTGCTGGACGATGTGCGCGACGCGTTGACCGACCGCGTGCTGGTGGCCTGCCTCGGCCCGCTCACGGCGGCGCCGCTTCGCGAGCGGGGCATGACCCCCGTCGTCGCGGCGGCTCCGTGCCTCGGCAGCCTGCTGGCGGCGTTGGTGGAGCAGGTGCCCGGCCGAGGACCCACGCTTGACGTCGACGGCCACCGGATGCAGATCCGCAGCCGATCCGTCGCGATCGACGGTCTCGTGGTCCCCGTGCAGGCCGGACCCATGACGGTCCTGCGGGTGCTCGCGCGCTCGCCCGGGCGCGTGACGTCCTGCGCCGAGATCCGCGGCGCCTCGGCGGCCTGGTCGGGGGTGAACGACCACGCGGTCGAGATGGCGGTGTCGCGGCTGCGGCGGGCGTTCGACGACACCCCGTTGGCCGGCGTCGACCTGGTGCAGACCGTCGTTCGCGGTGGATACCGGCTGATCGCCTGACCGGACCGGCGCGCTGCCGGACGGCCACCCACGGCCATCGAACCGGGCCCAGGTCTGTCCGTTGTAAGGACATGGACTCGACACGAAGCGGCCCGCCGCTCGGCCCCGACGACTGGCCGGCGGACGGCGCACTGTTCGGCAACCGGCCACCGATCCGGTCCCACCGCCGGCCACGGGACCGGCGACGGCGACGGCCCCTGCGGGTCCTCGTCAGCGGCGCGATGGTCGGCGCCATGGCCTGGTCGGCGACCGGTTGGACGACCGCCGTGCCGCATCACCGCGACGGCCTGGCCACCACGCAGGATCCGCCGGCCCGCGACCTCGCCGTCGGCGCGCCCCCCACGGCGCCGCACCCCGCCGGAGGCGGTGCGCCTGCCACGGTGCCCCCCGGTGCGCCCCGTCCGATCGGCGACGCCTCCAGCGCGGGCCCGACCCCGCCTCCGGTGGCGACGCCGAGCCGGCCACCCCTGCGCCCGGTGGCCGCGACGGCCGGCATCACCGTGGCGCCCGCGCCACCACGGGGCAGGTCCGATGCGCGGCCGGCGGCGCCCGCGCCGACCCCGACGACGCGACGCCCGGAGCCGCCGGCGGCGACCCGGACCAGCATGCCCGCACCCACCACGGCACCGGCCACCCCCACCGCCGTGGCGCCGTCGAACGGCGGCACGGTACGGCTGACGAACCCGACGAGCGGCCAGTTCGTCGGCGTACGCGACGGGTCGACGGCCGACGGCGCCGGCATCGTCCAGCTCACCGGCACCGGCGACGCGGCCCGGTGGAAGCTGGTCGCGACCTCCGGCGGGTGCTATCAGCTGATCAACCTGCGTTCCGGGAAGGCCCTGGACAATCCCGACGGCGGTTACGACGA
Source organism: Micromonospora sp. AKA38 (assembly GCF_027925725.1). Taxonomy (NCBI): domain Bacteria; kingdom Bacillati; phylum Actinomycetota; class Actinomycetes; order Micromonosporales; family Micromonosporaceae; genus Micromonospora; species Micromonospora sp. AKA38. Next base: position 301,367 of record NZ_BNEI01000004.1, on the reverse strand, counting down.
CGGCGCGCCCATGCAGCAGTGGGAGCCGGCGAGCGGTAACCCCAACCAGAACTGGTGCTTCCGGTCGGTCGGCTCGAAGCGGTACTCCATCCGCAACATGGCCAGCGGCTCCCTGCTCGACCTGCGGGACGGGCGCACCGGAAGCGGGGTGCCGATCCAGCAGTGGAGCGCCGACCCGGCCGCCCCCAACAGCAAGCAGACCTGGCAACTCGTCCGCGTCGACTGACCGGCGAAGCGTGTACGCCCTGCCTCGGTGCTCTAGTCTTGTCGGCGAGCAGGCGTGGTGTGTATCGACTCTCGCCACTGGAGTGGTGCGTGGGCTACCTGGACGTCCGTCGTCGCCGGCCGCGCGTGTCCTGGACCGCGCTACCGACCGTGACCGCCGCCGGTCTCGTCCTCGCGCTGCTCGTCGGAGCGCACGAGCCGGTCGGGGTGGACGCCGAGCAACGTCTCGTGCTCAGCCAGTTGGAGAGCGCCCTGCTGCACGACACCGCGCAGCCGCAGTACGCTCGCGCGGTCCGGCAGTTCGACTCGCGCGGCTACCTGCTCGGCATCGGTGACTTCTCCACGGCCAACGGCGAGGCGTTCGAGGTCGTGCAGAGCTATGCCGCCCAGGTCGGCCCGACCCCGCTGTCGAGGAGATACCTCACCGTGCTGGCCCGGCTCAGCGCCGACCAGGACCCCTCCGTCACCGATCTGGCCGGGCTGCCGGCCGCCTGGGCGGAGGCCAGCGCGGACGCCCGGTTCCGGCGGGCGCAGGACGACGTCCTCGAGTCCCGCTACTTCGCGCCGGCACTGAGCCTGGCCCGCACGTTGGACATCAGGACGCAACTGGGCGTGGCGATTCTCTTCGACTCGATGCTGCAACACGGCAACACCGACGACGTGGACTCGCTGCCGGCGCTGGTCCGCCGGGCCACGCACCGCGCCGGCGGTCCACCCGGCACGGTCACCGAACGCGAGTGGTTGTCCGTGCTCCTGCGGGAACGCCGGGCGACCCTGACCAGCCCAGCCGACCGGGAGCACCGGAACACCTGGCCGTACACGGTGGGTCGGGTGGACGTGCTCGCGGCACTGCTCGACGACGGCCACGACACGCTACGGCCGCCCCTGACCGTCGCCCCGTACGGCACACCGCGGCTGGTGAGTCCCACCTTCTGATCCGACGAGGCTGAACGATCGCCGTCGGGGATCCGTTGTGACGGCGTGCCCGGCACCGGTTCCCGCCCCGGCGAACGGATCGGGCACTCCGATGAGAGGGAGGTACCACATTGTTCAGGACTGGACGGTGGCGTCGCGCCGTCGCCCGGGTGGCTGTTCCGCTGATGACGGCCGGCCTTCTCGCCACGGTCTCCGCCGCCCCGGCCGAAGCCGCCGCGCCCTACCAGCTTCAGCTCTGCTCCCAGGGACCGTGGACCAACGCGCTCGTCAGCGGGCCTGACGGGAGCTACTCCACCAGGGGCGTCCCCTCGTACAACTGCGGGTGGTTCAGCCTCCCGTCCGGGATGCTGACGATCTCCTTCATGGCCGGATCGACCTACGTCGGGTCGTTCTGGGTCTCGGGGTCCGACGGCGCCTGCGCCGTCGTGTACGGCAACTGGCACGGCGGCTTCTACCGCTGTTGAGGGTCGGCGGGGGCGCGGTCGCGCCGCGCCCCCGCGGGCAGCCCCCGCTCGCGGTGGAGGGCCACGATCTCGGTACGGGATCGGCAACCCAACTTGGCCAGGATGTGCGACACGTGGGTCTGGACGGTGTTGCGGGAGGTGTACAGCTCGGTCGCGATCTCCGGGTTGGACCGGCCGGCGGCCACCAGGCGGCACACGGTGACCTCGGTCGGAGTGAGGGCCTCCCACCCGGTCACCGGGCGGCGCCGGCGGGTGCCGCGCCTGCCCCGGCGGACACCGATGTCACGCAGGCGCGCCTCGGCCCGGCGGCTGTTCCACCGGGCGTCCAGGTCGGCGTACCGGTCGAGCGCCTCCTCGAGCGCCGCCCGGGCCTCGGCCAGCCGGCCGGCCCGACCCAGCACCGACGCGGCGTCCTCGAGCGCGGTGGCCTGGTCGTGGATCTGGTGGACGGTGGCGAATCCGGCCGCGGCCGCGAGGAGCCGGGTCGGGTCCTGGTCGACGAGTCCTCGGCAGTGCTCCGCCGCGGCCAGGCTGACCAGGTCACCGCGCTCCTCGGCCTGCGCGACGCAGGCGCTCGCGGCGGCCCGGGCGACCTCGTCGCGGCCCACCTCCACGGCGATCCGAACCGCGGTGGCGCTGAACACGCAGCGTTCGGGGGTGAGCCGGGGGAAGCACCGGGTCGAATCCGGGTCGAGCAGGGACAGCCACCGGTCCAGCGCCCGCTCCGGCCGCCCGTCACGCTCCTCGACGAGGGCCTGCGCCGCGTGCACGTAGTCGGTCATCCCGGCGGCGTCCGGGGTCGGCGGCTCCGCGGCGGCGGCGGCCAGGTACCGCGCGATCAGCTCGTCGTCGCCCCGGTTCGCCGCGATCAGCGCGCCGACGCCGAACAGCATGCCCCGGACCACCGCTCCCCGGTGCAGCAGCTCGGCCGCCGCGTCGAGCTCGGGCAGCGCGTCGTCCCAGCGGCCCATCAGGAAGTTGATTTCGGCGGCCTGGACCCGCAGCCAGGCCAGCCGCAGCGGCGTGCCGGCCCGCTCGGCCAACGTCAGCGCGCGGCCCAGGGCCCGGGCCCCCTCCTCGGTGCGGTTGAGGTTGTAAAGCGCCGTGACCCGCAGCCCCTGGAACAGCAGGTGCAGCTCCACCGTGGCGGGATCGTCGCCCAGGATCGCCAGGCCGCGTTCCGCCTCGGCCAGCGAGCCCGCCGAGTCGCCGAGGGAGATGCCGGTCGCCAGTGACCAGGCGAACAACGCCCAGGCGACGGCGATCCGGTCGGGCACCCGCTCCCCGTCGGCCTCGGCCGCACGCGCGACGGTCAACGCCTCGTCGAAGCGCCCGAGACCGGCCAACGTGACGGCCTGGATCGCGCGCACGCGGGCCCGCCACCGGGCGTCGAGGCGGTCCGCGGCCAGCGCGGCCACGGCCAGGTCGAGCGCTTCGACCGGGCGACCCAGGGCCCGCAGGACGACGACGTGGCACCACGTCATCCGCCCGATGACCTCGACGTCGGTCGCCTCCCGCAGCAGCGGGACGACGGCCGCGTCCACCGCCTCGTAGTCGCCGAGGTGGAACAGCGCATCGACCAGGTGCATGCCCAGCACGGACCGCCGCGGATCGTCGTCGCCGACCTGGGCCATGACCCGCCGCAGCAGCTCGGCGGCCAGGCCGGCGGCGCGCGTGGTCACGGACGGGGCGGCCCGCAGCAGCCAGTCGACCACCCAGCCGCTGACCGGCCCGGGGCTGGCCTGGAGCTGGGTCACCACCAGCTCGGCGGGCTCCCCCGCCTCGGCCAGCCGCTGCGCCGCCTGCCGGTGCAGCGCGTTGCGCATCGCGGCCGGCATGGACTCGTAGAGCGCGTGCCGGATCAGCGCGTGCCGGAAGGCCAGGTCCGGGTCGGCGTCCGTGAGCACGCCGGCCGCGAGCGCCTCCTCGATGACGTCGACGAGGGCCAGCGGGGACCGCTCGACCAGCAGCGCGAGGTGTTCCAGCCGGAAGCCGGCGCCCAGCACCGTCGCGGCCCGCAGCACCCGCATCGCCGGCTCGGACAGGAAGCTGAGTCGGGCGCCGATCGCCGCCGCCAGCGACCGCGGGGCCGCCGCGTCGGCGTCGTCGAGGTCGAGCGCGCCGTCCTCGGCCCGCCGGACCCGACTGCCCCGGACCAGGGCGTCGACCAGTTCCCGCACGTACAGCGGATTGCCGCCGGCCTGCCGCACCAGGGCCCGCAGGCCCGGTCCGGGCCGGGCCTGGGCCAGCCGTTCCACCAGACGGTGTACGTCGGTGTCGGCAAGCGGGTCGAGCGGGAGGTACGCCCCGCCGCCCGCCGTCACGGCCCGCCGCAGCCGGTCGACCTCCTCCCGCCGGGGAACCGGCCGCGCGGCGGCGACCAGCAGGAGTGGCAGCTGTCGGGTCGCCTCGTCCAGCCTTCCCCAGACGGCGAGCGTGGTCTCGTCGGCCCACTGCATGTCGTCGACCACGATCATGACGGGTCCGGCCGCGCAGAGCCGGTCGACCAGCACCGTCAGCAACTCGGCCGCGGCGGTGACGGCGTTGCCGGTGCCCGGGCTGTCGTCGCCGTCGCGGCCCCACAGCCGCTCGGCGATGGCGGCCCGGTCCGGGTCGGTGCTTCCGGGACCGACCCGCAGGGCGTCCAGCAGCACCCGCAGCGGGAAGATGTCCGCCGCCTCGGCCGCACGCGCGGTGAACAGGGCGATCGCGCACCGGCCGACCCGGCCGGACAGCTCGGTCAGAAGGGCCGTCTTGCCGACGCCCGGCTCGCCGTCGATCCACACCGAACGGCCCCGCCCCGAGGCGAGATCGGTGACGACCTCGTCGAGGGTCGACAACTCGGGATCGCGGCCCACCAGGTCCGCCGACGCCGGCACCCGTGACCGGCAGGTCACGTCCGTGGTCCGAGGTCCGGCAGGTTCGCGCATGGCTGACTCCCTCCCCGGACCGGACGGCGGTGCCCGCCCGCGGTCAACCGCAGGGCGGCGCACCGGCCACAGCCGACAAGTGTCGCACCCCGCGCACGAGGCCGGTGACACCATCTTCACGTCGGTGATCGGTTCTGCCATCATCTGTCCGGCTCCAGCACACGCTGCGGCACCGGCAAGTCGACGTGAGGGGGCGGGGTGCCGCAGGGCCGACCGACCGCGCGATCCCGATTCCGGCCCGGGCTCCCGATGCTCGCCTGGCCGGCGATCGTCGTGGTGATCGTGGTGGGGTTGCTTGTGGTGTGGGCGATCGAACCCGACCGCAGGCTGACCGTCACCCCGGAACAGCGGCTGATCATCGAGAAGATCCGCAGCGTCCTCATGCACGACGCGGACGCCCCCCAGTACGGGCGGGTGGTGGACCAGGCCGACGGGCGCGGCTACGTCGCGGGCACCGGCGACTTCTCCACGGCCGGCGGTGAGATCGTCGCGGTCCTGGACACCTACACCGCCCGGGTCGGCGCCAACCCGCTGTCACTGTCCTACCTGCCCGTGCTGAAGCGGCTGGCCGGCCGGCGGAGCCCGGCGGTCGGTGAACTGGCCGGGCTGCCCGACGCGTGGCGCCTGGCCAGCAAGGACCCCCGCTTCCGGCAGGCCCAGGACGATGTGGTGGACGACAGGTACTACCAGCCGGCGATGCGGACCGCCACCGACCTCGGCCTGACCACCCCGCTCGGCCTGGCCGTCATCTACGACACGCTCCTGCAACACGGCGACTCGGCCGATCCGGACGCGCTGCCGTCGATCATCTACCGGACCGAGGTCCGCGCCCACGGCCGCCCGGGGAAGGTGCCCGAACGCGACTGGCTGTCGGCGTTCCTGGCGGAGCGGAGGGCGACGTTGACCAACCCGTCGGCCCCGCAGCGCCGCGCCACGTGGCCGTACACGGTCGGTCGGGTGGACGCCCTCGGGAGTTTGCTGGCCGACCGGGACGACGACCTCCGGCCGCCGCTCACGCTGAGCCCGTACGGACGCCGGCACGTGCTCGACCTGACGCCCTCGATGCCGACCGTGGCGGACAGCACCACCCACCCGCCCGCCACGCCCTCGCCGTCCGCCGTCCCTCGTTCGGCCTCCCCGCGCCCGGCCGTGCCGTCGCCCACGCCGGTGGGATCACGCGCACCGTCCGCCACGACCGGCCCGCCACGACCGTCGAACAGCCCCGCGGCCGCGCCCACGGCGACCACGCCCCGCGACGGGCTGCTGGTCCGGGTGGTCGCCACCAGCGGCAGGTCGCTCGGAGTGGCGGACGGGGCGTCCTTCGCCGGCGCGAAGATCGTCCTCAGAGGGGGGACCGGGCCGGCCGAGCGGTGGCGCCTCATCGCCGCGCCGTCGGGCTGCTTCCACCTGGTCAACGTCAGGTCGGGCATGGCGCTCGACAACCCGGACGGGACGTGGACCAACGGCGTGCAGATGCAGCAGTGGGAGTACGGCTGGGGCACCAGCAACCAGAGCTGGTGCTTCACCTCCGTCGGCCGGGGCCGGTACTCGATCCGCAACCTGACGAACTACTACCTGCTCGACGTCCGCGACGGCGGCACCACCGACGGCACCGCGGTCCAGCAGTGGGGCGCCGACGCGGCGGCTCCGAACGCCAACCAGACCTGGCGTCTCGTACCGGCTGGCTGACTGCGACGAACCTCGCGCCCGGTCGGTCCGTTGTGACTGGCGAACGACTCCGAGCGACGGCGGCAGGGAAGGGCGGGCAGCCATGCCAGCGATCAGGGTAAGGACACGGCCGGGGAGCGCACCCACCCCGATCCGCAAGCCTGACGGCACGTTCTACCGCTTCGAGCTGACCGAGCCGGGCGACCGTTGGCGGGCCTACGCCGACGAACCGGCCGACCTGGTCGCCGAACTCGCGCCCTGGTACGCCGCGGGGTCGGCGGCCGGTCGGGCCGCCGCCCGACAGTCGATCGCGCAGCGGCTGCGGGCGGTCCTCCAGGCGCAACTGCTGGCGTTCAGCGACGCTCGGGAACACACCCCGGAGCAGATGCACGCGCTCCGCGGCACCGCCGACCCGGCGGCGATCACGGTCTGGACCACCGAGACGCCGCTGGTGTTGATCGAGGGCGCGTACGCCCCGGCCGGGCTCCTGCCACGTCCGGTGGCCGAACCGCCGGCGGAGATCCTCTGGATCGACCCCGCCAGCGACGAGAGCCTGCTGCGCTCGCTGCACTACCTCGGCGCCCTGGTGCTCGAGGAACTGGCCGAGCGCACCGCGGACCGGTCGTGACCCCGTCCGTCCGGAAGGTGACTACCGCCGCTCGGTGAACGCCAGCCGGTAGCCGGTCCCCCGGACGGTCGCGATGGCCGCCGGCGCGCCGAGCTTCCGCCGGAGCCGGGCGATGACCACGTCGACCACGTTCGACGTGGGGTCGGCCATCTCGTCCCAGCAGTGCTCGATCAGCTCCGTCCGACTCACCACTGTGGGGTGGCGCATCATCAGCCGCTCCAGGACCGCCAACTCCTTCGGGGTCAGGCTCAGCAGGACGTGGTCCCGGCGTACCTGGCGCCGGGCCACGTCGAACTCGAGGTCGCCGGTGCGGAGCACGGCGGGGCGGATGGAGCCGCGCCGTCGGCACAGCGCCCGCACCCGGTGGACCAGCTCCGCGGTGGCGACCTGCTTCGCGACGTAGTCGTCCGCGCCCGCCTCGAAGCCGGCCAGCCGGTCGCGCACGTCGTCCCCGGCGGCGAGCAGCATCGCCGGCACCGCCATGCCGCGCCGGCGGAGCAGGTGCAGCCGGTCGGCCGAGTCGCCGTCGGCCAGGAACCGGTCGAGCACCAGACAGTCGTACTCGTTGACCGCCAGTCGCAGCTCGGCCTGACGCCAACAGTTCGCCACGTCGACGGCGAGCCCCGACGAGCGTAGGGCGAGCACGGTGGTGTCCCGCACCGAGCCGCCGTCTTCGAGGATCAGGATTCGCATGCGTCTCGCTCCTCACGCCGGGCAGCGGATGACCGTCAACTGTGTCGAGGACTACGGCGGGCGACGGCACGGGTTCATCCGGCGCGGCGTCGTCTCGACCCGTGGTCGGTCCGCTCGCCGGCTCAGCCGGCCGCCGGCGCCCGGACGCCGACTCAGCCCGGGAGACGTCAGGTCGCGTCCGGCGGACTGAGCCGGACCGGCTCGGACCGCTCGGCGTCCGCGACCCGCCACCCTCCACCGCCCGTGACGATCAGCTCGCGCCCCAACCGCGCCCGAAGCCGATGGATGATCACGCCGATCTGGTTCGTCCGCGGCGGTCGCATCGCGGCCGGCATGGCGTGCCAGATCCGCTCGGCGGTGCAGGGCAGTCCGCGTGCCTGGACGAGGACGCGGAGCACGAGGAACTCCCGCCAGCCGAGTCGTGCCGCGGACAGCCGGTTCCCGATCCAGGCCCGGCGTCCGGTCTCGTCGAGCCGGACGTCGCCGAATGACAACACGCTTGCGCCTCCCTCACCGTGCGTGGTCCGCATTGTGGCCCGGGGTACGTGAGGATTTGATGAAGCGCCGAGGAGCGGGTTTCGGCCTTGTGAAATTCTGCCCGTCGGTCGAACGAGTGAGCCTTCCCATCCGATGTCAGAGCGAGATCAGCGGGGTGACCCGTCAGGAGGAGACGCGCCAGCATGGATGCCACCAACGGTCGGGGCGGATCGCACGTCAGCGATCAGATCGACCTGTACCTGACCGGAGCGCTGGACGCGGAGCGCGAACAACGTTTCGAGGAGCACCTGTTGCGGTGCGCCTCGTGCCGCACGGAGGCGGACGAGTCGAGCGAGGTGGCGCTGGCCGTGGCCGCGCTGCCGTCCGGGTTCGTCGCCGAACTCGAAGACGCGGACCGGTCGACGCCGGCGGGCGGCGACCGCGCGTCCGGCGCGACGTCCGCCCGGCCGGCCGGCCGTGGCAGCTCCACCTCGGACAGCCGCCGCCCGCCGCCGCGCCGCCGCTCACGTGCCCGCCCGGTGCTCGCCTATCTGGCCACGCTGCTGGTCGGCGCGCTGCTCGGCGGCGGCTGGACGCTCTACCAACACCGGGAACCGGACCCGGTACCCGCCGCGAACGGCACCGCGACGGGGACGCAGGGCCAGCTCGCCGCCACCGTCACGCCCCGGTCCGGCGGCGCCGAGGTACGCGCGGTCACCGTCGGACTACGCCCGGGCGTACGGTACGAGCTGCTCGCTGTCAGCACCGACGGCCGTACCCTGGTGGTGGCCGACGGCGTCGCCGCCGGCGGTCCGCAGACGATTGTGGGGACCGTCCGGCTGCGCCCCGACCAGTGCCGCTTCTTCGCGGTGATCCAGGGAGCGGGAGACGTCCTGTTGGTGGCCCCCGCCGGATGACAGCACCAGGACGGACGCCGGATCGCGCGCCCGGGCCGGTGGACGACGGGGCGGCCCGGCCGCTCGTGGGCCGCGAGTCCGAACTCGCCACTCTCGTCGCCCTCCTGAACCGGGTACGGGCCGGGCGCGGCGGGGTGGTGTGGCTGGAAGGCGCGGCCGGCCTCGGCAAGACGGCCCTGCTGTCGGCGCTGCTGCGCCGGGGCGCGTCGACCGGCTGCACGGTGCGGGCCGGCGCCGGTGACGACCCGAGGTCGCTGGACGCGGTGTGGGGCCTCACCGACCACCGGCCGGTTCATCCGTCCGGGATCACGGAGTCCGTCGACCAGGTCGATGCCGCGGTCGCCGCGCTCTGCGCGAGTGGCCCGGCCGTGCTCGCCCTGGACGACCTGCATCGCGCCGGCCACGCCACCGTGCTGGCCTGGAACCGGATCAGCCGGTCGGCGGCCCGACTTCCGCTGCTCCTGGTGAGCGGTTGCCGGCCCACCCCGTACCGGGAGCCGGTCGCGACGCTGCGCGAGCTGGTCACCCAGCACGACGGTGAGCTGCTGGTGCTGGGTCCGCTCGGGGACGCCGAGATCGTCACCGTGGCGGCCGGGCGCCTGGGCGCCCGACCGGGCCCTCGGCTCGGACGCCATCTGCGGGCGCTCGGCGGCAGTCCCGCGCGCGTGCTCGGCCTGCTCGACGACCTGGACGCGGCGGGCCTGCTGCGCCGCGCCGGCGGGCGGGTCGAGTTGGGCGGCGACGACGACCGCGCGGCCGCCGCGCTCGACCGGTACGCCTGCGCGGGGGTGGCCGAGCCGAACCGTCCGATCGTGCGGATGGCGGCGCTGCTCGGGCCGAGGTTCGACGCCACCGAACTGGCCGCTGCCGGTGGGCTGCCGCTGCCCGCCGTCACCACCGCGCTGTCCGACGCGGTCGAGGACGGCGTGCTCGGCGACGACGGGGACCGGTTGTCGTTCCGGCACGACGTGGTGCGGGACGCCGTCGCCCGGTCGTTCCCGGTCGCGGCCCGGCGCGCGTTCCACCGGGCCGGCGCGCTCGCGTTGCTCGCCACTGGCGCCGAGGCCGGGGTGGTGGCGAGGCACCTGCGCGAATCCGGAGAGCTGCCGCCGGCCGCCCGCGACTGGCTGGCCCAGCTGCCGGAGTCGACGCTGCTCACCGACCCGGCGCTGTTCTCCGACGTGCTGGGCCTGGGTCCGGTCGACGCCCGCCGCTGCATGCTCGACCACTGGTTGGGCCGGCATCGACGGGCGGCCCGCACCGCGCTCGCGCTCGCGGCGACCGCCGAAGCCCGCCCCGGGGCCGCCGCCGACCTGCGCCGGCTCGCCGTTCGCGCCCTGGTCCGCGACGGGAGCCTCGCCGAGGTCGACGCCATCTGCGCCGACACCGACGATCCCCGCCTGGCGGGCTGGCACGCGGTGGCGCTGGCCGGGCTCGGTCAACTGGCCGCCGCCCGGGAACGGATCCGCGGCCTGGCCGGCGCGCCGCAGGACGGGCCGACGGCCGCCGTGCTGGCGCTCGCGAGAGTGCGCGCCGGCGACGGCCGGCTCGTCGCGGACCACCTGGCCGCCGTCCGCGACGACCTCGGCGGCGACAGCGAGTCGGCCGAGCTGCGCGGGTTGCTGCACGGATGTCTGATCGACCTGCTCGTGCAGACCGGTCCACCGGACGCGCTGGCCGGGGCGATCCTGGAGGCCGGGCCACTCGCGGCCCGTACCGACCCCGGCCTCGCCGCGTGGCTGCGTGCGACGGCGGCCCGCGCCGGCTACCTGGCCGGCCGGTGGGACCTCGTCGGCGATGCCGAGCCCGGGCTGGCCGCGCTGGTGGCCCGGCACCGGTCGCCCCCAGACGCCACGACCGCCAACCGGTCCCTGAGGTCCGTCGGGCGCGAGGACGAACTCGACGCGATGGCCGCCGAGCAGGTGGGCGACCTGGCCGGGGCGTTGCGGGCGCGGCATCGGGCGCTGGCCGCCGCGCTGGAGGCCCGCCCCGCCCGGCTGCACGGCGCCGAGCACGTGGTCCGCCTCGCCCTCGCCGTCGGCGACGACGTGTCCGACGTCGTCCGCCGCTGCGAGTGGGCGGCGGCCGAGGAGGCGCTACCGGTGCAACTCGCGATCGCCGCCCTGGTACGCGCGATGCCGGACGCCGACCCGGCGGCCCTGAGCCGCGTCGTCGAGCAGCTCAGCCGGCGCGGGGCGCCGCGGCAGCACGCGTACGGGCTGGAGGAACTGGCGGTCGCGCTGGCCCGGGCCGGTGACCGGGCCGGCGCCGGGCGGGCGCTGCGCGAGACCGTGCGGCATTACGCCTCGGTCGGGTCGGTCTGGGAGATCGCCCGGGCCGACCGGCGGCTCGGCCGCTACCGGGTGCGCCGCCGGACGCCGGCCGACCAGCCCACCTCCGGCTGGGCCGCCCTGACCCCGGCCGAGTTCCGGGTCGTCCGGTTGGTCGCCCGGGGGATGTCCAACCGGGACATCGCCGACGAGCTGTATCTCAGTCAGAACACCGTACAGACGCACCTGGCCCGGATCCGGGCCAAGCTCGGCGTGCGGTCCCGGCTGGACATCGCCAGGGCGGCCGGATTCCAGGCCGAGCCGGGTGGCGAGGTCGGGCCGGTCAGGTGCCGACGGTCCGGGCCCGGGCGGTCGACCTGACACCGGTGCCGGCCGGTGGCGCGACGGCCGGTTCGTGGAGTGCCACGTCACGGGCGAGCTCGGTGCGGGAGCGCCGGCCGAGCTTGCGGAGCACGTTGGAGACGTGCGTCTGTACGGTGTTGCGGGACAGCATCATCTCCCGGGCAATGTCCGGATTGGACAGTCCCTGGGCGACCAACCGGCTGATCCGCAGCTCGGTGTCGGTCAACGACTCCCATCCGTGCCGGACCGACCGCGGCGACACCCGGGTGCCACGGCGGATGCCGTACGGACGGAACCGCGCCGCGGCCCGGCGGAGGTCCCAGTCCGCACCGACCCGCGCGTACTGCTCGCTCGCCCGCAGATAGTGGCGACGCGCCGCGTCGACGTCGCCGGCGCCGGCCAGCAGCACCGCCGCCTCCTCGGCCGCGAACGCGCTGTGCAGGGGCCACCCCCCGGCGAGGAACCGTTCGGCGACCGCGAGCAGGCCGGCCGCGTCGCCGTCGAGCATCACCCGGCAGGCGACGGCGCAGAGCTGCCCGTCCCGGCTCGGCGGCCGGGCGGCCTCGACCGCGGCGCCGGCGGCGCGCGCGATCTCGTCGGCGCCGACGGCCCGGGCCAGGCGGATCAGCGGGAGCGCGTCGGCGCACCGACCGTCGCGCTGGACCCCCGCCGGCAGGTCCAGATAGCGTGCCCGGATCAGCAGCGCCTGCCGGTGGTCGCCGGTCGACTCGGCGCGCAACGCGAGCGCCTCGTCCAGGTGCGGGCCGGCGGCGGCCGGCGGCTCGTCGGGGTCGGGGTCGGGGATGCCGGCGGCCCGCAGGTGGCGGTTGCCCTCCTCCGGCTCCCCACGCCGGTAGGCGATGACCGCACGCATCCCGTGCAGGTAGCCGAACGCCGGGTGGCGCAGCGCCGACGCGTCCATCTGCGCGATGTGCATCAGGGCGTCGTCCCACCGGCCGCGCCCGAACAGGAAGCCGGCGGCGTGGGCGTGCACCGTGGAGGTCCGGTACGTGCCGACCCGCTCGGCCGCCACGAGCACCTCGTCGAAAGCGGCCTCCGCGTCCGGCGATCCGAGCGCGCCGAGCCGGGCGGCCCGGTTGCCGGCCATCAGCAGCCGCTGGTCCAGCGACTCCGGGTCGTCGCCGAGCACGGCGAGACCCGCGTCCAGGTGGGCGATCAACCGATCGCCGCCGTCGACCACGGCCAGGGCGCTGTGCGCGTAGGCGACACCGAGCGGATCACCGATCGAGGTGGCGAGCGCGAGCGCCTGCTCCCCCACCGACCGGGCCGCCTCGGGCGCGCCGGCGAACGCCTGCGCGTTCGCCCACCAGGCGGCGGCCCGGGCCCGCCAGACCGGCGCGGCGGCCGGGTCGGTGACCGAGGGCGCGACGACCCGTACCGCCTCGTCGAAGCGGCGCAGCCGGGACAGCGAGCGCAGCACCTGGATCCGCAGCCGGGCGGCCAGGTCCGGGTCACCGGCCGAGGCGACCGCCTCCGCGCCGAGCCCGGTCACCGTCTCGTCGTCGCCGACCCAGAACGAGACGAGCATCAGCTGCCGGACCAGGACCCGCCGCCGGCCGTCGGTGTCGGGTACGGCGTCCACGGCGCGGCGCAGCAGCCGGGCGTACGCGGCCGGGGCCGCGTAGAGCGTCGACTCGGGCCGCTCGGCGAGCCAGCCCAGGGCCCAGCCGGGAAGCGGGTCGGCCGCCGCGGTGAGGTGCCCGGCGACCGCCCGGTCCGCCCGGCCCCCGTCGGCGAGCGCCCGGGCGATGTGCCCGTGCAGGCCGGCGTGCAACGCGGACGGCGTCTGGGTGAGCAGGACCTGCCGCAGCAGCTCGTGCCGGAACCGCACCCGGTCGGCGGCCAGCTCGACCACGCCGGCGGCCGAGGCGGCGGCCAGCGCGTCCGTCGCGTCCCGCGCCAGCACCAGGCGCAGATCCTGCCGGGTGAAGTCGTTTCCCAGGAACGCGGCCAACCGCATGGTCTGCAGGCAGTCCGGGCTCAGCACGCCCAGGTGGCGCCCCACCGCCCCGGCCAGGGTCCGGGGCACCAGCTCCGCCACGCACAGCTCGACGGAGCCGTCGGCGAGCATGGTCAGCTCGTCCTCACCCAGCGTGCAGAGAATCTCCCGCAGGTAGAACGGGCTGCCGGACGCCGTGTCGAGCAGGGCCGACAGCCGTGGCCCGGGCGGTCCGGTCAGATGGGCCCCGGCGAACGCCGCCACGTCGTCCGCGCTCAGCGCGGACAGCGTCAACGTGACGGTCGCGGCCCGGCCCAGCGGGTCGCGGGCGCCGCCCGGCTCGTCCCGGTCGGGCCGGGCGGTCAGCACGAGCAGCAGGGGAAGCTGGTCGACCTCCCGGCCGAGCCGCTCGGCGAACGCCATGCTCGCCTCGTCCGCCCAGTGCAGGTCCTCCAGCACCAGGACCAGCGCCTGGTCCGCGCAGAGCTTCTCGACCAGCTCCACCATCCGCTCGGACGCCGCCAGCACCGGGTCGGCGTACGGCAGCTCCCCGGCGGCCTCCCCGGTGAGCAGGCGGGCGATCTGCGCCCGTACCGGGTCGTCGGACCAGGTGGACACGCCCAGCGCGTAGGCCGCCACACACAGCGGGAAGACCTGCATGAGCTGATCGGCGTGCCCGATGTGCACCCGGCAGCCGCGCGCGGCCGCCCGCCGATCGAGCTCGCCCACCAGGTGCGACTTGCCCAGGCCGGGGCCACCCTCGATGCGGAGGACGCCGCCCCGCCCCGCCACGACGTCGTCGAGGGCGGCGTCGATGCGGACCAACTCGGCGCTCCGGCCCACGGTGACGCGATCGGCGAACCGCACCGCCTCACCATAACCACGACCGGTCACCGCACAAGAGGCCGACTGTTCGCCGTACCGATCGAACGACCGGCCCCCGCCCGACGTTGTGGATGGCGAATCGTCGATCCGGAGGAGGCGTAGGAGCGTGAAGCGTTCCGCGAACGAGGACGACGGCTGGGCGTCCGACGGCGCGTTGTTCACGCGGCGCGGCCCGATCCGGTCGCACCGGCGGTCCGGCCGCCGGCGGACAGGGCTCGTCCGGTTGGGCGCCGTCGCGGTGGCCACCTCGGTCGCCGCCGCCAGCTGGAACACCGTGGCCGGGCTGTCCGACCGGGCACCGACGTCCGAGGCCGATCAGTCGTCGACCGGCACCGAGGCGCCGGTCGAGCCGGTGCCGCCCGAGGGGTGGGGCGACGCGACGGCGAGCCCGACGCCGACGGCGCGGCGGGCCCCGACCAGCCCGCCGGCCAAGGGCCCGGCCGGACCGGCGGCGCCACCGACGTCGGGGTGGTCGGCGGCGCCGGCGTCGCCGGCCGCCCCGGCGCCACGGCCGGCCTCGACCACCCCGCCGGCGACGGTCAGCGCCGGGCCCACCCCGCCACGGGCCACCATGACCGCCGGGCCGTCGGCGGTCGCGCCCGGCAACGGTCTGATGGTCCAGGTGATGAGCCGGGCCAGCGGCCTTCCGGTCGGGGTACGGGGCGGATCGACGTCGGACGGGGCCTCGGTCGTGCAACGGTCCACGGCCGGCGCGGCCACGCGGTGGCGCCTGGTGTCGGCCGGGTCGGGCTGCTACCAGTTGGCCAACGGGTCCTCCGGCAAGGCGCTGGACCTCACCGACGGCAGTCACGCCGACGGCACGCCGATGCAGCAGTGGACGATCGGCCCGGGCAACATCAACCAGACCTGGTGCTTCCACTCCGTCGGCGGCGGCTGGTACTCGATCCGCAACGCCGCCAGCGGAGCGCTGCTGGACCTGCGCGACGGCGGCGCCGGCGACGGGGTGACGATCCAGCAGTGGGGCGCCGACCCGGCCGCGCCGAACGCGCACCAGACCTGGAAGCTGCTCCCCGCGGGCTGACGGGCGGCACCTCGTGCGGGTCCCGGGTGAACCCGGGGCCCGCCTGTTCGTAGAGAACGGTGAGTCTCCGCCGTCGTACCGCCGGTGGGCTGCGGTGGCGGACGAACGGGAGTTGTGCCGGGTCCGGAGGAGGTGGGACGTGGGCGAGGAGACGGCGTCCGGTTGGTGGCGGCAGGCCGCCTGTGCCGGCTCGGACGCCAACTGGTGGACCGACAACTGCCCGGACCGGAGCCTGGCGGTGCGCATCTGCCTGGGCTGCCCGGTGCGCAAGGCGTGCCTGGCCGACGGGCTGGCCAACGGCGACAACGGGATCATCCGCGGCGGCATGCTGCTCTATCGGACCCGGCGGCGGACCGAGGCGGTGCCCCTGCTCTGCGCGCAGTGCAGGCGTTCCCCGGTCACCTGCGGCCGCACGGGCGCGGGACGGTACTGCGGTCAGCGGTGCGCGGCGATCGCCCGCAGCCGGCGGGCCGCCGACCCGCCGCGGGTGGGCCGCCGGCCGCACCTGTGGTGAACCCGGACGGCCGGCGGTACGTAGTGCCGGGGATCGTCGTTTCGGACGGGCGGAACCGACCGCCCCGCCGGATCGACACGGTGGAGAGGGAAGACACGACCGTGAACCGAGATCCTCATGAGGACGAGTGGGACCAGGCGCAGGACTGGGAACGCGCCGCCGGTGACGCCGATCAGGACGAGCCGCGTCTCGTGTGGACCGTCGCCGAGGCCGAGGCGGCGGAGACCGGCGGGAACACCGACGAACCGGCCGACCCGGACGTCACCGCCGACCCGGACGTCACCCCCGTTCCGGACCGGCCGCGTCGGCCGGCGGTGCCGGTCAAGGTCATCGTGGCGGCCGGCGTACTCCTGCTCGCGGCGGCGATCTGGGTGACCGCCGGCGGCGACGGGTCGCGGCCCACCGCGTCGCCGCCGTCCGGCTCGGAGATGCCGGAACCCTCCGCGGTGCCCGAGCCGGGCTTCACCGAGCTGCCCACGGAACCCACCGAATCACCGAGTCCCCCGGAGCCGCCGTCGGCTCCGGCGTCGAGCGATCCCGCGCCGGTCGCGGGCCCGCCCTCGCCCGCCGCGTCGCGGTCCCCGGCGGCGCGACGCCCGCCCGCACCCCGTTCTCCGCAGCCGTCGGCGGTCCGGCGGGTCACGCGCCCCGACCACATCGCACCGCGGGCCGGGATCACCGTGCGCCTGGTCAGCCTCGCGACCGGCAAGTCCGCCGGGGTCAGCCAGGGTTCGGGCGCCGACGGGGCGCGCATCACGCAGAGCGGCGACGCGGCCGGCTCGGCGCAGCACTGGCGTATGGTGGCGGGCCCATCCGGCTGCTACCAGCTGATCAACGTCCGGTCCGGCAAGTCGCTCGACAACACCGACGGCACCTCGACCAACGGAACGCAGATGCAGCAGTGGACGTGGTACCAGGCGAGCGCCAACCAGTCCTGGTGCTTCCGGAGCGTCGGCTCCGGACGGTACTCGATCCGCAACATGACGAGCGGATTCCTGCTCGACGTCCGGGACGGTGGCACCGCCGACGGGGTCGCGGTCCAGCAGTGGAACGCCGACCCGGCCGCCCCCAACGCCAACCAGACCTGGCTGCTCGCCCCGGTCTCCTGACCGGCGCGCGGGGCCGCCGCACCGACGCGCGCCGGCCGGCCGTCAGCCCGGGCGTCACCCGAGCCCGGCGAACGGTCGGCCGGCGTCGGCGAAGCCGATCGGCGCGATCAGCGGGGCGTCCCCGTCCGGCGCGTCGGGCACATCCCGACGCAGTCGGGCGAGCAACTCGTCCGGATCGGCCGGCCGACCGGCGCCGAGATCCGCGAGGTACACCCGGAACCGCTCGCCGACCGGGTCGACGGCGAGTACCTCGAAGCGGCTGCCCGGGGGAAACACCGCGACCGGCGCCCCGGCGACGAAGACGCCGTCCAGGCGGCGGGCGGTCATCGACCAGATGACGTACTCGACCGACGCGGCAAGGTGGCCGCCCGGGACCAGTCGCGCGTCGACGAATCCGGGTTCGGTGAGGTGCTGGCCGGGCGTGCCGACCGCCGGCACGCCGGTGGCGGCGAAGACCGGACCGAACACCACAGGCAGCAGCGGCAGCGCCGCCACCACGCCATTCGCGACGGCCGCCGCGCGTGACGCCCGGTCGCCGTCCACCGGCTCCGATCCGGATGCCGGCGCTTCCCGCAGGTAGGCGTTGACGTCGGCCCGGTCGTGCGTGCCGTAGACCCACAACGCCACCAGCTCCGGGCGCGGTTCCTCGCCCGGGGTCACCGCGGCTCTGTGGTGCGCGTCGGCCAGTTCGGCGGCGTACCGGGGAAAGGCCGGGCCCAGCGCGGCGAGCAGCCCGGAGGCCGGGTCCATCCGCGTGCCCTCCGCGTCAGCGGCGGCGGGCCCGGACGCGGGTGGCGGGTACGGCGTCGACCGGGCGGCCAGGTCGTCCAGCCCGGCACCGGAGGCCGGCAGGACCGAGCCGACCGGGCGCGACGGCGCAGCGGGCCGGTGGGCGCGGAACCCGGCCGAAGCCAGCAGCACCCCGGTCGCGGTGAGCGCCACCGGGCCGGCCGAGGTGAGAACCGTGGCGTCCCGGGCGGCGGCCAGGTCCGCGGCGAGCGAGGTGGGGCGGCCATCGTCCGGCCCGGCCAGGACCAGCGGTCCCACGCCGGGTCCCAGGACCGCGGTGAGCAGGTCGGCGAAGTCGGTCGCGTCGATCACCCGGTCACCGACGACGAAGCCGTCGTGGTCGGTGGCGACCTCGACCACCGTCCCGGCGGCGGCGGACGTGACGCCGAGGTCGTCGGCGCCGTCCAGGAACGACCATCCCGCGGCGGTGGCATGGCCGGTGACCGGCCGGCGGCCGGTGGTGTATGGACCGGTGCGCGGTGCCGGGCCGGCCGGATCCGGGCCGGGTGGGGTCCAGGAACCACTGTGCGGTGGCGGACCGGCGGCGCCCGCGGGCCGCCCCGGTTCGGCGGCGTCCGGCGGCACGCCGCCGACCGGGTCGGGGCCGTCAGCCGACGGGAACTCCCCGACCGCCGCGACCACCGTGCCGTCGGAGGCCACCGGCACCAGCCGCCGGCCGGTCGGGGTCAGTGCGGGCACCGCCGAGCGCAGCCGCACCGGCAGGTGACGCAGCCGTGCCGGGGGTGTGCCGGCCGGCACCGCGCCGGGCAGCAGCACCAGCCGGGACACCGGATCGGGCCGCAGCGCGGCCACCGCCCGGCACAGTTCCGCCACGGGCACCGGCGCGCCGCACCCGCCGACGAAGATGGTGGCGGCGTCCGGCTCCCGGGGCAGGCCGCCGACCGTCCCGCCGGGCCGGACGTCCGGCGGAACCAGCCACAGCCCGGCGGGCACCGGGCGGGCCACCAGGTCCGGCCCGGCCCACCGCTGCGGCGCGGGCAGCGTCGACCACGGCGGCGCGGGTGACCAGGGCGGTTCCTCCCGTTCCTCGGCCGGTCCGGCACCGCCGACGGCGTACCATCCGGCCCCGGTGTCGGGCAGATCCGGGCGGCGACCGTCGGGCTCGGCCACCGACACGCAGGTGCCGTCCAGCGCGACCGTGACCGGGCCGAGCGAGACCGTGACCGGCCGGCCGAGCCGGCGGGCGACCAGACGGGCGCCGTCGCGGCGGGCCGCCGCGTCCGGCCCTCGACCGAGCAGGACGAGCCGCAGGCGGTTCTCGGACGGCGGTGCGCCCGCCAGGGCCTCGGCGACGAGTGCGAAGAGCCCGTCTCGACCGGTCACCGCCGGCGCGGTCACCAGCACCGTCTCCGGGTGGGCCCGCTGGAGGGCGGTGGTCACCGCCCGTAGCGCGCCCACCGGCCCGGTTCCGCCCCGCAGCAACAGCGCGGCGCCGAGCGCCTCGACGGCGACCGCGGCGCTCACCGGCCGTCCCCGGACCTCACCACGGACCCGCCGTTCCCGCGTCGGCCAGCGCCCGCACCGCGAACTGGGCGGCGATGGTGTCCGGTGCCCCCGCCCGGTAGCCGGCCGAGCGGATGTGCCGCAGGAAGTCCTCCTCCGGCGCCAACCCGTGGGTGCGCAGGTAGTAGGCCACGCCGTCCGACCACACCCACGCGCCGTCGGACCGGCAGGTCATGGGCACCACGGCCGGCCCGCCGCCGACGACGTCGTCCATCAGGGCTGTGCTGGCCAGGACCGGCACGCCTCCGGTCAGGAAAGCCAGAATCCGGTCTCGCTCGGCGGCGTCGAGATCCTCCCGGCCGGACGCGACGCCCGGCTGTACGCCCGGATCGAGCAGTCGTGCCACCCGGGGCCGGACCCGCGCGGCAGGGGTCGCCCCGGTGCCGTCGGCGGCCCAGATCAGCGCCGCGACGGCGAGGGCGGCCCGCTGGTACGGCGGCAGGTCGTCCGGCTCGGCGAAGAGCTCGACCTGCGGGTCCGTCTCGCCCGCGTGCTCCAGCACCTCTTGCAGGCGGGCCGCGACCAGGGCGAGCAGTTCCCCGTCGGCGGCGGCCCGGACGAGGTACACCCGTCTCGGCGGTGGCCACGCCGTCAGCCGGTCCGGCGACCGCCAGACCCGCCACACCGCGCTCGCCGTCCCCTCCGACTCCAGCTCGACCGCGTCGACGCAGGCCCGGTCGATCTGATCGAGGTCGTCGGCCACGCCGTCCATCGGTGCCGGGTCCGCCGCGCCGGCCGGCGGGACCGGCTCGCCGTCGGGGAGCGGACCGGCCGGCGGGGTACGGGTGAACACGACCGGCGGGAGGACGGGCCGGTCACCGGCGCGCAGCACCGGCGGGACCTCGCCGAGGGCGGCCCCGATCCGCTCGGCGTCCCGGTCGACGAGGGGGAACCGTCCGATCGTGGCCGCGTATCCGACCATCGCGGCGACGTCGCCGGTCACCCCCCGGACGAGGCTGTCGCGGGCAACGCTGACCAACGCGTCGGGCACCCAGCCGGCGACCCGGAGGAGCAGGTGGTGGTACGCGGCGACCGTCACAGGACGCCTCCTTCGGAAACGGTCGGGCAGTGGTCCGTCACCGCTACTTCGTCGCACCGGTTCGAAACGTTCACACGCGTGCAAGAAATCACTGGGCTCAACGATGTCTCGCCGGCCGGATCACGGGAGCGTCATGACAGTGACGACAATGGAGGGTCCGATGACCGCGATGGCCGATCATCCCGCCTGGAACCCGCCACGGGGGCGGTCGGGCGAGGCGCGGCAGGCCACGCCGGCGGATGCGGCGGCCACCCCCACGAGCCGGGCCGACGCCCAGCTCACCCGGCTGCACGAGCTGCACAGCAAGCAGTTGCTGAACTATCTGGTCAAACTCACCCTGGGCGACCGCAAGCTGGCCGAGGATCTGTTGCAGGAGACGTTCGTCCGCGCCTGGCGTCACCTGTCCCGCAACGGTGACACCGACATCGACACGTTCCGGCCGTGGCTGTACACGGTGGCCCGGCGCCTGGTCGTGGACATGCTGAGGTCGCGCCGGTCCCGGCCGTCCGAGGTGGTGATGGACGATCTCACCAAGCTGTCGGTGTCCGAGGACACCATCGCCGACGTGGTGTCGGCACGGGCGGTCCGCGAGGCGCTGCTGCGGTTGCGGCCGGACCAGCGCGGTGTGCTGATCGAGCTCTACTTCCACGGCCGCACCCCGAGCGAGGTCGCGGAGCGGCTCGGCGTCCCGGTCGGGACGGTCAAGTCGCGGGCCCACTACGCCAAGCAGGCGTTGCGCACGTATCTGAACCAGTAGGGAGCGCCGATGCCCCGCTCGTCCCGACCGGTGGCCCGTGCCGCCGCGTCGTGCGCCGCCGTGGCGCTGATCGCCGGCCTGCACCTGGCCACCGCGGTCACCCCGGCGGTCGCCGACGAGGACCCGCCCGCCCTGCCCGCCGCGCTGACCGGCTGCGTCGGCCCGTCCCCGGTCCGGTACGGCGAGCGCACCCCGTGGCCGGTCGCCCGGATGGCGCCGTACCTGACCCGCTCACTCAGCCAGGGCCGGGGCGTCCGGGTGGCGGTCCTGGACTCCGGCGTCAGCGGCGCCGCCGCCGGCCTGCGCGCCGCCGTCGCGCCCGGCCGGGACGTGGTCTCCGGCGGCCCCGCCCGGTCGGACTGCCTGGGTCGGGGTACGGCGTTGGCGGCGATCGTGGCCGCCCGGCCCACCTCCGGCACGGGCGTGGTGGGGATGGCCCCCGAGGCCACCGTGCTGCCGTTCCGGATCATCGGCCCGCAGCGCCGTACGACGCCGGCGTCCATCGCCGACGGCATCGACGCCGCGGTGGACGCGGGCGCGGACGTGGTGCTGGTCGGCACCGGCCAGGTGGCCGACACCCCGGCGTTGCGCGCTGCCGTGACCCGGGCCGCCGGGCGCGACGTCCTCGTCGTCGCGCCGGTCGACGACGGGCCGGCGTCCACCACGGGACAACCGCCGCCGGTGTGGTACCCCGCCGCGTACCCGCAGGTCCTGGCGGTCGGTGGGGTCGACGCGAACGGCCGGGGCACCGTGCTGGCGCCGCCGGCGAGCGGCCTGGACGTGCTGGCCCCGGCGAAGGACGCGGTCGTGCCCGGCCCGACCGGCGCGGGCCACTACACGGTCGGCGGGACGGCGGTGGCCGCCGCGCACGTCGCCGGCGCCGCCGTGCTGGTCCGCGGGTACCACCCGGAGCTGACCGCCGCTCAGGTCCGGGACCGGCTGGTCAGCACGGCCGAGCGGACGCCCTACGCGCCGGCCGGCACGGTCGACCCGTACGCCGCTATGACGGCGCTCGATCCCGGCGCGGCGACCCGACCGGTCCGGCTCGACGCGGGCCCCGTCCCGGTCGCCACCGCCCCGCCGGCCGATCCGGCGGTCGCCCGCTCCGGGCTGCTCGCCGCCGCGATCACGACGGTGGCGCTGCTGATCGGCGCCGGGGTCCGGATCCGGCGGGGACACCGCCGGCCGGCGTCCCGGGGTCCAGGTACGGCGTCTGGATGACCCTCGCCCCCCGGCGGGTGCAGAGCAGCGCGCGACCCGGCGGCAGGATCCTCGGCTTGGTGTTGCCCAGCAACGGGCCCTCACCCGGCGGGCAGGACAGCACCACGTCCGGGCTGTTCGTCTCCTGTAGCCGGCGGACCAGGGGATCCATGGACATCCGCATCGCGCCCGCGGCCGCCCGGGTCAACACCATGTGGAACCCGATGTCGGTGCCCTGCGCCAGGTACGGGACCAGCCGCAGCAGCGGACTCTCGTGCCCGCCCATCATGTCGTAGTCGTCGACGAGCAGGTACAGCCGGGGACCCGACCACCAGTCCCGGGCCCGCAGTTGCTCCGGCGAGACGTCGGTGCCCGGCATCCGGTGCTTCAGGCCCTCGATCGCCTCGGCCACCGTGGCCTTCGTGGAGTCGACGGACACCGAGTAGCCGAGCCGGTACGCCTCGGGGATCCGGTCGAACAGCGCCCGCCGGAAGTCCACCGCCATGATCCGCACCTCCCGTGGCGGGTAACGGCGGACCAGCGCGTCCGCCACGTACCGCAGCAGGTTGCTCTTGCCGCTCTGCGCGTCGCCGAGGACGGTGAGGTGCGGCAACTCCTCGAAGTCGTGCCACACCGGCCGCAGCCGCTCCTCGTCGATGCCGATCGGCAACCGGAGGTCGCCGTCGGCCGCCGGCAGCTCGGTCGCCGGCAGCACCGCCGGCAGGGTGCGTACCCGCGGCGCGTCCGGGCCGTCCCAGAAGTCCCGGGCCGCCGCGGCGAGCGCCCGGGTGCCGTCGGCCACGCCGGCCGGGTCGGCGACGCCGTCGATCCGGGGCAGGGCGGCCAGGAAGTGCGCCTTCTGCGCGGTCAACCCGCGCCCGGGCACGTGCGGGACGGTGGCCGCCGCCCGCAGGTCGATCGCCGAGTCGACCGGGTCGCCGAGGCGTAACTCCAGCCGGTTGCCGATCAGGTCCCGCATGCCGTGGTGCACCTCCGACCACCGGGACGCGGTGAGCAGCAGGTGGACGCCGAAGTTGAGGCCCCGGGCGACGATCTGCCGCACCGCCGCGTCCGCCGCCTCGAACTCCTGACGCAGCGTGAACCAGCCGTCGACCACGAGGAACACGTCGCCGTACGGGTCGTCGTCCAGGCCGGCCGCCCGCCGGGCCCGGTAGGCGGCCATGCTGTCCACGCCCTCGGCGGCGAACCGCCGTTCCCGCTCCGCGATCAGCGCGCTCACCTCGGCGATGGTGCGGGTGACCCGGTCGGCGTCGAGCCGGCTGGCGACGCTGCCGACGTGCGGCAGGTCGGCGAGCGTGCCGAGCGTGCCGCCGCCGAAGTCGAGGCAGTAGAACTGCACCTCGCGGGGGCTGTGGGTGAGCGCCAGCGCGCAGATCAGCGTGCGCAGCAGGGTGGACTTCCCGCTCTGCGCGCCGCCGGCGATGCCCAGGTGGCCGCCGGTGCCGGACAGGTCCACGACGAGCAACTCGCGGGCCTGGTCGAACGGCCTGTCCACGAAGCCCACCGGCACCACCAGCAGGCTGTTGCCCGGCCAGCCCACCGCCCGCAACCCGGCCTCCGGGTCGGGCGCCAGCGCCGGCAGGAGCTGGTCCAGGGTCGGTGGTTGCTGCAACGGCGGCAGCCAGACCTGGTGCGCCGGTGGGCCCTGGTCGACCAACTGGTCCACGACCACGTCGAGCACGCTCGGGCCGCGCTCGTCGGGCGGGTCGGCCGGTCCGGCCGCCGCCGGTTGCTCCGGCGGCTCGGTCGCCGCGACGGGGATGTACCCGAGCCGGTACGCCACCACCTGCCGCTGCACCACCGCGAGGTCGAGCCGCTTGTGCTTGGGCCGGTGCGCCCCGGACACGTAGGCCGCCTTGAACCGGAGCAGCGACGACACGTCGGCCCGCAGGAAGCCGTTCCCCGGCTGGGTCGGCAGCTCGTGCGCGTCGGGTACGCCGATGGCGGTGCGGGACTCGATGGCGGAGAAGGTGCGCAGCCCGATGCGGTACGACAGGTGTGTCTCCAGCGCGGCGATCCGGCCGTCGTCCAGACGCTGGCTGGCCAGCAGCAGGTGCACCGCGAGCGACCGGCCGAGCCGACCGATCATCACGAAGGTGTCGATGAAGTCCCGGTGCGTGGCCAGCAGCTCGCTGAACTCGTCCACCACCACGAACAGGGTCGGCAGCGCGTCCAGCGGCTGCCCCTGGGCCCGGGCCCGCTCGTACTCCAGCACCGAGGTGAACCCGCCGGCCTGCCGCAGCAGCTCCTGGCGGCGGATCAGCTCGCCGTGCAGCGCCTCGCGCATCCGGCCGACCAGCGCGGCCTCGTCGGCGAGGTTGGTGATCACGGCGGAGGTGTGCGGAAGCCGGTCCAGGCCGAGGAAGGTGGCGCCGCCCTTGAAGTCGACGAGCACGAAGTTGAGGATCTCCGACGAGTGGGTCATCGCCAGCCCCAGCACGATGGTGCGCAGCAGCTCGCTCTTGCCGGAGCCGGTGGCGCCGATGAGCATCCCGTGCGGGCCCATGCCGTCCAGGGCCGACTCCTTGATGTCCAGCTCGACGGGCGCGCCCTCGGCGTCGATGCCGATCGGGATCCGCAGCCGGCGGGCGGGCGGGCGGGCGGCCCAGGCATGCGTCAGGTCCAGGTGGCTCAGGTCGGCGACGCCCAGCAGCGTACCGATGTCGAAGTCGGTGGTCAGCGCCTCGGCGGCCGGCTCGGTGGTGATGCTCAGCCGGTACGGCGAGAGGATCCGGGCCAGGCTGCGGGCCTCGGCCGGGGCCAGTTCGTCCGGCCGGGCCAGGTTGGACCGGACCTCCCGGCCGACCTGGTCGTGCTTGACCTGTTCCAGCCCGGAGTCGGTGAGGTCGGCCCAGAGCAGGCCGCGGGGCACCGTGGTCGGTGGGGTACCCAGGTCGATCAGCACCGCGTTGCGGTAACCACCGGACAGCAGGCGGGAGCCGGCGGGGATCCGCCCGCCGTCGCAAACCATCAGCACGAACGGCTCGTCCCGGCTCGGTGTGGCGCCCGCCTCCCACCGGGGCCGGGCCAGGAAGTCCTCCCCCAGCAGCCGCTCCACGGCGTCCGTGCTGGCAGCCGCCAGCCGGGCCGGACCCGCCGCGTCCTGTTCGGTGGGGTGTTGCAGGTGCGGCAGCCACTTCGCCCACTCCCATGCCTCGGTGGCGTCGTCGGACACGCACACCGCGATCATGACCTCCTCGGGCGCGTGGAACGTGGCGACCTGCGCGACCAGCGCCCGCGCCACCGCCCGGCACCGCTCGGGGTCGCCGGTGATCCGGATCTGGTGGAAGCCGGGCAGGAACAAGGCCACCGGCAGGTCGGCGACCGTGTTGTAGGCGTTGATGAACCGCCGCAGCGACTTCGCCGCCAGCGGTTCCAGGTCCTCGATCGGCTTGGTCTGCAGCGGCGCCATCCGGGTCGCCAGGCGCTGCCGGCCGGTGCCCACCCGGACCTCCAGGAAGTCCGGGTGGCTGGGGCGCCGTTCCCACCGCCGCGTGGTGAGCGCCACCGACCAGAGGGCGGACGGGTCGGGGTGCCGCCAGTCGGACGCCTCCCGCTGCTGGTCGATGGACCTGCGGACGCGCCTGCGCTGCTGCGACAGGTAGCGCAGGTAGTCGCGGCGGTCGCCGCTCATCCGGTGCTTGCGCTCCCCGGCGCTCATCGCCAGCTGGCCGACCAGCATGCCGACCATGGCGACGCCCATCATGCCGGCCATCACCCAGGTGAGCACTCCGCGGCCACCGCCGAGGAACATCATCGCCATCACGCCGGACATCAGCATCATCGGCAGGATCGTCATGACGCTGCGCAGCCCGCCGGGTGTGACCTCGGGCAGCACCGGCGGTTCCTGAAGGCTGATCTCGCCCGCGGGCGTCTCCGGCCCGGTCCGCCGGGCCGGGCGCCGGAACACGACGGTGCTCACCGTTCACCTCCGATGCCGGCGGTACGGGGTCGCCGGCACGCACTACAACGCACGATCCGAGGGCGGAGGGTCAGCGGGAGCAGATTTTTCCGCCGCCGGATGAACTCGGCCGGCACCCATCCGTTGATTCGGCCATGACTGTCTCGGCCACCGGTGAGATGTGCCGCCTCACCGTCTGCGGGCCCACCCGCCAGGTGGAGGTGGCCGTACCGACGCACGTGGTGGTGTCGGACCTGCTGCCGGTGCTTGTCGAGCACCTGGGCGAGAACCTGGTCGAGACCGGCCTGCTGCACGGCGGCTGGGTGCTGCAACGCCTCGGCGCCGCGCCGTTCGACCAGGGTTCCACCGTCGCCATGCTGGGCCTGCACGACGGCGACCTGGTCCACCTGCGTCCCCGGTCCGAGCAGATCCCGCCGGCCGACTTCGACGACATGGTCGACGGCGTCGCCACCGGGATGAAGCAGCGGCCCGGCCGGTGGCGGCCGGAGCTGAGCCGGTGGGCCGCCCTGGCGGCGACCGTGCTGCTGGCGGCCACCGGCGTCGCGGCGCTCGCGCTGCCCGGCCACGCCGGCCACCGGGCGGGCGCGGCCGGCGTGCTCGCCGCCGCCTGCCTGGTCGGCGCGCTGGTGGCCACGTTCGCCGTCGGGGACCGGCCGTTCGGCAGCGCCTTCACCGGTGCCGCCGCCGGGTACGCCGGCCTGGCCGGCCTGCTCGCGGTCGACCCGCGGGTCGGGGTGGTCGGTCTGCGGCCGGACGGACCGGGCCTGTTCGCCGCCTCGGTGGCCGTCCTGGCCGTCGCCGGGATCGCCGCGACGACGACGGCGCACGCCCGGCCGGCACTGCTGGCCGTGCTGGTGGCCGGCCTGCTCGCCGCGGGGGCGACCGCGCTCACCGCGTTCGCCGGCCTGACCGCGGTGCAGGCGGCCGGTGCGATGCTGGTGGCGGCCACCCTGGCCACGATGGTGGTGCCGCTGGTCGCCTTCCGGCTCGCCGGCCTGCGGATGGCGCCGCTGCCCACGCAGCCGGAGCATCTCCAGGAGGACCTCGACCCGATTCCGAGCGGCACGCTGCTGCCCCAGGCCGCCGTCGCGGACCGGGCGATGACCGCGCTGTACGCCGGGATCGCCGCCCCGACGGCGGTGGCCGTGGTCGTGGTCGGCATCGCCCCGGGCTGGGCGCCGGCCACCCTGGTCGGCCTGGTCGCGCTGGTCCGCTGCCTGGCCGCCCGGACGATGACGAGCGCGTGGCACCGGCTGGCCCAGCTCGCGCCCGCCGCGGTCGGCGCGGTCACCCTCGCCCTCGGCGCGGTGGCATCCAGCGGCCCGTTGGCGCGGGTCACCGCCCCGGTGCTCGCCGTGTCGCTCGGTTCCGCCCTGCTGCTGCTCATCGCGCGGACCATGCCCGATCGCCGGCTCACCCCGTACTGGGGTCGGCTCGGGGACCTGCTCCAGACGCTGGCCGCCACGGCCGTCCTGCCGGTCCTCCTCGCCGTGCTCGACGTGTACCGGTTCGCCCGTGGGATCGGGGGCTGAGCGCGGTGCAGTCGAGACGGGACCAGGTGCAGGCCCAGTCGTACATGACCGGCCGGCTCACCGCCGCCCTGGTGATGGCCGAGCCGGAGGCGCTGGAGAACCCGCACCGGCGGTTGCTCACCGGGATGATCGCCGGGCTGTTGGTCGGTTGCCTCGTGGTCGCCGGGGCCGTGGTCTACGGCCTGCTCAAGCCGGGTGGCGCCACCCGCTGGCGGGAGCCAGGCACGCTGATCGTCGAGAAGGAGTCGGGCGGCCGGTTCGTGCTCGTCGACGGCCGGCTCCGGCCGGTGCACAACTACACGTCGGCGGCCCTGATCTTCGGCCGGCGGCCCGCCCTGGTGACCGTCTCCGCGGCGTCGCTGACCTCCGTACCCCGGGGCACGCCGATCGGCATCGTCGGCGCGCCGGACTCACCGCCCGCGCCGGCGGCGCTGGCCGGGGCGCAGTGGAGTGTCTGCGCCCTGGGCGGGACGGACCGGACCGGTACGGCGCGCGCCGGCACGCTGCTGACCCTCGCCCCGGGCGCCGGCGGAACCCCGCTCGGTGCGGACGGCGGCTTCGTGGTGACCTCGCCGGGCGGGCAGCTGTTCCTGATCTGGGACGGGCAGCGCTTCACGCTGACCCGGCCATGGATCCCGCGGGTGCTCGGCTACCCCGCGGCCCCGGTGGTCACGGCGAACTGGCTCAACCAGCTTCCCCCCGGCCCGGACGTCGCCCCGGTGCCGGTCGCCGGGCGGGGCGCCGTCGGACCGGTCGTCGACGGGCGACCCACCCGGATCGGTCAGGTCTTCGTGGCCCGCGTCGTCGGCACCGCCGACCGCTACTTCCTGCTGCTGCGCGACGGGCTGAGCCCGCTCGCCGAGACCGCGCTCGCGCTGGTGCTCGGCGACCCGGCGACCGCCGCGGCGTACCCGGGTTCGACGGTACGTCCGGTGGACCTCAGCGCCGGGGCACTCGGCCAGCTACCGGTGTCGAAGCAGCCGGCGCTGCCGGCCGGCCTCCCGCCGCGACCGCCGGTCCAGGCGAGCCCGGCGGCCGGCGACACCTGGTGCGTGCAGTGGTCCACGACGGACCGGCCGGCCCGGGTGACCGCGCGGGCGGTCCCGACGGTCACCGCCTCCGGGGACACGCCGGGGGTGAACCGGACCGAGCAGACCGCCACCTCGGTGTCGGTGGCGCCGGGGGTGGGTGGGCTGGTCCGGCAGGGCCGCGCCGGGCAACTGAACGGGACGAGCTACTTCCTGGTCACCGACGCCGGGGTGAAGTTCCCGGTCGCCGGCGCCGACGTGGTCCGGGCGCTCGGCTTCACCGTCGAGGCGGCCCGGGTCGTGCCGGCCAACCTGCTGTCCCTGCTGCCGACCGGGCCGGTCCTGGACTCGGCGGCGGCGAGGAGGTGACACCCCGAGGATCCGCCGGCCCGGCCGGCACCCCGTCCACCACCACCGATGTAGGAGGAACACCGTGACCTCACCGCTGAACCAGGTGGATCAGGCCACCATCACCCAGACGCTCAGCGCCTTCGAAACCACCATGGCCGACGTGAACGCCGCCGACCAGTCGGTCGACGCGGTCAGCTCGTCGGTGCCCTGGAGCGGCGACGCCGCCACCCAGTACCGCAACTCGCTCGCCGAGTGGCGGACCGGCCTGAACGACGTCCGGCGCGGGCTCGAGATGCTGCGCACCGCGATGACCCAGCACCTGAACATCTCGTCCAACGTCGAGGACGAGGCCGCCCAGAACGCCCGCTGGTACACCAACTGACGAGAGGAAGAGCAGATGGCGACCTATTCCCTGAACCCGAACGGCCTGCTGGACTCCGGTGAGGAGTTGCGCGGTGTCACCCGGGCCATCGACAACTCGCTGACCACCCTCGAGGGGTACGTCAACCAGTTCATCGCCAACAACGCCGGCGGCGCCGCCACGGCGTACCAGCAGGCGCAGCAGACCTGGCACCAGGGGCTGGCGAAGATGCAGGCGTCGCTCGGAAGCGGCGCCACCGCCATCGACAGCATCCGGGAGAACTACCACATCGCGGACAGTCAGGGAGCGGCGCTGTTCGGCGGAAACGTCTAGGAGGGGCCGCGATGCCGATCACCACCGACGACGCCTATCTCACCCGGGCGGCGAGCTCCAACACCCTGATCTCCGAGGAGGTCACCGCCTCGCCGGGAGGTGACATCGCCGGGATCAGCCTCAAGCCCGGGCACAGCAGCTTCTCGCTCGGCAACCAGGTCCAGAAGGCGGTCTCCGGCGTCGGCGCGAACCTGAGCGCCCGGCTCACGGAGATCCGCGACACGGCCACCAACCGGGCTGCCCAGCTGACCAACTTCATGGCCATCACGAACGACACCGAGGGCATGAACGGCCACCAGGCGCAGGAGTTCCTCGCCAACGCGCCGGCATGGAACACCTCGCCGACGCCCGGCAAGTAGCCACTACTCCCGCCGGCATCGCCGCCCCAGCACGCCATCGCGCTGGGCGGCGGTGCCGTACGGGCCGACGACCCGGACGTACGCCGCCGGTCGAAGTTGAGGGGATCAGATGACACAGCCGATGGACTGGGACGAGTCGATGCGGGTCGTTCTCGGCACCGACAAGGACATCGACTCGTCCCGCGTCAGCACCCCCACCTGGCTCGGCCTCGACATGTCGTTCTGGGAGACCTCGGCGGCCACGGAACAGGACTACCAGCGCCCGTGGGAGCACTGGATGCCCAACGGGAACGACTGGAACAAGATCACGATCTACCGGTACCGCGCCTACAACGACATGGCCAACTTCCAGCTCATCCGCGCCACGGTCTACTTCTACGAGGGCGGCGACAACTCGCCGGCACGCCAGGCCAAGACGCTGATCGACGCGAGCCGGGCGATCATCGACGGGATCGACACCAACCAGTACCTCGACCCGGCGATGTTCCGCGACGTCGCCACCCGCTTCCGCAACGTGCACACCTATCTGACCGGCCCCGGCCAGGCCCGGCTCCGGGCGATGTACGACGAGGTCCACGCCGGAGGGTCGTTCGACGGCTCCGCCGCCGACGTCTTCGCCTGGGCGATGCACGACATGGCGCTCGGCATGCAACGCCTCGCCGAGAACATCAGCGGCCGGTTCGAGCTCAACTACAACCACTACGTGGACACCGGCTGGCCGCACGTGCTCGACCTGACCGCGACCGAGATCGACCGGTTCCGGCAGCGCCTCAAGGACGCGTGGAGCGCCTACACGGCGTATCAGCACCACGACCCGAACACCCTCGTCGACGCGCTGCTCAAGGAGATGGAGCGCCAGGTCGACGCGGCGGACGCGAACGTCGACAGGTCGGCGGCGACCGGCGACCGGCAGGAGACCTGGACGTTGAACTTCGGTTCGATCCTCGGCAAGGCCGGCAACGCCACCTACGACGTCATCAAACAGTCCGAGTGGGTACGCCTGAACAACGACCTGAAGCGGGAGTGGCAGAGCCGCTACGACGAGCTGGACACTGCCTCGCAGACCGCGACCCGGCTGCTCATCAAGAGCTACAACGACCTGATCGCGGCGTTCGGGCGGGGCGTCATCGCCCTGCCGCACGTGCCGTACCCAAGGTCCGGCAACGGCAACACGCCGCCCGGCCTCGACGGGCCCCCGCCACCGGGCTTCGACGGCGCCACCCCACCACCCGGCGGGAGCGGGGGCTCCGGCGGCTCGATCCCGCCGCCCGGCGGCAGCGGCGGCTTCGACGGCGCCACCCCACCACCCGGGGGGAGCGGCGGCGGCGTCTCGAACGCCGCCATCCCCCCGCCGGGCGGCGGCAGCGGTACGCAGTTCGGTGGTGACTCGGGCGGCATCAGCGGCGCGGGCGGTCCCGGCGGAGCGGGCGAGTTCGGTGGCGCCGGCGGCGGCTTCGACGGCGGGTCCGGTGGTTTCGACAGCGCCGGCGGCGGCTCCGGCGGCTTCGACGGCGCGGGCGGTCCCGGCGGTGGCCTCGACGGCGCCGGTGGGGTCGGCGCGTCCGGCGGGGAGACCGGCGGTGGCACGGGCGGTCCGGCCCTGGTCGGCGGCGGCATGGCGGGCGGCGGCGGGCTGCCGGGCCGACTGGGCGCCGGCGGCAGCGTCGGCAGCGTCGGCGGTGGCTCCGGCAGCGGCGCCGGCGCCTCGGGCTCCGGCTTCGACGACGACACCGTCGGAGGTGGGCTCTCCGGAGGCACCCCGGCCACTGTCGATCCCGGCGACCTCGGGTCGAGCGGCTCGGAACTGGGCGACCTCGGCTCCAGCGGCATCCGGACACCGGGGCAGCCGAGCGGCTTCGCCCTCGGTCCCCTGGGGACGCCTCCGGCGGGCTACGCCGCGGCCGGGCTGGGCAGCCTGCCACCGGGGACGCTGGGCGCCGGCTCGGTGGCCTCCGGCGGCGAGAACCTCGCCGCGCTGCCCGGCGCCGCCGCGTACGCCACGCCGGGCGCGGACGGCTCGACCGGCGCGGCCGGCGCCGGCATGGGCGCCATGGGCGGCATGCCGTTCATGCCGCCCATGGGCGGCGGGGGCGGCGGCAACCAGAACGAGAAGGAGCGCGAGCGCAGCACCTGGCTGGCCGAGGAGGAAGAGGTCTGGGGCACCGATCCGGACGTCACCGTCGCCGTCATCGGGCGGGAGGAGCTCGAACCCGAGCCGGCCAGCCGGCCCACCCGCACGCCCGCACCGCCCCGCACGCCGCAGCCGGGCCACGAGCCGTCACGCGGGCGCGGAAACCGCTAGTCGAGAGGAAAGGCGAAACAGCATGTCCGGTTCCTGGCATGACGAGATCGATCGGGCCTACACCGAGCTGGAGCAGAGCCAGCAGGCCATCACCCGGGTGCAGCACGACATGGCGGACAGGAGGATCACGGTCCGGTCCCGGAACCGGGCGCTGTCCGTCGTCGTCGACGCCCAGGGCGAGGTCGTCGACATCACGTTCCACTCGCGCGGGTACCGCTCGATGCCCCCGCGGGAGTTGAGCGAGCTGCTGGTGGAGACCATCGCGGAGGCACGCCGGCAGGCGGTCGCCGAGGTCGCGTCGATGTTCTCGGCGGTCCTCCCCCAGTCCCTGCCGATCATGGACATGATCAACGGGACCGCCGACATCGACGAGATGATCAGCCAGGCGATGCGGCAGGTCCCCGACCTGCCCGGCGTGCC
The DNA here is from genome assembly GCF_027925725.1 of Micromonospora sp. AKA38. Taxonomy (NCBI): domain Bacteria; kingdom Bacillati; phylum Actinomycetota; class Actinomycetes; order Micromonosporales; family Micromonosporaceae; genus Micromonospora; species Micromonospora sp. AKA38. The sequence goes on along the minus strand of NZ_BNEI01000004.1, from coordinate 268,348 downwards.
GGACGCGGAGCGGGGCTGACGCATGCCGACCCCGCCGCTGCACGCCGACACCGAACTGCTGCGCAGTGAGTCGTTCGCGCCGTTCGTCAGGCACATGCAGAACGTCATCGACACGCTCAACGCCGCGGTCGACGACTGCCTGCCGGTCGCGACCACGATCCGCGACGCATCCGACCAGATCCTCAACGAGGGCCTGGCCGCCCAGGTCGAGCAGATCCGCATGCTGTTGTACGGGCTGCGGGACCTGTCCGCGGGCGACGCCGACCAGGTGACCGCGCTCAACCAGTTGCTCGGCGCGGTCGAGGAACTGAACACGGACGTCGCCTCCTTCGGCGGAACGCGTCCATGACGGCCGGCGTCACCTCGACGCCGGCCCCGATCGACGGAGGGGCCGGCCGTGGAGATTGAGATCCCGGACCGGCTCGCCAACTTCCTCTACTGGCTGACCGACCAGAAGTTCCCCGGCGCCAGCGCGGAGAAGATGCGCCGGCTGGCCCGGGAGCTGAAGACGGCGGCCGATCTCGTCGAGGCGGCCGAGCCGAAGCTGGCCGGCGCCGTACGCCGGGTCCAGGAGGGCGTGGGGGGCGAGACGCAACGGGCCTTCGTGGCCAGCATGCAGGACTACGTCCGCACGCCCGGCTATGTGAGCAACACGGCGGCGCACCTGCACAACGCCAGCGCCACCACCGAGAACGCCGCGATGCGGACCCAGTACCAGAAGTTCATGATCCTCGGGTCGACGGTCCAGATGTTCATCGAGTTCGTCTGGGCCTTCGCGGCGGCCTTCATCAATCCCGGGATGGCGATGGCCTGGCTCGCCGCCCGCATCGCCATCTTCCGCTTCGTCATCAGGCTGCTGTTCAGCCGCCTGATGCTGGCGGCGCTGGGCGCCGTCGCCACGGAGGCGCTGACCGAGGCGCTGATGGACGCCATCATCCAGCGGATCCAGATGCGGCTCGGCACACGCCGGACGTTCGACCAGGCGCAGTTCTGGCAGGCGGTCCGGGACGGGACCATCGCCGGTCTCGTCGTCGCCGTGCTCGGCCCCGCCTTCGGCAACATCGGCGCGCTCCTGAACCGGGTTCCCGTCCGGCCCCGGCAACTCACCGACGTCCCGACCCCACCGGTCCCGACCCCGCACCCCACCCCGAAGCCGGTCCCCGCGCCGCCTCCCCCGCGTCCCACCCCCGCTCCCGGTCCGGTCCCGCCGCCGCCACCCGTGCCGGTTCCCGTCGGGCGCGACGTCCCGGTGCGGGCCGGCACCGCCCCGCCCACCCGCCCGCAGCAGGTGCGCCAGCACACCGGGGAGTTCGTCACCGAGGTCGCCGCCTCGGTCGCCATCGAGGTGATCGCCGGGGGTACCGTCTCCACTGCCAACGGCCAGGGGTTCAGCGTCAGCGCCGCCGCGGCCACCTCGGGCGCCATCAGCGGCACGCTCGACTCGGGCGCCGGATCGGCCGGCACGGCCCTGCACGACCGGTTCTACCCGAACAACCCCTCCCCCGACCGCAAGCGCGACGACGCGAGCCCGGCGACGGTCGATCCCACGGCCGTCGACACGGCGGCGGAACCGACCGCACTGCCCGACACGGCCCGTCCAGTCGACCCGACGAGCACGACCGGCGCGGACGCCACGCCGGACCGGACCGCCTCCGGCACCGTCCCAGGCACAGGCACAGGCACAGGCACAGGCACAGGCACAGGCACAGGTGCCGGGGCAGGGGCAGGCACGGGCACAGGTGCAGGCACGGGCGCAGGTGCAGGCACGGGCGCAGGTGCAGGCACGGGCACTGGCACTGGCACCGGTGACAACGCCGCGGGCGGGGATCGGGCCCAACCGGGCGCCACGGCCGGCGAGGCGGCCCCGGGTCGGTCGGCGCCGGACACCGCGACACAGTCGGACACCTCGCCCTACGCGGACTCGCCGTTCGACGATCCGCGGTCGGCACGCCAGACGTTCGATGACATCGACTTCTCCGACACCTCCTCATTGTCCGACTTCTCCGACACCTCGTCGGTCCGCGACCTCCTCGACGCCGCGTCGGGCCCCGACGCGTTCGACGGCGGCCCGGCGTCGGGCGTGGACACCGGCCGGGCGGACGCCGAGCAGGCGCGCGCCGACGCGCCGATACCCGCCACCCCGCTCGCGCCCGGCACCTCCGCATCGGTCGGCCCGGCCGGCGGGCCGGCCACGTCCGGCACGCCCACGTCCGCCGGCCAGCCCGCGGGCTCCGCCGCGACCGCCCCGGGGACGGCCGGCCACAGCCCGGGCGGCACGGCCACCGGACCGGGCGGCACGGCCAGCCAGAACGCGGGCGACGCGTCCACCGGGCCGGGCACCGAGAAGACCGCGCCCGGCACGGCCGGCACCGGGCCCGACCGGGTCGTGCCGGGGGAATACGCGCAGGTCCCGCAACCGCTGGCACCCGCCGACATCGGCACGCCCGCGACGCCCGGCACGGCGCCGGCCACGGGGGGCGCGCCGGACCGCGTACCCCCGTGGGACCGTGCCGTGGCGGCGGACCCGGCGGCCCGGATGTCCGTGCTCGACGACTGGCTCCGCCGGCGCGAGCAGCGGCCCGGCGCCACCGGCGACCCCGGCCTGGACTGCGTGCCACTGGCCTGGGACGTGTTCGCGAAGGTGCACGGCCGCCGGTCGAATCCGGGCCCCCGCACCGGCCTGGCCGGCACCGGCCTCGTCGACGCCGGCCGGCGGGGACCATCCGTCGCCGACACCGCCGACCTGCTCCGGACGCTCGGCGGCGACACCGCCACCACCCACGACGGCGCCCGGGTGCTGGCCTACCTGGCGGACAAGCCGGGCGCGATGGCGCTTGTGGTCGCCCGGCCGCAGCGGGACCGCGCGCACGTCTACTGGGTCGTCGCGGACGGTCGCGGGCCGACGGTGACGCTGCGATGGGTGGACCCGCAGCAGCCGGGCTTGTTCGATCACGACGCCCGGGTGGACGGGCCGCACACCATGTTCTGGTCCGGGCAGCTCCGCTCGCCGGAGTCGGAGATCCTCGTGCTCGGTCCGGACGGCCGGGCGGTGGACATCGGGGGCGAGCGGTCGGACGTCCACGCCCGCGGGCTGCTGGACGCGCCGGTCGGCCCGGTCGCCGCGGGCATGCTCCCACGGCAGAAGGACCACCCGCCCGGTGACGCTCCGGTCGAGGGGCCGGAGGGGATCGCCCGGTCCGCGACCGCCACGCCTCTCCGGGAGCACGTCAGCGACCCGGCACCGAGCGCGCGTGCCACCCGTCCGGTTCCGGTCGGTTCCCCGGACGGGCGATCCCGGCCGCTGCCCGACTCGCCGCCGGGCCCACCGAGCCGGTTGAGTGGCTTGTTCTCCCGACCGCAGACGCCTGGCCGGCCCGCGCCCGACTCCCCACCGACGGGGCCGAACTCGCCCCCCGACTCACCGCGTTCGCGCCTGACCCGTCGGCTGGCCCCCGAAGCTCCCGCCCAGGAGACCCAGCAGAGCGTCCTTCAGCGCTTCCGCCGAAGCCTGCACCTGGTCGTCGAGCAGGCTTCCGAGCGTGAGGGTGACGTCTCCGGCCCGCCGCCTGAGGGCTCGGGCAGCCCGACCACCGCTGGGTCGAGCCCGGTGACGGCAGCACGGCCCCGGCAGGACAAGGGCAAGGGTCGAGTGCCGTGGGCGCAACGGGGCGCGGAGACGGCCGACCCCGCCGCCGATGATCTGCCGATCCGCGACGACGACTTCGACGAGGCGGAGATCTCGGAGGCGATCCGCCTCTCCCGCGTCGCCCACCGACGGGCCGGAACCGGTGCCGCGTCCGGGTCGGGCACCGGCGGGGGCGGCCCGACCATCCCGCCCGAGCCACCTCCCGCGCGCCCGCTTCCGCCTCTCGGGCAACCGTCTGCCGCGCGGCCGGCACCCGGCACCGGCAGTCCCCGAACCGGCGCCGAACGGCCACCGGACCCGGCGACGTTCGACGTGGGGGCCGTCGAACGTGACCTCAGGTCCAGCCTCACCGCAGCCGAGCGGAGGATGATCGAGCGGACGGTCGCCAGGGCCCGCGCGCGCGCCATGACGGTCTCACGCGCCGTCGGCCGGGCGGTGCACGACCTCAACAACGCCTCCAGCTACGGCCTGACGCTGGCCGAGCCGGCTGAGGCCACCAAGTCGCCGCATCGCCTGGCGCAGCAGTACGCCGAGCTGAGACAGCGAGAGGACATCTCCCTGGAGCAGTTCCTCACGCAGAACGAGGACACCGTCCGCTTCTCGGTGCTGGCCCCCGCCGATCGACACGAGATGCTCCTCTTCGAGGTGTTGAGCGCGCTGCGCCGCCTCGGGCACAACACCGCTGACGACGACGACGGCATCTTCGACCACTGGCGTCCCGGAAACACCCGGTTCGGGGCGACGATCCCGATGCGCGGCCCGGACGGACGGCCCTGGGAACTCCAGATCCACACCGAACAGTCGTGGCGTTCGTTTCAGCTCACCCGCGAGTTCCACCGGGTGAACCGCCTGGCATCGGCACCCCTGTCGGCCCGGGTCTCCGCCGTGCTCAGCATGCTGCGGATCAACGACGAGTTGGGGTTGAACCGCGCGACGAGGCTGTTCCCCGACCCCGTGAACAACGGACTGCCCGCGCTCGTCGGTCCGGGCACCGGTCCGTGGCAGCAGTATCTCGACGGTCTGCTGGTGGCCGGCCGGACCTTCGCCGACGTCGTCGCCGAGCACGGGCTCAGCCTGGCCACGCTCGTCGATCGGGAGCGGCTTCATCTGCCCCCCGACTCTCCGCACCGGTCCGAGACGCCGCTCCCGCCACCGGCCACCGCCCCCGCGGAACGCGCGACAACCGCCGGGCGGCGGCGAGGCGGGCGGGCGTTCGACGCCCGCCGGGTCGAGCGGGAACTGATCCAGAGCCTCGCCCCCGCCGACCAGGAGGCGCTCTTCGACGCGGCCCAGGTGGCCAAGGAACGGGCGGACCAGACGCTGACGGTGATGCGGCGGGTGACCGACGCCGTCCGGGCGTCCGGCATCGACGTCACCCTGGTCGGCGTCCAGCATCGTGCCAAGACGGTGTCGTCCCTGGCTCGCAAGTTCCGCGACCGGAATCTGCGGGAGCACATCGACCTCGCGACGTTCCTCGCCACCAACAAGGATTCCGTCAGGTTCTCGGTCCGCGTGCCCAGCGTCGGGTACAGCTCGGCGGTCCACGCGGTGCTCACCCGCCTCGAGGCCGAGGGGTACGAACGTCGCGACGACGCCGACATGGTGCCGTTCTGGTGGCCCGGCGGCCGGTGGTTCGGGCTGACCACGACGTTGCGCTACCGCGGCCGGCTGATCGAGGTGGAGTTCCCCACGGCGGCCTCGTGGCGGACCGCCAAGCAGGCCAGGCGCTTCCACGAGGTCGTCCGGCTGAAGACGGCGCCGATGCCGGAGCGGGTGAGCGCCTACCTGAGCCTGCTGCGACTCAACCGGGACAACGGCCTGAACCGGGATCTCCCTCATCCGCTCACCGGTCTGCCGAAGAGCCGGGAGAAGGGGCTCGCGGAACTCGTCCGGGCGCGGGGGGACGAGTGGCGGTCGTATCTGCGCGGACTGGAGCGGGCCGACCGGTCGTTCCTGGACGTCGTCCTCGACCACGGTCTCACCCTGGCCGATCTGCCGTCTCCGGCGGAACTCGGGCTGCCGGACAACTCCCACCACCTGACGGTCCGGTCCACCCGCCGCCGTCCGGAGGCCGCCGACACCCTCGGTGCCCTGCCGCTGCTGATGAGCGTCCTGACCGGACAGCGGTCGCAGACGGACCGGGGCGGCGGCTCCCCGGCGAACCGCGCCCGCAGCCTGTCCCGCGACCCGGCCGCCCGGCGTCCCGCCGAAGCCGCGCCGGCGATCCGGCCGGAAGAGCCCGAGCAGTCCCGGGCCGACACGGCGGAGAAGCGGCCGGTGACAGTCACCGCCGAACCGCCGCCACCCGTCGCACCGCCGGCATCCGCCACGCCACCGCCGGTCGCACCGCCGCCGACCGCACCGCCGGCACCCGTCGCGTCGCCGGAGCGTCAGCCGTCGCCGGAGCCTCCGGAGGACGAGCGCGGGCTCGACGACGACCTGTCCGGCGACGATCGGCGGGTCCTCGAGGAAGGGGTCCGAGCCGCGCGCGGCCGGGCGAACGAGGCGCTTCCGATCATGCGTGACGCGCTGCGGGTGATCGACCCCGGCGGGCAGCGGGCCCACCTCGTCGGCACCGGCAACCGCACCAAGTCCCTCGCGTCGCTGGCCCGCAAGTACCAGACGCGGCGGGTCACCACGGGCGTCACCGCCGAGGCGTTCCTGGCCGGCAACCAGGACGGCGCGCGATTCGCCGTCCAGGTCTCGCCGGTCGGGTACGCCACCACGGTGCGCGAGGTGCTGGCCGAGCTGGCGCGACGCGACTACACCGTCCGGGGCGACGAGGACGTCAAGAACTTCTGGGTGCCGGGCAACGACTGGTGCGGGCTGCGGGTGATCGTGCGGAACCGGCAGGGCGATCCGCTGGAGGTGCAGTTCCCCACCGAGTCGTCCTGGCGGGCGGCCACGATCACCCACCCGTTCTACGAGGTGGCCCGTCGCGGGACGGCCCCGATGTCCGAACGGGTGGACGCCTTCCTGGAGATGCTGCGCATCCAGCGCGACCACGGCCGGCCTCTTCCCACGGATCTCGACGGGCTGCCGTCGGGCCGGTCCCGGAGCTTCGCGCGATTCATCGACCGGAGTCCCGGGTTGTGGCAGACGTACCTCGGCCAGTTGGAGCGGGAGGGCCAGACCCTGTCCGACGTGGTCGTCGCGCACGGTCTGAGCATGACCGAGATCTTCACCGCGGAGGAACGGGAACGCTATGACACCGGACCAGCTCGAATATCACGCGGTGACACCACCGGCGGCGCCGACGCCGACGGGACTGATCGCGGTACGGCTCTGGCCGGGTCCGCTCCAGGCGGTGATCTGGCACGTGCCGCGGCGTCGGTGGGTCTACGCACCGGAGGCAGCGGCGCCGCTGCTGTTCGGCCGTCACCACACCGGGTGGAGCCGGTCGGTGAGTCGGCCGGAGGCAGCGCTGATCGCGCGGGATCACCTGGGCTCCGAGCTACCGACGGAGGCGGAATTCCTCCGGATCTGCCGGCGGAGCGCCGTGGGTCGATAGCAGATCGACCGGCGCCCACGGAGGAGCCGACACCGCCGCCCGACCCGATCCGCCTCCCCTTCCGCCGCCCCGCCGGCTCGCCGACACCTGTGGAACCGGAGCGGTTGCGGACCGAGGACCGTGCCCTGCTGCTGGGCGACGGCAACCACCTGCTGGCCGCCGTCCTCTACGGCGAACTCGACAACGTCGACGAGCAGGCGTTCCAGAACGAGGTGGTGCGGGCCGACCTGACCCGGCTGCGCGACGAACGGGCCCAGCAGCGGCGCGTGATCAGCACCACCGCGCTCACCGACGTCGTGGCGGACCTGCACGATCTCCTCGTCCCCCGGATCGCTCAGCTCACCGCGGCCCAACTCGCGGAGATCCGGGCGGCGGCGGCCGTCGTGCCGGCCGGTGACGACGCCGCCCTGCGCGCCACACTGGCGGACCTGCTGCGCCCCGACACGCCGCACGACCAGCCCGACGTCGGGCCGATGCTCGTCGCGGTGCTGCTCGGACGGCCGGTCGTCGTGGACGACGGCACCCGCGCCCGGTCGTTCTCCCCGGCCGGCGCGACAGGCGTCCCGATCCGGCTCTACCGCCACGCTCAGGCCGGCACCGGCCACGCCGCCTTCCACGCCTCCGTCGCACCGCCCCCGGCACCCCCGGCACCGGCAACCACCCCGACCACGCCGGTCGCGTCCCCGGCGGAGCCGGCCGCCCCGGCCGCGGTCACCGATCCGCCCGTCACGCTGCGGTTCGTTCCCGGCCGTCACGAGACGCTCGCGGACGACGTCGACCTGGGCGAGCTGGCCGGGAGCATCGCCGACCGGGTGGTCCGCACGGCCGCCCACCGGCCGCCCGAGGGCGCTCCGGTCATCGTCACGATCGAGGGCCACGGCGACGGCCCCCCGCGACTCCTCGGGCGCGCGCCGACCGGGCTGGGGCGTCGGCGGGCGCAGTGGCTGGCCGACACGCTCGAACAACGGGTCCGGCAGGAACTCTCCCGGGCCACCGGCGGCGACCCGCCCATCGTCCTCTTCCGGCACCGGCCGGCGGCGACGGCGTCGGACCGGGGTCGCGGCGGCAGGTTCCGGCGTACGCTGCGGCGACTGGCGCCGGGCGGCCGGCCGACGCCGGGCGGCGGAGCCCCGCACGTCGGCACGGTCACCGTGCACGTCGCCATCGCCGACTCCTGGGACCACCACCGGCGGGCGGTCAACCCGACGCTTCCACCGACACCCGCCGCCGTCCCGGTCGGCGACGGACAGCTCCATCCGATCGCGTACGCCGCGGGGATCCCGGCCCACGCGGTGCCCGACCTCGACCGGCTCACCGGCCGGCTCATCAGGTATGCCCGGCAGCACGGGGTCCCCGAGGACGCCACCGCCCGGGACCGGATCCGCGGCGTGCTGGGCAACAACTACCGGCATCTGGTCGGCGACGGGATGGTCGTCTTCATCGGCAACGTGGAGGTGCGGGTACGCCTGGAGTTGACCGACCCCCGCCAGGAGTCCGCACCCGGGCCGACCACCGCCGACCGGGCCGGGGCCGGCGCGGGGCGGCCGGACGGGGAGCCGGGCCCGCCGCCCGCGCCGGCCGGACGGGCCGCTCAGGTGCGCGCCACCGAGACCATCCACGGCACCTTCCAGGTCGGCGCGCACAGCGAGAGCCACTCCGGCCCGGTCAGTTGGTTCCGCTTCGGCGGCTCACCCGGATTCGCGTTCGGCGTGCCGCACCTGCTGCTCTCGGTGCGGATCGGCGCCGCGGTGCGGTTCGTCCGCAACCTCGTCAACCGGTCCACCGGCACGGTGCGCGACGCCGAGGTCGGCCGGGTCGAGGACACCCGCGAGGACGCCGCCCTCATCTCCGCCGCCGCGCGGTACCACCTGCAGGTGCGCCACCAGGCGACCCAGCGCTGGGCCGACCTGCCCACGTCCACGCTCGACGCCGCCGAACGGCTGACCCTCGCCCTGCCGGAGAAGTATCTGGAGCGGGCCGAGCCCGGCCGGGCCGCCCGACTGGCCACCACGATCCGGCCGAACGCGCGCGCGCCCCTCGGCGCCGACCGGCGTCTGCCGAAGGTCTTCTACGCCTCCGGGCTCACCAGCCTGCACCTGCTCGCCGACGACATCGTCCGGCAACTGGAGCGGGAACGCGGACCGATCCCCCTCGGACACCCGCTGCGCTCCGACGTCTGGCACCGCGTCTCCAACCTGGACACCCACCTCGACAAGGCGGTCAACCGGTACCGCGGCTACGCGTTCACCCTCGTGGAGAACGGCCGGGTCGTCGCCGACGTGCGGATCCGCACCCGGCGGGTCGGCGAGGGCCGCCCGGTGAGCGCGCCCAGCGACAAGGCGCACGTCGAGGAGGTGCGGACCGCCATCTCCGGTACGACCAACGGGTCGTCGGTCACCAACGACGCCAGCATCGAGCCGAGCCTGGAGTTCCTCGTCGCGCGGGTGCCGAAGCTCAGGTTCGCGGTGAAGCTGCCGTACGCGCGGTGGAGCTGGTCCAACCGGAACGGCAACTCCGCCGGGCGGCTCGGCCTGTGGGTCCTCGTCTCGCGCTACGCCAGCTTCACCTCGGCATACCAGATGGAGTTCGACCACCAGGCCACGGTGCAGGTGCGCCGGCGCCGCAACGTGCTGGTCAAGACCGGCACGGCGGTACGGGGGATGCGGCCGCGCACCCGGCACGACCATCCGGGCGCTACCTACCAGCCGCTCGAGATCAGGGGCCGGGCGATGGTCCGGGTGCCCACCGCCGACGCCGTCGCGTACGGCATCGAACCACCGTCGAAGCCGGAAGCGGCGCCCACACCGGAGGCGCCCCCGGCGGTCGCCGACGCGGCGCCACCCACCGTGCCGGAGCACGCGCGCCGGGGCCGGGGCATCGGCAAGGGCATCGTCGAGGTGGACCCGCAACTCGTCGACAGACTGGTCGACCGGGTCGAACGGGAACTCGCCAGGTTCGGCTACGTGGTACGCGACCCCGACGCGGCCTTCGAACGCCGCTCCTGGTTCAGCCGCAAGCGGGACAGCCAGGTCAACAACGGGGTGCTGCTGCGCAAGCTCATCTCCACCGCCGCGCTGGAGTCGAACTTCGACGGTGTCCACCAGGGCGGATTCTCGATCACCGTGCGGAAGCGGCACACCGGGTGGTTCACCACCTTCGGCGTCCGTTCGGCGCGCGTGACGATCGAGGCCCGCCCGCGGGAGGTCCAGGACGAGCGCGGCCTGACGGTCCCCGTCGACCCGACCTCCGATCCCCGCCGCACCAGCGAGCGGCACATCGTCAACCTGGAGATGGGGCTCGACTCCGGCGGCTCCTCGGCCGGCGGCGGGCAGGGCTTCGCGGCCGGCACGAAGCTGCGGTTCCTGCCCACCAAGACCGGCCGGCAACTGCAGGGAGCCGGCATCGGTGTGGAGTGGGACCGGGGTGTCGGCGGCGACGAGTCGGTCAACCAGGTCAGCAACATGCCCCGCCTGATGGAGTACCAGGGCGAGCTGACCGAGTTCGAGGTGACGACCCAGTACGGGGTGGTCATCGAGCACGACCGCCAGTGGTCGTGGAAGCAGCTCGTGAAACGCGCCCTCGGCCGGTCGGTCGACACCCGTCGCCTGCCGACACCCCTGCCCCCGATCCCGAGCACCGCGACGGTCCGCGTCGTCCCCGCCTTCAACACGAAGCCGGCGCACGGCCCGGAGCGGGCCGCCACCGGCCGGAAGGACACCCCGGTCGCGGTGCTCGACAACGCCGCCGTCTCCTATCTGGACGTGACCGGCCTCCTGACCACCGCGCGTGGCCGGATGCAGCGGATGGCCAAGCCCGGCGGCACGGCCGACGAGGAGATCTCGACGTTCCTCAACCACGCCCAGGTCCTCTCCCACTTCCCCGAGGTGGCCCGGGGCCGCTACACCACCGACACGTTCTTCACGTCGAAGTTCTGGCGCGACAAGCACCGGACCGTGTCGCTCAAGGCCGATCTCGGCGCCTCCCAGTTCGTGGGCGCGACCAGCGACCCCTACGTGCTGGGTCTGATCAAGCTCTCGCTGACCCAGGCCGGCCAGTCGAGCAGCCGCCGGAGCGGCGTCGCGGTGACGCCGCTCGACCTCGGCGCCGGCGGGGATCCCGGCCGGTCGAACGTGACCGGGGTGAGCGCGTCGCTGACCCACACGATGCGGTGGGGTCGGAGCCGCTCCCGGTCGACGAAGCAGACCGGCGGTCGCGAGTCGCTGGAGCTCAACTTCCAGCGCGCCTACGCGTTCCGCGCGAAGGTCCGCTACGACCTGCGCATCGGCAAGACCAAACGCGCCAAGCTGCTGCCCAACAGCAACTATCCGCCGGTCGCCCGCCCGATCACCGACGTCGAGCCGATGATCTACCTGCTGTCCGAGCCGGACGCCCTGGAGCACTACGCCCGGGGCGACGTCCCCCTCGACGACGAACAACTCCTGGACATCGTCGCCCGGTGGGTCGGCGGTGACCTCAAGGTCTCGCACCAGCTCATGGCCCGCGTCCTCATCCAGTGGGAACGGACCGCGGCCGCCGAGGACGAGCCGGACCGCCACCACGACCTGCGGACCGACGCCGCCCGCGAACTGGCCCGCAGCCATGCCTGGACCGACCTGGCGATGTCGCCCGAGGTGATCGGGGAGTTCGAGCCCCTCTTCGACACCACTGTCGTCCCGACCGCGGCCGCCACCCGGAAACTCGGCCTTCCGCCCTACCTGCGACCGGGCCCGGGCGCCTCGCTCGGGCACAGCGGCATCCACTCACTCACCCTCAGCGACGGGACGGCCCTGTCCGACGTCGTGATCGACGCCGTGGACCAGTTCGAGCCCGGCCTGCTCGGCAAGACCCACGACCGGCTCGTCCCGCCGCCGGACACGCCGCCGCGCCGCCTGTGGTGGCGTCGCCGCGCCCAGGTCTCACCGTACGTGGGGCGGTTGCAGGGCGGCCTCGACGCGATCCAGGCGCTGTTCGACGGCGGGCGGGACCAACCGCTGCTGGAACAGGTCCTCTCCCCGGACGGGGTCTCGCTCTACTTCGCCAACCCGCACGGCTGGTTCGGCCAGGACATGGTCGAGGTCCGGGTCAGCGCCACGTTGACCAGCCGACCGGAGTTCGGCGACTACGTGCGCGGCAGCGGCCTGGAAACCTACCGCCACCGGTACGTCGAGCGCCGCGCGGCGACGGACCGGCAGTTCACCCGCGGCACCTCGGCCGGGTTGAAGCCCACGTTCGAGCACCGGCCCGACACCCCGCCGACGCTGGAGGAGCAGCGCAGGTCCGCCCAGCAGCGGGTCACCACCGGACCCGGCGTCCGGTTCGCCGACGGGGTGAGCCGGTCACGGGCGACCACCGAGCAGTTCACCTACGAGTCGACCACCTACGACTGGGGCAACTACTACCGGGCGACGGCCGACGTCGAGTTCACCGTCGAGGTCCGACGGCTCAAGCTCGGCGGGCGACGCGTCACGAACTGGCTGACCAGCAAGGTCATCTCCCGGTTCCGCGGCGGCGCACGGCCGCCCCTGTCGCCGGCGGCCTCGCGCAACTGGGTGGCCCGGACGCTGGGCCGGTTCCGCCGGACCGAACGGTCCCTTCCGCCGCGGACCGTCCGCGGCTCGGTGGTGTTGAAGGTTCCGAAGAGTGTCGCCGAGGCCACCCCGGCGGCGGCGCCGACCGGTCTCCGGTCCGACGTGAACCCGACCGCGCTGCCCAAGGACGCCTTCGTCGACAGCGTGCAGGTGCACGGCGCCGAGGCGGCCAGCCGCCGGCTGCTCGGGGCGCTGTTCGAGCGGCCGGTCAAGTGGAACCGGTGGCTGCCGTCGCGCTGGGTGACCCGGCCCGGATACCACACCAGCGCCTCCGTACGGGCCCTGGTGACGCGCGACCTGCTGGCCGCTCTCACCCCGGAGGCCATGAGCCCGGACGGGGTGCAGGTCGCCGCCGACGCCTTCGTGCCCGGTCACTCGAGCCGACGGGCCGACCTCACGCTGCGCTGCCGGCTGGAGAACATGGAGATCGTCTCCGAGCTCGACGGCACCGGCACCGGCCGGTACGCGAAGTACCAGCAGGGGTTCAGCGCCTCCACCACCCACGACACGCCCTACCTGGCCGCCGGTCTGAGCGCGGGCGGCCCGGCCAAGCTGAGCGTCACCGACGGCTCCAACCCCAGCGAGGCGTACGGCGCGCACCGCACCGAGGGCGACACCGACCTGAGCCGGCAGGCGCCCAAGTCGCACACCAGCACGTTCGCCGACGCGCACCGGCGGGAGGAGCACGTCAAGCAGCAGGGCCCGACCGTCCTGGTGCGGATGTACGGCCGGTACCGGCTGGAGGGGCACAAGCACATCGTGCACTGGTGGCGCCCGACGTCGTGGGGGCGGCGCCGGATCAGCGACGAGTTCAGCGGCGACGTGTACGTGCAGATGTCCAGAGCCGACTACGACGCGCTGGTGGCCGAACAGCGCCGCGCCGAGTTCGGCAGAAGGTTGGACCCGGCCGGGCGGGACCGCACGCGGCCACCGGTCGCCGGGCCGCAGTCGCCGAGCCTCGACCTGGTCGACGCGTTCGCCCGGCTCGACCCGGACGGCGCCACGCCGGCGCCGGACGGCCCGGACCTGGCCCTGCTGGGCCTCGCGCGGGACCTCGGCGGCGGGGTCCGGGTCGACGCCGAGGACGTCCTCGTGGTGGAGGTCGACACCGCCGGCCAGGCCCGGCAGCTCCGCGAGTCCGTGGACGGGTGGGCCGCCGGACACCTCACGCCCGCGCAGATCGCCGCCGTGCACGAGGCGGATCCGGCCGGCCGGGACCTGGTCACCCGGATGGTCGACGCGGTGCACGCGGCCGCCCCGGCCGGCGCCCGGCCTGAGCCGCCGTTGCACATCCGGCTCCTGAACGACCCGCTGCGCGCCGCGCGGGCGCTGGCCCGGGCGCTGCGCGTGCCGGTGGAGCTGCGACGGCGGGACACGGCCGGCGGCGTGACCGACCGGTTCAGCGTCGCGCCGGACGGCTGGTACGTCGAACTCGAGCCGACGATCGGCAGCCGGCAGGTGGCGGCCGCGGAACTCGCCGTGGACGCGCTCCCGCCGCACCTGATCGACAGCGCCGTGCGGCTCGGCGTCACCCGCGACGAGTTGGTCGAGCTGGCCCGACGGCCCGAGGGCCAGTTCCCGGCCGAGGCGGAGCGGTTCCTGCGCGAGCGGGAACGGGCGGCCCGCCCGTCCGCGTCCCCGCCGTTGTCGGCCGAGCAGGACGGCGTGCTCACCGCCCGCGGACTGGTCCCGCTGGCACCGGAGTCCGGGCCGGACTCCTGGTTGCGGGCCCTTTCCGCGACCGCGCGGCGGCAACCCGACCCGACGGCGGAGGTCCGGCAGGTCGCGGCGGCGACCACCGCCGCCGAGCTGCGGACGCTGATCGCCCGGCGGCAGGGACTCGCGGACGACGCGCCGCCGCCACCCCTGGCGACCGTCCCGGCGGTGCTGGGCGTCGAGGTGGAGACGATCGCCGCCGACGGGACCGTGACCACCAGCGGGCCGGCCACCGGCCGGCCACTCGTGCTGGCCGAGGTGGGCGGGAACGCGTTCCGCCCGACCGGACCGGCGGCGACCCCGACCCCGGTGGTCAAGCTGCGTCGACGGCGGCCCGTCACGTTCCTCTCCCCGGAGCGGGCCGCGTCCGACGAGCCCGGCGGGGACACCACGGGGAGGACCCCGGTCGCGCGACGGCACTCCGCCCCGATCAGTCGAACCCTGACCGAGGTCGCCCCCGAGGACCGGACCGTCCCGGACCACGCGCCGGCGGCCCGCACCCCGGCGACGACCGAGCCGGCCCCGCCGGCCCTGAGCCAGCACCGGACCCGGCGGATCGCGCTGGACGACCGGCTCGTCGCGATCACCAGCCGGCTTCGGGAGCACATCGGCGGCCAGTCCGATGCCCGGGTCCGGCAGGAACGGACGGCGGAGGTGGAGAAGCTCACCGGGGCCGGGACCGGCAGCCGCCTCGCGGACACGGCCCAGCTCGTCCAGACGCTCACCGAGCTGCTCGCGACGTATCAGCGCACCGACGCGGAACGACCGTCGGTGCTGCGCCTGCGGCAGCGGCATCCGGTGGACCCGCCACCCGCGCGCGGCGACGACCGCGGTGGTCCGCGCGTGCGAAGCGACGCCGAGGTCCGGCTACGGCACTACCTCGCGACCAACGACCCGGACGGCGCGCGACTGCGCCACCTCGAGGACCTCCTCACGGCCGGCGCCGACGAGCGGATGCTCGACAACCTCATCGCCGCCCGGCTGGAGCACTACGAACGCGAGGACACCGACCTGGCCGCGGCGCCGGCCTGGTGGCACGAGGGCAGCCGGAACCGCCCCGGCGAGTTCTTCGCCCCCCGCGCCCACCAGCAGCGGTGGCTCAGGGCGAACGGCCTTCAGGTGGGTTGGGTGCCCGACGACGGGAACTGCGTGTTCGCCGCGACGCTCCGCACCGTCGGGACGGACCGCGTCACCGAGGCCGCCCGGCTGGTGGCCCGGGCCGCGGGGCTCCCGGGTGCGGTACGCGTCGACGACCCGCTCGCCCTGCGGGCGTTCCTCGCCGCCGTGTTGCGGCGGTCGCTGGAGCAGCAGCACATCCGTGACACGTTGCGCCTGGCCGAGGCCGCCATCCACCCGGCGGCGCACGACATCGCCCGGACCGGGCAGGCGCTGCTGACCATCGAGGACCTGGCCACGTCGATGGCGACACCCGGGGAGTACGACAACGACCAGGGGGACCACTACTGGTTGGTGGTGACCCAGGTCCTCCGCTGGGCGACCGACCTCTCCACCGCGCGGGGCGGCGACCTCCGCGTCGATCTGCAGGGGCTGTCGGAGGGCACCGACGAGGCGGTGCTCAGTGGCGGCGGTGGCACCACGCCGACCCACGTCATCGTCCTGGTCAACCAGCACTTCCTGCCCACCCGGAGACGGCCGGTGGCCGGCGGCCGGGACGTGACCGTCCTACCCGCCGAGGTGGCGTGGGACCTGCCGCTGCCCCGGACCGGGGAGGGTTCGCCGGTCGGGCTCGCGCGGCTGCGGAGCGAGGTGGAGACGGCCGCGCACCGCGTCCCCGCGCTCGACAAGCGGGTGCGGATCGCCGTGGCCGACCGGGGTGCGGCCGGCGAGGACGCGTGGGCCTCGTGGCAGAGCTTCGTCGACGGGTTGGCCGCGCTGCACGCCCGCATCGACGGGGTGACCGAGCGGACGCTGCCCGCCACCCGTACCGAGTTCGGCAACCTGCTGCTCACCTATCAGCTCGCCCATCGCCGACTGGCCGACCTGGGCACCGAACTGCCCGGCAGCCGGCCGCTTGTCGCGCCGATCGACGGACCGCGGGACGGGGTGCCGGTCGCCCCCGGGGTACGCCGGCCACGCCGCTCCGGCGAGCCGGAGGGCCTGCTCGGCGGCGCCACCGGCCTCGAGGTGGAGTTCGCCGGCCTCGCGCTCACCTTCCCGGTGCTGCCGGCTCCCAAGACGACGCTGTTCCGCCTGGCCGACCTGTTGGCGGTCACCTACGACACGAACCGCCGGAGCTTCATCCTGGAGGTCGTCACGGCGCCGACGGGTGTCCTGCCGGGCGAGGAGAACCGGGCCCGCCGGGACGAGGTGCTCGACGCGCTCGACGCCGTGAACGCCGCGCTGGCCTCGGTGACCGGGCCCACCCTGCTGTCCGACCTGTTCCCGCCGGAGCGCGGCTTCGCACACCACGTGCAGGGCGTCTCGATCCGGCCCAGGGCGGATGAGCCGCACACCCGCTACGTGCAGTTCACCGTCGGCGCCCCGATGCACGCCCTGGTCGCCCCGCTGGAGTTCATCGCCGCCGGCACCTACAACGAGAACTCCCGTCGCCACCTCCTCGACGGACTGGACTTCTCCCAGGTGGTGACCACGTCCTATCTCACCCAGGTGCTCGGGTCGCCGGTGCCGGCCTTCGCACTGCCCTTCCTCACCGACGTGCCCGGCACCGAGGAGCTACGCGGCTACCTCGCGCTGCTCTACACGCAGGTCGTCGCGATGCTGCACCAGCGGGTCGCGCCACCGCGCTCGCGCCTGATCAGCAAGAACTATCTCGCGGCGGGCCTGCGTACCTCGGTGTCGGGGCTGCGCGCCCAGCTACCCCCACGCGTACAGAGCTTCCTGCACGAGCAGCGCGACCGGATCACCGAGATCCTGCTGGCGGGCTTCACCGATCGGGTCGCGCACTCCCTCCACGCCGACGCCCTGCTGGACACGAGCCTGCGCAACCCCGCCGCCGGCAGCGTTCGTGACTACCTGCGAAACGCGCTGAGCCCGGCGGGGGCCGGCAACGTGCCGATCAGTCAGAAGGACGCGGTCAGCATCAGCGGCTCCTTCGCCATGGACGACAACGACGGTGCGCTTCCGACCCCGCTGGCCGTCGTCGAGGTGCGCCACATGGGTGACTTCACCATGGACGAGTCGCAGCTTCACGGGCACCTCAAGTCCTTCGATCACCTCATCCGCGCCGGGTACGAGCGCGAGGCGGCGGACTGGGACCGTCCCTCGGCGCTGCGGGCGCGGGTGCTCGCCGCGGTGCGCCGCAGCCAGGCGGGCCTGGCCGTGCCGGCCTCGGTCGGCCGTCTCCGCACCGCGCTGATCGACACGCCCGCGCTGGCGGCGGACTGGCTGACCTCCGACGCGCGACACCCGGAGGCGCGGCTGGCCGACGCCGACGGGGTGCTGCTGCTGGAGCTGGTGGCGGCGGCGATGGCCGGCGACGACGTACGCCCGCTCCTGGAGCCGGCGCTCGCGGTGGCGCTGCGGTATGCGCGCACGCTGAACCTGGCTCGTCAGCGCGTCCTGGACCGCCACGCGGAGATCCTGATGAACGCACGTGACCGGTGGATCGAGGTCGTCCGGGCCCTGCACGAGCACCGGTTCCCCGGCGGCCCGGTCCCGGACCTGGCCGCGCTGACCGCCGACGACCCGTCGGACGACCAGATGTCCGACGACTACCTTTCCGACGACACGACGTCCGACGACACGGTTTCCGACGACACGATGTCCGACGACGAGGCCACCGACGACGACACGATGCCGACGGACGCGGACGAGGACGCGTACACCGGGCAGACCGCCGCCGACGCGCCGCTGCGGCTGCGCGGAGGCTCCGGCGACGGCACCGACCCGTCGCACGCCGACCCGGAACCCGAGGGACCCGGCACGCCGGCGGCTGACGAGCCGGCCGCCACGCCCGGGACGCCCCCCGGTGGCAGCCGGTCGCTGGAGCACACGGATCCGCTGCACCCGCCGCAGGAGCATCCCGACACCCGCTTCACCGTCGAGCAGTACCTCCAGGCGTTCTGGGATCCCACTCCGCCCGCCACCGGGGAACTGACCTCGTCGGACATCCCCGTCGTGGTGCTGCGCGAGCGGGCCGCCGACGTCGGGCCGCAGTTCGCCGAGGACCTCGCCGACCGGGGCGTGCCGGCGATCCTCGAAACCGTCGACGCCGATCAGCGGCGCCAGTACTGGGGCTACCTGCCCTTCTGGGCCGACGGATCGCTCCAGAACCCGGTCACCGACGATCTTCCGCAGCTCGTCGAACACCTCCGCTCGCGGTACCTCGATCAACTGGCCACGATGGCCCGTGAGCTGACCGTCCGACGCCTGACGGCCGGTGAGAGCGCCCTGAGCACCGCCGACCTGTGGCGCGTCGTGCACGCCGCCGTCGGCCGGGCCGGCGGTTTCCGGGTCGGTCCGATCCGGGCGGAGGACCGCCTGCTGGAGCCGTCCCTCGATGTGCGGGTCCTCGCCGACGGGCGGGCGGCCGTCGACATCGACGAGTTCGACCCGGCCGTGGATCTGCCGCAGCGCCTCAACCGGGTGGCCGCCGAGGGCTACCGGGGCGAGGTCGACGGACCGCCGGCCCTGATCTTCACGAACGCGACCTACGATGACGTCCACTACCTGGCCCGACCCGGCGTCATCCTGGTCGTTCGCCAGGACGAGGGCGACGGATGGCTCGCCGTCTACCAGCCGATCAACACCAGCGACCTGGTCCAGGTGCGAGACGACGACCTACCGGCGCTGATCGACGCCACCCGGGCGGAGGAGCGACGGGACCTCGCGGGGGCGGTCGAGGAGATCCAACGGCGCGTGTGGGCGCTCGGCGGTCGGGTGCGGGTGACGCCGGAGCTGATCGATCAGGCCCTCTGGACGGCCGGACGGACGGACGACGCGCTGCCCACCGGCGCCCGCAACTACTCCTTGCTGGTCGCCGCCGGGATCCTCGATCTCCACGACCCGCCGAGCGGCGGAGCAGGTCGGTCCTGGCAGCCGCCCCGCGAGGCGTTCGTCGCGTACGGCGTCGGTGAGCACGCGGCGTTCGTCGCCGCGGTCGTGGCCGCCCGCGAGGACCTCCAGGGGTTCGTGGGCTGGACCGACGAGGAGGGGGAGATCCTCGACCAGCTCGACGACGACCCGGACGAGGGGGACGGGTCCGAGTACGGCATGGACGCGCTGGGCATCCTGGGGGCCACCGTGCGCGGACGAACCGCGTCCTTCGTCCGCGACCTGCCCGACAGCATCGTCGACCAGTACTGGCGCCGGTTGTCGGGCGAGCTGCCCGACGCCGGCGCCGCCGACCCCGCCCGGTTGCGGGCCTGGCTGATCGATCAGGTCCGGGCCGACGAGCCGCACCCGGAACTCCAGCCCGTCCTGCTGACCCTCCTCGGACGCCTGATCGACCGGCCGATCCTGGTCTGGGGCCAGGCGGGGCCGCCCGCCATGTACTGGCCCCCGGGCCAGGAGCAGCCGCCGATCCATCTGGTCCGGACGCCCGCGAGCGACCAGGGCCCGTGGGGCCACCTGGAGCGGTACGCCGTGGCGACCGCCCGCGGCGCCGTGTACGACGGGGAGCCGCTCAGCGCGGACGGAATGATCGAGTGGGCGGCCCGGCGGTGGGTTCGTTCGGTGACCGTGCCGATCGACCGGCTCACCGGCGCCACCACCCGCCGCGACGCCGTCATCCCGGTCAACACCCTGAACGACCGCACCGCCCGCGTCCTCGCCCGCACCTACACCGTCTACCCGGACCCGGACCCGGCCGACGAGCCGGCCGACGACTTCCTCGACCTGGAGGGCGGGTGGGGCATCCGGGACGTCGGCGAGGGCGCGTGGGTCTGCCCGACCACCGCGGCCGACGACGCCCCACCGCCGGTACGGGCGCGCACCATCGTCCTGGGCTCGGACGCGCCGCACGCGCCGCCGGTTCCGGACGGGATCAGGCGATGGGTGCTCAGCCAGATCCACCTTCAGGACCTGGCGGGCACGGTCGAGGTGGTCGCACCCGGACGGCCACGCTGGTGGGCCTACGTCGGCCCCACCCTGAGCGGGGTCGACGTCCCACTGGCACCGATCCCGGCGGGATTCGTGCTGGGCCCGGCCGCCGACCCCCGGATGGACGTCGCCCGGGGGCTGCCGGAGGGCGTCCGCGCCCGACTCGTCGTGGTGGGCCGGTTCTCGCCCGAGGACGTCATCGCGGCCGTGTCCGAGCTGTCCCCACCGGAACGGCTGGGACTGGCCGTGGACCTGCGCCTCGCCGACGCCCCCGCGACCCGGCCGGGTCTGCTTCAGCTGGCCGTCGACCTCGCGACCCGGGTGGACGTCCCGGTCGTCCTGCCGGTCGACGAGCTGGCGGCCGGTACCGGCCTGCCCGCCGAACTGACCCTGGTGCCGACGGACCACCTCGGTCGGCGGACCTTCGCCGTGCTGGCCGAGGCGGCGGAGATCCGAGCGGTCGACTACGACGGCACGCCGGCCGACGTACACCCGATCGTCAGCGCCGGACCGACGGCGCCGGACACCTACCGGCTCTCCGACGGTTGGGAACTGGAGACGATGCCGGGCCGGCGGCTCTGGCTCCGCCCGGCCGGCACCCCCGCCGCCCTGCGTGCCGCGGTGCGCGGCAGCGACGCCACCCCGCGGTTCGCGGTCGCCCACGGCGACGTGCCGGTGCCGGCCGGCGTCTGGACGACGATCGACCAACTCGCCGCCACCATCCCCGACGCGACGTTCGAACGGATCGACACCCGGTCCGACGAGGTGGAGGTCACCGTCGACGGTGCGCCGGACCGGCCCGCCGGCCCGTGGACCCTCTACCTGCACCCGGACGGCCACACGGTGGATCCGGACTCGACGGCCGCGCTCGCGGAGGCGGTCGACGCGATCAGGGCCGGGGCTCGGGCGAGCGCGACGGAGATCGTCCGAGTCTCGATCGAGGGCGTCGGCCACCCGGACGACGACGCGGCGGCCACCGGCGCCACGGTGCGGCGGACCAACGCGCTGCGACGCATCCTCGACGAGGCGGTCGGCGAACAGCACCGCCGCCTGCTCCGCACCCGGACCCACCGCGAGGTACGCCCGGCGGGGTCGGACGCCGAGCCGCTGACGGTGTCGGTCCGGGCCGTCCGGCACGACATCGTGGTGCGCGGCGGCCGGAGCCTCGTCGCGACCCCAGCCCCTCGACTCGGTGCCGGACCGATGCGGGCGTGGCGCCACGCCGGCGCCGGCGCCGTGGTGCTCGACCCGGGCGACGTGGAGGCGCCGGGAAACACCGGCCGCGCCGTCGGCGACCGGCTCCGGCGGATGACCGAGATCGCGGTGGCGCACCACACCGGGTCGGCCACCGGCCTGACGGTGCTCGCCCACCTCGTCGAGGAACGCTCGGCGGCGGGTCCACCGCTGGCCGTCGTGGTCGCCGGCGGTTTCCCCTTCGCGCATCCCACCGGCCGGCAGGAGCGACTGAGCCTGCTGACCGCCGCCGACTTCCTGCGCGACGTCCACACGCTCGCGAACCTGCCGTCCTTCTTCGCCTACCGGCCCGTCCCGAACAACCCGCCACCCGGCCGGCAGGACCCGAGGCTGGCGCCGGCGCCCGGGGCGCCCGCGACCCTGCCCGCGGCCGAGGACCGGCTGACCCTGGTGCTGGTGGACGCCTCGCTGGAGGCGGTCGTGCGGTTCTACCTCACCCTGGTACGCGAGAACGAGCTGCGGCGGCTCGCCCGGCGGCCGTTCGTCCGGACGCTGACGGTCGTCGACCACACCACCGGCAACACCCACCGCTCCGTGTTCGAACCCCTCCCCCCCGACCGGGTCGCCGAACTGCGCACCGCGCGCCTGCTGACCCGGGTACGCGACGGGCTCGGCCTGCTCCGCCCACCGCCCGACAGCGCGAACGCCACCCCCGCCTACCAGGACTTCGAACCACCGCCACCGAGGTCGACGTGGCCACTTCCGATCGGTGGCCGGACCGGAGAGGTGGACCCATGGCGGCAACGGGCCCTGATGGGCGTCTGGCCGATGCCCAATCCGACCAGACCGGTCTACCAGATCGAGGCGGAGGCTCGCTGGGTCGACCTGCTCGCGGACGGCGTCGATCCGTCCATCGAGGTCATCGTCGTCCACCACCGGGGCCTGCCCACGGGACTCTGGGTCAACCACGCCCTCCGGGTCGGTCGGTCCCGGGCCCAACTGGCCGACCATCCCGTCGTCGCGGCGCGGGAACTTCACCGCCACGTCAGCGAGAGCCACGGCAACTGGACGGCGCTGGCGGAGGGACGCTGGGCCGACCACCTGGAGTCGACGGGCAACCTGGCCGACCTGCACCTGCTCCGCCGCCTGGCCACGTGGGAGGGCAACCGGAACGTGCGGCACCTGCTGCTGGACGAGCAGCACGGCGACCGGCCGCGGGTGGTGGCGGAGGCGGTGGCGGCCGGACTGCCCGGCCGGTATCCGTCGACGTTCCTCCAGGACCAACTACTCGGATTCGTCGACGTGCTGGGCTGGGCGGCGGCGCGGCACGTCGTGGTCGAGCGGGGCGAACTCACCGCGGCCGGCGACGCGCTGCGGATCGACGGGGAGCCGCTCACCGTCGCCGGTTACCTCGACCGGTTGCCCGACCCGGCGGACGGGCGTCCGCTTCTCGTCGTACTCGCCGACGCCTTCCCGCGCGACGCCGACGGCGGCCCGTTCGTGCGGGCCCTGAGCGAGCAGGTCCCGGTCGTGCTTCCCGCCGCCCTCCCGGTGCACGGCATCATCCTCAACGGCTGGCGCGTGCACACGCCCGCCGGCCCGGGCTGGCACGTCGTCGACACCCTCGCCGGCGTCGCCCGGACCACGGTGCTGGCCGAACTGGCCCGGCGGGCCCGGGCCGGCAACCCGACCGACGACGAGGTCGCCGGACTGCGCCGGCTGTTCGCCGTCACGCCACCACCGCCGCCCGACCGCACCGAGCACGGTTCGCCGGACGTCGGGATCGTGGTCGGCCGCGATCTCGCCGGAGGCCCGGCAGCGCGGTGGCACGACTGGCTCCGCAACCTGCTCACGGTGTCGCAGACCCGCCCGTTCCTGGTGCTGGACGACCGAGCCGTGTCCCCCGACGACGTCTTCCTCCGGGTGCCGGCCGCGGCCGTCCGGTCCGCCGTGGTCGGTCCCGCGGAATCGGTACGCGTCGTCGACCTGCGAGCGGCGGTGGACGGCGTGGTCGACGCCACGGTGTTGACCGACGAACTCGCGGAGCGGCTCCCGCTGTCGGACCCGCAGGCCTGGGCCCGGGCGCGGGCGGCCGGCCTGGTCGTCGCGCTGCCGCCCGAACCACCGGGCACCGTCCATCCCGACGATCCGTCCCGGGAGGCGGTCTCGCCGCTCGTACGCCGGGCCCGCGTCCGCGCCGCGACCGTACGCGGCGCGGCGCCCCTGGTCCTCGTCCGCGCCCACGGCCACGTCGAGGGCGCCCGGCTGCCGGCCGCCGACGGGCACCCCGAGGTGCTGATCGTCGAGCAGATGCGGGGACTCGCGGCGATGACCCGCTACCGCCGGTCGGGGACCGTCGTGACCGACCTGACACGGGTGACGCCGTCGTCACCCCCGAACCAGGTGCTGGAGGTGCTCCTCGACCGGGGGAGCGTCGTCGTCGAGGCCGGCGTGGTCGACGGCGCCACGATCCGGATCCCGACCGGGCCGACGCTCACCGCCGAGGGCTTCGCCGACGAGGTGGAGTGGACGGATTCGCCGCGCATCCTGGTGCTCGCCGCACCCGTCGCCCGCGACGCGCCCTTCCTGACCGGGCTGCGCCGACTCGGCCTCATCGTGATCAGCCGCGACGTCGCTGACGGAAACCCGTGGCGGGCCACGGTGCCGGGGCCGGCCGGCCGGCCCGTCGACGTCGTCCACGACGACCTGTCACGCGTCGTGCACACCGTCGTCCTGCTCGGCGACGGCGACACCTACCGGCCCCTTGTCGACCTGCTGGCCGAGCACCTTCCCGTCCCCGACGCCTGGGCCAATCTCGCCCTGACCGGCGCCGAGGGCGCCCAGGTCCAGCGCGGCGAGGCGGTGCAGCGTACGCCCTGGTCGCGACGGTCGCGAACCGTCGTGGCGGTCGCCCCGGAGGTCTACCGCGAGGTACCCCTCGCCGCCGTCGACGGCGGCGAGGCCGGCCGGGCCCGGCTGATCCGCCCCCAGCCGCCGCTGACCGCCTGGATGCGGGCGTTGCCGGCGCGACTCGACCATCGGGTCCACGTCGTCGACCCGCGCGCCGTCGACAGGGGAACGTCGCCGGCGTACCTCGTGATGCAGACGCTGAGCCGGCCACTGCCGGCGGTGCCGACGGTCGGGGAGCCGGGCGTCCCGTGGGTGGCCGTCGTGCCCGGCCAGGACCCGGAGGCACGCGCGGCGGTCGCCGCCGAGTTCGCCCGCGCCGGGATTCCGGCGGTCACCCGGGCAGACGGAACCTGGAGTCTGCACGTTCCGCCGTACCTCGATCCCCACCTGCCGGCCGGCGGGCCGACGGTCCAGGCCGGTCTGTCCCTCGCCGACGGCATCCGCACCGCCCGGCAGGTCGCCACCCGGGGTGGGAACAGGTACCAGGCCGAGGTGCACGAGTGGTTGCGGTTGTTCGCTACGGCGGCGGCTCACACCGCCGCTCCGCACGTGTTGCCGCATGACGATCCGACGGCCGGCCTCCGGCGGACGCCCGAGCCGTGGGAGGTGGCGCAGCGTATCCACCGGGAGCGGACCCGACAGTCGACGGAGCCGGCCGACGCCTGGACGGCCGCCGCGGAGGAGACGGTCCACGGAGGACTGCGGGTCCTGGCCGACTGGCGCGGGGGCGCGGTGCTGGGGAGCATCGCCGTCGACTGGGGACGCCTCACCGCGACCGGAACCCGGATCGGGATCGCGCACGACGGCCGGCCCGGCACCGTCGATCTCGCGACCCACCTGGCGGCGGACCCCGACGGTCGGGGTCGGGTGACGATCATGCCGCGCCTGGGCCTCCCGATTCGACGGCGCGAGTTGACCGGGAGGCTGGTGGCCGGTCTCGGCGCGGGCACCGTCGTGGTCACCTGGGACGACGAGAGCCGGCGGTGGGCGGTCGTGCACCGGGCCGGGGTCGCGGGGTCGTCGGAGCACCTGCCCGAGGCGGCCGACCAGGCACACCTGCTGCTGCTGGCGGTACGGGCCGGGCTGGGGATCGGTCCCAACAGCCAGGAACAGCGCTATCTCCGTACCCGGTTCGTCGGCGTCGGACCGGACGCGGACGCCGTCACCGGCGGCGAGGTCACCGTGGCGGTGCCGACCACCGCCCACCGCGCCGGTCGTCGCCGGCGGCCCGACGGCGACGACGACTACCTGGCCTTCGTCGAGCAGGACGGCGGGGACGACCGCACGGCGGTGCGGGTGAGTCCCGACGCCCTCCGTCGGGTCCCCTTCGACGGCCAGATGATCATCCTGCTGCGGACCGCGCATCCGGGCCCGGGCGAAACCGCGGCGCGCGTGCCGCACGTCCCCCCGGTGGCGCGCCCCAGGCGGGCGAGGCCGGCGCCGCGCACCGATCGGGACGACCGGCCGCCGGTTCGCTTCGGCGACCTCTTCCGCGACCGTTTCGGGGACGAGGCCACGGCGGACGGGGTGACGGAACGGGGGCCGCAGCCGGCCAGGTCCGACGACACCCCGGAGCGGCCCGCGAAGGACTCCGCACCCACGGAGACCACGCCCGACGCCGCCTCGACCACGCCACCGCCACCCATGCCGGACGCGCCACCCCGGCCCGCCCCGGCCGCCCACGGCCGGCCGGCCGCGGCGCACGTCGAGGTACCGGTGCTGGGCGACGGCAACTGCGCCGACTACGCGTTGATCGTCGCCGCTCCGGAGGCGGTCCTCGGTCTGGGTGGCTGGACCCGGCAGCAGCGGCGGCTCCTGCGGGGCCTGGTCAGCGCCCGACACGACCGGGTCGCCCACCCGCGTGGCTTCGGCCGCGCGGAACTCGGCGACATCGCGCAGGGCCTGCGGCTCCGGCTTGTCGCCTTCATCGACCAGATGGACGACGCGACCCTGGTGTCGTTCCTGGAGGGACATCCGACCGAGGCGCCCGACCTGCGGGAGGCGCTCTCGGACGCGGTCTACGCCGACTGGCGCACCGACGACGGCGACCTCGTCATGCCGCTGATGACCCACCTGCTTCGCCGTACGATCGTCATCGAACAGGATCGGCACACCGTCACCCTCTCGCCGCCCGACCCGAGCGCGGAGCCGCCGATCCGGCTGCGCCGGACCCACGAGACACCCGACGCGCACGCCGGACGCCGTGGGCCGGACGGCACACCACTGCTCGTCGAGCACTACGCCGCCCTGGTGCCGGCCACGCCGACCCCGCCGGCTCCGCACACCGACAGCGACGACTCGGAGGATCCACCCGGCGACGAGGGCGGACGTCCGCAGGTAGCGTCCGCGGGTCGGCTCCTCGCTCCCCTCGGCGGCGGCCCGACGACGACCCGACCGGTTCCGGCGCCCGCCCGGACGCCCCACGCCACCCTCGGCGACTTCACCGCGGCCAACGTCCCGTTCGTCGACGTGATCATCGAGCCGGGCCGGATCGACGACGACGGAATGATCCGCAGCGCGCGGTCGGACGTGCCGATGGACCCGGCCGCGTACGTCGAATCGCTCGGCCCCGTGACCGGGCAGACCGTCGTACGCTTCGCGCACGCCGGACTCCGGACGGCGGTCTTCGCCACGGCGGTCGCCCGACGGGGACCGATCGCCCTCTCCCACTTCGTCCTCGGCGGGAACGGACGGTGGCTCGTCCAGGTCATGGAGTATGCGACGAACCAGCTCCGGATCCTCGACGACGACCGCGCCGGCCCGGTCACCGTGCTGGCCAGGCGGATCCGCGAGGCCGACCTGACCGGCCTGCGCGACCACATGCGGCGGGAGCTGGAGGCCGCCGGGGTCACCGGCGAGGTGGACGACGAACGGGTCTTCCGGATCGCCCGCCGGCTCAACGACGGCGGACCGCCGGTCCCGTCCCCGGCCGACGAATCCACCGGCGAGGAGCCCGACCCGCGGCCCCGCGACGCGGGGATCGTCGCCGGCCCGCACGTCCCTCCCCCCACGGCCACCCCGACCGCGCAGGCCGACATCACGGCCGCCCCCGCCGGGACCCCGGTGGTCCACCCGGTCACCGCGCCACGCTCCGGCACCGCACCGGCCGCCAGGCCGGCCGCGCCGCCGCCGGTGGCACGGCCCCGGCCCACGCTGAGCCGATCCCTCACGCGTGCGGCCCGGGACGAGTACGAGGCCGTGCTGGCGAGCCTGCGCGAGCACGTCGCCGGCAACCGGCGGGCCGAGACCAGATCGCAGACCCTGGAGACGTACACGACCGCCGGCATGGACGACGGCGTCACCGAGATCCGGGAACTGACCGCCGTCCTCCGCCGCCTGCTCGACCGCTACCGGGCGGAGGATCTGGGTCCGGCCGAGGCCCCGATCTCTCCCGGCGACGAGGACACCGCCGGTGCGGAGGACCCGGAGGGCACGGCCGACGACTCGACCGCCCCGCGCCGGCAGCAACCACCGCCACGCTGATGGTCGGCGGGTGACCGTGCGATGAACCCGACGCCCGTGCCGTCCGTTGTCAACCGGTCAGGTCCCACCGCCGCCAGGGCCGACCGAGAGGGGGCACGGTTGACCGTCCCGCTGCCGCTTCCGGCCCGGGCCGGCGCGCCGACCGTCGACGCGCCACCCCCGCTCAACGACACACCCGAGGAGCTGACGTCACGCGCGACCGTCCTCGATCCGGGCCGGTGGGCCGGCCGGTGGAGCGGACTGGCCACGCTGGCCGGCCCGCCGACCGCGCCGGCCGTCGCCGCCGGCCCTCGGCCGACGCCACGCGACGCCCCGGCCGCGGTCAGCCCCGCACGGCCCGCGTCCGACCCACCGCAGCCGACCGGGACCCCCGGCGTGGCCCGATGGTTGGCCAGCGGTGAATGGGGCGCCGAGGACCGGGCCCGGCTGCGACGGGCGTTGACCGACCGCTACGACGCGTACGCCCGGGTGGTCACCCGCACCCTCGCCGAGGAGCCCGGCCTTCGCGCTGCCGGTCACGGCGCCGACCTGGTCGGCGACCTGGTGGCGCTCTGCGCCTACGCGGCGGACCCGGCGGCGGTGAACCATGCCCTCCGGGGATCGGACGGTCCGCCCGGGGCGGCCACGCTGCTCGCCCGAGGCGCGGCGAGCGGGCTGCGCCGCCTTCCCACCGTCATCGGCCCGGTCTACGCCACCAGCAGCGCGCCGACGGCCGACGGTTACCGGGCCGGCGACGAACTCGTCGAGCCGGCCTTCGTCGACGTGCGACTGTCCGGCGGGGCCGGTCCCGACGTCGCGGTCGAGTACGTCATCTGGTCGGTCAGCGCCCGACGGATCGACCCGTTCACCTCGCAGGCCCGGCCCACGGCGGCCTTCCCGCCGGGCAGCCGCTTCGCGGTGCTCGCCGTCGACGATCCGGACGGCGACGGCCCCGTGCGGGTGCTGCTGCGCGACCGTACCGGTGAGCGCCCCGCGGCGGCCGGTCGGGGCGAGGAGATGCTGCGGCGGCTGCGCGCGAACGCGACCGCCGCCGATCTCCGCGGCCCGGTCACCCTGGACTTCCCGATCGGCCTGGACGACCGGGGTCACCGCTTCGTCCCGGACCGGCCCGCCGACGCGACGCCGGCCCGGCCCACCGCTCCCGTTCCCGGAGGTTCGCGACGATGAATTCCAGTGTGGTGTCGGTGTCGCACACCGAGCCGGGCGGGCTGCCCCGCATCGCCGACGCGCTGGCGGTCGCCGGCCCGGGCACGACCATCGTGCTCCAGCCGGGCACCTATCAGGAGGAGCTGCGGATCGTCGGGGACGTCACGCTGGCCGCCGAGGACGGCCCCGGCACCGTGACGCTCCAGGCGCCGGACGCGGTCGCCCTCTTCGTCGGCGCCGGCCGGGTGGAGCTGCGCGGCATCACCGTCGTCGGTGGCGGCGACCGGTTCCCGGCGGTGCAGGTCACCGGCGGGTCGCTGCGGATGTCGGACTGCGAGCTGACGGCCGACGGGCTGGTCGCGCTGCACGCCGGCGACAGCCGCCTGGACCTCGACAACTGCGTGGTGCGCAACGCCGCCGGAGCCGGTCTGCTGCTGGAGAGCGGGATGACCGGAACGGTGCGGGCCAGCACCGTCCGCGACGTCGGCGGCGCGGGGGTGGTGATCTCCTCCGGCGCCGACCCGGAGCTGGTGGACTGCACGCTGACCGAGACGGCCGGACCGGCCGTGCTGTCCGCCCGCGCCGGTCGGGGCAGCCTGACCGACTGTGTCGTGTCCGCGGTCGCCGGGCCGGCGGTCGCCGTCGAGAGCGGCGGCGCCGTCCGCCTGCTGCGCACCACGATTCGTGACTCCGGTGGCCCCGCGCTGGTCGCCACCGGCGGGCGTCCGACGCTGGAGGACTGCGTCGTACGGGATGTCGACGGGCACGGGGTGGTGATCGCCGGGGACGCCGCCCCGACGCTGTCGCGCTGCCAGGTCGAGACCGCCACCGGGCACGCCGTGTTCGCCCTGGAGACCGCCACCGGCCGGCTGGTCGACTGCCGGCTCGACGCCACCGCCGCGGCGGCGGTCGCCGTCACCGGCGGCGCGGCGCCCACACTCGAGGACTGCCGGATCACCGGCGCCGGCGACGCGACCGTGGTCTTCGACGGCGGGGCCCGGGGCACCCTGACACGGTGCACGGTGAGCGGCGGCCGGACCGGCGTGCTGGTGCGCACCGGCGCCGATCCGGTGCTCGACGACACGACCGTGGCGGACTGCCGGGAGTACGGCGTGCAGGGCGTCGACGGCGGGCTCGGCACGGTGCGCGGCTGCACCGTCGAGAGCTGCGGCGAGGCCGCCGTCCGGGTCGCCGGGGGCCGGTTGGTGCTCACCGACTCCCGGCTGCGCGGCGGCCCGTACGGGCTGATCGTCGCCGGCGACGGCCAGGCCACCCTCACCTCCTGCGAGATCGGCTCGGCGGCCCGGGCCGGAGTCGTGGTCGAGGCGTCCGGCGATCTCGACCTGCGGCACAGCCGGGTCAGCGGCGGCGACCTGGTCGGCGTGCGGTTCGCACCGGGCTCCCGGGGCACGCTGGCCCGGTCGGAGGTCGTCGACAACGGCACGGACGGGGTGCTGCTGGAAACGCGGGAGCCGGTCGACCTGACCGGCGCCACCATCACCGGCAACCGGCGTGAGCAGATCCGCCGGGTGGGGGCCGCGACCCACCCGGACCGGCGGGAGGCGCCCCGGAACGGCGACCGCCCGGCCCCCGACGCGACGCCCGTCGTGCCCTTGGCCGACTCGGAGCCGGGCCGGCGGACCCCGGATCCGGGCCGGTTCCCGTCACCGGGGGCGACGGACGCCGAGGCGGGCGCGGCGGCGTCCGACGGCGGCGACACCGTCGCGCCGCTGCTGGCGCAGTTGCACGCCCTGGTCGGCCTGGCGGCGGTGAAGCAGGAGGTGGCGACCCTGGTCGGGCTGCACCAGGTCGCGCAGCGGCGGGCGGCGGCCGGGCTGCCCCGCCCGCCGATGTCGAGGCATCTGGTCTTCGCGGGGGCGCCGGGCACCGGCAAGACCACGGTGGCCCGGCTGTACGGCCAGATCCTGACCGCCCTCGGGGTGCTCGAATCCGGCCAGTTGGTCGAGGCGTCCCGGGCGGACCTGGTCGCGGAGCACATCGGCGGCACCGCGGTGAAGACCACCCAGAAGTTCACCGAGGCGCTGGGCGGCGTGCTGTTCGTCGACGAGGCGTACACGCTGAATCCGATCGAGGGCGCGGGCGGGCACGACTTCGGCCGGGAAGCCGTCGACACCCTGGTCAAGCTGATGGAGGATCACCGCGACGAGGTGATCGTGATCGTCGCCGGCTACTCGCCGCAGATGCGGCAGTTCCTGGCCGGCAACGCCGGCCTCGCCTCACGCTTCTCCCGCACCGTCGAGTTCGACAGCTACAGCACCGACGAGCTGATCACCATCGTCGACCGGCTCTGCCGCACCCACCACTACGTGCTGGAGTACGACACCCGCGCCGCGTTGGCCGGGCTGTTCGACGCGATGCCCCGCACCGAGTCGTTCGGCAACGCCCGGGTGGCCCGGAAGATCTTCGAGGAGATGATCGGCCGGCAGGCGTACCGGCTGTCCGCGCAGGGCGCCAGTGACGGGGTGGAGCTGGCCCAGTTGCTGCCGCAGGACCTGGGCGCCGCGCCGACCGCGACCGCCGGCTCGGACGCGGCCGGCAGCGCCGCGGTGGACGGACTGCTCGCCTCGCTGCACGCGATGATCGGCCTGGAGGCGGTGAAGCGGGAGGTCGCCGACCTGATCGACCTGCTGGCCAACGCCCGGGTACGGATCAGCGCCGGGCTGCCCGCCCCCGCGGTCTCCCGCCACCTGGTGTTCTCCGGGCCGCCCGGCACCGGGAAGACAAGCGTCGCCCGGCTGTACGGCCGGCTGCTGGCGGCCCTCGGAGTGCTCAGCGGTGGGCAGGTCGTCGAGGTGGCTCGCGCCGACCTGGTGGGCGAGTACATCGGGCACACGGCGCACCGGACCCGGGAGGCGTTCGACCGCGCCCGTGGCGGCGTGCTGTTCATCGACGAGGCGTACACGCTCACTCCCCCGGACGCCCACAACGACTTCGGTCGCGAGGCGATCGACACGTTGGTCAAGCTGATGGAGGACCACCGCGACGAGGTGGTCGTGATCGTCGCCGGGTACGACCAGGAGATGGCGGCATTTCTCGCCGCCAACGCCGGCCTGGAATCGCGGTTCACCCGGCACATCCACTTCGCCCAGTACACGCCGGACGAACTGCTGGCCATCTTCCAGAACCTCGCGGCGGCCAGCGGGTACGAGTGCCCGCTGGGCACGCTCGACGCGCTGCGGGCGCACTTCACGGCGGTGCCGAAGGGCCGGTCCTTCGGCAACGGCCGGTACGCCCGTCAACTGCTCGACGAGGCGGTCACCCGGCAGGCCAGCCGGCTCCGGGGGCGTACCGACCTGTCGGTGGAGGAGCTCCAGACGTTGCAGGCCGTGGACGTGAGCCCGGCCGCGACGCCCTGACACGGGCGGCGGCGCCGTTCCCGCTGGACCCCACGCCGGCCGGCGACGTTGTGGTGCGGGGAGAGTTCAGCGAGGGAGACCACGTGCGCAACCACCAGGATCCCCCGGAGGATCGAACCCGGACCGAGCTGCGGCCCGGGCACGCCGTCGACCTGGAGGCCTTTCGGGGACGCCCGGACGCCCTCGCCCGATCCGTCGGCGCGGGCCCGTACGCCGGTCGCGCGGTGGCGGAACGCGACGGCCGCCGGCGCCGTCATCGTCGCCGCGGCGGTGAGCCACACGGTCCCACGCCTCGACCGTCGATCATGCCGATGATCTACCGAAACCCCACACCGGTGCTGGAGCCTGTCCGGCGTACGCGCGGGCGACCCGTACGCCGGCGCGGGACGGCTCTACTGCCAGGGGCCGCTGCGGCAGATGAACTGGGTGGTGCCGCTGTACTGGGTCGTGCTGCCGTCGAAGTAGCTGTAGCTGGCCCGCACGGTGCGACCGAGGTTGCTGGCCGGGCAGCCGGCGAAGAGGGTCGACCCGGCAGTCGTGAAGGTGCCGACGCTGCCGGAGTACCAGGTGATGCTCCAGGTCGTCGTGCCGGTGCTGCTGCCGTCGCAGTAGAACTGCGAGGCGCCGGACTCGCAGGAGGGCGCCGGGGCGGCGGCGAGGGCCGGGGTGGCACCGGCGGCGGCAAGACTCAGAGCGGCAAGGGCGGACGCGGCAAGGACCTTGACGGTGGTACGCATGGAACTCCTCCGAACGTAGCCAGGTGATGACTCAACGCAACGCCAGCCTAGCCGCCGCATAGACGTACCTGGATTAGCCATTCGGTCGATCAATCACCCCAGGCTGCGAGCTCCTCAGCAAGCGGGCAAGGTGCTGACCCTACGCTCGGCGGCCGGGACGGTGCCGTCGGCCGCCATCCGCGACAGGAACGATTCGTCCGGTCAAGGGTGGGTAACACCCGGCATGACCGACCGTGCGAGTGACGATCGCGCCCCTTCGGCTCTCGACCGGGTCGTGGAGCGCGGCGGCCACGTGCTCACGACGGCGCGAGAGGAGGGTGGCGCGTTCGGGCGGTCCCGTCGGCGCCAGCTCGAGATCATTCTGGTGATCGCCGCTCAGGCGGGCCTGGCCGCCGCGCTGGCTGCTCTGTTGGCCGCCCGGTTCGGTCCCGGAGCACACGTGTTCGCGCCCGCCGCGGCGGTCGGCACCATCGCCACCGCCATCGGCCAACGGGTCCGACGCACCCTCGAACTGCTCGCCGGTGTCGGCGTCGGCATCGTCGTCACCGACCTGCTGCGCTATCTGGTCGGCTCGGGCATCGTGCAGACCGGCGTGGTGGTCACCGTGGCCATTGCCACCGCGCTGCTCGTTGCCGGGCGCGGTGGCGCCCTGGTCGGTCAGGCCGGCGGTACGGCCGTGCTGATCGCCACCCTCGCCCCCGCCGACCACAACCTGGAGGTGCCCCGCATCGTCGACGCTCTGATCGGCGGCTTGGCCGGCCTCTTCGTGGTGGCGGTGCTGCTGCCGGTGAATCCGTTGCGAGTGCTCGACAACGCGGCCGGACCTGTCGTCACGGAACTGACCCGGCAGCTTGATGCCATTGCCGAGGCGCAGACGACAGGCGACGCGGAGGGGGCCATGCGTGCCCTGCAGGCCCTACGCGGCCTCGGCCCCGACGTCGGCCGGCTCACCGACGCCCTCGCCGGGGCCGAGGAGGTGGTCACCATCGCACCGGCCCGGTGGCGTCGACGTCGACACTTCCACCGGTACGCGACCGCGCTGCGACACCTCGAACAGGTGATCCTCTACACCCGGTCCGTGGCGCGGCGCTCCGTCACCGCCCTTCAGCACGACGAACCCATCCCGCCGGCGCTGCCGATGGCCCTGTCCCGACTCGCCGACGCCCTGCGGGAGCTGCACCATGCCTGCCGCGACGAGCGCGAGTTCCTCCGAGCCGGTCGCCTCGTCCTGGAGAGCGCGGAGTGCGCCGGCCGCGCCTGGGGGCAGGGAGTGAGCTCGCTCGGCGAAGCGATGATCAACGACATCCGCACGGCGGGCAGTGAAGTGCTGCGGGCCTCGGGATGCCGGACGGAGGAGTCGAACGAGCTGGTACGGCGGGCAGCCCGGGCGGGCGAGACGGAGACGCACCCGCCGACGCGAGCGCAGCTGTACCGGCCGGTACCCGGCCGGCAACGCCGACCAACCCGAGTACACCGGGGTGCCCGCTCCCACCAGGCACGACGGCGACGGATCCGGCCGACGGACGAGCGATGACAGCGGGCTGGGGGTCCGGCCGTGGAAGGTCACCGTCCGGCGCCTGCGTCCGGGCCGCCGGCACCGCGAAGTCCCACATCGCCAACATCCGGGCGAAGTTGGGGCTCGACAACCGGGTGGGCATCGCCGCCTGGCGTGGCGGAGCGGTCTGGCGGACGCTCTGCCGCCCCGGTGCGCTGAGGTCCCGGCTCCTGGCCGGCCGGTCTGCCCGGGGAACGGAACGGACATCGGAGGGCCGCTCCCCCGGCCGAGGGAGCACATTCCCCGTTGCCGGGGCGGAGAGGCCGTCCGTCGCCGTTGACCCTTGGTTGATGACTGTCGGTACTGCCGGGCCCGAGCGATGAGGGCGAGATCGGCGTCGGTCGCCAGGATCTGGTTGTGGGCGACGGCGTGCGCCCTGTTCGTCGTGGGTGAGGTGGCTCTTCGATCGTACTGGATCGCGGGTGGCCGGTGGGGGTACGCCGCCTGCGACCGCACCGACCTGATCGACCCGCGGGCGGGTGCGGCGCGGACCGGGTCGAGACGCCGCCCCTCTGGGCGGGGTCAGGAGCCGTGGGAGTCGGTGCCGCCCTCGCGGTGCTGATCGTGTGTACGGTCCGCGTCCCTGGCCGCTACCCGTGTTCGAAGCTGCCGACCCGCAGTCGACCAGGTGATCGAGGCGGTTCGGGTAAGGAGTGACAGGCACGCTCGTCGCCCGTCAGTCCTTACCCGAACGTCCGACCCCGGCGGCGCGCTCAGCCGAGTTGCTGACGGATGGTTCCGGAGCACGCCGGAGACCCGCCTTCTCCCAGCGGCAGAACGCCGGCCCCACCGGGCTCGGCGCGCACTACAGTCCAGGCTCATGACGACGGCGACCACGCGCGAGGTCAGATACGCGGCCGACGGCCTGACGATGATCGGGCACCTCGCGCTCCCGGCCGGCGCCGACCGCCGGCCCGCGGTCCTGATCGGCCCCGAGGGGGTGGGGCTCAGCGACGTCGAGCGCCGCCGAGCCGACACGCTCGCCGAACTGGGATACGTGGCGCTCGCCTTCGACCTCCACGGCGGACGCTATCTGGGCGACCCCGAGGAGATGCTGGCCCGTTGCATGCCACTGCTCGCCGACCCCGACCGGATGCGGGGCATCGGCCACGCGGCGCTCGACGTGCTCCGCGCCGAACCGCGGACCGACCCCGACCAGATCGCCGCCGTCGGCTACGGCACCGGGGGCGCGATCGCGCTGGAACTCGGGCGCGACGGCGTCAACCTGCGCGCGATCGGGACCGTCAACGCACTGACCACCGGCCGACCGGGCGAGACGGCGCGCATCCGCTGCCCAGTCTGGGCCGGGGTCGGGTCGGAAGACCCGATCATGCCGCCCGCGCAACGGGACGCATTCACCGCCGAGATGCAGGCCGCAGGCGTCGACTGGCGCCTCGTGGTCTACGGCGGCGCCTTGCACGCCTTCCACCACCCACCGGTCGACCACACCGTGCTCCCCGGCGTCGGCTACCACCCACGGCACGCGCAGCGGGCTTGGCGTGACGTCGTCGACCTGCTCGCCGAGTGCCTGCCCACGACCCGGTGATCGCCCGGGTATGGCACCACGCCAACCCGCTCACCCTGGCCTACCAGGTGGGATTCTCCCCCGCGCCGCCTGCCGTGCCAGTTCGGGGTGACCCGCCGCTGGCGCTCGCTACAGCCGGGCGGGGAACGACGCTTCCACTCCCAACTCCGCAACAACGGCGCCATCGCCTGCCACCGAGGGACGCCCGACGTGCGCCAGCACCTCAGGACCGGCCGGACAACATCACCGGCGGGATGACGGGAGCCACCGAACGATCAGCCACGACGATCGCCTCCGATCGAGACAGGGGTCGATCGAGGGAGTCACTGAGCTGAGAGTTGCGTGGTCAAGCGCGCTTGACCACCAGTACGCGAAACACAGCATGGATGCTGCAATGTGGTGTCCGAGGGGGACACGAACCAATGCCCCACCGCCGCCGCTAATCATCAGCGCGACGTTGAAGCTCACGTAAGGGTAGTCCTCTTGGTGACCTCTTCGGGCGCGCCGAAGAAGTCACCGAGTAGGAAGCCCTGCTCAGAAGGTTGGCAGTGGGATTCAAGTCCCAGCTCCCGGGATCCATGCCGACGCCAGCACCACGGCACCCAGAGCCATGCATCGATGGGGCACCACCCTCGTGAGCGGCGTCAGCGGGGTCCAGGACCACAGCCGGCGCCATCCAGACGGGAGCAGCGAACCCTGACCACTTCGGTGTTCCATGGGAGGTCGCTCCGCCTCGCTCGCCCGCATCGTCGCAGGTCAAAGGGCTTCGGCGCGTCGGGCCCTGGTGACCACTTCGGACGCGGTGACCACTTCGCCAAGCTGCACCCAATCTGCACCCACCTGCAAGGCCCGAGCAGCCACAAGATCCTTACTGCTCTGACCTGCAGATACCTCCTTACCAGGCGACATAGAGTGCCGTTGACTGCTGTTCAGTGCCGTTGAGTGCAGTTGTGTGAAACAGGACGCCGCACCGACTCTGACCTGCGGAAACGCGAACGTGCAGGTCGGCGTGGGTGCAGTTGAGTGCCGTTCAGTGCCGATGCACGGCATTCAGCGCCGTTCAATGCACCCGGCTGCTCCCATTCCGCTCCCCCAATCTCGGCACTACACCGTCGGCGGTTGACCGACGGCAGCGGCACCTGCAACCCGTTGCTACCGTCCTGGCCGTGCGACTCAACATGTGGTTGGCGGGCACGATGGCCCTTGGGCTCGGAGGGCTGTCGGGTTGGGCAACGGCCGGTGCGGGCGGCTCGATGGACCGTGCTCCTGCCGCTGCCATCATCATGGTCGCCAGCCTCGCCGGCTCAGGACTCGCAGTTGGAACGCTTGCAGCCCTCAGCAAGCGGACGACCTGGTGGGCGGCCCTTGTGCTGCTCGGCTTCTACACCGGCACTTGGCTGAACTCGGCCCACCACAGCGCCATCGGGGACGCCCTCGTCCTGGTCCTCGCTGCCGTTCCGATCTGCATCGGAACCGCACTCGGGCTCGCGGCCGGCCAATACGTCGCGGCTCGACGGACTCCGACCCCTCGCTTGCAAGTTCTGGGCGCTCCGTCCAGCTCCGTCCGCACACGTCTCTGACGTCGAGCGCTGGTTCACCTCCTGGTGACTTCGGATCTGCCTGTCCGGCCCGGTTGCTGTCACCGTTGCTGTCGCCAGCAACCGGGCTACCGGCACTCCTGGAACTGACGCCGACCGACTACCGTCGACCTGTGCTCGATCCCGCAACCGTCTTCGACAGATCTGCCCCGCTGGAGGATCCGCCCAACAACGAGACTCTACGAACGGTGGAAGCGCAGCTTGGACACCAACTCCCTGCCGCGTACGTGGATCTGGCTCGTCGACACAACGGCGGCTCGTTCGCCCATGACGCCCACCCTGCGCCCAGCCGAACCTCATGGGCCGAGGACCACGTTGGCGTGTACTCGCTCGCAGCAATCGGTCGAACTGCCGACTTCAGCCTCTGCGGCGAGCTCGGCAGCGCGTTCTGGGTAGCCGAATGGGGCTACCCCGCCATCGGCATCTACATCGCCGACTGCCCGTCGGCGGGTCACGACATGATCGCCCTCGAATACCGCTCACCTGGAGAGCCAGCCGTCGTGCACGTCGACCAGGAGCGGAACTACCAGATCACTGTCCTTGCCCCCGACTTCGAGACTTTCATTGCCGGCCTCGTCGACGAATCCGAGTACGACATCCTTGACTGATCGCCGGATCTATGGCGGCTGGCGGCTGGCCGGGGCGACGAAAATCAGTGGCGGCGTTGAGAATGCTTGGCTTGTGAACGACAGATGGCGTGACGTAGAGGCAGGTCGCCGTGAGCTCGACTGGTCCATCGCGGTCGGTGATCCGGCAGAGGCTCCTTACCTGACACCACTGGGTCGTCAGACGGCGTCTCGCATGATCGATGATCTCGAAGCGTTCTTCGGGCCAGGTTGGCTGCACAAGGCCGTGCGGCCCGCCAACGGTGTAGCTGGTCCGACCATGGGGCCATACTTCGCCTCGTTGACGGGCATTGGTGCCTTCGGAAACGTGGTGGGGCTGTGGGCGCGCCTGCAGTACCTGGTTGATGCCGCGACGCCGGGCGTCGGCCATCTGCGCCGAAACCTCCGAGCGAACCCTGTCGCCGACGAATTCCGCCACCACCTTGCCTTGGCGAGGCTCGCGGCGCAGGCGAAGGTAGCCGGCGCCAGGGTGATGCTGGAGCCCAGCAAGCCCCAAGGCGGTCCGGGAGACCTGCGGGCGGTTCGCGCCAGCAGCGACGTATTCCTTGAGTTGCGGACGCTCGGGCCGGACAAGAAGTTCCTGGAGTACAACCAGCAGGTGAGCCAGGCGCAAGCTTTTCTCCGGCAGCTCGAGCACCGGCACGGGGTGCACTTTGACGGCGAACTGGCACACGAGCCGACCGATGAGTGGCGGGAAGCCGTGAGTTCCGCCGCGCAGAAGTCCGTGGCAGACAGCGCATCCGTCGAGGTTGCGTTGGAAGATGCGACTCTCACCGTGCGGCCCGGCCCGGCACCGGCAGGGACGGTGGTCTCTGGCCCGGTATGGGCGGCGGATCAGGGCCCTCGTCTGCTGCGTGCGCTTGTGGCGAAAGCCGTCAAGACGGAGTCAGCTGGAGCAGCCTGGTTGTGGTTGGAGGACGCCGGTGCCCTGTGGCCGCTCTCCGCGTTTGCCCAGGATTCTCTGCCGCGTAAGGAGGAGGCACTTCGCCAGGCCCTGGGCCCATTGTTCGGCGCCCATCCGCATGTCCTGGGTGTGGTCCTCACCTCCGGCCAGCAGCGAGTCCGCACTCCCGGTAATGACATCGATCATGTCGGCC
Organism: Micromonospora sp. AKA38; assembly: GCF_027925725.1. Lineage (NCBI taxonomy): Bacteria > Bacillati > Actinomycetota > Actinomycetes > Micromonosporales > Micromonosporaceae > Micromonospora > Micromonospora sp. AKA38. The sequence continues at coordinate 228,618 of NZ_BNEI01000004.1, read as the reverse complement.
ACCGTGGCGTAGCTTTTCGGCGGACGTTGCCAGGTGGCCTGATGCGCGAGAGCATCGTCGTCCACCGTCGCCTGGCCGTGCCGGGGCAGTATCTCCTCCTGGTCGAGATGTGCGCTGATGAACCGGCATGGCTCGACCGCGCGCTGGATGCTCTCGGAGTGCCCGGCGGTCTTGCCGCCCTGACCATGCGGCCGGCTCCGCCCACCAAGCGATGGTCATCCGAAGGGCCGCGACCATCGAGCCTCCATCTGCCGTCGTAGGCCTACGGAACAGATGCTCCTCACTCATCAATCTAAGTCAATTAGGGTCACGCCCCTCCTGCCGACTGGCAGGGGTCATGCTCACTGCTCGCCGCCGGCCTCGGCCGAGTCCAAAGTCGCCGTCCGGGCACGGGTCCGTCTCGGCCTGCGACTCGGCGTCGCCGTCGGCGGCGTCGTCCGGCTCGGCCGCCGGCTCCACGTCGCTCTCGGGCAGCTGCACGTCCTTGAACGGCCGCAAGCCTTCGGCGTCCTCCACGTAGCCCTCGGCTTCGTCGTACCCCAGCTCGGCCGCGGCCTCGGCCTCGGCCTGCTCCAGGGCCCGTGGCTGCGCGGACTCCGACAGCTCTTGGCCTTCGGCCACCAGGCGGTCCAGCCACGGCAGCAGCAGGTGCTCTCGGCGGGAGTACCGCCCGGCCGCCACGGTCGACGCGTTAGCCTCGTGAGCGGCGACGAACCCGCGACCAGCAGCCGTTGAACCGGTCGATCCCGGCGGTCTGCGCGTCGCGCGGGTCACCGCTCGCCAAGGCGGCGACCATCTCCTCCTCGGCCCGGTCGTAGAAGCCCAGCATCACCGCGGCGGCGCCCGTCGCGTCGACCAGCAGCATCTTCGCCACCTTCGCGCTGCCCCATCGCTCGGCGAGAAACCGACGCCGCACCTCACCAACGTCCAACAGTCTGACCGCACACCTAGCACCGGAGGGCAAGAGAAGGACGAGGTGGCCGGGGAGTACACCGAGGCCGCAGCGAAGCTTTCGATCGCGGAAACCACCCTCTGGCACTGGGCCTTCAAAGGCCGAATTTTCTGCCACCGCGTCGACCGGCTGGTCTGCTTCACCGACGAGGACCTGGACAGAGCCTTACAAGGCATTCCCCGCCCCGGCCGGCGTCGCTGATCGTGGGGACTCCGGAACAGCGATCACTACGTCGTACTCATCGGTTGCTACGCCGGCCAGATGCCGGCACCCGGAGGCCCCTCACATCACCTAGTAGCGGCAGAAGTTTGGCTCCGGCCGTCCACGTCTGCGTGACCGGCTGCAGTACCGTCATGCCGTGCATTTCGTGTATCGCTCCCACTACGAGGGCCAGTTGAGCAAGCGGGTCCGGCGGCTGCCGGACGAGACCGTGCTGAATTGGTTCCGGCGAGGCTGGGACTGCGACGATCCGGAGTCCTGGGTCGAGAACGAGCTGGGCGGTGACGTCTACGGCCTCGATTCGGTCTTCGAGGCGGCTCGGAAGCACGGCCTGTCTCGGCCGGCAACGACCAGCGAGCTGCGCGAGCTCCTGCATGAGCACTTGTACGTCGAGGGTGACGAGGGCTTCATCCGCCTCGACGATCACAGTCTTCGGGTACGGACCGATGACGACGAGGTGGAACTGGCCTACTTCTTCCTCGATGACGAGGTGGTCGCGGCCGCCCCCGACCGGTTGGCATACCTGTTCCAGTCGTGGCCGTTGCCTGCTGGGGAAGGTGAGTTGACGTCGTTCGTCGCCGATGTACCGGTAACAGTCGTTACGCCCGCCAGCAGCGGTGACGCCAGCACGTACGCGGTGTTCCTCACGTTCTACGACGGCGAAAGCCTCGCCCGCGCCCAGCCGCTGGTATTCCCGGGGGTCGGGTTGTGGGAACTGGCCGGACATCTCCGGACCGCGGACCCCGACAGCGGTGCAGCATGGCCACCCGAGCTGCTGGTCCTGCGAGCGCTCGTCGCGCCCGAAGAAGACGCCATCAGGCCGGCGCTGGACCGGTGTAACAGATGGCCCGGCTTCAACCTCAACGCCGAACCGTGGCCCAACCTGCCGAAGGAGCACGGCGCCGCCCACGGCGAAGCCATGGCGCTTCTTACAACGGGCCGATATGTCGACGGCCGACGCCCCGATGCATCGTGCATCAAGGTCGACAAACATCTCACGCAAGTCACCATGCACTGTGGCCAGTCATTCGGGTACCAGCAGTGGTTCCTGTTCGACACCGTGTGGGCGGCCGCTCACCCCGACCTGGCCCAATCACTGCTGCGCTACAGCAACCACTGGGATCCACTCGAGGACTGAAAGCAGCCGAGCCATCAGCTCCGATCGTCAGGACGAGCGAACGCTGATCGGGCCTGCGGCCAGCGGCATGAGCGTGTGGTTCGCGGCCAGGGCCGCCGTCTCCGTGGTCTGGTGCTAGTCCGCGGTGGTCCTGTCCAGGATCTCTTGTATGTGATCGACCGTCAGGGCCGGGTTGGCCGCAGCGGCCTCGGCCAGTTCGGGATCGTTGAGAAGCGCGGTGACCCGCGGTGCCGGAAGGCGTGGGCTGCCTGCCATCGCCTTTCGCACGGTGACGTCCGGGTCGGTGCTGAGTCGGTCGACGAGTTCGGGGTCGGCGTCCGGGTCGAGGGCGACGAGCCGTCGTACCGCCGGGTCCGGGTTGTCGGCGAAGCGGGCCAGTCCCTCGGTGGGAAACTGTGGCAGCTCGCTGAGCCGGTCCCGGCCGCAGCAGCCGTACTCCAGGTAGCAGCGCAGCAGCAACGCCGGCGGCGCGGCCGGGTGGTGCTGGGCGAGCAGGACCCGTACGCCCAGGTCGGGGTCGTCGGCGAGCATGGCGACGACGTCCGCCGGCAACTCGGCGTTGCGGGCCGCTCGTCGGCGCAGCAGCGGATTGACCGAACGGGCCCAGCGCAGCGCGTCGGTGACCTCCCACGCGGCATCGTCGGGATACGGGACCCACCGGCAGCGGACGTCCGCGGAGCCGAAGTGGCCATCGCCCGGCACAGTGGTCACGTCGATGTCGATGCCGGCCCGCTGCTGCTCGGTGAGGCCGGGACGGGTGGAGACAGCGGTGCGGACCTCGACCGCTGAGTCGGTGGTGAGCCTGACGACCTGGTCGCCGGTCAGGTCGACGCGACCGGTGACTCCCTGCCGGACCGACGGGTCGGGGTGGCGCAGCAGCGTTTCGACCACGTCCGGCGGAACGCTCGGGTTCTTGCCCATCACCCGCAGCGCAGCCGTGTCGCCGCTGGCCAGCACCTGATCGATCAGCGCCCGGGACAGTGGACGGCGCAGCACGTACCAGAAGGCGTGACAGTGCTGATCCGGCAGATCCGCAGGCTCCATCACCCGCTGCCGGTACGCGACGGACGCCACGGCGGTCGCTCGTACGTCGGGCGCCTCATCCTCCAGCAGCGCCTGGCGCGACCGCTCGTCCAGCCAGTACAAGGAACCGGCCGCGAATCGGCGCACGCCCGGCCGGGGGTGCGCGGCGGCCAGCCGGAACAGACGCCGGTCATACCTGGTCGCTTCGAACAACTCGCCGATCAATTCCTCTCGGCTGAACGGCATGTCGGGGGGCGGACCGTCGAGCTCGGCCAACAACCTGACCAGCACGTCGTCGGGCAACGGCTCCTGACCGGGTCGGCCGAACGCGCGCATTCTCACCCGCCACGCCGGGTCGGCCAGCAGCTTGGCGCGCGCCAGGGCGTCGACTTGCGGATGGGCGGCCAGCGCTCCGCGGATCCTGGGCGAAGAATGGTGCAGCATCGCATCCCGCACCGGCGGCGGCAGCTCACGGCGGCGTCGTAGCCCATCGCACACCTGCTCCGGCCACGAATCCACCAGCCGCAACAGCGCGTAGACCGGCGCTGCCGGGTTTCTCGCCAGCCCTCGCAGCAGGGGTGAAGGAGACGAACACCGATCCAGCCAGGCATCACCGATCATCGACTGCACGTTACGCCCGCGCTTCTCGTCAAGGTATCCACCTATCGGCATGTCCGGAGGCGGGCACCGGCGATCCGGTTACCCTCCCGCGACGAGCGCATCGCGGCATGAGCGTGCATCCGGCCGCCTCGGATGTGCGTCACGATGCGTCATGGCTCGCCATTGGCCGCCGTACAGTTGGTGGGGAGATCACGGAGTGCAGCCGAGCCGAGGCTGGCTTGTCGGTGTGCGGCCCTAATGTGTGGTGCATGACGCGATATGTCGACGAGGATCTGCACGGTGCAGAGTTCCGCGAGTGTGACCTGACCGGGGCGCGCCTGATCGGTGTCGTCATGCAAGACGTCGTGATCGACGGGCTGGTCACCAACCTCGTGGTGAACGGTGTCGAAGTCACGCAGTACGTCGAAGCAGAGCTCGACCGGCGTCATCCGGTACGGGCGCTGATCCGATCCGAGGACCCTGCCGACCTGCGCGAGGCAGCACGTCAGCTCCATACCGGCTGGGCCGCCACGATCAAGCGGATCCGCCAGACGCCCGGCATCGAGCGCCGCAGCGTGAACGACGAGTGGTCAGCGGTACAGACCTTGCGCCACCTAGTCTTCGTCCACGACTCGTGGTTCCGCCGCTGCTGCCTGGGCTCGACACAGCTGTTCACGCCGATGGGCATCGGGACGAGCGTCGAGCCCTACAGCGGAGCGCACGGGCTTGACCTCTCGTCCGACCCGGCCCTGAACGAGATAGTAAGCGTGCGTGACGCACAGACCGCCGAGCTGGAGGCCTGGCTCGACAAGGTCACCGCTGTACAACTAGCCGCGCGAGCGCCGGTGCCCGACGACGATGTCTGGCCGCCGTACGCCCGGGGCCGCTCGGTGCGGCAGTGCCTCCGCACGGTGCTCAACGAGACCTTCGAGCACCACGGCTTCTGCGTCCGCGACCTCGACCTGATTTCGGCACAGGACCGCTGAGTAGGGCCGGCCGTCGACCCGACCTCTTGCCCATGCGGGTATCGCTGATTGTCTGCGCGCTGCCGAGCTGCTGACCCCGGAGCTGGACGCGGCACTTCTGGAGTATCCGGCGGCTCTGGCTTACATGTTCTCCGGGCGGGCGGCCGTGGAGGATCGGCGAGATCTGTCGAGGGCCGAACACGCGCGCTTCGGCATGAGCGGACGTCGCCGGCCTGCGAACTCGAGCCACGGGTACTGAAGCTTTCGGGCACGCCGAAGAGGTCACCGAGGCAGAAGCCCCACTCCGAGGGCTGCTGATGGGATTCGAGTCTCAGCATGTGGGGGTCCGTCGTGTGGGGAACGCACGCTACTCATTTGGCCTCTGGACTACGGCTGCGACTTCCTCTTTGCCATCGGCACACCTCTCGCCTTCGGTTAGGTCCGGCATACTCGCGGGCGTGAACTCGCCGTTGGAAGCCTTCGCGGGACTGCTGGATCGTTCCGTTCGGGAAATTGCCACCCTGGCGTCGGACGCCCGCACCTTCGACGCGACCCGCATCGGTCGCCTCGCCGACATCTGGGACAACAACACCGTGCCGCTGGTAGGCGCGGCTTGTGCTCCTTGGCCGCTTCGATCCAGGAGCGCCAGCGCCGGGCTGCGGTGGATGGCTGAACTCGGGGCAGACCGACGCAAGCTGATTGTCGACCTGGACCCAAGTTTGGACACGGTACTTCCCCCCGCGAGGCCGCAGCGCTCCATACATCGGGACTACCAGGGGCAAGTCTTCCCGGGCGCGATCCCGCTTACCGCAGAGATCGTTGCTGCGCTGGACCAGGACTACGACCTCGCCAGCGGGACCGTGCGCTCCCTCACGGTGCGGCCGGCGGCCCAAGGCTTGAAGGTGCATCTGACCTTGGCCGCTCCGCGGCGATTCACTCCCAGTATCGGACGTGTCGCGCGGGACGGGTCGAGGAAACCCTGGCCGGCCGCACCGTTGAAGTTCACCTTCGACGGCGTCGCCGACCTGCAGTTCAACGCCGACGATCGGCTCGGGATGACCGTAAGCCGCACCAGCGTCGGGGCAGCCGTGACGATCGGGCGCACCGGACGCCTCCAGGCGATCAAGGCCACGGTCTGGCCCGACGACCCCCGATGGCACGAGTCGACAGCGGGAAAGGCGGCCGACCTCACCACGCCGCACGAACGGCCGCAACGGCGGAAGCCGGCACGGACGTCGACCCTGACCGCACCGCAGCAGGCAGCCGCCCGAGCGCTCGTCATGTTGATGAGCCACGCTCGGCTCGTCCACCACTATCCGAATCTGGCCGCCGGCGTTCCGATCCTCGACATCTGCCGTGTCGCGGCCGACGCCGGCAGTGCAATCCTGGCCGCGAGCGCCCGCCACGGAGCAGCGCGCCAGAATGCCTTCGCGGAGCTTGACCAACGGTGGCGTCACGTACCACCCACGATGGCACCTGACCCGGTCCGATCCGGCCCGGCCCTGCTGCGCCATGCGCAGTACGACGAGCCCCACGACGACCACGACGTCCCTCGCCACGGCTGTGCCGTCCTACTCGCCGCCGTGCCGGGCGCAGACCCCGCAGCACCATGGGCCCTCGCCAGCGAGGAGATCACGCAACCCTCGCGGTTCCAGATCACCAGCGCCGCGTTCGACGGTGTGCAGCGCATCCATCACGATGGCAGGACCCTGCGCATCGCCGACGATCTCGTCGTCCGTTGAATCGCCGGTCGGGCTGCTCGTGGGCGTCGAATCGCCGCCCTCTCGCCAGCAGACCGCTGACTAATACCTGCCGACAACCGCTCGGCCCATCATGGCCCGTGGCTGGGCTCGCCCGCCTCTGCAAGCCGGGACTGACCCGACGAGCCTTGTGCGCACCATCCGCCCCGGGTCAGGCGCCCGCTGGCTCGCGAGGCGCTTGCCACGACCGGGTCATGATCTCTTGTCGGCTCGGATTGGCTGACTTCTTGTCAGTCGCGGCGGCCGTCGGTCAGGTGGAGCTGACGTAGACCCGGGCCGAAGGCGGCGACATGGTGCGCGCTGCCGTGGTGCGCCTCCGACGGCGTGAACCGGCCCTCACTGACGGCCATGTCGAAGGCGCCCCCGATGCCGTACTCGGCCAAGATCCCCGTCACCTGATGCTCGGCTGCCCAGGCGAGTCCGGCGTCGAGGGTCTCGAAAACCCCGCAGGCGTATCGGGCGCGGTCGCCGTGGAACACCCAGACCGCAGACCTGAGCGGGCTTCGCTGGTCGGCGGTCGGTCTGCGGCGTAGGCCCTCCGGCGTGAGCGACAACGAGCCGAGGAAGCTGCCTGAGCGATGACGTACGGCCAGGACCACCGGTTCAGGGTGCACCCCTTCGAGCCCTGTCCCGGCTGGGGTGTTCGCGAAGGCGTTCCACAGGTGGAAGCAGATCAGGTCGTGGGCGGGATCAGCCGTGGTGTAAACGAGGGTCTTGGGGAAGAAGGGGTTGGTTCCGCCGATCCACAGCGACGGGGGCCCGAACGTCTCGATGAGCTCAGACAGCGTCCGATCCTGCGTCACCCACTCCCCGACATCCGTACGCAACTGCTGAAACTCGGCCTCCGACAGCGCCCGGTCCAACTCGAGCCAGCCGAGGCGATCGGCGATCTCGGCATAGACGGAGGCCGTGGCATCACGTAGGGCATCCGCCGGAAGGACGTTGCTGTAGGCGCCCATGACACCCGTCGGGGCGAACGCGTCGCGCTCACGGAGCCCCTCGCACTCCGCCCGCCATCGCGTCAGGCTGCCATCCACCGCGGCCATCGCCTCCAACAGCAGCCGTTCGGCCATCTCGTCCCTACCGTACATACCAGGACGACGAAGGACCCCGTTCACCTGCGCCAGATGGTGCCGGCGTACCTCACAGAGACCGGCCTCGGAAGCTTCACCGCTACTCATCGCCGCCGATCATGACACCTCAACGACCTCCGGGCACGCGGTCATTGGCAGAGGGGCGTCGCCAGCGCGCGAAGCGGAAGCGCCGATGCATTCGGGCAGGTCGAAGAGGTCACGACCCAAGAGGCCATGGCCAGAGGGTTGGCCATGGGATTTGCGTCTCAGCAGCCGGAGCCCCGACAAGACTCCGCCATGATTGCCTGGCGGGAGGTGGGAGACGGCGAGCACTGACCGATCTGGCGGGCCGCCACGTCGGAGCGGGTGCTGCGTGACCTCGTCCGGACTGGCTTCGCGTCGGCCCGGTCTGCCTCGGTCAGTTGCCGAACAATCTCGGCGAACCCGCCGTCGGCCACGATTGAAGCCGGCCACCCGCGCCATGCCCCCCCGGAGCCATTGAGATTTGGCCAGGCCCTCGGACGGCGGCAGAAGAGCAAAGGGATCCCTCGGCACAGTCAGATCCCAAGACGTTCGATCAGCATCTCGATGTTGGGCGCAACCTCGATCCAGTCCGCCGCTGTGCTGAGGTAGATCACCGACGGCGCGGCAGCCGAAGGTCTGTAGTCCAACGCAAACGGCTGGTCAGGTCCGAGATCACCGATCAGGAGAGACCGGTCGGGATCCACGTCGCCGGGCGGGCTCTGCCGGTCCGGTTGACCGAGGTAGAACCCGCGATAGTCCTCAGGGATGTCATCGAGCCAGCGCCTGTTGGCCGTCATCCGGTTCAAGGGAAGGAACTGCGGGGCTACGGCGTCATCACCGAAGACTTCCCGGTACGTCGGCGACGAGCGGTCTGGAGCTACCCACCGACCCTGCTGCAGCACCCGGAGGAGCGCAGACGGGACCGGCAAGCTGTCGATGATCATGCAACTATCGTCGGTGCTCCGAGCGGTCCCCCACAAGACTTCGACGCACACCACCAGCGGCAAATCCGCGCATGCGCGGATCTACGCTTACAGCCATGGACGGTCGCTTCTATCGTCGTCGCTGGGACGAATCGCGCGGCGACGAGTTCGACGCTTGGGGACACTCCGTCTGGTACTTCGAGGTGAATGACGACGGTTGGCCGGTCCGGCAGGTCGAGGTGTACGACCACGGCCCGGTCCTCCGGTACGGGCCCGGACATGAGACAGACCGGCACGGCGGCCTCGGGCAGGCGAGCCTGGATGATCCTGAAGAAGACTGGAGCCCGTTCGTCGTCACACGCGACGCGTTCGAGCGCGTCTGGGACTCCGCTTACACGTAGCCCGAGCCTCAAGACCCGCGCCTCGCGGCATGAGCGGATGCGGCGTCGGCTACCTCGGGATGCGTTCGACCGCAGCCGCAGGCACAGTCGCGACTATGTAATCCTCGGTCAGATCCGACTGCACGTCGACCATCAGGCCCCGGCCGGCGTAGCGCACGGTGAAGCTGATCTGCCGGAGCCACGTCTCGTCGTATTCCGCAAGAGCTTCCGGCAGTGCGCCCACAAGTCGGACCTCGTCGCCCGGCTTGAACGGAGCGTCTGCCGGGGCCTCGGTGCGAATGACGGCAGAGATCGCGTGAATGAGGGACTCCAGCGGTTCAGTGTCTGCACCGTAGTGGACGAGATGGCCGGCTTGGCCGAAAATGTGCTCGACCTCAGCTCTGCTCAGATCGGCGAACGCCTCGGCCGCGCCGCCGGACAGGGCCCGCTCCCCCGACAGGGCAAGTTGCGCAGCCAGCGCTGAAAGCAGCCGATCGATGACACCAGCTGCAACGTCGGCCTCTGCCACGTGGTGAGGATACGGCGAACAGCGGCACTTCTGTCGACCGGTATACGACGGGGCGCCGACATCCGCTCGTCGGCATGAGCAGGACGTAGTGGGCCCATGAAGCGGAGCCGCCGGCGCTGACGCTTTCGGGTGCACCGAAGAGGTCGCCGCCCAGGAAGCCCTGGCCAGAGCGGTCGGCCATGGGATTTGCGTCTCAGCTGCCGGAATCCCGACCAACTCCGCCATGGCGAATCTAGAGCCGCCCGTCATACAGGATGGGTCCGGCGACTGGCGCCGGTGGGCCCAGGACGACAAGCCGACAGCAGGCAGGCGGGGAGCAGCCAACGCTGACCACTTCGGCCTTCTCTGGGAGGTCACACCAGACCTCTCTCCCGGATCTCTGCAGGTCAGAGCCTTCCGCTTGGCCCGGGCTCGGTGAGCTTCTCGGGCGCGGTGACCACTTCGTCAACCTGCACCCAATCTGCTCCCACCTGCAAGGTCCGGCTAACCAGCTACCCCTTACCGCTGCGACCTGCGCATACTCACCCGTCAGGGAAGATTGAGAGCTGTCGACCGCTGCTCGACACTGCGGAGCACTCCGTTTGAAACAGGACGCCGTACCGACTCTGACCTGCGGAAACGAGAACTAGCAGGTCGCGGTGGGTGCAGTTGGATGCCGTTCAGGGCCGTAAAGCGCTGTTGAATGCCGTTCAGTGCACCCGTCTGCTCCCATCCCGCTCCCCCAATCTCGGCACGACACGGCCGGCGGCTGACGGACGGATGCGGTCTGCTTGCCGCCCAGGCCGAGACCGGTGTGGCTGCGGGATGTGCGGTGTGAGGCCATCAGATGCGATGCGATCGCTGCCTCTTCCCACCGCATCCAGTGGCTCCCATACCCCCTCCCGGAGGGCGTCTGTCGCCAACTCCTCGACCTGACCCCAACCGCCGGGTCGTGGTGGTATCTAAAGTGAGTCCGCCGAGGGACGGAGGAAATGAGGCAGATGAACGCCGGAAGGTCGCGCGCGCGTGCGCTGCGTATGGTCACCTTGCCGGTTGTCGTGCTGGCCGTGGTCATGCTCGGCGGGTGTGGCCGGATCATGGGGCTCGTGGAGCCGGTCTCCGTGTTCAATCCCGTCTGGGCCGCCGATGGTTGGGTCTACTACCTGCGAGAGGTGTCCTCGGACTGGGCCGAATTGTGGCGGCAGCGGCCTGATCAGGGGAAGGCAGAACGCGTCCTTAAGGGCCCCCCACAGGAAGCTGACTGCGATGAGGGGACTGGGTTCAGCTTTCTCTTCGCCGGCTCCAACGGCGATGTCGGGGTGGCACTCGAGTGCGGCTGGGACCGCACCGAGCTGCTCAGCTACTCCCCGGACGACAAGACGTTCGCGCCTCTGGCGCTGACGCGCTTCCTTGCCGGCGCCGCACTCGTGAACGGTGACGGCAGGGGATACGTAGAGGCGCCCCGGGAGTGCGGCCCGGGGGGCATCCAGATACTCGCTGACGGGACGGCATCTGAGTTCCCCGCTCCGGTAACGATCGACGGGAGAACCTTCAACCTCAGTGGCAGTGATACGGGCTGCCAGTCCATCGTGCTGGTGCGGTCACCGGCAGCCGTGGGCGACCGGCTGTTCTTCATCACCGCACCCGACTCCCTCGGCAGGTTGCCGCTACCTCCCGAGGTGAGTCCGGACGACTTCACCTGGCACCTGACCGAGTGGGATGGGAAATCGGCCACAGCCAGGTTCCTCACCGAACTTCCGGGCCTCGCCGATCTCGCAGTGTCACCGGACGGCCAGTCGGTGATCGCTGCCGTCTCGTCGGATGACGGAGGCGGGGTCTGGTCGGTCGACGTCGGCACCGGGAAGAAGACGAGGATCGCCGACGGCGGGAACGCGTATGCCCCTAGCTTCTCGCCTGACGGCAAGCGGCTCGTCTACGTCGAGGACTTCGACCGATTGAAGTTCGCCTCAGCGCCGTAGACGCCTAGCGTGTTACCTGCTCGTGAGCCCGTGGGCTCCACGAAGTTCGCGGGCGCCGAGGTGTCCGCGGCTTGCTGGCGTCTCCGCTTGCAACGGGTGCTTGATGCCCGTCGGCAATCGAACACAGGCGGGTCTCGACATCAGGTGATGGCCACCAGAACTGCCTGACTATTCACCGCTGCGGCATGATAGAACCGGCGCAAACGGGCGAAGCGCGACATAAGGTAGTCGAGCTCGCCGGTGCCATTGGTCCAGATGTCCGGGTAGATATCGGCCGCAGCCATGGCGCCCGGGTCGAAGCGGGCGCGCAGCGTTTCTACACCCAGGGCGTCAAGCGCGGCGGCCACAGCGCGGACGGTGTCCCGGTCGAGCAGCCGCGGCGGACCGTAGCCACCGTCCTGGCCGACCTCGACGCCGCCGAGGATCGCCGTCCCGGCGCCCTCACTGACCTGCCAGCCAGTGCCAGTGAGCAGGAAGTGGATGCCGTGTCACGACTTTGTCCAGGTCCAGCTCCGGCTCAGGCATCTCGGCGTCATCGTCGTCGAGGTCGCCGTACAGCAGCCTGTCGACGGCCGTCGGGTAGGTGAGCACCGCCGTAAACTCCTCGGACGACAACCGGCGCCCGATCAACACGATGCTCCTACCGCGGCACCCTTCCGATTGGCGCTGTTCCAGCAGCCCGGTCGGTGGCTCTCGTTTGTCGGCACCGTACCGCAACCACCCTTCCCTTGATGATCAAGAGCCCACCGCGGCGACGTTGCCTGTAGCAAACCAACCACCGAAGGCGAGCACCTCGGCTGAGCCCGTTCGCACGGTCGGCGGCATATGGGTGCACCTGATCTTGGTCCGGCGCACGGCCATCGGCCAAACAGTGGCGCCGCCGGCCCGGTGCTTCAGCACGTCCAGCAGGAGAGCGAACCTTAGTTCGTGCTGCGTTCCCTGCCGACGCAGCGACCTCACCAACGCGTTCGTGCGCCAGGTCGTCGTCGATGGCTTAACCCTCCTTGGACCGCAACTCGATCCACCGCTCGGCGATCCCGCCCAGTATCTGGCCGCCGGCGTCGGCCAACGCCTGCGTGAGATCGGTAGAGACGACGAGTGGTTGCCTCACTCGTCGTCGGCCGGTCAGAGTGACCTGTGAAGCCGGGCGGCCCGTACGAACGACCGAGACACCGCTGTCGCTGGCCGGGTCGTGAGCGTCGCTGGGATGCTCACCGGCTTTAAGGCTTCACCCGATGGAGGTGACGTGATGGATTTCGTGGAGCTGGTGATCGACGGTCCCATCACTGTCGATCGCGACGACCTCGAAGATGAGCTCAACAACGCGCTCCTCGGACTCGGCGAGGTGACCGGCGCCGGAACGAGTGAGCAGGGCTCTCACCTTGACGTCGACATCCTTGCGGCAGCGGACAGGCAAGCCGTCCTGAACGCCATCTTCGGGGTGCTCGCCACCCTAGAGGTAGGTGAGTCCGTGCGGGTCCGGCTTGGCGATGGGCAGACCTGGGTCCGCCCGAGCGAGTGGGAGCTTGCCGAGTCCCGCTGACGCCTGATATTCCCGTCCTAGCTGATGGTTGACGGAGGGGCCTAGGGCCTGTGTCGAAGTCGGTCACAGCCACTCGTTGATGGCGGCGAGGTGGATGGTCGCCTCGTAGCGGACGGCTAGCTTGTCGAAGTGGGTGGCTACGGCTCGGTTGCCGTTGAGTCGGTTGATGCCGCACTCCACGGGTGACGTTGCTGGTAGAGGTGCGGGTCGAAGGCCGGTGGCCGGCCGCCTTTGGATCCCTTGGCTCGCCGGCCGTCCGTGCGTCAAGGTCCGCATGACGTGGCGCGCGCCGGATGGCCGGCCAAGTCGAGGGCTACAACTTCCGGTCAGTGATGGCGGCCTCTATGCGCAGTCCCATACCAGTCAGGATGAGGAAAAACGCAACGAGATACGGCTTCACGCCGTCGTAGCCCGATGACATGGTGAGCAGCGAGGTCAGGAAGCCAGCGACCAGCGACAGCGTGCCGAGTAACCGTCCGGTATCCGCTCGTTTAGATCGAGGATCCACAGTGTGACCGTAGCGGAGTCGGTGTAAGTGAGCGATGCCCTGGCCTGGGTCGGGTGACTAACTGGGTGACGATCGGCACGCGCGGCGGCGGACCACCACGGACACCGGTGGACACCTGTCGCTGCTGGAAGAGCGTGACTGCCAGGTTGGAAAAGGTGACTGATGCGAACGCGAAACCAGCGTCCAGTAGGAATGGGGGTGACGCATGGACCGCTTCGAGGGCCGCTGCTGGCTGGACTGGTGGGCTAACACCTCGACCCTTCTCGGCAGCGTCGAAGTGGCCGTCGTGATCACCGCCAGCGACGCCGGCTGGGGCGCCCATGGCCACCTCGTCAGCGACACCGACGAGGACCGCGACGGCCTCGCGTTCCTCTGCGACCAGGATCCCGTCTTCACGCTGCGCTTCGAAGACGAACGCATCACCGCCGTCACCGTCCACCCCACCGACGACCACCGCCGGTTCACTCTCACCGAATACATCGGGCCAGGACACCGCTCAGTCGAGCATCACAACGATCTGACCCCACCCCAAGCACGTCTCGGCTGAACCCTCCGAATCTTCCTAGGGCCTGTGTCGAAGTCGGTCACAGCCACTCGTTGATGGCGGCGAGGTGGATGGTGGCCTCGTAGCGGACGGCCAGCTTGTCGAAGCGGGTGGCCACGGCTCGGTTGCGTTTGAGGCGGTTGATGCCGCACTCCACGGCGTGGCGTTGCTGGTAGATGTGCGGGTCGAAGGCCGGTGGCCGGCCGCCTTTGGATCCCTTGGCCCGCCGGTTGGCGTCCTGGTCGGCCTTGCTCGGGATGGTCGCGGCGATGCCCCGCCGGCGCAGGTAGGCCCGGTTGGCCTTCGAGGTGTACGCCTTGTCGGCCAGGACCCGGTCCGGTCGTGTTCTCGGTCGGCCGGTGATCAGGCGGGGAACGCGGATCGCGGCCAGAACCGGGATGAACTGGGGGCTGTCGCCGCGCTGCCCGGCAGTCAGCACCATGGCGAGGGGTTTCTGGCCTTGCTCGCAGCCCAGGTGCAGCTTCGTGGTCAACCCACCACGGGAGCGGCCGAGCGCATGATCGGTCGGCTCAACACTGACGCCGCCGGGTGGCTCGGCCTGCAGATCCCCCTTTTCCTCGCCCCAGCCGCATGCTGGTGGGCGCGGGCGCTGGTCGAGTCCACCGACACGTCCCAGGTGATCCTGCCGTCCGCATCGGCGAGGGCCTGCAACGCGGTGAGCACCTGCTGCCAGGCCCCGTCGCGCTGCCACCTGCGGAACAGGGCATACACCGCCGACCAGGACCCGTACTGCGGTGGCACGTCCCGCCACGGCGCACCCACCCGGATCCGCCACCGGATCCCATCGATCAAACTGCCGTCTACTCCATGACGACGGTCGACCCGGCCGCTTACCCGCCGGCAGCAACGGCTCCAGCACCGCCCACTGCCCGTCGGTCAGGTCGAACCGCCTCGTCACCGCTAGGGTGTCCACGAGGTCTCCGGTTTCAGGTTCTGCTTGGTCGCTGAACCATCTACCGGAGACCTCGCCTACTTTCGATCTCCGACACGCGAAGATCCTCAAACCAGCTCAAGCCCTGGCCCGGACTTCGACACAGGCTCTAACCGCGGTAGGCGATCAATATCGTCCCGCCATCCCGAGGCTCCCCACTCGCTCGCCCGGCAACAGTCAGACGGCGCACGCGGTGCCGTCACTCAGGCGGAGACGGATCTTCTTGTTGGTATTCCGCCCAAAGCTCCTGTGCCTCCCGGGCCATGGCCTGTGCCTGGCGTGCCTTTTTCTTGCTGGAGTTTGGCGTGGCCCGGTGCGGCCTTGCATGTCCTGAGCCGCAACGGGGCAGTTGCTCGAGCCGCGCCGCCTGATCCTCCAGCGCGTACGACAAGATCTTGAGATTGGCGGCCCGGTTACGGGCGACGGCCTCGCGAGCGGCTGTGATCGCCTCCTCGCCCAGCGCCAGCGCCTGGGCAGTGCGGCCTGCGTCGTTCAGCCGTACCGCCTGCCGCCTCAGCATCTCTGCGTGTCGCGCCAGGATTGCGGGCCGGTTGACCGCCGCGACCTCACGCTGCAGTTCGAGGGTCTCTTCGCCAACGGCCAGGGCTTCGTCGAGCCGGCCGGACTTGGACAGTCCGTTGGCCAGGTTCGACAGCGACAGCGCCAGGTCCCGCAGGTGTCCGGCCCGGTTGTCACAGCAACGAGCTCCCGACGCAGCTGCACTGCCTCTGTCGTAAGGGCGAGGCTGGCATGTCGCTCCTCGGTGACGGCTCCAAGGTTGCCCACCGCCTCGGCCAGCCTCGACAGGTAGGCCTCCCGGTCGACAGCGGCCAGTTTGCGATACAGCTTCACCGCCTCGTCGGTCGCGGCCACGGCCTCCGCCTGCCGGTCCATATCGCTGAGCCGCCCGCCATACGTATCCAGGCACGAGGCGAGCAGCGGACGATGCACTTCGGGCTGGGCTGCGACAAGCTCACGGCTCAGTTCGACCGCCTCCGCGGCCGCCGTCAGAGCCTCCACCGGTCGCCGTACTCCCGCCAGGCAAACCGCCTGATTCTTCAGGGCAATCACCATGTAGACGAGATGCCGTGGCCGGTTGCACTTCATCGAGTCACGGAAATGCGTGACAGTCTCGGCGCCAACTTCGACCGCCTCCTTCCACCGCCCTGCCTCGTACAGCCGGTTCGCATGGAGGCTCAAGACCCTGCCCAGGGCGTTGTGCATCTCCGAGCCGACCGGTTGGTCCTCAGCCAGCCCGCGCAGCAACTGCAGAGCGCGGTCGCTGATTTGCAATGCCTCCGCCTGGTGGCCAGTCGCCGCCAACGCCATCGCGTAGGGCTCAAGCAGCCGGCACATCAGGACGTCAGGGCATGCATCCATCAGCGCCAACGCCTCACGACCGGCAGCCAGCGCCTCCGGCGCCCGGCCGGAAACCACAAGTCGCCTGGCGAGCGCCCCCAGGGCCTCAGCAAGCTGCTCCTCGTGGCGGCGGTCGATGGTGTAAAGCTCCCTGGCCAGCCGGACCGCCTCCTCGGCACACTCCAGCCCTTCCGCCGGCCGGCCAGCGTCCGACAAGTAGTAGGACAGGTTGATGCATGCCACGACGAGAGTTGGCAGAGCGGCGCCACGGTCCCGCGCCGTCAAGCCATGTAACATCTCCACAGCCCGTCGCCCCGTCTTTACCGCATCGTTGAAACGGCCAGCGAGCGACAGCTCCACCGCCTCGTCGACCACCGCCCCGACCTGGCGCAGCGATGCGTCAACCCGCGTCCCCCGCCGCAGCCATCCGCGCCAACCTGTCGACTTCACACGGGCGAATATAAGCGCAAATGATCAGCCCATCGGCCCTCGATGCCGACCCGCAGACGCTTCGGGCACGCCGAAGAGGTCATCGCCCAGGAAACGCTGGTCAGCCCGTTGCTGGCGGGATTCGAGTCTCAGCCCTCGGGACCACACCGACGCCAGCACGGCGAGATCCAAAGCCATACGTCGATACGGCAGGGCCTTCTCGACCGGCGTAAGCGGGTCCCCGGCGGCAGCCGGCACCATCAGGACGGGGAGCAGCGACGGCTGACCTCTTCGGCGTTCTCTGGGAGGTCACGCCGGACCGCTCGCCCGCATCCCCACAGGTCAGAGCCCTCTGCTTGTTCCAGGCCCGGTGAGCACTTCGGGCACGCTGACCACTTCGCCAAGCTGCACCCAATCTGCTCCCACTTGCAAGGCCAGGCCATTCAGCCGCTCCTTACCGCTTTGACCTGCGCATACGCCCTTGCCAGTGAAGATAGAGAGCTGTCCACTACCGCTCGAAACCGCGGAGCACTCCGTGTGAACCAGAACGCGGCACCGACCCTGACCTGCGAGAACAAGAACTTGCAGGTCGGGGTGGGTGCAGTTGAGTGCCGTTCACTGCCGCTAAACGCTGTTCAGGGCCGTTCAGTACACCCGTCTGCTCGCACCCTGCTCCCCCAACCTCGGCGGAAAACCGTCGGCGCCCCGTCGGCGGGCACGGTCCCCCATCGCGCAGGCGGGCGCCGGACGAGCGGTGCCATTCCCTCAGCTGCGAGGTGGTCTTTGCCTCGGCACTCCCGCATGCGCAGCTCCTAAACCGCTCCCTTCGGGCATCTGTCAGCCAGTTCACCGAGTTCCCGGCAGGAGCAACGACTGCTCGGCCACCTTCATCGTCCGCGGAGACGGCTGCCTGCGGATGTACGGACCTATACAGCCTGTACTGCCTTGACCTACAGTGCGATTCCGCCAACGTCCTTAGAAGTACGGCTCGAAGGTGGTTGGCAGGACCTCACGGAGGTAGTCCAGCGAGCTGACCCTTTCGGTGCCGCCCAGAGCATCCACCAGTAGGTCCAACATGCCGCCTGGATAGCCTTCTCCGGTCCGGCCGCGAATGTCGGCCACCACGCACGTCCACGTGTCGGCGGGCTTGCTGGTCAATTCCCAACAAAGCTCGAGCTCGCCGTTGACCGTCCCCCAAGCGAACAGTTCGCCCGGCTTGTTGCCGAACCTGTAGTAATCCTCGATACCGTTGGCCGGATCGGTTCGCCATAGTAGTACGTCGACGTAGTAAGCCGCATCCTCGCGGTATTCCCTCTCACACGGGTGGAACACCTGCACGAAGTCGAACGCGCCCGGAGGGAACCGCTCCACGTACTGCCGAAAGTCCGTCGGGAACTGGTGACCGAAGGCAGCCTGCAACGACGACCAGTCCGGATCGTACGGAGACCTGCCACTCCAGCCAACCAACGCCGCCAGCCTGTCAACCGCAGTACTCACACCTGTCACGCTCACATCCTTCCAGGCTGGCCGATGGCTACTGCTACAGCACAAGATCGGCTCATCCGCCGTCCCCGTATGCCGCCGGCCCCGCCCCCCTGGGGAGCGGGGCGCTGTCCGGCCCGCCACGTCACCGGACCTCGATACCGTCGCCGGCCTCGCCCGCGGGTCCGCCGCGCTGGTCCGCCACCGGGGCACCGAGCAGCACCTCGACACCTGGATCGACCGCGCCCGCCACGCTGGATGCACCGAACCTGCGGCTTCGCCGTCGGCCTGGATGACCGCGACACCCCCCGACAGCTCTCGGCGCCTGCTTCGCCGGCGAAACCGGATGGCGACGTGTGACGGTGCCCGCGCATCATGACCAGGTGGACGCCCGGCGAGCGATCGCTCTGATCGATGACCTTCGGTCATTCGTCGATGGCCGCCGCGCGGAGGTCGCCCGTACGAGCCCTGCCGGAGTCGAGCTTCTTACCCGCTACCGGGATGGCCGGCTGGACGAGTTGTGGCTGGACCACGACCTAGGCGGCGACGACACAATCTGGCCGGTGGTAGAGGTCCTGGAACAGGCCGCCTTCGACAACCGCCCCTTCAACATCGGTGTGGTCGTCGTCCATTCCGCCAACCCGAGCGGTGCCGCGAGAATCGCGCTTGTCCTGAGGCGCTGGGGTTACCGGGTCCGCGTCGCGTCGGGTTGCTCAGACGTCGGCTACGACAAAGGTCCTCCGGCGAGCTGATCGATCCGGCTACGCCATCGCGTACAGTCGTTCTTCGTCTGTGGCGGATCCGGAACACTTACCGAGCCCTGGATCTCAGCTACCGACACATCCAACCGGCGTGCCGGGTTACGCGAGCATGCCGGGTTACGCGGGCAGCACCGCGGTCGACGCACAGTTCGCTAGTCTCGTGATCGATCCAGTAGCTCTGCCCGGTGCCGATGAAAGTGGGCTGCCGCAGGTAGAACCAGCGACCCACCACGTTGACGAGGATCAGCCGGTCGGCAGTCACGCGCTCAACCATCCCGCACTCCCTCAAGCGCCACCGCACCCCACCTACTTGGTCAGCGTACGCCGACCTGCAGCCCCGAGGTGAACGCTTCTCGGGATGAGTGAAGTGATCTCAACAAGAGCGCGGCAGGTATCGGTGTTCGAAGTGGGTGAGGTGTAAGGCGGCGCGGACGATGTCGCCGGTTCCGCGGGGGCTGGCGGTGGTGTGGCGAAGAGTGCGCCAGCGGCCGGTGAGGATGGCGAAGCCGCGTTCCCCGAGGCATCGCATTGATCGAAGGACGGCGTTGTAGGTGCGGTTATCGACCGCGAGGCGCCGGCCGTCGGCGGGCTGCTTGTACGGGGTGTGGATGCCCTGGCCAGCGCCTTCGTAGCCGGAGTCGGCCAGGGTCGGCAGGTGCAGGTGAGATGCCGCCCAGTACAGGGCGCCGGTGACGTCCAGGTGCTGGGCGCAGGTGAGATCGTGCAGGTGTCCAGGCATCGCATCCGAGGTCCAGACAGGTAGCCCGTCCGGACGCATCACCGCTTGAATGTTCGCCCCGAACTCGCGGTGTTTCCCGGAGTACCAGGCGTCGATGGTCTCGCCCTTGACGCTGGTGGTGGTCTCGGCGAGCCGGTCGGTGTCGAACAGCTTCCCGTCCAGGATCACATGCGACCAGCCGTCGGCGGCGACCCGCCGCAGCGCCTCGTGCAGGGTGGGGGTCTGCGCCGCCAGGACTCGCACCGTCTCGGCCACATACCGGTAGGCCGTCGCCCTCGACACCCCGAACCCGGCTCCCAGGACGGTCTTGTCCTCACCCTTACGGAACCACACCAGCGCCAGAAGCGCCTGGTAAAAGCACGTCAACGCCCGTGTTCCCGATCGGGTGCCCACCGCCCGACGCTCGGCGCGTAGCAGCCGCGCGACGTGCTGCACGAGTTCCCTGGGCACGTCGACCATGGCAGGATAGGCAATCACGTGGGGCCCTCTCGGAGACTGGATCTTGTCGCAAAGACCTGTCTACCGATGGCTCCACGCCTACATCCAACGCCGTCCGGTATGGACGTCACACCCGTGTCATCCCCAACCGGCGGCCGAGCCTCGTTGAGATCACCTCAGTAGACGTCGCCGACCCTGTGGAGCGGGTTTTCGAGGCTGATGCATTCGGGCACGCCGAAGAGGTCGCCATTGAAGAATGCCTGACCATAGGCTTACAGGTGGGATTCAAGTCTCAACCGGCGGAACCAGCACCGACGCGGCCACAACGACGCCAGTGCCTCACATCGATGCAACGTGACCGTCCCGTTCGCGGCCGGCGAACTCAGCACGACAGCCTGCGCGCCAGCGAAGCGGGGATCATCAACGCCTGACCACTTCGGTCTTCTCTGGGAGGTCACGCCGCACCGCTCGCCCGCATCACCGCAGGTCAACACGGTGTCCCGCGTCCAACTGCGGTGAGCACTTCGGCTGCCGTGACCACTTCGCCAACCTGCTCCCAATCTGCACCCACATGCAAGGCCGGGTCCTCCAGCAGCTCCTTACCGCCCTGACCTGCGGATACTCCCCTACCAGGCGACATAGAGTGCCGTCGACTGCTGCCCAAAACGGCTGAGCGCTCCGGTGTGAAGCAAAACGCCACACCGCCTCTGACCTGCGAACACGCGAAGCCGCAGACAGGGGTGGGTGCAGTTGGGTGCGACCAGCTGCCGTTCGGTGCGGTTCAGGGCCGTTCAGTGCACCCTGCTGCTCCCGACCTGCTCCCCCGATCAGGGACTCGCGACCGGGCTGCTGCGTCCAGCCTGCGTCGGACCTTCCTGCACGTCGTTCGTCAGACACTGCGGCCACTTGCCCGAGCCGTCCTGGCTGACGCCGACGCCCGGTCAGCGACCGTTGGGCTCAGTTGCTCCCGATCCGCTCCCACGGCCCGGTTGTCAACCCGACATGTTCAGGTATGCCGCGCCTTATCAGCGGCGAATCCGGATGATCTTAGGCGAGGAGTCCACAGCGTCGGCCACGACGGCTGCCGGCCGAGTCGGATAGTGTCGATCAGCAGTTGTCCACATCCGGTGCTGTTAGATCGTTGTGCTGTAACCGCTCGCGTAGCCGCCGCGCTTCGCGACCGCGGTAAGCCCGCAGGACGCTTTCCAGGGTGTCGCGTACGTCCGGATCGGGGTGATCGGCCAGGTATGCCAACTCCTCGGCGCCGCCGCGCCGGCCTTGGCCCAGCTTGCAGAGCACGTCGATGATCTCGTCGGCGGTGCTCGCCGTCCGCAACCGGCGCATCAGCTCGAGCTTCGGCTTGGGTGGCTCGTCGTAAGGGAATCGACGGCGCAACTTGGCCACCTTGTACCCTCCGCGCGGAAGACAGGATGGACACGGGCAGGGCCGCCGGCCGTGGGCTGCCGGCAGGTACCGCCAACCGACTCCCTGCGGAACGTCTCGGGTCCGTCGCACCTCGGCGCTCAGGATCGCGCGGGGCACGAACACCTCGTAGCCGCGCGGATCATCGAGTTCACGCACCGCCGCGACTGCTGCTGCAGCGGTGGTCTCGCGCGGTGCGGCACCGTAGCGTCCGACGGTCACCGGCTCGTCGTCGGGCAGCCGCAGATGCACCCCTACCAGCACGCCCGAGTGCCAACGCCGCAGCTCGCGAACCCACTGGTAGGTGAGAGTGAACGATGGCAGCACTGGCATGCAATACACGCCCCGTCCGCCGGTCCACCCGTGGCTACGCGCGGCGATTCCCGAGCGCTCGATGCGTCGAGCCGACCCCGCCACGGTGATGTGTACGAACTCCGCCATTGCCAGGATGCTAGCCGGCCAGCGGGTGGTGATGCTCACGAGTTCTCGGGCGCCCTACACGACCGGAGCGACGATCAACGCACTCGTCTCGGCATGAGCGGATGTCGCCGACCCATGAAGCGGAGTCTTCGGCGCTGACGCTTCTCGGGCGCGCCGAAGAGGTCAGCGTTAAGTCGGCCCATGGGCCTGCAGCGCGCTCGGATCGTTACGCTGTCGGGCCCCATCATCAACCCGTGAAAGCCATGATCGGGTTATGTGGCCGGCGGCGCGTGTGGCGGTTCGGCGGGCAGCCGGGCCAGCAGGTCAGGGACTGGCATGCCTTGTGGCCCTGCTGTGCTGTCTGCTCACGACCGCGTGTACGCCCCGCAAGGTTTCAATCACGGCCGTGTTCCTTGATGACGGTCACCCGACGGCCATCTTCCACCCGTGCGGTGGAGTCCGCGTATCCGGCATTTCGGTGACCGAGTTGACGACCACATCTGCGTCGAACTCGGACCCTGGGCTCGGCTGGGGCATCGCCAACGTTGGCAGTCGCGAGGGGCACTCCGTCGCCCAGATCCGGCTGTTGGCGACCCCGCCTGGGTGGGAACTACAGACGACGAAGCCGGGCACTTTGCTGACCGCTTTCTCGGTGGATCGGACATACATCGTCGCCGCAGACACCGCTGACCCGACCGCTGGCAACGATTCCTCCGTAGCCTTCACGCTCCGCGATCTGCGGTCGCTGACCGACGGTGAGGTTTGGGCGGTGCCAAAGCCGTTCGCACAGCCTCAAGCGATGACCCGCGACGAATTCCGCCGTCATGCCGCTGCGAGTTGTTGACCAAGTCCGCTGTCAAGCGTGCCGTGGCCGTCGGTGGCGACGCCGATCGGCGGCCCACCCTGGTCACTCGATCGACTCAACGCCGCCGGCCGTCCGGCCCTCGGGTCTGCTGCACCGATAGGTGACATCTGAGAGGGCTTGCCCTGCCGACACGTACGGCTCGTTGCTCTACGAGTCGCTACAACAGGTTCAGCACCGTCTCAATCCGCGTGGCCAAAACCAGGTCCATGTCGCCCTCGACGCGAACACTGACCACGGCGCTGCCCGGTGCCTGCGCCAGCCGAACCACCAACATGGGCGCGCCTGCCAGCGGGTACTCGAACCAACCGTCGACCGCTTCGTCGTTCGTCTCATCGAGCGCGCCGGTCAATGCGGCCTCATCCAAATCGTCATACGAGTAGCCGATGTAGGCGCTAATCTGCCGCAGCAGCCGCACGACGTGTCCCTCGGCCACCCACCCGTCGACATGCGCCACGTCGTCGCGAACTTCCCTGCCCTCTAGCGACGACCCAGGCCGCACCAGCCGCCCTGATTGCGGGTCGTACGAGTCGAGACCGTACGCACCGGCCAGCACAGGCAGCGCGCTGATGCCTTGCCAACCATGGGGCAGGGTCACGCCGACGAATCGAACGGCGAGACCAGTACGGCCCCAGGGTTGCCGCCCTACCAGATCGTGGTGCCATGGCGCGATCATGTCGGCAAGGTCGGGCCAGCGGCGCAGCAACTCGGCGCGAAAAGCCAAGACCCGCTCATCCGCAACGAGACCGTCAGTCTCCTCGTCCGCGAGCCGATCAACCAGCCGACGAGGATCTTCCGCTGCCCCGGACAGCCAGAAGTACAGGTCATAGCTCACACCGCCAGCGTAACGATCTCCGGGCCAGGCGCAGCACGCCGTCGACCGGGACCTTCGCATACCGGGCCACGAGGACCCGGCACTGCGCGTGCACGCCCTCCTCATCACGGCCCGCGTCCTCGTACGAGGTGCCGGGCGCCGTCCACGACCCGCCGTACTCAAACGTGTGCGGCCGGACGCAGCCGGTCTGCTCGAAGGTGCCGTACCGGTCCTCCTTCAGGCACCCGAAGGCCTGTGGTGATGGGCCCCTCAGCGCGTCCCGCAGGCTGCCGGCGTGCTGCACCGGGTGGTCGTCCGGATGCCGCTGCGCGGAGCCACCGTCGGCCATGTCGAGCTCAAGATGTCGCACCGGAACCAGCGACTGCCACCCTGCCAACCGCCCGGAGACGGAGGCGCTACCTGCACCGTCAGGCGAGCGCCCCGCCAGTCGCCACCGACAAACGCGGTCGCCTTCGCATCACATTCAGGCGTTTGCGAACTCAGGGCGCACCCGACGTCCCTTCCGGCCGTTAAATAGGAGCAGGCGGTTCGACAACTCGCTACACGAGGCCCAGAGCCTGGCCAGAGCCCGACCGGAGGAGCCGAGGTGGTACGACAGGGTTACCTCGCGACGCTGGTCGTGATGGGCGTGCTGCTCGCCGGATGCAGCAGGCAGAGCCACCCGGAGCCCGCAAATCCGCAGCCGATCCCGGGAACCAGCGGGCCTGTGGCGCCGACGTCACTGATCGGTTCTTGGACGATCGTCGACGTTGCCGACCCCGGCGCGGGCACGATCCTGCGCCTCGCGGACCATGATCTGGACTTGGTCGGCAGCCGCTGCGGCACTCTGGGCGGATCCTGGCGGGCCAGCAACGACGGCACCTTCCTCGCGGACATCTACACGGCTACCACCACCGCGGTCGAAGGCATCCCCGGCTGCGCGAACGCCAGTCGAGAAACCCCAGAATGGCTACGCCGCGTCACCGCCTACCACTTCGACGGCGCAGGACTACCCGTGCTCCTGGACGCACGAGCGCAACGGGTCGCCCGGCTGATCCCCGGCGCGACACCGACCCCCGAGCCCGACAAGGCCGACGACCTACTGGAACCGCCGGTGATCACCGACGAGGCCCGCCGGGCCCTGACACCAGCGGTCGCCCTACCGGCGAAGCTAGTTCCGGTGGACCGACACCGGCTGGCGGGGCGCTGGGTACCCCTGACGGGACACAAGGCCGCATACGTGAAGTTCACGGCCGACGGTGAATGGCGCGGATCCGACGGCTGCAACGACGAGAGCGGTCGGTGGATCACCGCTGCCAACGGCACACTACTCACGACCGCAAGAGGAACCACACTGACGTTTTGCGCCGACAGTGTGTCGGTCGGAGGATGGCTCGTGACGGCCAGACGAGCAGGTCTCGACGGTCAGATCCTGGTGCTCCTCGACGCTCAGGGCACGGAGACAGGTCGGCTGTCTCCCGCGAACTAAACGCCGTCCCGTCGACTGCGGCTGTCCACCATCGGTTGGCGGCTGCACCGACGCGCGCCCCGCCCCGCGGGGCCCGCCGCCGTATCGCCGCCGGTCCACGCTGGGCAACCGCTGCCCAACCGCGCGCCACTTCGCTCTCATCCCAGAACATCCGTAGACCGGTGAGCACTGGCCGGTGGCCCCGCCGGTGAAGCCCGTCCCGCTGGCCTGGGACGCCTGGCGACACCTCGCACTTCAAGAGGCCCGAAGCCGGTTGGGCGGTCGGTCCGATCCCGCCGGAGCCCCTGCCGGCACTGCTCCGGGGTCACCGACTCGAGCCGGGACCAGATCTCCCTTCGCGTTCTGGCCCGACTGCCCGAGGTCAGGCAGCCACGATTGCGTGCCATCCACGACGGAGGCCGCCCTACAGCTACTCCTTCTACCGCCTCTGACCGCCCTGTTCGTCGTGACAGCACCCTTCCTCCGGCAGCAGGTTCACAATCATCGATGTCGGCGACGCGTGAAATCGGACCCCGGATCGGCGGGAGCGGACGTCGACCCGTGCAGCGGAGCTGCCAACGGTGAGGCCTCCGGGCTCGAGCAGGAGGCCGCACCGACTCCGACCAGCGGAAATGAGAACGTGCAGGTCGTGGTGGGTGCAGCTGAACGACGTTGAGTACCGTTTGATGCGGTTCCACGCCGTTCAGGGCATCCGCCTGCTCCCAACCCGCTCCCCCAACCGCCGGCTACATGGCGCCGGCAGCCGAAGTCGGGTCGGTGCTGGCCGTCCGCGCGCCGTCGTTCGGTTGCTGCTGACCGACTTGGGCTTGAGCTGCACCGACCCAGTCGAGTGCCGCACGGGTCGGACCGTTATGCCGCAACGACTTGTCCGCTGTGCAGGCCATCGCGGCTCACCCCACTCATGGCTCCCACAATGCGAGACGACGAGCTGCGCAGCAGGACGCTCAACACCCGAATCCATCGACCGCAACCGAAACTGCCCGGCATCCCTAGAACTCCCTCTTGACGTGCTGTTATGCCGACACCTACAGTGGCGCAAACCGGTTTGCCAAACCGGTTTGCGTAGGAGGTGGAATGTCGGTCTCGATCAGTGACGTGGCCGCTCGGGCCGGAGTCAGCCGAGCGACCGTGTCCCACGTTCTGAGCGGCAACCGGCCGGTCAGTCAACGGGTCCAGGATCTCGTCCGGGAAGCCATGCGCGACCTTGGCTACGTGCCGAGCCGGACCGCGCAGAACCTGGCCCGGGGCACCACCCGCACCCTCGGGCTGCTGGTGCCAGACATCGGCAACAGCTTCTTCGCCGAGCTGGCCAAGGGAGTCGAGCAGACCGCGATCGAGCGGGGCTTCAACGTACTGCTCGGCAATACCGGCTGGACCTCCGAGCGCGAGCTGTTCTACCTGGAGACCTTGAAGTCGCAGGCCGTCGACGGGGTGGTCTACGCTGCCGGCGCCCCGGCCCCGACCCCGCACCTCGCCGAGCTGCTCGCCGGCATCCCGATGGTGGCGGTGGACGAGGATCTGGGCGAGCTGGCCGCCGCCACCGTCGTGTCGGACAACCGGGCTGGCGGCGTGCTCACCGCCCACCACCTGGCCGGGCTCGGGCACCGCCGGGCGGCGGTGATCGGGGCCAGCCCGGATCTGGTCAGCAGCATCCAGCGGGTCGACGGCTTCGTCGCCACCTGGATCGAGCTGGCGGGGCGGGCGCCGACCGTGGTCAAGGGCTCCTTCGAGGAGGAGGCCGGCTACCAGGCCGCCGTCGAGCTGACCACCCTGATCCGCGCCGGCGAGGTCACCGCCATCTTCGCCCTCAACGATTTGGTGGCGCTGGGCGCGCTGCGGGCGCTGCGGGAGGTCGGTCTGACCGTGCCGGTCGACTGTTCGGTGGTCGGCTTCGACGATATCTGGGCCGCCCGGCACGTCACCCCCGGCCTGACCACCGTCCGACAGGACGCGGTCGGCATGGGATCGCTCGCCGCGACCGTCCTGCTCCGGGTGCTCGGGCACCCCGGGTCGGACGCCGAGACCGGACGGCACGTGCTGCCGGTCAGCCTGACCGAGCGGGACACCACCGCCCCGCCGCCGACCACGACAGGAGGTGACGACCGTGACGGTCATTGAGATCGAGGACGTCAGCAAGGAGTTCCGGGCCCGTCGGGGCGACGTGCTGGCGCTGTCCCGTACGACGTTGCGGATCGAGAAGCATCAGGTCGTCTGTGTGGTTGGGCCGAGCGGATGCGGCAAGACGACGCTGCTGAACCTGATCGCCGGTTTCCTGCGCCCGAGCGGCGGCCGGCTGCTGGTGGACGGTCAACCCGTCACCGGGCCGGACAGCTCCCGGGCGGTGGTCTTCCAGTCCGACGCGGTCTTCCCGTGGCTGACGGTTCGCCGCAACGTCGAGTACGGGCTGCGGCTGCGCGGGGTGGACCGGGCGACCCGACGCGAGCGGGTAGACCGCTACCTGGAGCTGGTCGGGCTGGCCGACTTCGCCGAGGCGTACCCCAAGGAGCTCTCCGGCGGCATGCGCAAGCGGGTCGACATCGCCCGCGCGTACGCCTCCGGCCCAGAGGTCCTGCTGCTGGACGAGCCGTTCGGGGCGCTGGACATCTTCACCCGCGAGGCGATGTGGCTGGCGCTGCACGCGGTCAACGTCGCCGAGCCGAAGACCATCGTCTTCGTCACGCACGACATCGAGGAGGCGCTCTTCGTGGGCGAACGCGTGATCGTGATGACGCCCCGACCGGCCCGGGTCCACCAGGACATCACCGTGCCGTTCGACCGCCGCGCCGACCTGGACCTGCGGGGCAGCTCGGCCTTCCAGGACCTGCGAATCCAGATCTCCCGGAGCCTGCGGGAGGTGTCGGCGTGACCGCGACCGAGGCACGACTGCCCCGTCCCCGCTCCGGCGACCGGTCCGCTCTGGTCGGGATCGGGCTCGGCACCGGGGTGATCGTGGCGCTGCTGCTGCTCTGGTGGACGTTGACCGACCTCACCGGCACGGTGAAGCCGCTCTACTTCCCCGCCCCGAGCGAGGTGCTCGCCGCCGTACAACAGATCTGGCGCAGCATGCTCCCGGACGCCGCCGCCACCCTGTTGCGGGTCCTCTTCTCCTGGCTGCTCGGCTCGACCATCGGGGTCTTGGTCGGGTTGCTGATGGTCCGCTCCCGGGTGCTGCTCTTCACCCTGACCCCGTTGATCGAGGCGCTGCGGCCGGTGCCGCCGGTGGCCCTGATTCCGTTCGTCATCCTCTGGTTCGGCATCGGTGACAGCGGAAAGCTCTTCCTCGGCTCCCTGGCCTGCTTCATGGTCATGGTGGTCAACACGATCGTGTCGGCGAACAACGTCAGTCCGGTCTACGGTCGCGCGGCCCGCTCGCTCGGTGCCCGCGAGGGGCAGGTCTACCGGACCGTGATCCTGCCCGCCATCGTCCCCGAACTCGTCTCCGGGCTGCGGATCGGCAGCGCGCTCGCCTTCGCGGTGGTCGTCGCCGCCGAGTTCCTCGGCGCCGAACAGGGCATCGGCCGCCTGATCATGCAGGCCAGCCGGACGTTGAACACCCCCGTGGTGCTGATCGGCACCATCGTCATCGCCATCGAGGCGGTCCTGGTCGACCGGCTCATCAAGCTCGTAAGCGCCCGCGTCACCCGTTGGTCCGAAAGCTCTTCCTGAACGTCGGTCTGGAAGCTCTTCTGAGAAGGAGCACGACTATGTCATTCCCCCACTCGGCCGCCCGGACAAGCCGGAAGCTGGCCCTCGGTCTCACCGTCGCCGCGCTCGCCCTGGCCGCCACCGCCTGCAACTCCGACGCCGACTCCGGCCCCGCCGAGGACGGCACCACCACGATCCGGCTGGGCATCTCCCCGTTCCAGGACACGATGATCCCGATCATCGCTGAGGAGAAGGGCTGGTTCAAGGCGGCCGGGCTCAACGTCGAGCTGAAGTCGCTCGCCTGGGACGCCATCATGCCGGCGGTCGCCTCCGACGGCGTGGACGCCGCGATCAACAACACCACCGGCGTGGTCTCGGTCGCCAACAAGGCCCCCAACGTCGTCTACTGGTACGCCTGGAACCCGTTCACCGAGGGCTCGGCGCTGATGGGCAAGAAGGGCTCCGGCCTGAAGCCCCTGGACGAGTACGTCGCCGGTGGCCTCTCCGAGGCCGACGCCCGCGCCGAGACGTTCAAACAGCTCAAGGGGCGGACCATCGTCACCACCATGTCGACCGACATGGGCAAGCAGGTGGTCGCCGCGCTGGAGTCGGTCGGGCTCTCCCAGAAGGACGTCAAGATCGTCGACCTGGACCCGGACCAGGGGCTGGCCGCGTTCCTCAGCGGCACCGGGGACGCCTATCTCGGGGGCATCCCGCAGCGGGTGCGCGCGACCGCCGAGGGGATGCCGGTGCTCGCCTCCGGCCCTGACCTCGCCCCGCCGCCGATCAACGGCCTGGTCACCACCACCGACTTCGCCACGGCGAACGAGGAGGCGCTGCTCAAGCTGGTGAACACCTTCCACCGGATCGTCCGGTACTGCGACGCCAACACCGCCGAGTGCGGCAAGATCATCACTGACCGGCTGAACAAGGACACCGGCGCGAACCTGACCGTGCAGGGCTTCCAGGACTTCTGGCAGAAGTTCGAGCTGTACGCGCCGAACGCCAAGGCGACCAAGGAGCTGATCCTCGACCCGGGTGGGGTCTCCTACTGGAAGAAGACCTGGGACGGCGACAACTCCTACCTGACTTCGAACGGCTCCATCCCGAGTGCGGTCGACGCCGGCAAGCACTTCCTGGTCGAGCAGACCTGGAACAAGTACGTCGAGAAGTTCGGCGCGGACGAGACCGGCTTCTGACGGCACCGAGCAACGGACGGGAGAGCTGCGATGCTGCGGATCCACCAGATCGTCACCGGTGAGCTGGAGAGTTCCCTCTCGGTCAGCCTGCTCAACAGTGGCGCACACCCTGACCTGGACCGGTCCCGGGTCCTGCCGTACGGCTTCCGGAACGACATTCGGCGGCGCAACGGGCAGGTCACCGAGGGGGTGATGGTGCCGGTGCCGGTCTGGCTGATCGAGGGCACCGACAAGACCATCCTCATCGACACCGGCCTGGGGTCCATCGACGAAGTGTCGGCGATGCAAAGCCGCTACGGGGTCGACTTCGTCGCCTCCCGCGCCGAGGACCAGGACCTCGTGGCCGGGCTGGCCCGGCACGGGGTCCGTCCCGAGGACGTGGACGTGGTCGTCCTGACCCACCTGCACTTCGACCACGTCGGCAACAACGAGCTCTTCCCCCGGGCGCGGTTCGTCGTGCAACGCGACGAGCTGCCGCAGGCGATCGCCCCACCGTCGTTCTGCATGTTCTACTACCCCGACTACTCCTACAAGATCACCGCCATCCGGGACCGGCTGGACGTGATCGACGGCGACGTCGACATCGCCGACGGGGTCCGCCTGATCAAGATCGGCGGTCACACCCCGGGCTGCATGGTGGTCATGGTCGAGACCGCGCTCGGCACCGTCTGCCTGACCAGCGACGTCATGTACAACTACCGCAATCTTGAGCTCAACTGGCCGATGGGTTCGTTCTGGAACCTGCCCGAGCTGATGCGGGGCTACGCCCGCCTGCACCGCGAGGCGGACGTCATCGTCCCCGAACACGACTGGCAGTTCCGCGAACACTTCCCGAGCGGCACCATCGAGTAAGGAGTCCGGCCGTGAGAATTCTGCTGCTCGGAGAGTCGTGGTTCATCCACCTGATCCACCAGAAGGGCTTCGACAGCTTCACCAACAGCGAGTACCAGGAGGGCGGCGCGGAGTTCAAGGCCGTCCTGCGGGCCCGGGGCTGGGAGGTGGAGCACATCCCCGCCCACCGCATCGCCGACGACCTGCCCACCACCGTCGAGGACCTCCGCCGGTACGACTGCGTGGTGATCAGCGACGTCGGGGCGAACACGTTCCTGCTCACCCCGGCGGTCTTCCGGACCTCCGCCAGCGAGCCGAACCGGCTCGCCACCATCCGGGAGTACGTCCGCACCGGCGGCGCGCTGCTGATGGTCGGCGGTTACCTCTCCTTCTCCGGCATCGACGGCAAGGCCCGGTACGGGCAGAGCCCGCTGGCCGACCTGCTCCCGGTCGACCTGCACGGCGGCGACGACCGGGTAGAGGCCCCCGAGGGGGTCCAGCCAAAGGTGCTGACCAGTCACCCGGCCCTGCCCGACCAGCAGACGGAGTGGCCGGCGCTGCTCGGCTACAACCGCACCACCGCCCGCGACGACGGCGAGGTGCTGGTCACCGTCGGCCCGGACCCGCTGATCGCCGTCCGGCAAGTCGGCGCGGGGCGTACCGGGGTCTTCACCTCCGACCTCGCCCCGCACTGGGCCCCGCCGTCCTTCCTGGCCTGGCCCGGCTACCCCGAGCTGTGGGCCCGCCTGCTCACCTGGCTGGCGGCCCGGTGACGAACCCGGGACAAGCGGCGGACGACCCGGTCGAGGTGCTGGTGGTCGGCAGCGCCAACCTCGACCGGGTGATCCGGCTCGACCGGTTGCCCCGCCCCGGTGAGACGGTGCTGACCGACGACGCCGAGACCGGTGCCGGCGGGAAGGGCGCCAACCAGGCGGTCGCGCTCGCCCGGCTCGGCCGCCGGGTCGCGCTCCGCGCCGCCGTCGGCCAGGACGCCGCCGGCGAGACCCTGCTGGCCGCCCTGCGCTCCGCCGGGGTCGACGTCTCCCGGGTACGCCGCGTCGACGACGCCCCGACCGGGGAAGCGCTGATCCTGCTCGACCCCACCGGCGAGAACTCCATCGTGGTGCTCGACGGCGCCAACCGGCGGCTCGCGCCGGCCGATGTCGCCCCCGCCCACCCGGCACCCGCGGCCGTACTGGTCCAGTGCGAGATCCCGGCCGCGGCGGTGCGCGCCGCCCTCGCCGTCACCGGACCGCTCCGCGTGCTCAACCCGGCCCCGGCCGGCTCGATCGACGCGGCCCTGCTCGACCAGGTGGACGTGCTGGTGCCGAACCGGATCGAGCTGGCCCAGCTCACCGGACTGTCGGTCGACGACGTCGACGACGCCCGACGGGCCCTCGCGACGCTGCCGGTGCGGCAGGTGGTGGTCACCCTCGGTGCGGCCGGCGCGCTGGTCCGCGACGGGCACCGGTACGACCTGGTGCCCGCCCCGACGGTGCCGGTGATCGACACCACCGGGGCGGGCGACTGCTTCTGCGGCGCGCTCACCGCAGCCCTGGTGGACGGGACCCCGCTGGCCGAGGCCGCCCGGTTCGCGGCGACCGCCGCCGCGCTCTCCACCCGCGCCATCGGCGCGCAGGGCGGCCTCCCCACCCGGGCGGACGTCACCGACCTGCTCGCCCGGCTGCCCTGAGCTCCAGCCGGGGTGGCACTCTCAGCCGAGACGACGCAGGACGAAGGCTTCCGGCTCGGTGCCGCCGTACCAGTCGGTGCGCCGGCACACGTGGGTCATGCCGAGTCACCGGACGACGCATGGTTCCCCGGAGCCAGCATCCGCTGCCCGACGTCGTCTTCCGGCGAGCACCGACCGATGCGACCCCGCTTGACCACTTCAAGCTCGCCGAAGAGGTCACCCGAGCTGCGGGCGCAGCGAGCGGGCGACGTGGTGCTGAGCCGCCCGGTAAACGACAGCGGCACAATCCAGGCGGGGAGCAGCCGACCCTGACCACTTCGGTCTTCGCTGGGAGTCACACCAGACTTCTCCCCCAGATCTCCGCAGGTCAGAGCCTTACGCTTGGCCCGGGCTCGGTGAGCTCTTCGGACGCGGTGACCACTTCGCCAACCTGCGCCCAATCTGCTCCCACCTGCAAGGCCCGGCTAACCAGCTACCCCTTACCGCTGCGATCTGCGCATACTCGCCCGCCACGGAAGATTGAGCCGTCGACACTGCTGCTCGAAACGGCGGAGCACTCCGTGTGAAGCAGGACGCCGCACCGACTCTGACCTGCGAAATCGCGAAGCCGCAGGCAGGGGTGGGTGCAGTTGGGTGCGACGCTGCCGTTCGGTGCGGTTCAGGGCCGTTCAGTGCACCCTGCTGCTCCCAACCTGCTCCCCCGATCAGGGAATCGCGACCGGGCTGCTGCGTCCAGCCTGCGTCGGACCTTCCTGCACGTCGTTCGTCAGACACTGTGGCCGCCTGCCCGAGCCATCCTGGCTGACGCCTACGCCCGGTCAGCGACCGTTGGGCTCAGTTGCTCCCGGTCCGCTCCCACGGCCCGGTTGTCAACCGGACGTGCTCAGGTATGCCGCGCCTTATCAGCGGCAAAGGAGTGCACGGGCCTGTGCTGTTCGACGGCGGGCTGTGTGCCGTCCAACATGAGATCATCGCCGCGTGTACGAGCGGGCGGACGAGTTGCGACGATTGCTCAACGAGTGGGATTTCATCGGTGTCTTCGATCCGGAGACCAACGTCGACGAGTACGACTGCATGCTCTCGCCGCTGTTGACGAGGCTGGCCGGTGGAGCGGACAGCAACGAAATTCGGGAGTACCTCGACGAGGAGATCCGCGGTCACTTCGGCGTGTCGCCCGAGGGCGCCGGCACCGGGCCCATGGCCGAGCGTCTGGTTGCCTGGCGGGAGGTGGGAGACGGCGAGCACTGACCGATCTGGCGGGCCGCCGCGTCGGAGCGGGTGCTGCGTGACCTCGTCCGGACTGGCTTCGCGTCTGCCCGGGCTGCCTCGGTCAGTTGCGGAACAATCTCGGCGAACCCGACGTCGGCCACGATTGAAGCCGGCCACCCGCGCCATGTCGCCCCGGAGCCATTGATGTGTGGCCAGGCCCTCAGACGGCGGCAGATCAGCGCGGCTCCGTCTGGCGGCTGTGCAAGGCGGTTTCGTAAATCGTTCGAGCTGACGTAGACCAGTTCCTTCGACGTATGTCACGCTCCGGCGGTGACGATCACCAGGCCGATGGTTGCCGGAGCGGTCGTTGCCCTCGCTGGGCACGGCCTTGCTGTTGGGCTCACGATTGCCCTGGCTACCGCCGCTGGTGGCGGCCCGAATGCGGACGTGGATGCCGGTGGGAGGTTCGCGGCGCTCTTCTTCGGCGTACTCACGTACGGCATTGCGCAGCTGGTGTTGCTGGGCAGCTGCTTCGCGCTGTCCGGACGGCTCGGCCGTGGGTCATCGTCTGGCCTCGTGGCCGGCTGGATGTTGGGACTGGCCACGAGCCTGTACTACCTGTGCGGCGGGTTCGGCACCTAACGAATGCCCGGCCAACTGCACGCCATCACGCATACGGTAGGCGCGACCGAACGTTGCGCCCGGTCGGCGGCAGATCCGCGCATGAGCGGATCTACGCTTACAGCCATGGACGGCCGCTTCTATCGTCGTCGCTGGGACGAATCGCGCGGCGACGAGTTCGACGTTTGGGGACACTCAGTCTGGTACTTCGAGGTGAATGACGGCGGTTGGCCGGTCCGGCAGGTCGAGGTGTACGACCACGGCCCGGTCCTCCGGTACGGGCCCGGACATGAGACAGACCGGTACGGCGGCCTCGGGCAGGCGAGCCTGGATGATCCTGAAGAAGACTGGAGCCCGTTCGTCGCCACACGCGACGCGTTCGAGCGCGTCTGGGACTCCGCTTACACGTAGCCGAGCCTCAAGACCCGCGCCTCGCGGTATGAGCGGATGTTCGGACAGACAGTGCTGCCGGTCAGCGGGCCAGGACAAGCAGGGCCGTCATCATCGTTTGAGGTTCGATGGTGGTTGGTCGGTCGCTCACCTGCCCGTCGCCGAGCTCAATCACCCGCCATTCGCCGTCCACACGCAGGGCGAGGTCGACAGTGACGAAGGGCAGGCCGAGTCCGGCGATCATCGGTGCGATCGGGGCCAGGTCGATCCCGGCCGGCGCGGGATCGTGCGGGCTGTCGGGATGCGGTCCGATCAGGACGCACACACCGTCGACCCACCACGTGCGTACTTCGGCGGAGGTGAACCGCTCGAAGCGCCGCAATACGAAACCGCCCACGAAGTCGTCGTCACGCAGCTCCAGAAACCGCCTGGCCACGTGCCACGCAGCCGCGCCGTCATCCAGGTCGGGGATGAACGTCGCCTCATTCCAGTAGTGCTTCATCGACTTGCTGTAGTCACGCAGCACCGCCGGTCCCGCGCCCAGTTCGACCCGCGCGCGGTCAAAGTCGGCCCGGTCCGAGCC
Source organism: Micromonospora sp. AKA38 (assembly GCF_027925725.1). Taxonomy (NCBI): domain Bacteria; kingdom Bacillati; phylum Actinomycetota; class Actinomycetes; order Micromonosporales; family Micromonosporaceae; genus Micromonospora; species Micromonospora sp. AKA38. The sequence goes on along the minus strand of NZ_BNEI01000004.1, from coordinate 193,141 downwards.
CGTGGTCCACACCGACAGTGGAGTGGCCGCAGCCAGAGCGGCATACCAACCGGGCAGCTCGTGCGCCCGCCGGTAGTGCTCAGCAGTGCTCCTCAACACCACACCGCGATCGGCGAGCAACTCGGCGAACGCGCCGTACCGCTCGCAGCGCAGCATCCAGCCGCGGTATACAGCCGTACCACTGCCCGAGACCGAGGCGACCGCCCGTCGCGCATCTGCGCCCCGAGCCAACGCATCGTGGTCGACCACCGCAACATCGATCCCAGCAGCACGGGCGGCCCCTGCCTCCGCCGCGAAGTGCTCGTCTGGGTGGCGCGGCCGAAGAGGGTTCGCGGGGACGAGAAGGATCACGCTCATATCCTGCCCCACGCGGCCGATCGACCTCGACCTGTTGCCCCGGCCGCCACCCGAAACGCGGCATGACAGTGAGCCGGGTTTCGCCGTGTCGATCAACCAGCATGGCCCACCGCGGTAGCCTGTCCGGATGAGCCGCGACATCGCATTGATCCTGCGTGGTCTCGTGGCAAACCGTCGTCTCACTCCACAAGCGATGAGCCGTGCCTCTGGCCGAGCTGAGTCGACCATCCGGCAACTCCTCAGTGGTGCCATCCCGCCAAGCGTGGAAGTTCTCCACGACATTGCGCCCACGATGCAACTGCCGGTAGCCGACCTCCTGGTGATCGCGGGGCTGTCGGTCGACGATGTCACCCCGAGGGAAGGACCTTACGAAGCGAGCCAGGAGATCGGCAGCCTGGTAGCTGTCGCCAGCTGGCTTTCACGGGATCAGGTCCAACAGTTGACCACGCGTGCGAGGGAACTCGGATCGAACGATCTTGATCAGGACGGTGCTCGACAGCGGTAACGCCGAGGGTGACCGAACGCGCGCCCGATCAGCGGCAGATCCGGACGCACCACTACGGGTGTTCTCGATCAATCTCCTCTCTACTCCCACGTTGCCGCTGGGCCCGCTCGGCGATCTCATCGGAGAACCTGCCCATCATCGATCTGGCCCGGCCGAAAGCCTGCATACTGAAACGACCAGCGACACCGAAACCCTCCGCGCCAGTTTCCAGCACCTTGTCCTTCACCTCAGCTCCGGTGTCGAGAACCTTGGCGCCCACCTCGGACCCGGTTTCGACGACCTTGTCGCGCACTTCCACGGCCGCGTCGAGCCATCGCCGGGCGTCCCATGACCGGCGGTCGCGTTCGACGCCGAGCCGGCCGTTGAAATCGACGACGATGGTCGCGACGTGATTGGTTGACCGCACCACGGCGCGTGACGAGTTCGGATTGAGCAGCACCTTCGCGTTGGCAGTGCCGGCGGCCGTGTCCATCCGGGCCATCAGGCGCTCGGTGGTACGGGAGATGAGCTCAAGGCGCTTCTGCCGGGCGATCCGGATGGCGACGCGGTGCTCCTCCAACTCTTCTGCGGACGCGTCCAGCACGCGATCGAGTTCGAGCACGGCGACCGCGTCCTGGAGTTGGAAGCAGCGGGCCAGAACCGCGAGCCACTCCTGCACCTTGATCTCGGCTTCCTTCGACGTCGCGGCCAGGTCACCGACGTTGGTCGTCTCCAGTTTCTCGGCGATGGCGTCGAGCTGCCGCAACGCGTACGCCTGGGTCCGGGCCAGCGGCACCGGGGTGGCCTGCACCTTCGACCAGGTGACCTCAGAGACCCTGCCCACCTGCTCCCGGATCGTCAGAGCCTCGTCGATGACGAGCTCCACCCCGATCATGTCAGCCATCACCGCGTCGGTCTGAGCGCGGAGCACGGCATCGACCTTCGCGTCGATCACGGCGAGATAGTCGGTGATCTCGTCCATGCTCTGTTTCATCGCGAGTTGCGCCATGAGACCAGCGGCACCGGTCAGGATCGCCGGGTTGGTCAGCATCGCGCTCGGGGTTCGCACGATCTCGAGCAGGCCGGTGATCCTGCCGTGGTCGGTCAGCACGGCACGGCTGAGACCATTCTCCGAGCCGCTCATCAGGGTGTACTTCTTCATCGCCTGGGCGGACTCCGCGGACAGCTGGACCCAGCGACCGGACTGCTCGGAGATCTCGGCCCCGGCTTTGGCGATCTTGGACCCGGTACCGAGGGCGCTGCTGAGCCGTTTCAGCCCCAGGTCTTTCGACGGCAGCCGCTCTTGGGTGAGGAAACGATCGACAGCCGCCGGATGCCCGATGATCGCCAACCCATCGCCGTCACTGATCAGCTGGATCTCGTTCTCCAACGTCTTGCTCCTTGGAAGTGGGGCACGCATCGGCCCCACGCTATGTCGGCTTCATCAGCCTCACCATGGCCCGCTCGTCTCGTTGATCTCGGAATCGGAGGATGTTGTGCGGCGTGGGTCGGCGGACGTAGTCCGCAGGCGAAGGCAGGGCTGGTAACGACGGACCGCAGGCCATGCGCGAGTATTGGCGTGCAGGCGCAACGACGATCCGTAAACAACGGGGACATCACAAGCGCCGGCATCCACTGACCAGGCCTGAGCCAGCTTGGCGACCACCGGGGAGGCCCGTCACGGCGTTACGTAGTGCCGGCAAGGCGACCACAGCGCAAGCCGGGATGTATTCAACGGCGCCACCGGCCAACCGGCGGAAATTGCTGACCGTCGGCCCGGCACCCTACCGCCGTACGCGCGCCGGTCGACTGGCCGCCGGACCGGCGCCCGTCCGCGACCGTGCGGACGGCCGGAAAGGCGTTTCTCCGACTGGCGTTCGCTCCGTAGGATCTCCGGCGATCAAGGGGGATGAAACGGTGGGCGATTTCCAGCAGTTCGTGGCGGATGTGAGTTCGCGTCTGTCCGCCATGTCCAGGGGCGAGTTGTACGTCGTCGGCGACGGCCTCGACCGGGACTCACTCTGGCTCACCTTTCTCGAGTCCTTCCCCGCCGGCACCAATCTGCGGTTCCGTGAGCGATCCGAGTACGACTGCTCGACCTGCCGCGGTTTCATCAAGCACTTCGGCAACGTCGTCGAGATCCACGACGGGCGGGTCCGTACGGTCTGGTCCGGGGTGTCGGCGTCAGACCCGGTCTTCTCCGTCGTCGCCGCCGCTCTGGACGAGTTCGTTCTTTCGCTGCCGTTGTCCACCATCTTCCGGTCCACTCAGGCGCAGTACGGGACGAAGACCACCCGAACGCTGCGCGACGGTCAGGTCGAGGTGTGGCATCACCTGCACGGCCGGGTGGAGAAGCGGCATCGCGTCGAGGACGTCGGCGCGGCACAGGGCGACTTCGCCGCAGCGGTGCAGGTTTTCCAGCGCGGCCTGGCCGAGTTGACCCGGGACGCTCTGGACACCGTCGTCGACCTCATCGACGACAACGCCCTCTATCGGGGCGCGGAGCATCGTCGGGCGGTGGTCGAGTTCCGCTCGCTGCAGAACCGGTTGGCCCAGGCGACCGGCCGACGTGCCTTCGTCTTCGCCAACGCCATGAACCCGGCGGCCCGGTTCCGCAACACGGTGATCGGCACCCTCGTCCAGGATCTCTGCGCGGGCGTTGACCTGGAGCAGGCGGTCCGGTCGTTCGAGGCGAAGGTGGCGCCGCAGAATTACCAGCGCCCCTCGGCGTTGATCACCCCGAGCATGGTCAAGGCCGCCATGAAGACCATTGCCGAGCTGGGCATCGAGGAGTCGTTGCAGCGACGGTTCGCCCGGCTGTCCGACGTGTCGGTCACCAACGTGCTGTGGGTCGACAACGACACCCAGGCACGGATGAAGGACGGCATCGAAGGGCTGCTCATGCAGGCGGCCACCACCCGGTCGTCAGGTGCGCTCCGCGACGCGAAGCCGGAGGAGATTCCCGTGGTCTCCTTCATGAAGGACGTCCTGCCCGGCGCCGCCACCATCGACCTGTGGATCGCCAACTCCTACGAGCCGCACCTCGTCAGCCTCACCACCGGCCGGCATCCGGCTGCTCCGCGGTTGTTCAAGTGGGACAACGATTTCGGCTGGTCGTACGGCGGCAACGTCACCGACTCGATCAAGGAGAGGGTCAAGCGGGCCGGCGGCAACGTCACCGGCAAGCTGCGGGTGAGCCTGTCCTGGTTCAACCACGACGACCTGGACCTGCACGTGTACGAGCCCAACGGCGACCACATCTGGTATCAGGAGAAGCGCAACAAGCTGGACGTCGACATGAACGCCAGCGCTCCGCTCTCCCGCGAGCCGGTGGAGAACGTCACCTGGACCGGCCATGTCCCCGACGGTGAGTACCGGATCGAGGTGAACCAGTACCGCAAGCGGGACAGCACCCAGGTCGGCTTCGTGATCGAGACCGAGAGCAACGGGAAGATCGAGCATTACCGCCACGAGCGCGCGGTCGGCCACAAGGTAACCGTCGAGGTGGGCCGGATGAGGGTCGTCGGCGGGGTGATCACCGCTTTCCAGCCGGGTAGGGACGTGCAGCCGGGCAGTGCGGCCAAGGAGTTGTGGGGCATCACCACCCAACAGTTCGTGCCGGTCTCCACCATCATGTACTCGCCGAACTACTTTGACGACAACGAGGTCGGCAACCGGCACTACTTCTTCATCCTCAAGGGGTGCGTGAACGACCAGCCGACGCGGGGGATCTACAACGAGTTCCTCCGCAGCGACCTGCAACCGCACCGCAAGGTGTTCGAGGTGCTCGGCGACCGCACCAAGTGCGAGCCGACCCCGGATCAGCTTTCCGGCCTCGGTTTCAGCTCCACGATCCGCAACTCTGTGGTCGCCAAGGTGACCATGACCAGCGGCCTGCGCCGCCTTGTCAGCATCCAGTTCTGATTCCGTACTCAAGCATTCCAGAGAGGCCACCGTGACCATCTTCGAAAAGGCCACCCGGGAGAAGTTCCGCTATCCGTCGGCCAAGGGCCTACTGACCACGGAGCAGTTGTGGGAGCTTCCGTTGACCGCCAAGTCCGGCTTCAGCCTCGACGATGTGGCCAAGGCGGTCAACGCCGAGCTCAAGGCCGTCGACACCGAATCGTTCGTGGCCACCGAGGCCAATCCGGCCAAGGTAACCCTGGAGACCAAGCTGGAGGTCGTCAAGCACGTCATCGCCGTCCGCCAGGCGGAGGACCGGGCGGCGAAGGCGGCGGCGACCAAGAAGCTGGAGAAGGAGAAGCTGCTGGCGGTCCTGGGCCGCAAGCAGGACGCGGCCCTGGAAAACCTGACCGAGGCAGAGCTGCTGGCCCGAATCAACAACCTGTAGCCCGGGATGATCCACCGCGGAAACACGCCGCGATCGCCACGCCATGCCGTAAGCCGAGACCATCGTGCCCTCCTCCGAGCGGAAGCTGCCGAAGCAGGCTGAGAGGCGTCCGGCCATCCGGGATGCCGGTCGGTGGACGCCGCCGGGCGGGGCAGGATGTCGTCCGTGCTGCCGGTGGAGCGCGGCAGCACGGACGCCTTTTCGATCAGTCGTTACGGTTTGGCTGCCGGGGTCCCGGCAGTGGTGGTCAGGTCCTGGGTGATCCAGGCCGCGCCGATACGAGGCAGGTAGGTCTCCTGGACATGACCACCCGTGGCGTTGATGGTGAAGACGCTGGTGTAGCCATCATGTGTCACCGTGACCGGCCGACCCGCCATCAGCGGAGTGCCCGGGTCGGCGGTCAGGTCCTGTGCCACCCACGCCGTGCCGAGACCAGACAGGAAGGTCTCCTGCAGCCGGCCACCGGTCGTGGCGGCGAACACGCTGACGTAACCGTCATGCACGACCGCTGACGTTGCCGGCTTCACCGCGCTGCCCGGCAGCGACTGGGTCACCCATGCGGCGCCCATCCGAGCAAGGTAGGTCTCCTGCAACTGCCCAGCCGCGGTGACGGTGAACACGCTGACATAGCCGTCATGCGTCACCACCGACGGTGCCTGCGCGACCGCCGCCACGCCGAGGTCCTGCGACACCCAGGCAACGCCGATACTCGCCAGGAAGGTCTCCTGGACCCGGCCGCCGGTCGTCACCGCGAACACACTGACATAACCGTCGTGCGTCACCACCGACGTGTACGGCGCCACCACCCCACCCGGCAACGGCTGGGTCACCCACGCCGCGCCCAGACGGGACAGGTACGTCTCCTGGATCTGCCCGGCCGAGGTAACCGTGAACACGCTGACGAAACCGTCGTGGACACTGACCGACGGCGTCTGCCCCACCGCGACCGCACCCAAATCCTGCGTCACCCACGCACCACCGACACGAGCCAGGAACGTCTCCTGCAAACGCCCGTTCGAGGCATTGACCGTGAACACACTCGTGTACCCGTCATGCACCACCGCGATCGGCTGACCCGCCACCGACGGCGTACCCGCCACCACCGACAGATCCTGCGTCACCCACGCACCACCAAGCCGCGCCAGGAACGACTCCTGCAAATGCCCGTCCGCCGCGTTCACCGTGAACACACTCGTATAACCCTCATGAACCACCGCCTGACCCGCCGACACACCACCACTCGACTGCGAGGGCCAGAACTTATCGACGATCAACTGCGCATCGTGGACCTCTCGCGCGTACGCGTCCGGGAACGCAGAGACTTGAACACGTTGGCAAATGGCCCCGATGTCACCGGTCATCCAGCTATTGCTAGGAAACTTCCTCACCATAGCGTCCAGGAATGCGTTGGTGGCGTAGATCGGATCGATGAGCTGGGCCGGTGTTCCCCAACCCTGGGACGGGCGCTGCTGAAAAAGGCCGAGGCTGTCGTAGTCGACCGCCTGTGTGTAATTGTGCAGGGTGCTTTCGGTGATAGCTGTCGTTGCAGCGATAACCGCGGCACGCTTGTCCATGCCGCGGCCGACGACGACCTCGGTGATCGTGCGCGCGCACGAAATGTTGTAAGCGTCGACCGCGCTTCGCAGCCGTGATCCATTCATGAATGGACGGACCTGATCCGCGATGGCAGCGTCTTCCGCCGTCGGGCCACCCGCGCGGCACGGCGCATACGGGATAGCGGCGAACGCCTCCACCGGAACCGGCCTCGCCGGAGACGGCTCCTGCTTGGCGGCGGCGTCCGCCGGAACTGTCAGGAACATTGAGACGGTAATCATTGCGCTGGCCAACGTGAGGCTTCGAAGAAACTTAGTCATGGACGACTCCTAGGTGGAGAAACGACAGCGCGCGGGTGCGCCGTCTGTCCCCGAGGGGCGGACTAAAGGGTGCGTTGAACAACGGGGCCCCATCGTGGGGCACCTCGCCAGGCTTGATCCGGCGCCGGCGGTCAGTGGCCGCGCCGGGTCGGTGGACGCCGCCGGGCGGGGCAGGATGTCGTCCGTGCTGCCGGTGGAGCGCGGCAGCACGGACGCCTTTTCGATCAGTCGTTACGGTTTGGCTGCCGGGGTCCCGGCAGTGGTGGTCAGGTCCTGGGTGATCCAGGCCGCGCCGATACGAGGCAGGTAGGTCTCCTGGACATGACCACCCGTGGCGTTGATGGTGAAGACGCTGGTGTAGCCATCATGTGTCACCGTGACCGGCCGACCCGCCATCAGCGGAGTGCCCGGGTCGGCGGTCAGGTCCTGTGCCACCCACGCCGTGCCGAGACCAGACAGGAAGGTCTCCTGCAGCCGGCCACCGGTCGTGGCGGCGAACACGCTGACGTAACCGTCATGCACGACCGCTGACGTTGCCGGCTTCACCGCGCTGCCCGGCAGCGACTGGGTCACCCATGCGGCGCCCATCCGAGCAAGGTAGGTCTCCTGCAACTGCCCAGCCGCGGTGACGGTGAACACGCTGACATAGCCGTCATGCGTCACCACCGACGGTGCCTGCGCGACCGCCGCCACGCCGAGGTCCTGCGACACCCAGGCAACGCCGATACTCGCCAGGAAGGTCTCCTGGACCCGGCCGCCGGTCGTCACCGCGAACACACTGACATAACCGTCGTGCGTCACCACCGACGTGTACGGCGCCACCACCCCACCCGGCAACGGCTGGGTCACCCACGCCGCGCCCAGACGGGACAGGTACGTCTCCTGGATCTGCCCGGCCGAGGTAACCGTGAACACGCTGACGAAACCGTCGTGGACACTGACCGACGGCGTCTGCCCCACCGCGACCGCACCCAAATCCTGCGTCACCCACGCACCACCGACACGAGCCAGGAACGTCTCCTGCAAACGCCCGTTCGAGGCATTGACCGTGAACACACTCGTGTACCCGTCATGCACCACCGCGATCGGCTGACCCGCCACCGACGGCGTACCCGCCACCACCGACAGATCCTGCGTCACCCACGCACCACCAAGCCGCGCCAGGAACGACTCCTGCAAATGCCCGTCCGCCGCGTTCACCGTGAACACACTCGTATAACCCTCATGAACCACCGCCTGACCCGCCGGCACACCACCACTCGAGCCGCGGTTCAGCCACTGGTCGACCGTCTCGCCGCGTAGGACGCTGAGTAGAGCCTGCTTGTTGTCGTAGCTTTCGACCTTGTCTCGATCCTCACTTAGGTGAATATGCCATAGATGGGATGAGTCGGATGACGCTGCGCGATGGTAGCGGAAATCCCAGCCCTCGACGGTCGTGTCATTGTCGGTTTGGCCGAAGAACTCTTTCCACCCGTTCAGGCGCGGATCATCGGCGTTCTGCCCGGAAGCCAGCAGGCGGTTGGAGAACCGGGCGATGTTGCTGTAGTTCGATGCTGCTGCCGTAATTCCTGCAGGAAGCTTCTTGTCGGCGTTTGGATCGGCCTGCAGGGAACTCAAGGCCAGGCTTTGAGCCTCCGGAAACGTCCAGTCATAGGCAGCGGCCTTGTCCGATGGGCCGCCTTTGTCCTCGGCGTCCCGGACGGAGTAGTTGTCTGAGCTGTTTGCCGCTCGGGTGTTGTGGTACCCGGGCTTGTCGGCGTAGATGCCGCCGTTCTGCGAGCCGGGCTGAAGCTTGAGCAACTCCTCCATCAACCACCAAGAGGCCGAGGTGATTCGCGACGGGTTCGGGTTTGCAGCTGCACTTGCAGGGGATGCAACGACAACACCTGCGAGAAGTGCTGCCGAGGCAACGGTGGCAGCACAGAAAAAGCTCTTGGTTTTGCCGGACGTCAGGACCGATTTGAACGTTGCGCTTGGCGCTCTGAAAAGAGATCTGAGCACGTTGGACCGTCTCACTGCCTCTCCTTCGAATTCTAGCTCTGCCGCCCTGAACCGGGCCGTGGCCGCCATGCCCGAGGGCGGGTCAGCCCACGAAGCGGATATTGTCTTGCGTCGATCAAATTCTGATATATGTGCGGTATGCTGCCTCCCGGGGCGCCGCGGGGACCAGGCCGGCGCGATCGGATTCGTTGGGGCACGCGCCGAGTTCGCAGCGGTCGCCGGGGCGGCGAAGATCAGCGACGTCGCGACTCCACCCAGGACGAGAGCGGTGGCCCGGAGCCGGCGATGAGGACTGGTGAGATCCATCGATTCTCCCTGATGTCGGACCGGCAACGCCGGTGACTGGGAGAAGAATCGCGGGCCGTACATGAACGTTTCTTGATTCGGCCCTGACCGGCCGCCGGGCCGGTGGGCGCGCCGGGCGGGGTAATCGAGGCGTTGGCAGCTGGGGGCGCCCAGGGCGAAATCGCCGCCAACTCAGTGGACCTGGTGCTCCTGGGTCGTCGGACCACTCCCGGTACGGAGCATCGCGAGGCGCAGGTCCATGAGCTTGCGCCTGACGTCGGCGGCCTCGGCGTAGCCGAGGTCCACCAGGATCTTCAGAGCCTGCAACCATGCCACAGAGGCAGCCTCATGGTCGTTTGTCGCATGCCGGACGTCGCCCAGATCGACGAGCACCCGCGCATTGTTGTACCGGTCGACGCCGCGTTGAAGCAGCGCCAAGGATTCCTCGTACGAGCGGCGTGCGTCGTCAAAGCGTCCGAGCTGGTGCTGGGCGTACCCGATGGTGTGCCAGGTGGCCGCCTGGCTGTTCGGATCTTCGACGGCGGAGGACAAGGACAACGCCCGCAAGCCGTGTTCGATAGCGGAATCCGGGCGGCCCATGAGGGTCAACGTCCACGCCATGCTGCCCCAAGCTGCCGCCTCACCCGACGTGTTGCCGGCCGCGCGGTACAGATCGGCGGCGAGACGGCCCTCGCGGAGGGCCGCGGGATAGGCTCCCTCGCGTGTCAGCACACTGGCAAGCGTGCCGTGGATGTTCGCCTCAGCGCTCCGGTCCTCCAGCTCAGCCTGAAGGCGGACGGCCCGCTCGAGGTTGATCCGCGCCTCGGCCGACTTTCCGATACGGCTCAGCCCCATCGCGGTACACAGTAAGACCAACGCTTCACCAGCGCGATCGCCGTGTCGTACTGCCGCATCGAGGGCGGCCTTCATCGCATCCTGATGGTCCTGCCAATAGCCCCCACGGATCAGGAACGTGGAGAGCGACCAGCCCAGCAACCACACATGCCGGAACGCGCCGGACTCCGCCGCGCGTCGTAGCGTGCTCATCAGCACGCGATGTTCGGCCGCGAACCAGGCCATCGCGCCGGCATGATCGAGAATTTCCGCGACTTGGGTGCCGGGCGAAGGTTCGCCCAATGCTCGTGGCAGCTGGTAAGGGCTCATCGCTATTCGTGCCGCGCAGCTCGTGTGCAGGTAGTGGTCGAACAGTCGCCGCTCGGCCAGGTGCTGCTCGGCCGCGCTCTCCTCGGTGCCGGCCAGTTCGACCGCGTAGGCCTGGAGCAGGTCGTGCAGCTTGTAGCGCCCGGGCCGATGTTCCGAGAGCAACTGGGCGGTAGTCAGTTCGCGGATGAAAACTCGGACCGCCGGCACGGGGACTGCCAGCAAGCTTGCCATGGCGTTGGCGGTGATGTCTTCGCCGGGATGAACGCCCAGGAGCCGGAACAACCGCGCGGCCGGGGCGCTCAAGATCCGATAGGACCAGGACAGCACGCTACGCGCGTCGGTGGCCGGGTCGTCGCTGGCGAAGGCGTCGAGGGCGTTGCCGGTCTCACGCAGCTCGGCGGCCATGACGGCCAACGGCACGTCCGGTCGCATCGCCATCCGGCTGCCCAGTACCGCCAAGGCCAAGGACAGTCCGGCACAGCGCGCGATCATCTCGGTCAGCAGTTGCGGTTCCTGGGCGCCCCGGGCGGCCCCGATCCGGTCCACGACCAGGCTGCGTGCCTCGCCATCATCGAGCAGATCCAGGCATACCAACTGGGCACCGTATGTCACCACCAGCCCCGCCAATGGGTTACGGCTGGTGATCAGGGTGACGCAGGACGGCGCTCCCGGCAGCAACGGCCGGACCTGTTCGGCGTCGCGGGCATTATCCAGTACGACCAGAGTTCGCCGGCCGCTCATCAAGCTCCGGTACATTGCGGCGCGGTCGTCCAGCCCGGCGGGGATGCGTCCCGCCAGCGTGCCGAGAGCTTCCAGAAAGCCACGTAGAACCGTCGCGGGGTCGGCGATCGTGCTGTCCGCGCTGAACCCGTGCAGGTCGACGTAGAGCTGGCCGTCCGGGAAGCGGTCGGCGTTCTGACGGGCCCAGTGCACGGCCAAGGTTGTTTTGCCGACGCCGGCGGTGCCGTGGATCGTGGCGATCATCGTGGCGGTGGGCTGGTTCTCCGCCTCCGCGAACAGAGCCGCTAGACGGGACAGGTGTGACTCCCGTCCCACGAAGTGCGTAAGACCAGTCGGGATCTGGGCCACTGCCTCCGGCTTGGGGTCGGTCGACGGCAATTCACCGCGGAGGATCGCTTGATGTACTTGCTGGAGCTCCGGACCGGGCTCCATGCCGAGTTCCTCGGCGAAGACGCGCCGGATGGCTGTATAGCGGTCCAGTGCTGCCGAATCGCGTCCGGCGGCGTGCATCGCCCGCATCAGCAGCGCGAGAGTCGACTCGTTGAAGGGATGCTGCCGGCACAGATCCTCCAACGGTCCCACTGCCTCGGCCCCCTGGCCCAGGTCGATCGAGGTCCGTGCCCAGCCCGCCACCGCTCCGCACCGTTCCATCTGCCAGGCGTCGCGTGTCTGTGTCGCCCATTCGCCGGCCACTCCCGCAAGCGGCTCTCCGCGCCACAGGTCGATAGCTTCCCGCAACAGCCGCGCCCGGTCGGGTTGACTGGTGCGCGCCGCGGCCGCCTCGCCGACCCGCGAGCGGAACAGCAGTAGGTCCACATCTCGAGCGTCCAGGTCCAGCACGTAGCCGGCCGGCTGTTTGAGCAGTTGCGGCCGCCGGCCAGGCGAGCCGGTGGGCAGCCGGGCGAATACGCTACGGAGCCGGGTGACATAGGTGTGCAGGACGTTGCGGACCTGGGCCGGACGTTTGTCGCCCCAGACACGGTCGGTCAGGACATCTGGGCTGATCGGTCGCCCGGCATCGACGAGGAGCGCGGCGAGAACCGCACGTTGCTTCATCGGGCCGATGTCAACCCGCTGGTCTGCCTCCCACAGTTCCACCGGCCCCAGCAGACGAAATTGCATGATCCCCCGATGCGCCTACTCGTTGCTGGTCGCCCCCACCTTCGCAACACTGCCCGCCCGGCGCTGCTGGGACAACGGCATTGACAGGAAAGTATCAATGAGTTATCGCAATATCCAGGGCGCGATCCCAGGGCCTTCGCAAGGTCGAGATTTGACCGTTTTAGGTGAGTCCAAGGAGTCGTGGGGATCGTTACGGATCTTGGCCGTTTAGGCGTAAGGCTGGTGCGATCGAGGTGACGCCGTCCAGGCGGAGAAGGTCGACCGCGGCGTTGCGCAGGGTGGCCAAGTCCGAGAAGAACGCCGGCAAGCTCCGAAAGGCACTCGATCCCTACCTGACTTTCGCCTCCAAGGTCGACCGTGCCGGCGCGAACGGGCGGATTGCCTGCCGCAGCGCGGCAGCACCGAGCCGGTCGAGCCCAGGGTCCCGGCAAAGTCATCAGGTGATGCCGAACAGTGCCAGCGGGCGGGTGCTGTCGCGGGCGTGATGCCGGTTGGCGGCGGCGATGTTGGTGACTCCGGTCAGGCGCAGGGCGCCGATCGCGGTGTTGCGTAGGACGGCCATGACCTCGGGTCCGGTGCCGGTGCGGATCTGGCTTCGGTCCTCGTCGTAGGTGACATCGCGAACCCAGTGGACCTTGTTCTCGATCGACCAGTGGTCGCGGATCCACGCCGCCAGTTGTGCCGGTTTCGCCTGGTGGACGCGCAGGTCGGTGATCGCGTAGACGGTCTCGGTGGTGAACCGTTTCGGCTGGTCCAGGCGGCGCCTGCGGCGGCGGATCTGGATGGCTTGAGCGGCATGCGGGAAGCCGATGCCGGTAGAGAACCCCGATGCTCAGGAACACCGCCATGAGGACCCACAACCCCGCATGCGATGTCGCTCGTGTCCGGCGGCCCTCCGTCGCGGCGGGCTGCGGTGCGGGTTCGGTCGAGCGGTGCGCGAGGAACAGGCCGCACCCGACGACGACCAGGAAGGCGGCGACGACCAGTCCCGCTCCGGGCGCGACGACCGTCGCCGCGGCCACGACGAACACCGGTCCGATCACGAAAACCGCTTCTTCGATGAGTGACTCGACGGCCAGGGCCGTGTCCAGCCGCCGGTCGTGGCGCAGCAACGCCGTCCACCGAGCGCGGGCGAACGCGCCGATCTGCGGCACCGACACCCCAACCGCGGCGCCCAACCCGACGAGCGCCCAGACAGGAGCGCGCAGGTACGCGGCCACGACCAGACCTGCCATCGTCGTGATGGCGGCGATCGCCTAAGGTGCCAGCACGCGGCGTTGCCCGAGCCGGTCAGCGAGCCGGCTGATCTGTGGCGCCAGCAGACCCTGCGACAGCGAGATCGCGCCGGCGACTGCACCCGCCACGGTGTACGAGCCACTGAGCCCGGTGATCATGACCACGGCGCCGAGGCCCACCATCGCCTGCGGCGCCCACGACACTGAACGACGAGCCCGGCACCGCCCACACCTGCCGGTAGGACGCCCACCACGACCCGGAGCCGGCATCGCTCACCACCGTCGCCGCCCCGAGCAACACAACCCCACGCCAGGAGGGTACGGCAGGGATCCGGGCACTCTCAGCTCGTGCCGCGGAAGCCCCGTGTCCCGAACGGGCCGAGCGGGATCCGGTCGTCCAACACCGCACCGCCCGTCGGCCGCGCGACGAGGTCACCCTCGACGATTCCGCCTGCGAGCCCGGACACCGTGGCCACCACCTCCGCGGAGGTCGGGTTCACCAGCCGCAGCACCGCGCCGGCGCCGTCCTCGGCAAGCTCGCGGGCGGACACCTGCGAGGACTGGCTCGGCGTCGGCCGAAACATTTACGCCTCCTACGACGCGCTCGGTGACGCAGGCGGTCCAACCTGGCAGCCCGACGACGACACCAGCCGGAAGACCTGCGCATCCAGGCTCGCCGTCCGCGATACCCCGAAGAAGTCATCCTGTTCACGGACTGCCGGGTGTCGGAGGCGCACCCGGGAGGGCATGCCGACAACGGTCGTACAGCTTGCCCGAGACCCATTCGCTCCAAGCCGCAAGGTCCGAATCGTCAGCCGGAGCCCCCGAGGAGCACATGTCATCGGAGGACGGCCACGCGCCCCAGGGCGGCACGTTCTCGGGCAACATGAGAATCAGACGACGGTCCGGTCCCACTTCTCCCCGCCTTCCTGAATGACGAGCTGAGCGCAGTCCGGTGGCAATGGCTGCACGCCACCTCGGGAGCGGCTCACCTTGGAGCTCGCTGAACGGCGAGCACACCACCACCGCCGACTGGCCGATCCGCATGTCCGCCGCCGTCTTGATGTGGCACGGACATGGTGAGCACCGGCCGGCCGAGGTTGTTGCCGGTCGGCACTGTGCATCGGCAGATCGGCGAGCAGGTCCAGGGACGTGAACGGGCGAGCGCTTGAGTGCCATCAGACCCGGTTGGGGCCGACAGCAACCGGAACGATGGTGAGCGGTATGTGCGTCGGAGCATCCCAAACCACTCACATTTGAGCCTTCCGGCCTGACCTTGCAGCTCAGAACGGGTACGGCGGACCCGAAGATCGATAAGAGCTGGTGACGGGGCGGACGCCGGCCCAGCCGCGACCCCCGATGTAGGGCGGACGGAAGTAGGCGCGCGCGTTCGCCGCGACCAGCTCGGTGGCCGCGCCAGCCGGCGCGGCGCACCACAGCTAGAGGAACTCGTCCTGGTGGTGGCCGTCGAGCCAGACGGTGGTGAGCGACTTCTTCCCCCGGACGAACCAGGTCGGGGTGCCGTGGCTGAGCCGCTCGCTGACCTCGCGCAGCGCCAGGCAGGCCCGCCGGATGCGCATCGATCCAACGTACGACAAGGGGACGTGGGTCGATAGCGCGCGTGTCCTACCTTGCAGGATGGATTGTCTGGAGGTGCGCATGCCGCAACCGAGGCGGGCCGTGCCGCTGCTGACCCTGGCGGCGGTCCTGACCGTGGTCCGCACCCTGCTGACCGAGGAAAGCCGCCCCGATCCGCGCGCGTTCCGACGCTACGAGCCACCGGGAGAGCTGAGCCGCGCCGAACGCGACTACCTGGACTGGGCGCAGGGTCACATCGCGTGGGTCGTGCGCACGGCCCGTGTCCGGGCGATCCGGCACCGGAGCCTAGCGTTCACCTCCGGGCTGTCAGCGCTGGCGGTCCCATTGGCGCTCGCGGTCGCGGCACCGACCTGGGTGCCGGCGGTGCTCGGGTTCGTGGCCGCCGCCGGGCAGCTCGGGCAGCAGCTTCTGCGGGACTGGGAGCAGTCGCTGCTCGGGCATCAGGAGGCGGTCCGGCTGCAGAAGACGCTGCGCGTGTTCCACAGCGAGTCGGACGGGCCGCTTCCCGCCCCCGAGTTGACGCGACGGTTCCGTGCCTTCCGCGACGCGTTCGAGGCGACCAAGGAGGAGTACGGCGGTCAGATCCTCGCCGTCCGCGGCCAGGAGCCACCGCCGGTGACCGCCGCGCCGTGAGGCCGTGGACACATCGGCCGCGGTGAGTTCATGGTCACCGCGCATCGATGCTCCACGAGGAGGACGCCGCGCCCGGCAACCAGGGTCCGCACGTTCGACGCAGTGCTGGACATCGGCCGGCGCTCGATCCGCTGGCCCGGACGGAGGGCCGACTCGTCCTGCCCCGCGTGCCGGCGCGGATGCTCGTCGACCGCGTGCGCGTGTACCGGTGACCGGCAGTCAGGCGACCGCGCCCGGCGCGATCACCAGAGTGCACACTTCCCGCCTGTCACAACACCGTCATTACGCGTATCCAGGCGCCCATCAATGGTTGCCTTTTCGCGTCCGGTGACGTCACTGCCGGCTGGCGAAGGGATCGGCGATGGGGCTTTTCGCGCGAACACGCGGGGCGACCCGCAGGTTGACCTGCGTATCGACGCTGGCGTTGCTGGTCGCGGTGGGCGGTTCCGCCGCCACTGCGTACGCGGCGCCCTCCGCCACGAACCTCAGGGCGTGGCAGGCGGAGATCACGAACGTCCCGCACCCGACGGCGAAGGGCTGCTTCACCGCCGGCTACCCCCGACTGAACTGGCAGAAGTCCGAATGCGTCGCCGCACCGGCGATCCCCATGACCCCGAGGCGCAGCATCCGCCCGCTGGTGGTGGGCAACGGCAACGACATCTCCGCCCAGGCGCCGAGTGGATTCATCTCCGAGTCGTCCGGCACGTTCGAGAACATCGTGAACGTGACGAGCGAGAGCTCGCCCATCGCCAACGCCGGGCCGCCCGTCGCCGACGCCTACACCCTCCAGATCAACACCGACTTCTTCACCAGCACGGCCTGTGCCGGATCACCCAACCTCGGGTGCCGGGGCTGGGAGCAGTTCGTCTACGCCAACAACGGCTCCAGCGGCCAGGTGTTCATCCAGTACTGGCTGCTGCAGTACAACGCGGCCTGCCCGGCCGGCGGCTGGACCCAGTTCTCGTTCACCGGCGACCCGGACATCTACTGCTACCGCAACAGCCCTGGCGCGACCGCCGTACCCAATCAGCCGATCACCAACCTGGGCGCGCTGCGGCTCACCGGCACGGTCAGCGCGACCAGTGACAGCGCCACCCTGTTCGTCGGCTCGACCGCATACACCGCGGCGGGCTCCAACTCGGTCAACGCGGCGGCCGGCTGGACCACGTCGGAGTTCAACGTGTTCGGCTACGGCGGCAACAGCGACGGCGGAGGCGCGGCCACCTTCAACGCCGGCGCGTCGCTCAACGTCCGCACGAGAATCACCTACGGGGGCACGGCGGCGCCCATCTGCGCGGCCCAGGGCTTCACCGGCGAGACCAACAACCTCAACTTCGGCTCACCCGCGCCGGCCGCCACCGCGCCCGGCCCGGCGGTCGTCTTCGTGGAGAACACCGCCGGCGGCGCGGCGACCAACTGCGCGGCGGCCTCCGTCATCGGCGACACCCACCAGCACACGTTCGCCGGCCTGCTGTACGACTTCCAGGCCTCCGGCGACTTCGTCGAGGCGCAGGCCGGCAGCGGCTTCGAGGTGCAGACCCGCAAGGCGTCCGGCGCACCGGCCTGGCCCAACGCCTCGGTCGACCGCTCGGTCGCCGCGCGGATGGGCAGCACCAAGGTGGCCCTGTGCGACGGCAAGAGCCTCGTGGTGGACGGCCGGACCAGGGACCTTCCGTCCGACGGCGCCCTGCATCTGCCCTCCGGCGTGGACATCCACCGGATCGGCAACATCTACGTGGTGACGGACGCCAGCGGCAACAGCATCCGGGTGACGGTCAACAGCGGCTACATCGACGTGTCCATCGGCCTCGGTACCTATCCGACCCCGGTGGTCGGCCTGCTCGGCAACCCTGACGGCGACCCCAAGCGCCTCGCCGCCAAGGACGGCACGCAGTTCGCCATCCCGCTCAGCTTCGACGACCTCTACCAGCGCTTCGGCGCCAGTTGGCGGGTCACCCCGACCCGGACCCTGCTGGCATCCTGCGGCGCGGTCGCCTCGGGCAACCCGTCCGCGCCCTTCTTCGCCCGCGACCTCAACGAGGACCTCCGCAAGCGGGCGGAGGCCACCTGCCTGCAGTACCGGGTCCGCCAGGAGTGGCTCGACGCCTGCACGCTGGACGTCGCGGTGGTCGGCGGCCGGGCCGCCCTGACGTACGTCGGCCTGGTCCCGCCGGTCGTCAACGGCAACCGGTAGCGGCGACGCCGGGGGCTGCCCGCAGGTCGCGGGCCGGCCCCCGGCGGGGCTGTCGTTCCTATGCGCGCTTCATGAAGCTGGAGCGCGCCCACAGGTAGCCGACGATCGCGATCGCCACGCACCAGGAGACGGCGATCGCCGCGTCGGTGGTGTCGGGCGAGCTGTCGAGCAGCCCGCGGATGGTTTCGATGATCGGTGTGAAGGGTTGGTACTCGGCGAACTGCCGCAGGCCCGGGCCCATCTTGTCGGCCGGCACGATGGCGCTGCTGAAGAACGGCAGCATGACCAGTGGGACGGCGGCCATACCCGCCGTCTCCGGCGACTTCGCGAACAGGCCCAGCGCGACGGTGAACCAGCCGGCCGCGATCGCCAGCAGCAGCGCGACGCCACCCACCGCGAGCCAGTCGGTCACGTTCGCCGTCGGGTCGAAGCCCAGCAGAAGGGCCACCGCGACGAGCGCCGCGATGGCGATCATGTTGGTCAGCACGCTGGCGACGACGTGGCCGGTCAGCACCGCACCGCGGGACACGTCCATAGCCTTGAACCGGTTGATGATGCCCTTGGTCATGTCGGAGTTCACCGCCGTCGCGGTACCGCCCAGCCCGTAGCAGACCGCCAGCAGGATCAGGCCAGGCGTCGCGTAGTCGATGTAGTCGACGCCGACGTCGAAGGCGCCGCCGAACATGTAGACGAACATCAGCATGATGATGATCGGCATCAGGACGGCGTTGAACACCGACGTCGGGTTACGGATCAGGTGTTTGACGTTGCGACGCAGCATGACCAGCGAATGCGACGGGGCACTCACCTCGCGTCCACCTCCGTGGTGTGGCCCGTGAGGGCGAGGAAGACCTCGTCGAGGTCCGGGGTGTGCACCGAGCACTCCTCGGCGCTGAGGGAGTGCTCGTCGAGCCGGTCCAGAAGTGCCCGCAGCGATTTCGTGCCGCCGTCGGCGGGTACCCGCAGGGCCAGCGCGTCGTCGTCGCGGGTCGCCCCGGGAAAGACCCACGTGGCGGCGTCGAGTTCGGCTACGGTGGCGAACCGCAGTCTTACGTAGGTGCCGGGGATGAGGCGTTTGAGCTCCTCCGGGGTGCCCTGAGCGACCAGGCGGCCCCGGTCGAGCACCGCCACGTGGTCGGCCAACTGGTCGGCCTCCTCCAGGTACTGCGTGGTGAGGAAGACGGTCACGCCGGCGGCGACCAGGTCGCGCACGATCGACCACATGGTGCGACGGCTGCGCGGGTCCAGCCCGGTCGTCGGCTCGTCGAGGAAAATGATCTTCGGGTTGCCGACCAGCGTCATCGCCAGATCGAGCTTGCGGCGCATGCCCCCCGAATAGGTGGAGGCCAGCTTGTCCGCCGCCGCGGTCAGCTCGAAACGGTCCAGCAGGTCCGTGACGATCCGCTCGCCGTCACCGACGACGCTCCGGTCGAGGTCCACCATCAGCCGGAGGTTCTCCCGGCCCGTCAGCAGGTCGTCGACGGCCGCGAACTGGCCGGTGACGCCGATGGCCGCGCGGACCGCCTTGGCGTCGGTGGCCAGGTCGTGGCCGGCCACCCGAACCGTGCCGGCGTCGGCGCCGGCCAGGGTGGTCAGCACGTTCACCGTCGTCGTCTTACCCGCACCGTTGGGTCCGAGCAGGGAGAACACCGTTCCCGCCTGGACCTCGAAGTCGACGCCGTCGAGGACGACTTTGTCCTTGTACGCCTTGCGCAGGCCCGAGACCGATATCGCCGGGAGTGTCACGGGATCACCTCTGAGAGGGCCGCAGCACCGTCGCGCACCGCGACGGCAGCAGGAGGTTTGGCAAACACAGCAGGGAACTCCTTGAACATTGAGGTGAGTGGAACGGGACGGCGGTGGTGATCGTCCGGAGGACCCCGGTCTCCGGCGGAGCCGACGTACTTTCGCTGGTCGACCGGACCTTTCATAACAAACCTCTCCTCGGTGGCACGCCGCGGCCGTCCGTACCGTCGGGTACGGGTCGGATAAGGCGGTTACGGCAGGGCGAGTTCGTAGCGGACGCTGCGCCCGACCGGGTGAAAGCCCAGGTGCCGACGCAGGGCGAGCGTGCCGAGGTCACCGTCGGCGGTTCGGGTCTCAATCTCCTCGACATGCGGGTGGATGTCGCACACAGTCGCTGGATCAGCGCGGCGTTGACCCAGACGCCCAGCCGCCATCCGCGATGCCCGACCAGCACGACCGGTCCGTACTGGCGGGCGCGGCGCCGCAGCGGCGAGCCCGTCGTCGCCAGCGCGTACGCGACCACGCCGCCGTCCGTCTTCGCGGCGCTTACCACCGCCTCACCGGGGTGGCTCGGGCGTCGCAGCAGGTGCTCGACCCCGGCCACGCCGCGCAGGTCGCCGGTCCAGTGGCGCAGCCGGTACCTGGGATGCTCGACGTCGACCAACTCTCCCAGCCAGGCGCGGTGGACATCGCAGCACGGGAGCAGGTCACGGCCCCAGGATCCGAGTGCAGGTCCAGCCCGAGGCCGGCCGCCCGCACCGCCACCGACGACTCGTCGTCGAACGGCAGGACCGGACGCAGGTCGACGACCCCGGCCACCACACCGGAGGGCGTCACCGCACGCCAGCGGGAGATCCCGGGACGGCCCGGCTCCGCCACGACGTCGATCAGGCGTTCGCTCATGCGTCCACCATCGTCCGGCCGCCCCCGCCGAACAACGCCGAAGATCGCACCGCCGCATTAGCCACCGGTAATCGATCGGAAGCGGGTGCCGCGACGGCCCGTGCCGCAGGTCACGCTCGCGCAACCGGAGACGGTCGCGCACCTACACTGCCGAACCGGGGCCGCGATGATCGAAGGTGGGGCCGGCTGGTGGAACTGCGTGACATCGAGATCTTCCTGACGCTGACCGAAGAGCTTCACTTCGGTCGCACGGCCGAGCGCCTGCACGTGTCCCAGTCACGGGTCAGCCAATCGATCAAACAGCAGGAACGCCGGATCGGTGGCGGACTGTTCGAGCGCACGAGCCGCGCCGTCCGACTCACGCCGCTCGGGGAGCGGCTACGCGACCGCCTCCGCGCCGGCTACGGCGAGATCCTCGCGGGTATCGAGGAGGCCACCGCAACCGCCCGCGGCCAGACCGGCACGCTGACGGTCGGCACGATGGCCACCCACTACCAGTCGATCGAGGCGATCCTCGACCTGTTCCGACAGCGGCACCCGCAGAGTGAGCTGCGCCTACGCGAAATCCTACCGATTGACCCGCTCGGACCACTGCGGTCCGGCGCGGTCGACATCGGGATCCTCTGGCTACCCGTCCGCGAGCCCGACCTCACGGTCGGGCCGGTCGTGCACCGCGAGGAACTGGTCCTGGCGGTCGCCGCCGGCCACCCGTTGGCCGAACGGGGCCGGGCCGAACTGGAGGATCTCGGCGACCATCCGGTCGTCTACCCCGAAGGACCCATCCCGGACTACATCTGGGAGGCGCACACCCCGTCCACCACACCTACCGGCCGACCCGTCCGGCGCGGACTGGGCATCCTCACGCTGGAGGAAGCCTTCCGGGCGATCGCCGGCGGCAGTATCGTGTCACCGGTCGGATCGGATGTGGCGTCCACCCGGCAGCGGGACGACATCGTCTTCCTGCCCATCACCGACGCACCGGTGATGCGCTACGCGCCGGTGTGGCGTACCAGCGGGAACACCCCGCTGGTACGCGCGTTCGTCCAGGCCGCCGCCGAGGCAGCTCGGTAGACTGTCCGCACGCCTGTTCCTCCCGCGGCCGGGACGCCCTGTCGCGCGGCTCCGGAAGCGACGCGCAGACCGGCGGTCGCCCGTCCCGAGGGATTTCCAGCGGACCTAGCACCCGGAACTGCATGCCATCACCACAACCATGATTCCCACATGTCCAGTGCCGGAGAGGACCCCGACCCGCCTCGCCGCCACGAAGTCGACACCAGCCGCTCAGGGCAGGCAGCGTCAACCCTGCGTGGCGGCCTCGTGGTGGCTGTAGGTAGCACACTTGGTCACACGTCCGCGGTGGTGTCGATCCAGGAGTCAGATGAGACCGAGAAGCTTCGCTAGGTCGTGGGCCTTGTTGCCGCCCAGTTCGAGACGCCTGATGTCGAGCTGGAACACGTCGGTGACGACGGCGTGCAGCAGGTTGACGAACTGCTGGTAGTCGGGCTGCGTGAACACCGCCGGGTTCACCAGGTCAGCGGGCACGTGGTACGGCCGTACGATCTGCGGCGCGGCGCCCTCGAACTGGCCGATCTTGTCCTTGACCGAGACCTTCTTGGTCGTCTCGCCATCCCCTCCGGTGGTCGGGCCTCCGGTCGTCGCGGCCTGGGTCAGGGCCGGGTGACCCACCCCGAACTCGAAGCTGTACACGGTTGCCGAACGCCCGTCGCCGAGCTGGCCGGTGGCCTTGTCCGCGCTGAAATCGATCTGCGTGCCGTTGGCCAGCGTCATCGTGAACGTGTCCCGGTTCGACACGACCGTCAACGCCGGGACGACGTCCTCCTGCTTCAGGCGGTTGATCACGGGCTTGACGTGGTCCAGCGCGTGCAGCATCGTACGGCCCACCGCGTTGTCGGCCGAGTCGTCCGTGAGGAGCCGCCGCAGCAGCGCCTGACCGGTCGCGGTCGTCAGTGCGGTGGTCTTCAACTGGCACTGCGCCGCCAGGCGCAGTCGTCGGCCCTCGCCGTCCTGGTGCGTCTTGCCCTTGAGCGCGAACAGGTAGGTGCCCCCGGCGTCGCTGCTGCGGTGCCGTCGGCGCAGCACGATCCGGTTGGCCAGCAGAACGTACGGGTTGGGCAGGTCGAAGTAGGTGTCCTCGTACACCTTCTGCTCACCGGTCATTTTGAGGATGGCCAGCCGCTTCTGCATCTCGCCGTCGTCGTGCAGCTTGTTCATGGCGACGATGACCTGGTCGAGGTCGCCCTCGCGGGCGAGCCTGTACTCCGCCTCGCACTCCAGGGTGGTCATCATCTCCTTGCCGCCCTGCAGGATCTCCTGGAAGGTGTTGAACACCGGGCGGCTGGTGTTGAGCTTCTCGCTCATGTTCCAGGACGTGTTGCGCCGGTTCTCGGTGCCGGCCAGTTCCAGCAGGCTGTACGGGACCAGCCGCAGCTTGCCGGAGCCCCCCTTCTGATCCAGCCCGCCGCTCTCGTGGCGTACCCCGTTGACCTGGACCTTCTGCTGGTCGGCCACGCCGAGCCACTGCGCACGCAGGCCCAGCTCGCGGTACCGCTGAATGATCGTGTGAGCGGTCACCGGGCCACTCGGATTGATCTTGAGAATCGTGGCCAACTGCTGCAGCGTGTACTCGACCCGGATCTCCCAGTGGTTGTAGTCCCACGTCGGCTCGATCACCACCACCAATAGCTGCCGCTCGCCCGGCTTCTTCGTGTCCGCGGTCGGCGTCTCCAGGTAGATCGGGACCAGGTCGTGAGGCTGAGCCATGTACCGCGGGTTGCCCGTCACGCTGAAGTGCAGCTTCAGGCCCTCGTTCGACAGCAGCGCCGGCGACTCGATCTCCAGGTGCGCGGTGCCTTCCCACTTTCGGTACGACTTCTCGATCGCGATCGCCGGGCCTTGCTGACCGAAAGCCTCCTGCTGCCCCCGCGCCCAGGTCTCGATCATGAACAGCGGCGTCTTAAACACCTGCCGGTCCAACGCCGAGATCAGGTCATCGCCGCAGACCCGATTCTCGCTGTCGGTCGGCCGGGTCGGCTCCACCTTCGGCCGCGGCAGCGCCTTGATCGTCACCGTCTGGTCGTAGCGCAACTGCCCGGCCGTACGCTCTGCCTGCACTGCCCACACTCCTCTTGCCGGCCCCGCTGTGACCTCCACTGCGGGCATTGACCAGAGCGTAGGTGAACGGCCGAACACATCCTGTCACCATTGCGACCCCGAGCGAGGAAGGAACGCCCAGCTTGTCAGGAGGCGGCGTAACGCGTCCGGCACCTCGACGACCTCGGCCGCGCTGGGCTTGTCGATCGTGACGGGCGTACCGACGCTGGCCTCCGCCTTCGCACCGCATCGCACGGACGATCACCGCGATGGCCGATGCCCAACCCCTGGGTCGTCCGCTCGCTAAGGGCACAGCAGCCCAAGCGATCATCACCGAGTGCGACGCGAAGTTGGAGGCTACCGCGCCGCCGTCGAAGCCGGCACCGACCCGGCGGTGGTCACCGGCTGGGAGCCGGGCGTCGGTGCGCACGGTGGACGCCTCGACGCCGCCGGCGGCCGCGGCGCTCGCCGCCGGGGTGACGCGGATCCACGTCGAGTCTCCGTCCGAGCTGCGCCGCCTCGGCGCCGTGGCGGCCGCCGTCGGGACGCCGGCACCCGTCCTGCTGCGGGTGAACCTGCCGCTGGACGCGCCCGGCGCGAGCCTGGTGATGGGCGGGCGCCCCAGCCCGTTCGGGATGGCACCGGCCGAGGCGGTGGCTGCGGCCCACCGCCCACCGCCCACCGGCCGGGGTCGACGTGCACGGCGTGCACGTCCACCTGGCCAGCGGGGTGGACGCCCCGCTCGCCGCCGCGCTGGCCGAGGCCGTGGTCCGCTGGTCGGTCGCTGCCGCTACCACCGGCACGTACTCGGTGAACGTCGGTGCGGTGGACGTCCGACCCTGCCTCGACGAGGTCGGCCGGCGAGATGCCCATCCGCGCCAGCAGCAACCGCGCGGCATCCAACTCCGCCCGACCCACGGTGGTGTCGCTCATTCCTGACCACCGCTCAACGCCTCGCCTCGACGTGCGCCGCGACGACCATCGTATCCAGTGCGGCGGGTGGGTGCACCACGAGCAGCCCGTCAGCAGGGCTGGCGGCCAGGAACACCCGGTCGCGGGCGGTCAGCCCGCACCAGTGCCGGACGGCCGCCGGCAGATGAAGATGGCCTTCACCGCTGACGACGAAGACGCCCTGTCGGTCCAGCCGGACGACGATGACTCCGGAGCCCTCGCGGATGTGCAGGTGTGTGCCCCGGCGCCCAGCCGAGGGCCCGGATGACCACGCGGTCGGCGACTCTGCCGCTGTTGTCGATCGCAGCCAGGCCGTACACCATCGCGCCGGCGCTCGGCGACGGCAACACCGGCAGCGGCAACGGGGGACGGCGAGGCGCTCCACCACGCGGGCGACGAGAAGCCTGTCCCCGGTCGGCCAGCATCACCGGCGGGATGACGGGAGCCACAGAACGATCAGCCACGACGATCACCCCCGATCGAGACAGGGTCATCGAGGGATTTGCTGCGCTGGGAGTTACGTGGTCAAGCGCGCTTGACCACCAGTACGCGAAACACAGCATGGATGCTGCAATTTGGTGTCCGAGGGGGGACTTGAACCCCCACGCCCTATACGGGCACTAGCACCTCAAGCTAGCGCGTCTGCCATTCCGCCACCCGGACCTGCTCGCTCAGCCTACCTGGTCGGCCGCGGTGACGTTCACACCGGTTCGGCCGGCCCCGAGGGCCGCACGGGGCATTACTGTACACGGGTCGAAACGATCATGCACATCACCTCCGACGCCGCACGTCTTCGCAGGTCAACGCCGCCCACGGTCGGGCGGGTAGCGCGGAACCGGCGATTCCGGGCAGCATTGCTCACGTGTCCCACCCCTCCCCGCTGACCGCCGCGCAGCACCAGGCCCTCGCGCTCCGCGCCGCGGGAGATCTGACCGGCGCCCGTCGCCTGCTCGACGACGCGATCGCCGCGGCCCGGCCGGCGTACGGCGAGGACCACCAGGACGTGCTGGCCACCGGCCATCTGCTGGCCCGACTGCACCGGGAGGCCGACGACCCGGCCGCTGCCCGTCGCGTCCTCGAAGAGGCGTACGCCGCTGGTGAGCGCCGTCGCGGCGACGCCGACCCGCTGATGCTCGCGCTCAGCTTCGACCTCGCGGGGGTCGCGGAGGAGCTGGGCAACCGGCACGAGGCCCGCCGCAACTACGGCCGCGTCGCCACCGCCGGGCCCGCCGTGCTCGGTCCGGATCACCCCGCGGTACGCGCGGCGCGCCACTACCTCGGCGGCTCCGCCGCCGCTCCCGCCGGTTCCGGTCCACCCCCCGGCGGCTCCGCCGCCGCTGCCGGCGGGCACCCCGATCCGGCGCTGGCCGGGCCCACCGTGTCGCTGCCGGCGGTCGCGCCGGCGCAGCCGTCCCGGGCCGCCCCGCCGTCCTCGACCGTCCCCGTACCGCCTGGTGTCACGCCCGTGCCCGGCGCCGAATGGGCACCGCAACCGGCCCCTCAGTTCCGGGCACCGCAACCGGCCCCGGAGTTCCGGGCACCCGAAGCCACGTCCGGCGCCGGAGCGCATCTTGTTCCACCCCCGCCCCCGTCGCCCCGGTCCGCCCCGGGGTCGGCCCCGCTGCCGCCGCCGGTGGTCCCGTCCCCGCTCCCGCGCACCGGGGCTGACCGGCCGGCAAGCCCCTGGGCGCCCCCGCCACCCCGACCGGGCCTCTCGGCCACGCCAGCTCCGCCGGAAACGGGCCCGGAGACCGCGCCCTCTCCGCCCGACGCCGATGGCCCGCCGGCCCCACCGAGCCACGGAGCGCCGCCGATCCCGACGCCCCGCGGGGCGCCACCGATCCCCGCGGCGCTTGGGGCTCCACCGATCCCGACGACCCACGGCGCACCGCCGGTCCCGACGCCCCGTGGGGCGCCACCGATCCCGCCGCCCCACGGGACACCGCCGATCCCGGCGGGCCACGGGGCTCCACCGATCCCGGCGGGCCACGGGACTCCACCGATCCCCGCGGGCCACGGCGCTCCGGCGATCCCGGCGAGCCATCGGGTGACGCCGGTACCGCCCGCTCCCGGCGTGACGCCGGTACCGTCCCGGGCACCGGTCGCCCCGCTTCCGCCTCCCGATCCGGCGGCGTCGACCACCGGCGCTGCCGCACCACCACCGCCGCCGGTCATCCCCCCGCCTCGCCGGCCGTCGCCCCGCTCCCCCTTGGCGAGCACCGGCGCACTTCCGGATGCCTCCGTCCCGCCGCCGGCGCCCGCCACGGAGGCTGATGCGACACCGACCTCTCCGTCCACCCTGGCACGCGTCACCGGGGAGGAACGCGAGGCCGGCACACCCGTACCGCCGACGCCACGGGTCCCGGAGCCCGGGTCCGGGTCGCCAGCCCTCGACACCACGTCGGCGGGGACACCCGCTACGCCGTCGTCGACCGCCGCGCCGGCACGCCGGCCCGACGAGCCGGCCGGGGCGACGGCGGACGGACCCGGATCCGAGCCGGTGACGCCCGGCCCGGGCTGGGACAAGCCGACCGTTCAGGTGCGGCAGATCGGCCCGTTGCTGCGCGAGGAGGCGGAGCGGCAGGCCGCCGCCATGCCCTCGGCCGATGCCGTCCCGACGAGTGGGCAGCCGGCCGGCCCGCGTTCCGTCGGCGGGGCGTCGGCGAGCACCCACTTCCCGGCGAGCCCGCAACCGACGAGCGGGGCACCGGGCGGACACCTGCCGGACGGACCGCCGTCGGACGGACCGCCGCCGGTTGCGGGCTCGCCGAGCGCACATCGGCCGGAGACAGCCCCGGTGAGCGGCCCACCCGCGAGCGCACCAGCGCGCCCACCAGCGCCCCGTGCACTCCCGGGGAGCGATCCGTCCGCACCGGTACGTCCGGCCGCCGGACCGGTGGCACCGGGGTACCCGCCGGTCCCGCCGGGAAGTGAGGCGTTCGTGCACACCGGCGGCGGGTCACCGACCCGACCCGTGAGCGGACCGCCCGGCCACCCGGTGAGCGGACCGCCGGAATATCCGGTCAGCGGCCCACCCGTGAGCGGCACGCCCATCAGCGCCGCACCCGTCAGCGGCACGCCGGCGCCGCCGTGGGGGATGACCGCGCCGCCCTGGAGCAGCGTGGCACCGTCCCAGCCGGTTGCCGGGCCCGACCCCGAACCGGCGCCGGACACCGTCGATGCCCCCGAGGCGGGACCGAACGTCGCCGAGGAGCGGCTCGGTGCCGTCGCGGAGCACCGGAGGACGGAGCACCGGAGTACGGACCGGCACGACCGGGACGTCGACGGCGGTGCGCCGGACCGGGGGTGGCCGATGCCGGTCGACGACGGGCTGCCGGACTTCCCGGAGGCGGAGCGGCCGGACCCGGCGGCGTACCCGGAGCAGGGTTCCTGGCCGGCGGTGCCGTCGGCGTTCCACCAGCCGGCCGCGTACCCGGCTGCGGTGGAGCCCGAGTCGCGCGGCCGGAACCGGACGGTGCCGGCCCTGGTGGTCGGCGGCGCGGTACTCGCACTGGTGGCGGTGGTCGCCGGGGGCGCGGTGTGGCTGAACCGGGACGCGGCGCCGCCCGCTCCCTCTCCCGGCGCGGTGAAACCGAAGGTGACCGGCCCGCCCCCGGGTGACCTGCGGCTGCGGGACGACACCACCACGATCACGGTGACTTGGACCGACCCGACGGACGGCGGGGTGCCGTTCGTGGTGGCCGGCGGCCGGGCCGGGCAGAAGCTCGGCGTGATGGCCACCGTGGACGCCGGGCAGACCCGGTACACCGTGAACGGGTTGAGCGCGCGGCTGGACTACTGCTTCACGGTGCTGGCGGTCTACTCGACCGACTCGTACGCCACGTCGGGCCAGGTGTGCACGGACCGGGAGGGCGGCGGCGCCACGCCGAACTGACCGGCCACCGAGGACACGCTCGGTGTCCACAGGAGGACGGTGCGGGTTTCACCTGCCCCGGCCGGCCCCTATGATGGCTCCGGCTCTGGGGAGGGTCGGCCGGGCGCGGCGCCCTCCTCCACCGACGGGAAGGCAGCCGGCTGTGACCACCATCGAGGACGTCACGAGCACCGCCGGGCCGGAGACGGCCCGCCCCCGGAAGCGGATGCGCGGCGGGCTGGTGACCATCGGCACCGTGGCCGCGTTGCTGGCGGCGATGGGGTTGACGGTGCTCGGGCTGGGCGCGGCCGACAACGCGGTGGCCAACTTCGACTCGTCGTCCTGGCTGTGGAGCACCACGCGCAGCGAGTTGGCCCGGGTGAACGGCATCACCGCCCGGGTGGACACCCGGATGGAGGTGCCCGGCGGACGGCGGCACCAGACGCAGGTTTCCCAGACCGACCGGCTGCTGATCCTGCGGGACCTGAACACCGGCCAGGTCAGCTCGCTGGATCTGGCCACGTTGCAGATCACCGCCACCACGCCGACCGCGCCGGGGCTCGGGGTGAGCGTCGCGTTGCACGACGACGAGGCGTTCGTGGTGGACGCGGTGCAGGGGATCGTCCGGCAGCTCGACCCGCGGGCGTTGACGCCGGTGGGCGAGCCGGTCCGCTACCCGCCGGGCATCACCGGCGGGACGTTCGACGGCGCGGGCAAGCTGTGGATCGCGGTGCCGAGCGAGGGCACCGTCTCGGCGGTCACCGCCGCCGACCTGCCGGCCACGCCGGGTGACGCGCCGGCCGGCGGGCTCAGCCCGAAGCGGGTCGAGACGTACGAGGTGGCGGAGCCGGCGCACGAGCTGGTGGTGTCCACCCTGGACGAGGGGGTGGCGGTGCTGGACCGCACCTCCGCGTCGCTGGTGACGGTCAGCGGCGGCCGGACGCGGCGGGCCGGCCTGACCATGACCGCGCCGGGCAGCCTGCCGACGCGGACCAGCGGGCCGCAGGTGCCGGTCACGGTCCCCGGCGACCGGTCGGTGCACGTGGTGCGCGACGGGGCCGAGGTGAAGCGGTTCACGGTGCCCGGCGAGGGCACCCGGCTCAGCCCGGCGGTCGCCTGGGCGGGTCGGTTCTACGTCGCCGACGAGGGCACCGGCACGGTCTACTCGTTCGACGCCGGCGGGCAGCTGGTGGAGACGATCAAGGGCGCCGGCCGGCCGGGCCCGGTGGAGCTGGAGGTCCGCGAGAACCACCTGTTCATCAACCCGCCGGACTCGTCGACCGCGCAGGTGGTCGACGACCACAACCGGGTGCGCGAGGTGGACAAGTACGCCAACGACGTGCTCGGCGGCGACCCACCGCCGGCGCCCCCGCCGCCGCCCCCGCCGAAGAAGCCGAAGGTGAGCCGGCCGGGCGCGCCGAAGGCGGTCACCGCCGCCGCCGGCGACGCGTCGGCGCGGGTGAGCTGGCAGGCCGCCGCGTCCAACGGCGCCGAGATCACCAGGTACGTGGTGGAGGGCGCCGGCCAGACGCACGAGGTGGGCGCGAACCAGCGCGCGCTGGAGATCACCGGCCTGACCAACGGCGAGACGTACACGTTCTCGGTGCACGCGGTGAACGCCAAGGGCGACGGTCCGGCGCGCCGCAGCAACCCGGTCGTGCCGACCGCCGAGGTGCCGGACCCGCCGACCGCGGTGACCGCCGAGGCGCGCCCGGACGGCACGGTCCGGGTGAGCTGGCCCGAGGCCAACGGCCAGGGCAACAAGGTCGCCAGGTACGCGGTGACCGCGACCTCGGCCGGCGCGAGCGCTCCGGCGGGCGAGTCGCCGAAGCCGGAGCTGGTGCTGCCGGCCGGCCAGTTGGAGTACGGCACGCAGTACGCGTTCACGGTGACCGCGGTCAGCGACAAGGGCGCCGGGTCGAAGGCGTCGCCGGTGAGCAACACGGTGGTGCCGTTCACCGCGCCCAAGGCGCCGACCGAGCTGCGCGCGTCCACGGTGGCCGATCAGCCCGGCACGGTCGCGGTGCAGTGGTCGCCGGCGGTGGAGAACGGTCGCCCGGTGACGAAGTACGTGGTGGAGGCCGGCGGGAAGACGGTCGAGGTGACCGACGTGCGGGCCACCGTGGGCGGGCTCGGCAACGGCCAGAACGTCACGGTCAAGGTCAAGGCAGTGAACGAGGCCGGCCCCGGCGCGGAGGCCAGCACCACGGCGCGCACCGTGGCCGCGCCCCGGATCACGGTGACCGGCTCGTCGGCGGACGCCACGTCGGTGACGGTGACGTTCACCGTGGACGCCGGCGGCGGAAGGGCCACCTGCACGGCCGCGACCGGCGGCAAGACGGCCACCGGGAGCTGCGCGAGCCTGCGGGTGACCGGGCTGACGCCGGGCACGGCGTACTCGGTGGCGCTGACCGCGAGCAACGCGGCCGGTAAGGGCACGGCCACCCGCGCCCAGACCACCGACCCGCTCTACGGCGTCGCCACCTGCAAGAACGGTCCGGACGGCGACCAGCGGACGTACTGCGACAAGGACGTCTCGGGCCGCAACGGCAACGAGATCTTCGAGGTCACCCGGCAGGACGACGACCGCCAGGCGGGCTGGGTGCAGGACGGCCACCGGCTGCGCGCGTACTGCAAGGCGAAGGGCGAGAACGTGGACGCCTGGATCTACAACAAGAACAAGCAGAGCAACTGGTGGATCCAGGTCGACTACAAGGGCCGGACCTACATCCCGTGGGCCTGGCTCAACCTGGAGGGCGGCGACAACCTCAACCTGCTGCCCGCCTGCTGACCGCGATCTCTTCCTCGAAAGGCGCCCCGTGAACACGCACGAACCGCTCAGCCAGCCGGAGGTGCAGGGCTTCGCCGCCCTGGCCGCCCGGCTGGCCGACAACGTCAACGCGGTCGTGCTGGGCAAGCCGCAGGTGGTCCGGCTGGCGCTGACCGCGCTGTTCGCGCAGGGGCACGTGTTGCTGGAGGACGTGCCCGGGGTCGGCAAGACCACGCTCGCCCGGGCGGTCGCGGCCACCGTGCAGGGCGAGTGGCGACGGATCCAGTTCACCCCGGACCTGCTCCCCTCGGACGTGTCCGGGGTGACCATCTTCAACCAGGCCAGCCGCGGCTTCGAGTTCCACCCGGGGCCGGTGTTCGCGAACATCGTGATCGCCGACGAGATCAACCGGGCGTCCCCGAAGACCCAGTCGGCGCTGCTGGAGGTGATGGAGGAACGCACCGTCACGGTGGACGGCGTACGCCACCCGGTGCCGCAGCCGTTCCTGGTGGTGGCCACGCAGAACCCGGTCGAGATGGACGGCACCTACCGGCTGCCGGAGGCGCAGCTCGACCGGTTCCTGGTGAAGCTCTCCGTCGGCTATCCCGACGAGGCGGTCGAGGTGGAGGTGCTGCGCGGTGCCACGGTCCGCTCCCCCGACTCGCTGAGCGCGGTCACCGACACCGCCACGGTCGGCGAGATGGTGCAGATGGCCCGGCGGGTGCACATCGCCGAGCCGCTGTACGCGTACGCGGTGCGGCTGGCCGCGGCGACCCGTACCCATCCGCAGGTGCGGGTCGGGGTGAGTCCGCGCGGGGTGATCGCGTTGACGCGGGCGGCGTGCGCGTACGCGCTGATCGACGGTCGGGGCTGGATCATGCCGGAGGATCTGAAGGCGCTTGTCGAGCCGGTCTTCGCGCACCGGCTGCTGCTCACCCCGGACGCGCAGGTGCGGGGCGTCACGCCGGCCGAGGTGCTGCGCCAGGCGGTCGCCTCGGTGCCGGTGCCGCTGCCGTCGGGCCAGCCCGCCCCGGTGCACGGCTGAGCGTGGGGATCACCGCCCGGGGGATCGGGTTGCTCGTCGCCGCCCTGGTGCTGCTCGGCGTCGGCTTCCGGTACGCGTACCCGGAGCTGACCGTGCTCGGCGCGGCGGCCGGCGTCGCGGTCGGCTACGCCGGGGTGACCGCCGCCTGGCGGCCCCGGTTGACGGTGGCGCGGCGGGCCGACCCGGACCGGGTGGCCCGGGGCGAGCCGGCGGCGATGGAGCTGACCGTGCGCAACACCGGCCGGCTGCGGGCGGCGAACCTGGTCGCCGAGGACCGCTGCGCCGGCGCGCCGGTGCCGGTGCCGCTGCTGCGGTTGCGCCCGGGGCGGGACACGGTGGTGCGCTACCCGGTGCCGACGCACCGCCGGGGTGTGGTGCCGGTCGGTCCGCTGCGGGTGGTGCGCCGGGACCCGCTCGGGCTGGTGGCGCTGGCCCGTGGCTACGGCGGCCCGGTCGGAGTGTGGGTGCACCCGCGCATCCACCCGATGTCCGCGGTGCCCACCGGCGCCGGGCGCAGCCTGGACGGGCGCACCGACAGCGTGCCGCACGGGTCGATCACGTTCGACTCGCTGCGTGAGTACGTGGTCGGTGACGAGCTGCGCCGGGTGCACTGGCGGACCAGCGCCCGGGTGGGTGAGCTGATGGTGCGCGAGAACGTCGACACCAGCCTGCCGCGCCTCGTGGTGGTGCTGGACAACCGGGCAGCCGCGCATCCGGGGCGGGTGGCCGGGGTGGCGGAGTCGTTCGAGTCGGCGTGCGAGGCGGCGGCGTCGGTGGTGGCCGCGGCGGTGCGGGAGTCCCTCCCGGTGCACCTGCTGCTGGTCGCGCCGGCCGACGCCGAGCCCGCCGGGGTGGCCGGGCCGCTGGATCGCCTCGCCGCGACCGAGCTGGCCGGCGGCGGGCCGGAGGTGCTGTCGGCGGCGACGGGCCGGCTGCGCCAGGACCGGCTCGGCGACACGCTGGTCTTCCTCACCGGGCCGGGCGCCGCCGACGAGCTGGGGCACGTGGGCGCGCTGCGCGGCGCGTACCCGTCGGTGGTGGTGGGGATGTTCGGCGCGGCGGCGCCGACGGCGGCCGGCGCGGCGGGCCTGGTGGTGCTGGACGCGGCCGACGGCGCGGCGTTCGCCGCCGAATGGGACGGGATCCGCCGGTGGTGACCGGGACGCCGGCACGGGAGTGGGCGGTCCGGGCGCTGCGGGCGGCGCCGGTGCCGGTGGCGCTGGTGGTGCTGGTCGCGCTCGCCGGCGTGGTGCTCGGCCGGGTGTACGCGGATCCGCTGCTGACCCGGCTGATGGTCGGCGCGGCGGTCGGTTCGGTGCTGGTCAGCGTGGCCACCCGACGGTTGGCGTCGTGGCTGGTGGCGCCGCTGTCGGTGGCCGCGCTGGCCGGCTGGACGCTGCTGTCGCTGCGGCTCGCGGCGAGCCACGCGGCGCTGCCCGGCGGGCTGGGCGAGGTGGCCGCCGACGCCGCCCGCAACGCGATCCCCCGGCTGCTGACCGCGATGATCCCGGTGCAGCCGACGCCGGACACCGTGCTGGTCCCGGTGGTGGCCGCCTGGCTGGCCGGGCTGACCGCCGCCGAGGTGGCCCTGCGCGCCGGCCGGGTACTGGCCGGGTACCTGCCGCCGGCGCTGCTCTACGCCGGCGCGCTCTACGTGGTCGGGCCGAACGCGGAGCCGGCGGTCGGCCCGACGGTGCTGTTCGCGGCCGTCGCGGCGGTCGGCCTGGCCGCGCCGGGACGCCGGCCCGGCCCGGCGGCGGACGCCGACCCGGTCGCCGGGCTCACCCCGGCGGTACGCGCGGCGGTGCGGCTGCGGCTGGCCGCGGCGAGCGCGGCCGGCCTGGCCCTGGTGGTGGCGCTGGCCGCGCTGCTCGCGCCGGTGGTCGCCGGTCAGGTCGACGCGCGTCCGGTCGACCCGCGCCGCTACGTGGAGCCGCCGCAGGTCGAGTCGCTGGACGAGAACCCGCTGATCCGGATCTCGGGTTGGGCGTTGAACCCGGACCAGCGGCTGCTCGACGTGCGCACGGTCGTCGGGCCGGCCGAGGGTGGGCCGCCCCGGATCCGGTTGGCGGTGCTCAGCGACTACGACGGGGTGACCTGGCGGGTCGGGGCCACGTACCGCAACGCGGGGCGGATCCTGCCGGCGGTCGAGCCCGCGCCGGGGGCCACCACCGAGGCGGTGCGCCAGGAGATAACTGTGGGCGACCTGACCGGGCGGCTGCTGCCGGCGGTGCCGACGCCGCGCGAGGTGGGTGGCGCGCGGGTGGCGTACGACCCGGCGAGCGGGACGCTGATCCGCCCGGAGGGGCTCGTGCCGGGGCTGCGGTACGAGGTGTCCTCGGTGCGGGAGCGCCCGGATGTGAACCTGGTGAGCACCGCGAACGTGCCGGCCGGCGACGCGGTGGCGCGGGTGCTGCGGGTGCCGGACGGGGCGCCGGAGCAGTTGCGCCGGCTGGCCGCCCAGCTCGCCGAGGCCAACGGCGCCCCGTACGCGCGGGCCGACGCGATCGCCACGTTCCTCGCCGAGCACTACCGGTTGACCGCGGACGCGCCCAGCGGGCACGCGTACCCGAATCTGACGTTCTTCCTGTTCGGGCCGCGTAACGGCGGCGGGCAGCGGGGCACCTCGGAGCAGTTCGCCGCCGCGTTCGCGGTGCTCGGCCGGCTCGCCGGGCTGCCCACCCGGGTGGTGGTGGGGTTCGCGCCGAACGCGGACGGACCGGTGCGGGCCGCCGACGCGTACGCCTGGCCGGAGGTGCTGTTCGACGGCGTCGGCTGGGTGTCGTTCGATCCGATGCCGCGCCCGGACTCCGCGCCCCGCCCGGTGGAGGAGGACTTCCGGCCGCAGCCGGAGGAGCCGCCGCCGTCGGAGGTGCCGGCACCGACCGAGCAGCCCTCGGCCTCTCCCCCGGCCGCAGCGTCCGCGCCGGACCGGGCCCGCGGCGGCCCGGGTACGCCGGTGCTGGTGGGCGGCGGCGTCGGCGGTCTGCTGCTGGTGGTCGGCGCGGTGTTGGCGGCCCTGGCGGCGACGCGCCGCCGGTTGAGCCGGTCCCGGCTGGAGCGGGGTGCTCCCGGCGAGCGGGTCGCCGGCGCCTGGCGGGAGCTGACCGACGCGCTGCGGCTGGCCGGCCGCCCGGCCGGGTCGGACCTGGCGGCGGCGGAGGTCGCCGAGCGGGCCCGGAGGGCGCTGGCCGAGGCCCGCGCGGCGACCGGTGTGTCGCCGGCCGGCGACGGGGCTTCCGGCGACGAGGCGTCCGGTGGCGACGTCGGCGAGCTGGCCGGGTTGGTCAACCAGGTGGCCTTCGCCCCGGGCAGCACCACCGGGCAGCAGGCGGACCGGGCGGCGACGCTCGTCACCGCGTACGGGG
The DNA here is from genome assembly GCF_027925725.1 of Micromonospora sp. AKA38. Lineage (NCBI taxonomy): Bacteria > Bacillati > Actinomycetota > Actinomycetes > Micromonosporales > Micromonosporaceae > Micromonospora > Micromonospora sp. AKA38. The sequence continues at coordinate 157,333 of NZ_BNEI01000004.1, read as the reverse complement.
AGGCGCTGCGCGACGCCCGGCCACGCTGGCGGCGGCTGTGGTGGCGGGTCCACCCGGGTCCGCTGCGCTGGCGGCGCTGACGCCCCGCGCACGCCGCGGGACCCGAGTGGTCGACGGCACGACGGGCAGGTCGGTGTCGGTGCGGACGCCCTTTCGAGCTGATAGCACAAACGACTCACGTCGGACGTGACCGGCTCCGGACGGGCAACACGGCGACGGCAGGCGACGGGCGGCGACGGACCGGGCCGGGCCCGGCGGCGGCTGGTCAGGAGTCGGCGGCGCGCAGCTTGCGAACGAGTTTGCGCAGGCCGGCCTGCCAGCCGTCCGGGTCCTCGGCGCGGCGGCGGGCGTAGTCGGCGACCTCCCGGTGGGGCAGGATGAGGAACCGTTCCTCGGCCAGCCCGGCGACGACCGCGTCGGCGACCTGGTCGGAGGTGAGGATCGCGCCGGACGCGGCGATCACCCGGGCGCCGAGGTGTCCCTCGGCGAGCCCGTCGGCGAGCATCGGGGTGTCCACACCCTGCGGGCAGAGCGCGCTGACCCGGATGCCGGCGTCCCGGTAGGTGATGGCCAGCCAGTCGGCGAGACCGACCGCCGCGTGCTTGGTGGCGGTGTAGGGCGCGTCCCCGACGGCGGTCAGCAGGCCGGCGGCCGAGCAGGTGAGCAGCAGGTGGCCCTGGCCCCGGCGCAGCATCCCGGGCAGCACCGCCCGGGCGCTGTGCAGGTGGCCGAGCACGTTGACCCGCCAGGCCCGGTCCCAGTCGGCGTCGGGCGCGTCGAGGCCGCCGCCGGTGGCGACGCCCGCGTTGGCGCAGAACAGGTCGATCCGGCCGTGGCGGCGTTCGGTCTCGTCGACGAGCGCGCGGACCGCCGCCTCGTCGGTGACGTCCAGCCCGACGCCGACGGCCACCGGGCCGATCGCGTCGGCCGCCGCGCGGGCCGCGTCGGCGGCCAGGTCGGCGAGCACCACGGCGGCAGCGCCCTCGGCGGCGAAGCGGCGGCCCAGCGCCGCGCCGATGCCACCGGCCCCGCCGGTGATCACCACCACCCGGTCGGTCAGGTTCATCTCAGCTCCCGTCCTCGGCGCCGGCCCCGAGCCGGGGCAGCAGGTCGGCCCAGGCCGTCGCGCCGCCCTCGGTCGTCTCCGGGGTGGGCAGCACCGCCAGCACCGGCACGTCGACGCCGTGCGCGGCGTACCGGCGGGCGGCGGCCACGCACCGCTCGGGTGAGCCGTGCAGGATCAGCGCGTCGACCACGTCGTCGGGCACTGCGGCGGCGGCCCCGCGCCGGTCCCCGGCCGCCCAGGCCCGCCACATCTCGCCGAGCGTCTCCTGCCGGCCCAGCCAGCGGTGGAAGGCGGCGTACGCGGGCACGGTGAGATAGGCGGTGATCAGGCGGCGGCCCAGCGCGCGGGCGTACGCGGCGTCCTCGGTGGGGCAGACGAAGATCCGGGCGGCGACCTCGAAGCCGGGGCGGCGCTCCCCCAGCTCGGCGAGCGCGGTCGGCACGTCGTCGGCGGCGAGCCAGTTCAGGATCACCCCGTCGGCCTCGGCGGCGGCGAGCCGCAGCATGCCCGGGCGCAGCCCGGCCAGCAGCACCGGCGGTGGCACGGCCGGCGGGCGTTCCAGGGTGAACCGGCGGACCGTGAACGTGTCGTACGCCCCGTCGACGGTCTCGCCGCGCAGCGCCGCCCGCAGGAAGCGCAGCACGTCCCGGGTCCGCCGGTACGGCTCGTCGAACGGCACCGCGTTCCAGTCCCGCACCAGCACCGGCGAGGACGCGCCGACGCCCAGCGCGAAGCGGCCCGGCGCGGCCTCGGCCAGCGCGGCGGCGCTCATCGCCAGCAGCGCCGGCCCCCGGGTGAAGACCGGGGTGATCGCGGTGCCGAGGCGCAGCCGGGGCGTCCAGGCGGCGGCGAGCGCGAGCGGGGTGAACGCGTCCGTCCCGGCCACCTCCGACGACCAGACGTCGGTGAACCCGGCCCGGTCCAGCGTCGCGTAGACCTCGGCGTGGTCGGCGAGCGGCACGCCGCCCAGCGGCACGGTCATACCCCATCGTTTCGTCACCCGTCGATCGTGCCCGCCCGGCACCGCCGGAGCAAGATCGGGGGCGATCCGACCGATCCGCGCCGCCGCGGCCGGTGGGGGTGTTACGACTGCCGGGTGGACGCGATCGCGGGCGGGGCACGGCGGTGAGGGTCGCCGAGCCCGCCGCGCTGCGCTCGGACGACGGCGACGGCGACCGGGCCACGTTCCTGGAGCTGTTCTTCGACCTGGTCTACGTGTTCGCGCTGACCCGGATCTCCGCACGCGCCTTCGAGGACCTGGCGCTGGAGGGCGGCAAGACCACCTGGTCGGCGGTGACCGGCGGCGGGAAGACGTTGCTGCTGCTGATCGCGCTCTGGATGCTCTGGCAGGGCACCGCGTGGACCACCAGCCGCTACGACCCGTACCACCTGTGGTTGCAGGTCATCGTGATCACCGCCCTGGTGTCGGCGATGGTGATGGGGGTGGCGATCCCCCGCGCGTTCACCGGGAGCGGCCTGGCGTTCGCCGTCGCCTACGTGGTGGCGAACGTCGGCCGTTCGGCGATCCTCATGCTGGTGCTGCGCCGGCTCCAGTACCGCCGGCTGAAGCTGCGGATGCTGATCACGTACGTCGTCTCCGGGGTGCTCTGGCTGGTCGGCGCGGTGCTGCCCACCAACGCCCGGGTGGTGCTCTGGAGCGCCGCGCTGGTGGTGGAGTATCTGGGCAACCGGTTCGGCTGGCCGGTGCCCGGGCTGGGCCGCTCGACCATCTCGCGGTGGGACATCCACGGCCGGCACCTGGCCGAGCGGTACCAGCAGATCTACCTGGTGGCGATCGGCGAGACGATCCTGGTCGCCGGCCTGACCTACACCCGCGCGCCGAGCGGCTGGTCCAACATCGCCGCGTTCACCGCCGCGCTGGCCACCTCCGTGCTGCTGTGGCGGATCTACGTGCAGCGGGCCGGGCAGATCCTGGGCGAGGCGGTGACCGGGGCCGAGCACCCGGCCACCATCGGCCGCTCCGCCGCCGACACCCACCTGGTCATGGTGGTCGGCGTGGTGGCCACCGCGATCGGCTACGAGCTGGCCGTCGAGCACCCCAGCGGGCACAACGAGCTGGCGTGGCTCGCCATGGTGCTGGGCGGGCCGGCGCTGTTCCTGGCCGGCCGGGCCCGCTTCGAGTACGAGGTGTTCGGCCGGGTCTCCCCGTCCCGGCTGGTGGCGATCGTCGCGCTGCTGCTGCCCGTGCCGTTGCTGGTGCGCGTCCCGCTGCTCGTGGCGGCCGGGTACACGGTCGTGGTGCTGGCGGCGGTGGCGGTGGCCGACCTCCGGCGCGCCTGGGGCCGCCCGCCGGAGGCGCCCGCACCGCCGTTCTGACCGCGCCCGCACCGCCTGCCATCCGCCCGCGTCGCCGTGCCGGCCGCGTCCGCCGCCTCCCGCCGGTGTGCCGACGCCGCGCCCGCCGCCGGGCTACGATCCGCGCGTGACGTTCTCGCTCGTCGCCCGCTCCGCCGACGGGCACCTGCACGGCGTGGCCGTGGCCAGCCGGTTCCTCGCCGCCGGGGCGCTGGTGCCGGCCGCCGAGGCACGGGTCGGGGCGGTCGCCACCCAGGCGCACGCCAACCTCGCCTACCGGGCGCAGGCGCTCGCGCTGCTACGCACCGGCGTCACCGCCGCCGACACGGTGGCCGGCCTGGTCGCCGCCGACCCGGGGCGTGACGACCGGCAGCTCGCCGTGGTCGGCGCCGCCGGGGCCGGGGCCACCTGGACCGGGCCGCGCTGTCATCCCTGGGCGGGTGGCCAGGCCGGCGACGGCTGGGCCGCGCAGGGCAACATCCTGAGCGGCCCGCAGGTGATCGACGCGCTGCGCGACGCCTGGCTCACCGGCGTCGATCTGCCGTTCCCGCAGCGGCTGCTGGCCGCGTTGACCGCCGGCGACCGGGCCGGCGGCGACCGGCGCGGCCGGCAGAGCGCCGCGTTGCTGGTGGTGCAGCGCCACGGCGGGTACGCCGGCACCGGCGACGAACTGGTGGACCTGCGGGTGGACGACCACCCGGACCCGGTCGCCGAGCTGCGCCGCCTGCTCGGCCTGCACACCATGATCTTCGGCCGGCCCGACCCGGCCACTCTGCGCGACCTCACCGGGCCGCTCGCCGTCGAGGTGGCGGAGTTGCTCGCCGCCGCCGGGCACCCGGTCGGCCCGGCCGGCCTGGACGACGCGCTCGCCGCCTGGTCCGGCCTGGAGAACCTGGAGGAGCGCTTCGTGCCGGGCCGGATCGACCCGATCGTGCTGGACCACCTGCGGCGCGGCGCGGCCGACCGGTCGGGTGCCGACGGAACCGCCGGGCCGGCGCCCGCAACCGGCTGAGCCGGCCCGCCCGCAACCGGCCGACCCGGCCCGCCCGCGACCGGCTGACCCGGCCGCCCGGCCGCCGACGGAACCGGCCGACCGGCGTCGGCGATCCGGCGATCCGGCGACCGGCGTCGGCGATCGGGCGACCGGCTCAGCCGCCGAAGGCGAGTCGACGGATGCCGGCCGCCGCCAGCGCCGCCCGCTCCGCGTCGGTCAGCGGCAGCCGGCCGGTGGCCTTGCGCAGCACCGTGAGCGCGTCCCAGCCGAGCCGCTCGGGCACCGGCCGCCCGGCGGTGAGCACGTCGACCGTCACGGCCGCCGCGGTCGGGGCCGTCCAGGGCGGCCGGTCCAGCGCGTCGGCCAGGTCCAGGCCGTGCACCGCGAGCTCCACCACGCGGGTACGCAGGAACTCGGTCACCGCCATCGCGTCACCGTGCCGGGTGCGGACCACCCGGTCGGGCGGCTCGGCGGCCACCGCCGCGTCCGTGGCCCGCCAGGCCCGGCCGAACTCCCGTGCCCCGTCGGCCGCGCCGGGCAGTTCCCGGGCCGCCGCTCGGGCCCCGTCGATCCGGTCCCGGTCGACCGCGGGCGCGAACTTGGCCGCGTCGAAGTACCCGGCGGCGGTCACCTCGGCCCGGGGCGGCGCGGGCTCGGCCAGCATCCCGGCCAGCCGGCCGGCGCCGGTGCGTACGTGGGCCAGCAGGTCCCGGACCCGCCACGGCGGGCACGGGGTGGGCCGGTCCAGCGCCGCCTCGTCGAGCCCGTGCAGGACCCGTTCCAGCCGCTCGCACTCGTCGCGGAACGCGGCCCGTACCGGCTCCATCCGGCCGCCTCAGCCCTTCCAGCGGGGCACCAGCCGGTGCACCAGGGCGAGCACCAGCGCGGCCACCACGGCGATCGTGCCGACGATGCCGGCCGCGCTGCCCGCGTACCCGATGAACAGCGGACGGCGGCCGAGTTCCTCGACGGCGACGGTGGACCGGTCCACCAGCCAGGACAACGCCAACGCGGAGGCCAGCAGCGCCACCGCGCCGCCGACCCCGAGCACGGCGGCGGCCAGCCGGTGCGCGTCGCCGGGCTCCACCACGGCCCGCTCCCGCTGGAAGACCAGCAGCACCAGCCCGGCCACCGCGGCCCAGGCACCGACCAGCAGGTACGCGGCGACCGCGTCGCTGGGTCGGTGCCAGCCGGCGGAGAGCGTGGCCACCCCGGCGGCGGCGGCGTAACCGGCGCCGAGGAACGCGCCCGCGACCCGCAACTGCCGGGGCAGCACCAGGATCAGCGCGACCGCCACCGAGGCCGCGATCGTGGTGTGCCCGCTGGGCAGGCTGTTGCCGGCGGCGGCCCGCTCCGGGTCGACACCGAACTCCGGTCGGGTGAGAACGTACTTGAGCACCTGGGTGCTGACGTTCGCGCCGGCGATCAGCAGCGTGGCGGTGACGGCGAGCGCCTTACGGCCCCGGATCAGCGCGATGAAGCCGATCACCGCGGTCGCGGCCAGCAGCGACACCACCGACATGGCGTTGAGGATGGTGTCCACCGGCCCGTCGACCCGGTCCTGGCCGATCTGGTTGCCGGTCAGGGCGACCGTGTCGAGCCACTGCCCCAACTCGGTGTGCACGGCGAACCGCCACACCACCAGAAACGCGGCCGTCTGGACCAAGGCCAGTACGACCAACCAGACCGCCGTCCAACCCCTCGCCGTCTCCCGCACCCGGACAACTTAGCGGTCGGGCCGGCGCGGCGCGCGGTGGAGGCCGGGCAAAAAAATAGTGGAGAGGCCGCCACGGGGGGAGCGGCCTCTCCGACAAATACGTTACTCCGTCCGCGCCACGGATGTGATCCCGTGGGGCGCTGATTTTTCGGTGCCTTTTCGCGCCATGGGTCGCCCCGGGCGGAGTGGTGGGCCGGTCCGTCCGCTGCGTCGGCCGGACGGCCGGCCCACCCGGCCTGACCGTGGGCGTCAGGCCGTCCGCCGAACCGGCCGCTCCGTTCCCCCATCGGCCGGGTCGGCCTCCTCCGTGGGCGGGGCCTCACCCGCCCACGGAGGAGTCGTCATCTCATCCCTGCGGGAAGTAGGTCCCGTAGTCGGCGTACGCCATGGCGACGTCCGCCTGCGCCCAGAACCGGTGGTAGTTGAAGACCGGCTCGGCGCCACCGTCCAGGTACGCCTGCACCTTCGGCCAGTCCGGGTCCTTCTTGTAGAAGGACCGGATGTCCAGGAAGCTCTTGCCGGCGGCGATCGCGTCACCGTTCGGCATCTTCCCGGTCCAGCCCGGCGGGACGTAGAGACCCTGACCGTCGGTGGCGTTGTAGACGTCGTCGAAGCGCTTGTAGTCGCCGCGCTTCTCCGGCATCGAGACGCCCTTGCTGTCGGCCGCCGCCGAGAGCGCGTCCAGCAGGCCCTTGGCGGTGTTCTTCGCCGCGGTGTTGCCGGACTTGGCCGCGTACGCGATGAGCGTGCGGGCGTAGGCGGCGGCGACGCCGACGTCCTGGCCCTTGACCGTCACCTCGACGTGCAGGTTGGTGTTCGGCTGCGGGCTGCTCGGGTTCCAGTTGGCCGGCTGACCGGTCCACTTCATGTCCGACGGGATGGACCAGTTGGCGCCCGTGGTGGTGTTGGCGATCGCCCACGGGACCCACTTGTCCAGCAGCGCCTTGGCCTTGGCGTTGCCGGTCTGCAGGTACAGCTCGGCGATGCGCTGCATCGACCAGGCCTGCATGCCGAACCACTGGTTCGACGGCGGGTCGTTGTAGACCGGGTCGACGTCGTAGAACATGCCGTAGAAGGTGGCGGTGCCGGCCGGCGGGGTGCCGTAGTTGCCGTCCCAGCTGTTGGTGGCGCCACCGGCGATGCCGCCCTCGGCGGACTGGAGCCAGGTGTAGAACTCCAGCTGCCGGTCCATGCTCTTCTGCCAGTCGGAGACCGCGGTCGGCGACTTCGGCTTCAGCTCCGACACGTTGGTCATCGCCCAGGCCGCGAACGGGTTCTGGTAGCCGAAGTGGCTGTGGCTGGAGCCGATCCGCCACGACCAGTTCTGCGACGTGTCGTACGCGCCACCCCAGGCGTAGTACCAGGAGAGCAGGTAGTGCGCCGAGTCACGACCGCTGCCGGCCGGGCAGGTGCTGGCCCCGACGCAGTTGCCGATCTTCTTGAAGTACTTGTCGAACAACGCGTAGCGCAGGTAGTCGCCCATCTTGGCGGCCTTGGCCACGGTGGCCGCCACGTCGGCCTCCTTGCCCTGCGCCTTGGCCCAGGTCAGGGCCCAGTACGCGGCCTGCACGGCGCGCGCGTCGGCGTCCGGCGCGTTGGTGTACTTCCACTGCTTGGCCGGGGCGTTGGACTCCTTGACGAACAGGTCGAGGTAGCCGTACTGACCGCCGTGCTTGAACGTGTCGCAGGACGGCTGCGGCACGGTCTCCCACACCGACTCCTGGGTGCCCCGCTGGAACGTGTTGATGTAGGCCGGCTTGGTGGTGCCGTCGCCGCAGCGGCCGAAGCCGTAGGTGTTGTCCACGTCCATCAGCCAGTGCATGCCGTAGATGTCACCGGTGCCGTAGGTGGACTGGAGCTCCGAGCGCAGCGGGTCCTGACCGACCGGGACGCTGGCCTCCAGCGCCGACGGGTACTGGCTGGGCAGGTTGTGCTCGGCGGCGTACTGCGGGGTGCCCGGCGCGCCGGCCGTGGGCTGATCCGCGTGCGACGGAATGATGTATTTCTCCATCACCGTCCACGAGTTGTTGAACGGGCTCCAGTTCTGGGTGACGCGGCCGTACTGGGCCTCCAGCCAGATCCAGAAGCTGAACGCCTCGGAGGTGGTCTCGTGCCCGTGGTCGGGCGCCTCCACGATCAGCGTCTCGACCGAGTGGTACGGCACGCCCTCGGGGCTGAAGTAGCCCGAGTTCTTGATCTTGCCGTACTGGTCGAGGAACTTCTTGATGTAGGCGTTGTCGCCGCCCGGGGAGTCGTTGTCGATCTCGGTGGCGACCACCGAGACCCCCGCGGCACCGGTCGCCGACGCGGCGATGGTGGCGGTGCCGCCGACCGTGTCCGCGTCCTCCGCCGCCGAGACAGTGGCGGTGACGCCGGTGCTCCAGTTGCTCGGGGTGAGCGTGAGCGAGGCCGGCGAGACGGTGATGTCGCTGTCCCCGGTGACCGCGAGCGTCACCGGCACGTTGGCGGTGGGCGCCGAGCTGAGCGTGTACCGCACCGTGGCGCTGCCGCCCTCGTCGACGCTGACCGCCGACGGGGTGGCGACCAGCCTCGGCCCGGTGGCCGCGCCGACCGTGAACGACTTCTCCGCGATCGCGGTGCCGCCGGCGTTGTCGTACGCCTTGGCCTGCACGGTGTAGCTGCCGGCCGGCAGGCTCAGCAGGTCGTAGCCGTACGGGGCGGTGGTGTCGGTGTTGACCAGCAGGCCGTTGCGGTAGAACTCGACCTTGCTGATGGTGCCGTCGGCGTCGCTCGCGGTGGCGGTCAGCGGAACGTCCGCCGGCGCGGTGAACGGGCCGGTCGGCACGCCGAGGGAGACCGACGGCGGCTGGTTGCTGGAGGCGCCGTTGCAGGCGACCCCGTTGAGCGTGAACGCGGTCGGCTTCGGGTTGCTGCCGCTGAAACTGCCGTTGAAGCCGATGCTGGTGGACGCGCCGGTGGGCAGGCTGCCGTTCCACGACTCGTTGGTCGCGGTCACGTCGCTGCCGCTCTGGCTCCACTTGGCCGACCAGCCCTGCGTCACGCGCTGGCTGCTGTTCGGGAACGCGAACTTCAGCGACCAGTTGTTCAGCGCGTCACCCAGGTTCTTGATGGTGACGGTGGCGGTGAACCCGGTGCTCCACTCGCTGGTCGCGTAGGTCACGTCGCAGGCGGGAGCGGCCTGGGCGGCGCTCGCGGGCAGGGTCACCCCGCCGATGGCGAGGGCGGTGGCGGCGAGCATCGCCGTGCGGCGACGTCTGGCCATGAGTCTCATGTGGGCGGTGTCTCCTCGGACCGGGCCGGGGCCGGGGCCCCGGCGGGGCGCCTCCACGCGTCGACGGGCGTACGCGGGGGGACGGAGGCGTCCGGAAAAGTGGTCGTCCCGGTCGTGCCGGGAATCGGGGCGCCGCACCGGATGTCCGGGTGCCCTCGGCGGCCCGCGCTCGCGAGAGTTGGCTCCACGTCGCGTGACGAGAGTGTGCCATGGAAGCGCTCCCACCACAATGTCCAGGGCAGATACCCACGTCCATGTTTCGATCTCGTTTAGGGGCTTTCACAAAGCCGTGACGGGCGTTACAGTCGCAGCATCGCCGATGGGAGCGCTTCCATCGACGGACATGTAAGTTACTGAATCGCCGGGGACACCCGTGCCCGGCTACCGGCCCAGTGGCCGGCGGCGAACCAGCCCGGACGCCGCCGCCGGCCCTCACCCGCCAAACGGAGGGAGGTGGAACCAGAGCCACTCGCGTGGCCCGGCTCCCGCGCGACACGCACGACGGACGCCAATTCCCAATCGTGCGTGTGTGCATCTCGGTGGGGACGGGGGTTGCCCTCCCCCGTCCCCACACTAAACCCCCGTTGTCGACGGCAAAAGAGGCCGACGGGACAGGCGTGACACGCCACCCGGACGGCCTTTCTCGCTATCTGCCCCACTCTCGCCGCTCGCCCCCAGCCCCCGAGCGACACCCGCCCACCCCATTCCGGCCGCCCGCCGGCCGCGCCGCCGCCCGCGCCGCGACCGCCGGATTCGAGGCCGGCCGCCTCCGGCCTATGCTGGGAGCGCTCCCGGCCCCGGGCGGCCCGTCACTTCGAGGAGAAGCCTCATGTCGTTACTCACCCGACGGCGCCTGCTCCGCCGCGCCGCCCTGTCCGCGAGCGCCGCCGGCGCGGCCCGGACCGGGCTCGCCGGTGCCACCGCGGCCGGGGTCGCCGCCACCACCGCCCTCGGCGGCTGCGACAGCCCACCCGAGCGGCGCACCGACCCGGAGCCGGACCGCGGGCTGCGCTTCCCGCCCAACTTCGGCTGGGGCGCGGCGACCTCCGCGTACCAGATCGAGGGGGCCGCCAAGGAGGACGGGCGGGGTGAGTCCGTCTGGGACACCTTCAGCCGCACCCCGGGACGCACCCGCAACGGCGACACCGGCGACGTCGCGGCCGACCACTACCACCGGTACGCCCAGGACCTCGACCTGATGCGCGACCTGGGGCTGCGCAGCTACCGGTTCTCCATCTCCTGGCCGCGCATCCAGGCCGACGGCTCCGGCCGCCCGAACCAGCGTGGCCTCGACTTCTACCGCCGGATCGTGGACGGCCTGCACGAGCGCGGCATCGCGCCGATGGCCACGCTGTTCCACTGGGACCTCCCCCAGGCGCTCCAGGACGACGGCGGCTGGGAGAACCGCGACACCGCCGAGCGCTTCGCCGACTACGCCGACGCGGTGTTCCGCGCGCTCGGCGAGCGGGTGCCGGTCTGGCTGACCATCAACGAGCCGAAGACCGTGGTGCAGAACGGCTACCTCACCGGCCACCACGCCCCCGGCCACCGGGACCCGGCGGCGGCGTACCTGGTCGCCCACCACCTCCAGCTCGCCCACGGCCTCGCCGTGCAGGCGCTGCGCGCCTCCGGCGTGCCCGGACGCATCGGCCCCGCGCTCAACCTGCACCCCTGCTACCCGGCCGACGAGACCGCCGAGGCGGCCGCCGCGACCCGGCTCCACGACGGCTACGAGAACCGCCTCTATCTCGACTCCGTCTTCAAGGGCGAGTACCCGCGGGACGTGCTGGCCGACCTGGGGCCGGACAGCCGGATGGTCCGGGGCATCCGGGACGGCGATCTGAAGATCATCTCCAGCCCGGTGGACCTGCTCGCGGTGCAGTACTACACCCCGCTCTACGTCACCGGCAGCGGCGACACGATCCAGAAGTGGCCCACCTCCGAGGCCGGCTGGCAGCAGATCTACCCCGAGGGCCTGTACGACACGCTGACCCGGGTCACCCGCGACTACGGCCGGGTGCCGATCACCATCACCGAGAACGGCCTGCCCTGCCCGGACGCCCCCGGCCCGGACGGAACCATCGACGACGCCGGCCGGGTCGCCTTCCTGCGCGACCACTTCGCCGTCGCCCACCGCGCCATCCGGGACGGGGTGCCGCTGGAGAGCTACCACGTCTGGTCGCTGATGGACAACTTCGAGTGGAACGAGGGGTACGAGGAGCGCTGGGGCCTGATCTACGTGGACTACCCGACCCAGCGTCGGGTGTTCAAGCGCAGCGCCCACTGGTACCGCGACGTGATCCGCCGCAACGGACTCTAGTCGGGTGTGGCCCGGCCGGCGGCGTCGCCGGCCGGGTGCCCGGTCAACGCGGGAGCGCCTGGTTCGGCTCAGCGCGGGAGCGCCTGGTTCGGCTCAGCGCGGCAGCGCCTGTTGCAGCTCGGCCCGCAGCGCCGGGGTGAGCATCTCACCGGCCTGCTTGGCCAGCCGCGCCATCTCGTAGCCGACCACACCGATGTCGGCGTCACCGCCGGCCAGCGTGGCCAGGATCGAACCGTCCCGAATCTGCATCACCAGGAAGTAGCCGCGACCCATCTCGACCACGGTCTGCTTGACGACGTCACCGTCGAACATCTGGGCCGCGCCCGCGGTGATGCTCATCAGGCCCGACGTCACCGCGGCGAGCTTGTCCGCGTGGTCCCGCGGCAGGTGCGCGGAGATCGCCACCAGCAGCCCGTCGGAGGACACCACCACGGCGTGCGCCACACCCGGAACCCGCTCGGCGAACGCGTTCACCAACCAGCTCAGGTCCCGTGCCTCCTGGCTCAACGTCGTCACTGTCGTCGTCCCCCTTCGTCACGCGGCAGGTACATCTCGGTCGTCTCCTCGGCCTCGGCCCGGCGCACCCCGCCGTAGAAGCGGGACAGCATACCGCCGACCGCCTCCGGGTCCGGCTCGTGCCGTACCGCCGCGCGGTCCGGCCCGGCCGGCGAGGAGACCGCGGCGAGCTGGGCCATCGGCACGCGTACCGGCAGGCCGCGCTCGTTGGTCCCCCCGGTGACCGGCGTCCGGGCCGGCTCCGGCGTCACACCGAGCACCGACGACGTCGGTCCCTGGCGGGTGAACCAGCCGCCGCCGGCCGCCGCCCCGACGGCCGGGGCCAGCACGTCCTCGGCCCGGCCGGGCACCGGCCGGGGCCGCGGGGCCACGCGGGGCGGGCCGGCGGGCGCACCCGCCGGCGCGGCGGCGGGTGCCGGCTCCGCCACGTCGCCGAGCGGCCGGCCGGTCAACGGCGACACCGGCAGCGCCGGCTGCGGCGACTGGCCCGAGTGCGGCGACGGACCCGGCTGCGGCCGGAGCAGCGGCGACACCGGGTGCCGACCGGCCACCGGCAGCTCGGCGGTCGCCGCGCCGAGCGCGCGGGACGCCGCGGCGGCCTGGCCGGTCAGCATCCGCGCCGGCACCGGCGGGTCCAGCCCCGGCGCGGGCGCCTCGGCCAGCAGGTGGCCCGGGATCCGGACCTGGGTCACCAGGCCCTCCCCGCCGGCGCGCAACCGCACCCGCACCCCGTGCCGGGCGCCCAGGTGGCTCACCACGAACAGGCCCATCCGCTCGGAGGCGGACACGTCGGCCGCCGGCGGCGCGGCCAGCACCGCGTTCGCCTCGGCCAGCGCGGCCTGGCTCATGCCGAGCCCCTGGTCCACGATCTCCACCAACGCGCCCGGTCCGTCCGGCCCGACCACGACCCGCACCGCCGTGTCCGGGCGGGAGAACGCGGTGGCGTTCTCCAGCAGCTCCGCGAACAGGTGCACCAGGTCACCCACGGCGTGCCCGACCACGTGCAGGCCGGCACGGTTCTCGTGGCGCACCCGCTGGTACTGCTCGATCTCGGCGCTCGCCGCCAGCAGCACCGCGCCGATCCCCACCGGGCGGTTCCACCGCCGGGTCGACTCGGAGCCGGCGAGCACCAGCAGGCTCTCGTCGTTGCGGCGCATGCGGGCGGCGAGGTGGTCCAGCTTGAACAGGTTCTCCAACTGGTCCGGGTCGCTCTCCTCACGCTCCAGGTCGTCCAGCAGCTCCAACTGCCGCTCGACGAGCACCTGACTGCGCCGGGCCAGGTTGACGAACATGGCGTTCACGTTGCGGCGCATCATCGCCTGCTCGACCGCGACGTCCACCGCGCTGCGGTGCACCGCCACGAACGCCTCCGCCAGTTCGCCCAGCTCGTCCTGCGAGTCGATCACCGCCGGCGGCACGTCGATGCGGTTCACCGGACGGTCCACCACCCGCAGCCGCTCCAGCGTCATCGGCAGCTCCACCTGCGCGATGCGCAACGCCTGGCCGCGCAACTGGCGCATGGCCCGGGCCACCGACCGGCCCACCAGCAGGGAGATGAGCACGGCGACCAGGAGCACCGCGACGATGCCGCCGGCCATCAGCAGCGTCTCGCGCAACTGCCGGGCGCTCGCGTCGTCGGCCCGGCCCACCGCGTCGTCGACGATCTCGCTCTCCAACTGGCGGAACAGCTCCTGCCGCTGCTCGGTGGCCGCCCACCACTGCGGCGCGGACAGCAGCGCCGGCGTCGCCTCGCCGGTGGGCAGCGTCCGCTCCTCCAACCGGGTGGCCGTGACGAAGGCCGGATCGACCGACGTCCGGTCGTAGCGACGGATCTGGTCGGCGGTCGCCGCCACCCGGAACGCGCCCAACGCGGTGAGCTGCTGGGCCCGCAGGTCGCTGAGCGTCACCTGGGCGTCCGGCTCGTACCGGCCGGCGCGGGCGGCAGCGTACAGCTCGGCGCGGATCCGCGAGGACAGCTCCTTGACCCGGGCCAGCTGCACGTACCGCAGCACCGCCTCGGTCAGCGCCCGCCGCCCGTCCCCCGGCGACGGTTCGGCCAGCAGGTTGAGCAGCGCCGCGACGGCCCGGTGGTAGTTGCCGAGCACGGTGTCGCCGGAGAGCACCGCGGGCGGCACCGCGGCCCGGATGTTCACCACCTGGTCGTACGCCTCCAGCGCCTCCGAGTAGGAGACCCGCCAGGCGGCGTCCGCGTCGGCCAGCGGCTCGGCCGCGGTCCGCAGCTCGTCCACCGCCCGGTCGGTGGCCTCCTGCAACGGCCGCAGCGCGGCGACCGCGGCGTCCCGGTCGGCGCCGGTGCCGGACCGGCGCAACGCGGCCAGCTCACCGGCGGAGCGGTCCCGCTCCTGCTGGAGCCGGTCGACCACGGCGGTGATCTGCCGGCCGATGCCGACCTGCTCGGCGAAGTCGCTCAACGTCGTGGTCCGCCCCACCAGCCCCCGGGTCTGCACGCCGGCCAGCACCAGGAACGCCACCGAGGGGATCACCAGCACCGTGGCGAGCTTGGTGCTCAGCCGCCAGTCCCGCAGCCGCAACCCGGAGCGCCGCCGGTGCGGCGGTGGGGCCGCGCCGCGCACCGGGTCCGGACCTGCGCCCACGATTGCCTCCTCGTCCGACTCCACCACGCCGGGGAGCGGGCTCCATCAAACCAGGCCGACGGGCGGTGTCAACGCCCGCCCGGACGGCATGAGCAGGACGGTCAGCGCGTCGGGGCGGCGCCCGGGTCGCCGGCGTCCGGCCGGCCGACACCGCCGACGCCGCCGATGCGGGCCGCCCCCGCGACCCGGCCCAGGGCCACCAGCGCGGCGCCGGTCGCGCCGATCTCCGGGTTGCGCTGCCACCGCACCGTACGCGGGACGAGCGCCTCGGCGAAGGCCGCCCGCCACCACGGCGAGGCGGTCAGCGCCCCGCCGCCGAGCACCACCTCCATCGGGTCGGCGACACCGGCCTCCAGCAGCGCGAGGTCGTCGGCGACGAGCCGGCACAGCCCACCCATCAGGCCGGCGAGGAGTTCGACGGCGGTGGTGCCGAAGCTCAACCCGCCCAACTCGCCCGACCCGGCCGGCGCCGTGCCCGGCGGCCGGTCGCCGCCGAAGCGGGGATTGACCCGCAGCGTCCGGGCGTCGCCGGCACGGCGCAGCGCGGCCTCCAACTCGTCGCCCTCCGGCAGCCGCAACTCGCGGTTCGCCCAGGCGAACAGGTTCCCGCCGCTGGAGTACGCCGCCCCGGTCACCACGTGGTCGTGGTCGACCCGGTACCGCCAGAGCTGGTCCGGCAGCGGCGGCAGCTCCGCGCCGGCCGGCACGGCCTGGATCACCCGGACCGCGGCGGACGTGCCGACGGTGACCGCGGCGCGGGACCCGTCGACGCAGCCGGAGCCCACGTTGGACGCCGCGCCGTCGCCCACCGGCGCCGCCCACCGCGCCTCGGCCAGTTGCGGCCAGCGCCGCGCGTGCTCCGGGTTCAACCGGCCGTGCCAGCCCGCCGGGGCCAGCGACGGCAGCCGTTCCGGGCGTACGCCGGCCAGCGCGCACGCCTCCGCGTCCCAGTCCAGGCGGCGCAGGTCGAGCAGGCCGGTGCCGGAGGCCAGCGATACCGACATGGGCGCGTCGTCGAGCAGCGCGCCGAAGACGTACTCGGCCAAGCCGACGAAGCGCGGGGACACGTCGCCCGCACGTTCCCGCAGCCACGGCAGTCGTACCGGCCAGTAGCAGCGGTGCCACCAGGTGCCGGTGCGCCGATGGTAGTCGTCCGGGTCGGCCGGGCCGGCGACCCCGACGGGCGGCGTCGGCCGGGTGTCCAGCCAGGTCAGCACCGGACCCGACGGGGTGCCGTCGGCGGCCAGCGGCAGCACCGAGTGCCACTGCGCGGACGTCGCCACCAGCCCGACCTCCCGCAGGTGCCCGCCGGCGGCCAGCTCGTCGAGGCACTCCACCAGGCAGGCCAGGTAGCCGGCGCAGTCCAGCGTCCCGGCGCCGTCGTCGCCGGTGGCCAGGCGCACCTTGCGACGGGCCAGCGCGCCCGGACGCGGTTCCGCGTCCGCGTCCAGCACCAGCCCGCGTACCGACGAGGTGCCCAGGTCCAGAGCGAGAATGTCCATCGCCGGTCAACCTACCCGGCGCCGGCGACGACTCCGATCGGGTTCCGCCGCCCGAGCGCGCATGGCGGGGCCGATCGCGGGTAGGCCGAAGGACGACCGGTGGTCCGGACGGGTTCGAGAGCCCTCGTCCGGCCACCGGTCACCCGCGTGCCGGGCCGGTCAGCCGGCCATCCCCCGCTTCAGCGCGGCCCCCATCAGCACGGCCCGCTTGGCGGTGAGCGCGGTGGCGGCCAACGCGACGTGGTCCGGGGCGACCTCACCGTTGTTGCTGGTGTGCGACGCGCCGTACGGGTTGCCGGCGACGAACTGGCTCTGGTCGGTGTAGCCGGGCGTCACCACGACGCCGCCCCAGTGGTAGAAGACGGTGTAGAGCGACAGCAGCGTCGCCTCCTGACCGCCGTGCGAGGTCGCGGTCGAGGTGAAGCCGGTGTAGACCTTGTCGGCCAGCGCGCCGTTGGCCCACAGCGGTCCGGTGGTGTCGATGAACTGCTTGAGCTGGGCGGCGATCATGCCGTACCGGGTGGGCGAGCCCATGATCACGACGTCGGCCCAGGACAGGTCGTCCGGCTCGGCCTCCATCACGTCCTGGGTCTCCAGCCGGTGCGCCTGCCAGCCCGAGTTCGACCGGATCGCCTCGTCCGGCGCCAGCTCACGCACCTTGCGCAGGCGCACCTCGGCACCGGCCTCCTCGGCCGCCTCGACCGCCGCCCGGGCCATCTGGTAGGTGATGCCGGTCGCGCTGTAGTAGATCACCGCGACCTTGACCTGGCCATCCATCAGAGCTTCTCCTTCGCGAGTTCGCCGGTGAGCTTCGGCGACTACCCGTTCGTTGCCACGTCAAACGTCGCGCGTGCCATGCTCGACCGGTGGAGATCCGTACCGCGACGGCAGCCGACTGGCCGCTGATCTGGCCGTTCCTGCACGACATCGTGGCCGCCGGGGAGACGTACACCTGGCCGCGTGACGTCACCGAGGAGCAGGCCCGCCGGCAGTGGATGGCGACGCCGCCCGGGCGGACCCTGGTCGCGGTCGACCCGGACGGCACGGTGCTCGGCACCGCCCGGCTGGCGCCGAACCAGGCCGGCCCGGGCGACCACGTGGCCAACGCCGGCTTCATGGTCGCCCCCGCCGCCGGGGGCCGCGGCGTCGGCCGGGCGCTCGCCGAACACGTGCTGGACGCGGCCCGCGCGGACGGCTACCGGGCCATGCAGTTCAACGCCGTGGTGGCCAGCAACACCCGCGCGGTACGGCTGTGGCGGTCGTTGGGCTTCGACGTGGTCGGTCGGGTGCCGGAGGGGTTCCGCCACCCGACCGACGGGTACGTCGACCTGCTGGTGATGCACCGCCGGCTGGACTGACCACGGCTCAAGATTTGCGCAAGTTCGGCGGGCAACCGCTCTCCCGGCCGGCCGCGCCGGGGATCCTGGTCAGACCGGCGCCGGCCGACCGCCGCCCCGCGCCGGGAACCTGAACGGGGGATCGCGCTCCGTCGGCAACGACGCCGGCGCAGCGCGATCAGGGGTGCCGTGGTCAGCGCCGGCGCAGCCGGGTACGGCTGAGGACCAGGTCCGCCGCGGCGGTGAACGATTCGACGGGTGACGTCACCCGGAGCTGGTAGAGAAGCGCCTCCGGCGAGTTCGTCCGGGTCCTCGCGAGATAGCCGTACTCGTCCACCACCTCGCTGTCGGCGCATTCGGCGAACGCGACGCAGGCGGCGATGCTCAGCACGTGGGAGGCGGGATCGTGCTGCGACGTCACCCAGACGAACACCCCGGCCTCCGGGTCGTCGACGCCCGGCAGGAACTCGCTGAGGCTCAGCAGCGCGCCGGCGCGCCACTCGGGAATCTCGAGAAAGAAGTCGATGTCGGCGCCGATGCCGGCGGGTCCGGCGACGCGGTCCAGGGCGTCCGCCGCCAGCGGCACCCCGGGCCCGCCGCGGCGGCGCTCCGCGGACGCCTCGACGACGCGGACGGGCGGCGGGGCGTCCGGCTGGCCGAGCAGGTCGGCCAGCCGGACGCTGGTGAGATCGACGGCCTCGTGGAGGGTGAACCGACGGTTCACCCGCAGGTGCCACTCGATCGCCATGTCGCAAACCCTAGCTACAGGACCCGGCGAGGCAGTGGATCCAGCCGGTGGCGGTCTTGATGTAGACCTCCTTCACGATGCCCTGCCGGGTGATGTCCCTGATCGCCGGCCCACCTTCGATGAAGCTCTGCAACCGGGCATGGTCGAGCTTGTCCGCCCGGACGTAGACGATCGCGTCGCGGTAGTTCGCGTTGCGCAGCTGGGACTCGGCCTTCGACAGGTGCTTGAGCACCGCGCTCGGGCTGACGCTGTCGGTGGCCTTCAGGCTGGTCGGTACGCCGTCCAGCCAGCCGTCGATGCCGGGGGTGTCCCGCACCGGCTGCCCCACGAACTCCTTGCCGCCGACGTGGTTGCCCAGCTCGTGCGCCTGGGCGATCTCCACGTCGTTCATCTTGCCGGTGTTGGTGACCTTGCAGGCGCTGGTGTTGTGCACCAGCGCCGACGTCCGACCGACGCCGACGTAGTAGGTGTGCAGCTCGGCGACGGTCAGGTTGTGCACCCGCGTCGTCACCGTACGGCGGCTGACCTGCTCGACCTGCACCGACGTGCCCGCCGCCGTGCGCAGCCACTGGCCCCGGTGCAGCTCACCGGCGGACACCCAGGCGTTGCGCGCGGGCACCCAGAAGGGGTGGTTCTCGGTCGCGGTGACCGTCGCGGTCGCCCGGCCGGCGGCCCCGTCGACGTCCAACCGGACCCGGACGAGGTTCTTCTCCCCCTCGCTCTGGATGGTCCGGGTGATCTCCCTGGCCCCGGTCACCCGCCCGACCGGGTCGGTGGCCAGCACCCGGTCACCGATCCGCAGCTTCTCGATCGGTTTCCGGCTGCCGTCGGCCAGCAGCACCGGCGTGCCGGGCAGGAAGCTGCTCGCCTTCTTGCACGCCTTGCTGCCGAACTGGTACAGCTCGCGCAGCAGGTCCACGCCGCGTTTGCCGCCGCCGATCCAGCCGACCACCGGAATCATCCCGGCGAGCGACAGCAGCGCGCCCTCCGTGTCGCCTTCGAGATAGGCGATGAGCGCGTCCACCGCGTCGCACGGCTCCCCCACCACGGGGATGAACCCGCAGATCGTCAGCACGAGCTGCCCGACGAGCTTGCCCTCCTCGGCGTCCTTCTGGTCGAAGTACTTGACCACGCCCTCGCAGAGCGGACCGTGGCCCCACTGGATCGTGCACCAGTTGTCCTCGCGTTCGAGCGCGCCGAGCAACGGGTTGTGGCACATCCGGTTCAGGTGCATGTAGAGGTTGCACTCGACGCTGCCCGGGTCCGTCTGACCGGCCGTACGCCGGGCCTCGGCCTCCTGACGTTGCAGCGCCACCACGGCCTGGAACGCCTCGGTCGCCGCCTGCCGCGCCTCGGCCGCGCTCCGGCCGGCCTCCTCGGCCGACGCCTTCGCCCGCGCCGCGGACTGCTGCGCCGCCGCGGCGTAGTTGGCCGCACGCCGTTCCGACACGGTGGCCGCCGCCGCGGACTGCTGCGCGGCCTGCGCGTCACTGCGGGCCCGGGCCGCCGCGGCCTGGGCGGTCGCCGCCGACTGCGCGGCGGCGGCAGCGGACTGCTGGGCCGCCAGCGCGGACTGCTGCGCCTGGTCGGCGTAGCCCTGCGCCGCCGCGGCCGACAGCTCCGCCTGCCGGGCGTACTCCGCCGCCTCGGCCGCCGCCGACCGGGCCCGGGCCGCGGCCTCGGCCGCCCGGGCCGCGTCGACCCGCGCGGTGGCCGCGTTACGTGCCGCGTCGGCGACGAGCGCCCGGACCTTGGCCACGTGCGCCGCCGTCTCCTCGTCCCGGAGACGGGCCTTGTACTGGCCGGCGTCGATGAAGTGCCGGAGCGCCGCCCGGGGGCCGGAGAGCGCGATGGTCGCCGCGGCCTTCACCTCCGGGCCACCCGCGGTCATGATCTGACCGACCCGGATCCGGTCGTCCTGCTCCGCCGCGTCGTAGCGGCCGGACCGGAGGAACTCGTGCCGGTCCTGGTCGGTCCCGTTCAGCGCGGCCTGGGCGGCCGTCTTCATGGTGGACCCACCGGTGGTGATCAACTGACCGATGAGGATCCGGTCGTCGTCGGCCTTGCCCGGGTACGCCCGGGTGCGGAGGAACTCGCGCACCTGCGCGTCGTCACCGGCCAGGGCGGCCACCGCGGCGATCTTCGCCGCCGGCTTCGTCGCGGTGTCCGCGAGGTGGCCGACCACCGCCCGGTCGTCCTGGCCGGCGGCCAGCGGCAGCTCGGTCGTCAGGAACGCCCGGACGTCCAGCTCCGAACCGGTGAGCGCGCGCTCGGCGGCTGCCCGGGTCCAGGTCCCCCCGGTGGCCAGCAGCCGGACGGCGACCCGGCGGCCGTTGGTCAGCACCACGTCGGCCGGCGCGTTCGGCGCGGTGGCCTCGGCCAGCCAGCGGCGGGTCTCCTCGTCCCGCTGGGTCTCCTGCGCCTCGTCCCAGGCCGCCTGCGCCAGGCGGGTCTCCTCCTCCTTGCGCTCGACCTCGGCGGCCATCACCCCCTCGGCCGTCATGGCCGCCAGCCGCTCGACGTCCGCCTGACGGGCCGCCGTCTCGACGTCCCGTGCCTGGTTGGCGTAGCTCTCCGCGGCCTCCGCGGCCTTCATCGCGTTGACCGCGTGCTGCGTGGCCATCGTCGCCGCGTAGGCCGCCTCCCCGGCGTGCGCGGCGGCGTCCTCGGCCGCCGCGGCGGCGTTGTCCGCGTGGGTGGCCGCCGCTCGCGCGGCGGTCGTCGCCTGGCCGGCCGCGGTCGCCGCGCGCCGTGCCTCGGCGCTGGCCGCGTTCGCCGCCCGCTGGGACTCCTCCGCCTTGGCGCGGGCCCGGGCAGCCGCCTCCCGCGCCCGCGCCGCCTCGGCGGCGGACACGTTCGACTGACCGGCCGCCTGCTCGGCCGCGTCGGCCGCCAGCTTCGCGTTGGCCGCCGCACTCGCCGCCGCGGTGCCGGCGTTGCCGGCGGCGACGGAGGCACGCTGGGACGCCTCGGACGCGTCCGCCGCCTTCCGCGCCTGCTTCGCCGCGTCCCGGGCGATCCGGGCGGCGTCGCGGGCCTGTTGTGCCTTGGTGGCGTCCCCCGCCGCCTTCGAGGCCGCCGTGTTGGCGCGGGAGGCAGCGTTCCCGGCGAGCGCCGCCGCCTGCGCGGCACGGGCGGCGGACGCCGAGGCGACCTTCGCCGCGGAACTCGCGGCGTTCGCGGCGCCGATCGCGCGTTGCGCCGCCGCGGCGGCACGACCGGCGGCGGACGCGGCCCGCGCAGCCGCCGCCGCCGCGTCCTCCGCGGAGTCCTTCGCCGCCGCGGTCTCGGCCGCGGCACGCTGCGCGGCCTCCTTCGCGAGCCGGGCGGACTCCACCGCACGGTCGGCCGCCTGCTCGGCCTGGAGCGTCTCCTGCGCGGCGAGCCGGCCGGCCTCCTGGGACAGGTCGGCGAGCTGGGTGACGGTGAGCATCTCCTGGTCACGCGCGCGGGCCACGTGCTGCCCGTACAGCAGGAACTCCCGGATGTCCTCGGCCGTGCCGTTCAGCGCGGCCTGCGCGCCGGCCCTGACGTAGGGACCACCACCGGTGAGGATCTGCCCGATCCGGATCCGGTCGTCGATCTCCCGGGCCTCGTACTGGCCGGTGCGGAGGAACTCGGTGATCGCGTCGTCGGTGCTGTTCAGCGCCGCCTGGCCGGCGCGCTTCACCTCGTTCCCACCGGCGTTGACGACCTGCCCGAGGCGGATGCGCTCGTCGACGGCGAAGGCGGCCTCCCATCCGCCGTTGAGGAACGCGCGGCGGTCCTCGACGGACCCGCTCAGCGCGGCCACCGCCGCCTGCTTCATCGTCGGGCCGCCCAGGCCCGCGTACTCCTCGACCCGGACCAGGTCGTCCTGCTGGCGAGCGGTGAAGTAGCCCTCGTCGAGGAAGTCGGCGACCGCGTCGTCGTCCCCGACGAGCGCCTCCGCCGCTGCTCGCTCCACACTGGCGCCGCCCGACTTCAGCAGGAGCAGCGCCCGGAGCCGGAGCTCACCCGGCTCCGTCTCGTCCGCCGCGTACGACGGGCCGGGCACGACGAGAAACGCGGCGAGCAGCGTCAGGACGAGGCTGACCGCCAGCCCTGCCCGCCTTCGCACCGCACTTGTCCGCCGGAAACCACTGGGTCTTGCCGACACGGTCCCTCCCCTGGAACTGACGCGTCAGAGCAGCGAGCGCACGTCGCTGCGGATGGCGAAAAGGAGAGAGCCGACCTCGGCGTGCGAGGTCGGCTCCCGGTGGTGCGTCAGTTGGCGGTGGGGAAGCGAAGCTCGAGCACGGTCGCCGTGCCCCGGGCCTGTCCCTCGCCGACGGGCTGCCACTCGCCCGGGTCGACCTGCTCGGTCTCGACCACGGTCGGGTCGTCCTTGACTTCGACCTTCGCGTCGACGGTGTTGGTCGAGTCACCCCGGACGAAGTAGACCATGGGGATCTCCATGGTGAGGTAACCGCTGGCGCCCTTCGCCTTGAAGCAGAAGTTCTTGCCGGCGGGCAGGCTGAAATCGTTGCTCTGCACCAGGATCAGGTCGGCCGGCGGGTTGTTGGGAGTCGCGCCGCAGTCGGCCAGCACGATGTGCCCGTCGCCCTTCAGCAGCTTGATCCCCCGCTGGGTGAGCACCTGCGCGGCGCCCGGGTAGGTGAAGTCCTCCTCCAGGGAGGGCTGGGTGTCGACCGCGGCCGACGAGGACTGCTGCAGGGCCACAACGGCCAGACCGAGTGAGAGCGTTGCCGCGACGGCACCCGCCTTGAACGTGCGAGACGACACTCGCCATACCCCCGTATCGAGTGGAACAACAGCGGCGAGGCGACCACAGGTCGCCGCGTCACCGAATGTCACCGCCAGCACACCTGGTGCCATCGGCGGCGGTGTCATCATTCCACAGGCCGATCGATGTGTGGGGGCGCCTCCGACGGGGGTCCGGCGTCCTAAGCTGACCGTCCACCTGTCGACGGGAGGCCCGCCGTGACCGTACGCCTCACCCGCGCCGAGGCGCTCGCGCTGCGCATGACCGGCCTGCTGCTGCGTCCGCACCCGGTCGCCCGGCCGGAGCGGGTGGCCGACGTGGTCGAGTGGTTCGGCGCCATGCAGGCCCAGGACGCGGCCAGCGGCCTGTGGTCGCTCGGCGTACGCCTGCCCGGCCGCACCCGCGACGACGTCCACGCGGCGCTGGAGCGGCGCGAGGCGTTGCGCACCTGGCCGATGCGCGGCACGGTGCACCTGGTGCCGGCGCGGGACGCGCACTGGATGCTGGCGGTGACCGGGGTCCGCGCCCTGGCCGGGTCGGCGGCCCGGTGGCGGCAGCTCGGGCTGACGCTCGCCGACGGGGACCATGCCGGCGACGTGCTCGGCGCGGCGCTGGGCGGGGGCGGCCGGCTCACCCGCAGCGAGTGCCTGGCCGCGTTGCGCGCCGCCGGGCTGGACACCACCGGTCAGCGCGGCTACCACCTGCTCTGGTACGCGAGCCAGCGCGGCATCACCTGCATCGCCCCGCACGTCGGCACCGAGCAGACGTTCGCGCTGCTCGACGAGTGGGTGCCCGACCCGCACCGCCCGGAGCGGGACGAGGCGCTGGCGTTGCTGGCCCACCGTTACGTGCGTGGGCACGGGCCGGTGACCCGGCACGAGCTGGCCCGTTGGAGCGGCCTGACCGTCACCGACGCGACCCGGGCCGTGGCGCTGGCCGGTGACCTCCTCGCCCCGGTCGAGGTCGACGGTGAACCCGCCGTGGTCGACGCCGCGCTGCTCGACACCCCCCGTGACCCGGTCGACGACCTGCACACGCTGCCCGGCTTCGACGAGTACCTGCTGGGCTACCGGGACCGTTCGCTGATGCTCGACCCGGCACACGCCGCCGCCGTGGTGCCGGGCAACAACGGCATGTTCCAGTCCACCGTGGTGCGTGGCGGCCGGGTGGTCGGCACCTGGCGGCGGACGCTGGGGGCGACCACGGTGACCGTGACGGTGCGGCAGCTCGTCCCGTTCGACGCCGAACTGCGCGCCCGGGTGGACGCGGCCCTGGCCCGCTACGCCCGCTTCCTCGGGCTGGCGCTGCGTCACTCCTGGTGACGCCGCGCGGTGCGGGCCGTCCGCCGCGACCGGCGGGCACGGTGTGCCGGCACGGCACGTCCGCCCGGAGACGGCGGAGGGGCCGACGGCGCCCGCCCCCGGCCCCTCCACGCGGAGCGCTCAGTCGGCGAGCGCGCCGGCCGCCCGCCCCTCGTGCAGCGTCAGGTTGCGCCCGCTGCCCGGGTCGAACAGGTGGATCTTCTCCAGGTTGAACCACACCCGGCGGGACTCGCCCTCCCGCGCCGGCGACTCCGCCGACAACCGGGTGACCAGGCTGGAACCCGCGCCGGCGAAGTCGGCGGCGCCGGCGTCCGCGGCCAGCTCCTCCAGCTCGGCGGCGGTGGCCCGCTCCCCCTCCACGGTGAAGTAGACGTACTTGTCCGAGCCCATCGACTCGACGATGTCGACAGGCGCCTCGAACTCCAGGCCCCGGCGGCGGGTCTCGTCGTCGATCAACGCGGCGTCCTCGAAGTGCTCCGGCCGGATGCCGAGGATCAGCTCGCGGGGCGCGTCACCGGCCTCCAGCTCGCGGCGGACCCGCTCGCCGATCGGCACGTCGCCCAGCGCGGTCCGCAGCTTCCCGTCCTCCACCGCGGCGTGCACGAAGTTCATCGACGGCGAGCCGATGAACCCGGCGACGAAGAGGTTGCGCGGGTGGTCGTACAGCTCCTGCGGCGGGCCGACCTGCTGCACCGCGCCGCCCCGCATGATGACCACCCGGTCGCCGAGCGTCATCGCCTCGGTCTGGTCGTGGGTCACGTAGACGGTGGTGGTGCCGAGCTGCTTCTGCAACCGGGACACCACGGTGCGCATCTGCACCCGGAGCTTGGCGTCCAGGTTGGACAACGGCTCGTCCATCAGGAACGCCTTCGGCTGGCGCACGATCGCCCGACCCATCGCCACCCGCTGCCGCTGGCCGCCGGAGAGGTTGGCCGGCTTGCGGTCCAGCAGCGCGGTCAGCTCCAGCACCTTGGCGGCCTCGTCCACCTTCTGGTTGATGGTCTCCTTGTCCATCTTCGCCAGGCGCAACGGGAAGGCCATGTTCTCCCGGACCGTCATGTTCGGGTAGAGCGCGTACGACTGGAAGACCATGGCGATGTCCCGGTCCCGGGGCGCCTTGTCGTTGACCCGCTCGCCACCGATGCGCAGCTCGCCGTCGCTGATGTCCTCCAGCCCGGCGATCATGTTCAGGGTGGTGGACTTCCCGCAGCCGGACGGGCCGACCAGGATGACGAACTCGCCGTCGGCGATCTCCAGGTCGACGTCCCGCACCGCGGTGGTCCCGTCCGGGAACCGCTTGCTCACCTTGTCCAGCACGATGTCAGCCATTGTTGTCACCTATCCCTTGACTGCGCCGGAGGTCAGGCCGGAGACGATGCGGCGCTGGAAGAAGAGCACGAACAGGATGATCGGTACGGTGATCACCACGGCGGCGGCGCAGATCGCCCCGGTGGGGTCCTCGAACTGCGACTCGCCGGTGAAGAACTGGAGGGCCACCGGGACCGTGCGGGACCGCTCGGTCGAGGTGAGCGTGATCGCGAACAGGAAGTCGTTCCAGCAGAAGATGAAGACCAGGATGGCCGTGGTGAACACGCCCGGCGCGGCCAGCGGGGCGATCACCCGCCGGAACGCCTGCCCCTGGGTCGCGCCGTCCATCTTCGCCGCCTTCTCCAGGTCCCACGGGATCTGCTTGAAGAACGCCGACAGCGTGTAGATCGCCAGCGGCAACGCGAACGTGATGTACGGCAGGATCAGGCCGGGCCAGGTGTCGAAGAGGCCGAGCTGCCGTTCGATCTCGAACAGCGGCGACACCAGCGACACCTGCGGGAACATCGCGATCAGCAGGGAGACCCCGACCAGCAGCTTCTTGCCCGGGAAGTCCAACCGGGAGATCGCGTACGCGGCCATCGTGCCGAGCACCACCGCGATCGCGGTGGCGATCAGCGCGATGCCGATCGAGTTGACCAGGGCCCGGACGAACTGGTCGGTGTCGAAGATCGTCCGGTAGTTGTCGAGCGTCCACTCCCGCGGCCAGAAGTTGCCGTCCGTGAGCGTGCCCGGGGTCTTGAACGACAGCGAGGCGATCCAGAGCACCGGCACCAGCGCGAAGACGACGACCACGACGTCCAGCACGCCCCAGCGCAGCTTCGCCCGCGTGGTGGTTTCCACGGCCATGTCAGCGCCTCTCCCCATCGTCGCTGCCGGGGGCAGCGGTGCCGAACAGCTTCACGAAGACGAACGCGATGATCGCCACGGTGATGAAGATCAGCACCGACATCGTGGAGCCGATGCCGAGGTTCAGGCCCCGGATCAGGTTGTTGTAGGCCAGCATCGACACCGACGAGGTCTCGTTGCCGCCGTTGGTGAGCACGAAGATGTTGTCGAAGACCCGGAACGCGTCAAGCGTGCGGAACAGCAACGCGACCAGGATCGCCGGCTTCATCACCGGCAGCATCACCTTGGTGAACCGCTGCCACGCCGTCGCGCCGTCGGTGGAGGCCGCCTTCAGCAGGTCCTCCGGCACCAGCGCCAGCCCGGCCATCAGCAGCAGCGCCATGAACGGGGTGGTCTTCCAGATCTCCGCCAGCATGATGATCGCCAGCGAGCTGGCCCGCTCGGTGAGCGGCGCGCTGCCGTCGAACAGGTTCGCCAGGTAGCCGGTGCCCGGCGTCCAGGCGTACCGCCAGGAGAACGCCGCGACCACCGTGACGATGCCGTACGGGATCAGCGCCGCGGTGCGGACGATGCCCCGGCCGACAAGCGTCCGATGCATGATCATCGCCAGGCCCATGCCGAGCACCAGCTCGATCGCCACGGTGACCACCGTGATCAGCATGGTCACCCCGAACGCGGTCCACCAGAAGTCGTTCGTCAGCACGGTGACGTAGTTCTCCAGCCCGACGAACTGGCGCTCGTCGGGGAAGCGCAGGTCGTAGCGCTGCAACGACAGCCAGATCGAGTACAGGATCGGGTACGCGGTGACCAGCACCATGACCAGCGCGGCCGGCGCGCACAGCAGCCAGCCGAGGCGACGCTCGGCCCGCTTGTTGTCGCTCAGCGGAGCGCGGGCGCCACGGCGGGCCCGCTGGGCGGGCACCGCGGCGTGCCTGGCGGCCGGCTGCTCCGCCTCGGCGGCGGCCTCCGCGCCGGCCGGAGTGGCGTTCACGCTCATGGCAGGACACCCTTCGACTCCAGCGCGTCGGCGATCGCCTTGCGCAGCTCGTCCGCGGTCCGCTCGGGGTTGATCCCCGAGGGCGGCGACAGGATCGCCGACATCACCGTGGAGATGCTCTGGTACGCCGGCGTCAGCGGTCGCACCGCCGGCTCCTTCAGCTCCTCCAGGATGGTCTCCTTCATCGGGTACGCCTCGGCCATCTCCGGGTCGTCGTAGACCGCCTCGATGGTCGGCGGCACGCCGTCGTTGACCGCGGAGAACTTCTGGTGCTCCGCGTTGCGGATGCACCGGGCCGCCTCGAACGACTCGGTCGGGTGCTTCGAGTACTTGCTCACCGCCAGGTTGACCCCGCCGATGGTCACCTTGCTCGGGGTGTTCGCGTCGATGCCGGGCACCCGCGCCCACTTGACGTCCTTGGCCAGCTCCGGGTTGGCCTCCTGCATCGCCGGGTACACGAACGGCCAGTTGACCTGGAACGCGCCGCCGCCGGACTGGAACTCCAACCGGACCGGGTCCTCGACCGCGTTGCTGAACGACGGTGAGGTCACGCCCGACGTGGCGAGCGTCTTGAGCTGCTCCAGCGCGCGTACGGTGCCGGCGTCCATGACCGCCTTCTTGCCGTCGTCGCTGAGGATCTTGCCGCCGGCGCTCTCGGCGAGCGTGTTGTAGAGCACCACCAGGCCCTCGTACTGGGCGCCCATGGTGAGCACCCGGTAGGGCTTGTTCTGCTCCTTGAGCTGCTGGGCCGCCGAGATCATCTCGTCCCAGGTCTTCGGCGGCTGCGACACCAGGTCGGCGCGGTACCAGAGCAGTTGCACGTTGGTGTTCTTCGGCGCTCCGTAGAGCTTGTCCTCGTACTTGGCGGTGTCCAGCGGGCCGGCGAGCGTGCCCTGCTCCACCTCGGCCTTGTCCTGGCCGGTCCACTCCCGGATCCAGTCCGCGCTGGCGAACTCCTGCGTCCAGGTGACGTCCAGGCCGAGCACGTCCATGCCGCTGTCCTGCGCCGCGAGCCGTCGCACCATCTGCACCCGCTGCTCGTCGGCCTCGCGCGGCAGCACCCGGTAGCTGATCCGGTAGCGCCCCTGGGCCTGCGCGTTGCAGTCGTCGACCACCTTCTGGAGGTTCTGCTCCGGCGGGTAGTACAGGTTGATCGTCGGCGTGCCACCGTCGCCGCCGGACCCGCAGGCGGCCAGCGGGGCCACCAACGCGAGCGCGGCGGCCGCCGCCGCCGCGCGTCCGGCCGGCCGCCGTGCGGCCGTGTCGGGGACTGTCGTCATCACCCTCCCCCTCTCTTCGGCGAGAGCCGGGGAGGTCACCCGTGCCCCGGCGCACGGCGAGACGGTCGAGGCACCGGCCCTGCGCCCGACGCCCCGGGCGTTTCGTGCGGCAGAACGTGCCCGACCTGCGACGAAGCGAAACATCACGGTCACGTGACGGGGACCGCCGCGCTGCGCGCCGACCCGTCCGCCCCTAGGTTGGGGGGATGGACGCCACCTTCTTCTTCGACCCGGTCTGCCCGTGGACCTGGCGCACCTCCCGCTGGCTCGTCGCCGTCGCCCAGGCCCGCGGGCTGACCGTCGAGTGGCGGGCGTTCAGCCTGGCCATCCTCAACGACGGGCGGATCGCCCCCGAGTACGCCGAGGCGATGGCCGCCTCCGGCCGGGTGCTGCGGCTGGTGGAGGCGCTGCGGGCGCAGGGCCGGCACGAAGACGCGGGGCGCCTCTACACCGAACTGGGGGCGCGCAGCCACGACGCCGGGGACCCGCTCGGCGACCGGACCGTCGCGGCGGCGGTGGAGGCCGCCGGCGTGACGGACGCGGCGCCCGCGCTGGACGAGGAGCGCTGGGACGAGGCGGTCCGCGAGTCGCACGCGCTGGCGTACGGCTCGGCCGGCCCGGACATCGGCTCGCCGGTGCTCATGGTGCCGGACGCCGGCCGGGGCATCCACGGGCCGATCATCACCGAGGTCCCGGGCACCGAGGACGCGCTGGTCATCTGGGACTCGATGCTGCCGCTGCTGCGCCTGGACACGTTCCACGAGCTCAAGCGCGCCCGCCGCTGACGCGTTTTACGCGTTGTACGCTGAGCGGGTGACGGAGCGGGAGTACGCGTGGACCGACGCCGGCAAGGCCAGCGCGGCCCGGCACGACGTGTCCGAGCAGGAGGCGATCGACGCGCTCTATTCCCCGCAGCGGATCGAGAACCACATCGGGACGCTCCTCCTCGCCGTCGCCGGCCTGGCCGAGAGCGCCCGGGTGGTCATGGTGCTCTGCGAACGGATCGGAAAGGTCAGCAGTTACGCGATCCTGGCCGTGCGCCCCGCCACGCCCGATGAGGTCAAGCAGTGGATGGAGGGAACGCGATGAGCGCTGGCCGTGATCCGCGGGCGATGAGCCGCGAGGAGTTGGTCGCCTACTTCGACCGGGGCGGCGACATCTCCGAGTTGCTGCGGGACGCGACCCGGGGGCCCGACCTCGGGCCGACGCCCGCGCCGGAGAGCGTCCCGATGGTGGTGACCGGAGTCAGGCTTCCCTCGACGATCGTCCGGCAGCTCGACGAACTCGCCGGCAGCGACAAGGGCGGCCGGTCCGGTCTCATCCGCCGGGCGATCGACGAGTACCTGGCCCGACACGCCGGTGAGGCGGCCTGACCGGCGTCCCACCAGGTGAACGGCGAGACTACCGGGCGTGACCGGACTGGACTAGCGTTTCCTTAGCTCCGTGGCCCCGCGCGTCGCCACCGCCGTCGACCGCCGCCGGCTGTCCCCCACAGCCTGCTCGATCGGTGGGTTCTCCCGGGAACCGCCGCACCCGTGCGTGCCGGTTGGGCAGGATTCGCCCCGAGGAGGTGCCGTCGTGCAGGACACCCGCGCTCTCGCCCTGTCGTTCGAGGTGAGCGGCCTGCCCCCGGTCAAGACCGAGGCCCTGTCCATCTTCGCCGCCGGACATCGGCAGGCGACGAGGGTCCGCACCCTGCTCCAGGCCGCCTGCACGGCGGCCCAGCGCACCGGGTGGACCCCGCTCGCCGGGCCGGTCGAGGTGGACCTGACCCTGCGCTGCCCGCCCGGGCACCGGACCTCCGACGCCAGCACCCTGCTGGGCGGTGTGTGCGCGGTGCTCCAGGACAAGAAGCGGGTCTCCACCATCGGCCTCGCCCACCTCGGGGTGCTGGTCGACGTCGCACTCTGGTCCGACGACCGGCAGATCCGCCGGCTGTCGTACGTCGAGGAGCCGGCGGAGGACTTCTCGTACCTGGTCCGGGTGGCGGCCGTACCGACGATGGTTTGACCGACGGACGCGGTGGGGTACCGCGGACGCCGACGAAGGGAGCGCCGATGTCGGAGCCACATGTCACGCTCGACCCGAGCGGGCTCGATCCGGTGCAGCAGAAGCTGCGCGGCCCGTTGGAGGATCAGCTGACCTCGGCCCTGCAGGCGGCCACCGAACGGATCCGCGCCGGCTACGCGGGCGAGCCCGTGGAGGACGTCTGCCGGCGGCTGCTCGACGAGACCCGGTCCGGCCTGCACCCCGACATCGCGGCCGGGTTCCAGCCGGACATGGACGAGTTCTGTCGGGTGGCGGTGGCGATCGTCCGGGGCGAGGCCGGCTGAGCCCGGCCCGCGCCGCCCCGACACGGGCGACGCGGCCGGTGGTCAGCCGCGCCGGACGTCGACGGAGACGACGTGGGCGCCGTCCGGGCGGGTGGACTCGCCCAACCGCACCGGCACCCGTGCGCCGCCCGGGGCACGCAGGCCGAGCCCGAAGCTCAGGTGCCCCTCGAAGTCGCCGGCCGCGGCCCAGCCGAGCAACGTCGGGTAGCCGACCGCGGCCGGCGGCACGTCGGCGGTCCGGCCGCCCCGCGCGTCGTGCGCCTGCGCCGGGAAGAACCGCACCGACAGGTAGCTCGTGCCGGGCAACTCGACCGGGGCGCCGCGGCCCTCGGTCACCACCTGCGGCACGTACCCGACCCGGTAGGACGGGACGGGCCCGCGGAACGCGAACGTGATCCGGCTGAACCCCTCGGCGGGGTGGTCGCCGACCTGCACCGACACCAGGACGGGCAGCGACCCGCCGGGCGCCGCGGTGACCGGTACCCGCACCGGGTGGGTGACCCGGGCGGACGTGCCGGGCACCCCCCAGCCCCAGGTCACCCGCCAGGGCCCGGCGGTCCCCTCGTCGGTCGACGTCGGTCGGGTGGCGGCCGGGGGCGGTGCGGCGGCCGTCGTGGCGGCCGGGGCCGACGTGCTGGCCGGGGCGGTGGTCGGTGGCGCCGGGGGCGCGCCGTCGTGGCCGGTCGTCGTGCAGGCCGCCGCGAGCAGCACGACCAGGCCGGCGAGCAGCGGTACGCGCTGGATAGTCATGGTTCAGTGTCGCTCCGTGACCGGCCGGCGCACCAGGGGTGTGCCGCAGCGGCCCGGACGGGTCAGGACCGGGTCCGCAACTCCCCGGCCCTGACCCCGGTCGTCCGGAAGTGGTAACGGCGCACGCCGCGGGAACACGGCGGGCGCGGCACGACGCCCACGCCGGGCTCCAGACGGCGAGCCGCTCTGCCCGCACTCAGCTCCACGGTGCTCTTACCACCGGACTCCGGTGCGCCCCCGACTCACCCCGACGAGGCGTGGACGCCGGCTCAGGTTAGGCGCGTCCGCGCAGGTCGAACAAGCTTCGACCGGGGCGACCGGCTGTGATTGATGTCTATGTCGAAACGCGGCATGTCGACGTAACGGGGTCAGCCGGGCCGACGCTGTTCGTCTTCGAGACGCCGGTCGCGCTCGGCCCCGCGAACCGGCGCGGACCGGGCCGCCGCCGCGCCGGCGATGAGCGCCAACCCGCCGACGTGCAGCGCGCGTACGCCGGCCGGCCCCGGCACGGTGGCCGCCGGCAACCCGGGCAGCGACAGCGCCCCCAGACCGGTGACCGTCAGGGCGACCCGCCAGAACACCAGCGGGTTCGTCGCCGGGGCGGGCGGGGGTTCGCCGTCGAAGATCTCGCCGTCACGGGCCGCGCGGATCGCCAGCGCCACCACCAGCAGTCCGCCGCCGCCACTGGCGAACACGTCCGCGAACTGGAACCAGTACAGCCCGGTCAGGCCGTGGAAGTCGGCGATGCCGATCAGCCGCGGCAGGCGCTCGCTGTGGCTGACCCGGTCCCACCCGACGTGGCTGAACGCGCCGATCAGCGCGGAACAGACCGTGACCTGCCAGGGGTGCCGAACGCCGGCCAGCCCGACGTACCGGGGCCAGCCGAACAGCCGGGGCGCGGGCAGGTGCACGGCGATGCCGGCGACCACCCGGCGGGCGATCCAGGCGTACCCGAGAGCGACCGGCAGACACCACCAGAGCAGCCCGCCGAGCGTGTGGGTGCGCATCCCGAGGTCGAACCGGGTGCCGGTGAACAGGTAGCCGACGTCCGGCGCGACCGCGCCGGTGGCCAACGCCACCCCGTCGAACCAGCGCGGTCGCCACAGCTTCAGCGGCAGCACCGGCGCCAGGTGCGACGGGAACGTGAGCGGCACGGTCCGGACGTTACCGGCCGGCTCAGAAGTGCCGGGCCAGGTCGGGAAAGGCGGCGAGTCGGATCACCCGGGGGTCGGACGGGTCCAACTCCTCGTGCTCCAGCACCCAGGTGTTCTCGTTCGGGATGAAGACCGCGTTCATGCCGGCGGCCCGCGCGGGCAGGATGTCCGAGCGCGGCGAGTTGCCGATCATCCAGGCGACCGCCGGGTCGAACGCGTGTTCGCGGGCCAGCCAACGGTAGGTGGCGACGTCCTTCTCCGGCACGATGTGCGCCGCCCGGAAGTGGTGCAGCAGCCCACAGGCGTCGAGCTTGCGCTGCTGCTCCTCGCGCTCGCCCTTGGTGAGCAGCAGCAGCTCGTGGCGGGTGGCGAGGTCGTCGAGCGTCTCCGCCACGCCCGGCATCAGCTCGACCTGGTGGCCGACCAGCGCGGCGGCGAGCTGCTCGATCTCGCGGCGTTCCCGTTCGGTGGCGGGGCGCTCCCGTAGCTTCTCCAGGCACTCGCCGAGACTGCGCAGGAAGACCTTGCTGCCGTAGCCGTGCGCCACCGCGTTGGCCCGTTCCACGTCGTCGAGCACGGCCCGGAGCTGCGCCCGGCCCAGTGTCGGGTGGTCCAACCAGGTGAGGAAGTCCTCGATCACGCGCTCGAACAGGACGTTGTTCTCCCAGAGCGTGTCGTCGGCGTCGAAGACCAGCACCGATCGCATCGCACCTCCCCCGTCGCGGCCCCGCACACCCTACGTGCAAGGCCGGGCCCGCCTCCCGCCGGACGGACCGCGCGGACCGGCCGATCGTCGACCGGCGCGGAGCGGCTGCCCGACTGTGGATCGCCTGCTCCGGCGGGATGCTTCGACCATGACTCCCGCACCCGCCCCACCCCCTGCGCAGCGGGTCCGGCACCGGCGACGCACCGCCGTCGTCGTGGCGGCCACGCTCGCCGCCGGCGGCACGCTGCCGACGGCTCCGGCCCTCGCCGTCAACGCCACGCACACCACCGTGGTCAGCGCCCGGCCGGCGGCCTGGACGCCGCACGCGCTCGACGGCACCGTGTACCGGATCCTCCAGATCGGCGACCGGGTCTACCTGGCCGGCTCGTTCACCAAGGTGCGCAACGCGAACACCACCGCGCAGCTCGCGATGCCCCGGCTGGTGGCGTTCCACGCCGACACCGGCCGGATCGACACCACGTTCAAGCCGGTGGTCAACGCCACGGTCAAGGCGCTCGCCGCCTCGGCGGACGGCCGCTCGCTCTATCTCGGCGGCGCGTTCACCACGGTCAACGGCGTGGCCGCGCCGCGGGTGGCCCGGATCGACGCGGCCACCGGCGCGCGCGTCGCCGGGTTCGCCCCGGCCGCGCTCAACAACCAGGTCAACGACATGCGGCTGGTCGGCAACCGGCTGCTCGTGGGCGGCGCGTTCCAGACCGTGGGCGGGGTGACCCGGCGCGGCCTGGCCGCCCTGAACGCGACCACCGGCGCCGCCGACGCCTCGGTCGACCTGCGGCTGGACGGCGCGCGGGTCACCTCCTCCGGGGCCACCTCGCCGGTCAAGGTGGAGGCGCTGGACGTCTCCGCCGACGGCGGCCGGCTGGTCTTCGCCGGCAACTTCAGCACCGTGTCCGGCGCGGCGCGACACCAGCTCGCGGTGGCCGACCTGAGCACCACCGGCGCCACGCTCTCCGGCTGGGCCACCACGCGCTACCAGCCGCAGTGCGCCAAGACGATGCCGGCCTACCTGCGCGGGGTGGACATCTCGCCGGACGGTGCCTGGTTCGCGGTGGTCACCACCGGCGGCCCGTTCCCCGGCACGCTCTGCGACACCGCGGCGCGTTTCGAGTTCGGCGCGGCCACCGCCGGCAAGCAGCCGACCTGGGCCAACTACACCGGCGGCGACACGCTGCTGTCGGTGGCGGTGACCGGCGCGGCGGTCTACGTCGGCGGACACCAGCGCTGGCTGGACAACCCGTCGGGGCGCAACTCCGCCGGCCCCGGCGCGGTGTCCCGGCCCGGCGTCGGGGCGATCCACCCGACCACCGGCAAGGCGCTGGCGTGGAACCCGACCAAGGACCGTGGGGTCGGCACCGCCGAGCTGTACGCCACCGACCGCGGCCTGTGGGTCGGCAGCGACACGGTGACCGTGGCCGGCGAGTACCACGCCCGGGTGGCGTTCTTCCCGCTGGCCTGACCGGGCCCGGCGGCGACGGGCGCGGGGCTCAGCGGCGCAGCGTGAGGATCAGGTCGGCGACCAGTGCCGTCCACCCGGTCTGGTGCCACGCGCCGAGCCCCGCGCCGTTGTCGCCGTGGAAGTACTCCGGGAAGCAGATCAGGTCCCGCCAGTCCGGGTGGGTCTGGAACAGCTGCGCCGCGCCGTAGATCGGTCGCCGCCCCCACCCGTCCCGGGTGAACAGCGAGATCAGCCGCGCCGACAGGTCGTCGGCGATCTCGTCCAGCGTCCGCTTGACCCCCGACCGGGTCGGGTACTCGACCTGGAGACCGTCGCCGAAGAACGCGGCGTGGTCGCGCAACGCGGTGATCAGCAGGAAGTTCGTCGGCATCCAGATCGGGCCGCGCCAGTTCGAGTTGCCGCCGAACAGGCCGCTCGTCGACTCGGCCGGCTCGTAGCCGACGCTGAACTCCTGCCCGCCGAGCGTGACCGTGAACGGCTTGTCCAGGTGGGCGCGGGACAGCGTGCGCAGGCCGTACTCGGAGAGGAACTCGTCGGTGTCGAGCATCCGGGCCAGCAGCCGCACCACCTGCTCCGGGCCGACCATGGACAGCAGCCGCTGCTGGGTGCCGTCCGGGCCGAGCCGGCGGGCGCCGATCACGTCGGCGTACTCGGGGCGGTTGGTGAGGAACCAGCGCAGCCGGGCGCCCAACTCGGGGAGGCGGCGCATGGTGCGCGTGGTGAGCCGGGTGACCGCGGCCAGCGGCAGCAGCCCGACCACCGAGCGGACCTTCAGCGGCACCTGCGTGCCGTCGGCCAGCCGCAGCACGTCGTAGAAGAACGCGTCCTCGGCGTCCCAGAGCCCCTGGGAGTACGCCGCCGCGGCGATGTACGCGAAGTGCTCGAAGAACTTCGTCGCGGTGTCCACGTACGCGCGGTCGTGCTCGGCCAGCACGATGGCCATGTCGAGCAGGTTGAGCGCGTACATGGCCATCCAGCCGGTGCCGTCGGACTGCTCCAGCGTGCCGGCCACCGGCAGCGCGGCCGAACGGTCGAAGGGGCCGACGTTGTCCAGCCCGAGGAAGCCGCCCTCGAACACGTTGTTGCCGCCGGTGTCCTTGCGGTTGACCCACCAGGTGAAGTTGAGCAGCAGCTTCTGCATCACCCGGGCGAGGAAGTCGTGGTCCCGGGCGCCGTCGATCTCGAAGACCTTCAACGCGGCCCAGGCGTGCACCGGCGGGTTCACGTCACCGAACGCCCACTCGTACGCCGGGATCTGCCCGTTCGGGTGCAGGTACCACTCGCGGAGCAGGAGCAGGATCTGCTCCTTGGCGAACCCGGGGTCGACCCGGGCGATGGTGACGCAGTGGAAGGCCAGGTCCCAGGCCGCGTACCAGGGATATTCCCACGGGTCCGGCATGGAGAACACGTCGAAGCTGGTCATGTGCCACCAGGCGCTGTTGCGCCCGTGCCGCCGGCCGGCCGGCGGCGGCGCCGAGCCCGGATCGCCCTCCAGCCACCGCTTGACGTCGAAGTGGTAGAACTGCTTGCCCCACATCAGCCCGGCGATGGCCTGGCGGGCGACAAGCGCCTCGTCGGCGGTCGCCGCGGCCGGGATCAGGCTGTCGAAGAACCGGTTCGCCTCGGCGCGCCGGGCCCAGAGCACGGTGTCGAACCCGTCGCCCAGGTCGGCCGCGGCGGGCGGGTCGCCCGCCGGGGGCGGCGCGGTGCGGGTCAGCCGCAGCCGGATCCGCCGCTGCCCGCCGGCCGGCACGTCGAGCACGTAGTGCAGCGCGCCCTTGGTGCCGACCCGCTCCGGGTTGACGGTGGCCGCGCCGGCCACCACGTGGTCGTTGATCCCGTCCTTCGGGTACGCCGACCGCCCGGGCAGCCCCCACAGCCGCTCGGCGTTGGTCTCGTTGTCGCACAGCAGCGGCGTCGGCTCGCCGTCGCCCTCCAGCAGCACCTGGCCCAGCACCCAGTGCTCGCCGACCAGCCGGGAACCGGTGCCGCGCAGCTCGGGGACCCGGTCGGCGCCCGGCAGGCCCCACGCCCAGGTGTTGCGGAACCAGAGCGTGGGCAGCACGTGCAGGGTGGCGTCCTCCTCGCCCCGGTTCGCCACGGTGACCAGGATGCACATGTCGGTCGGGGACGCCTTGGCGTAGTCGACGGTCACCGCCCAGTACCGGTCGTCGTCGAAGATGCCGGTGTCCACCAACTCGTACTCGGTGTCGTCCCGGCCGCGCAGCGCGTTCACCGCCACCAACTCGTCGTACGGGAAGGCGGCCTGCGGGTAGTGGTAACGCCAGCGCATCCAGGAGTGCGTCGGCGTGCTGTCGAGATACCACCAGTAGTCCTTGGCGTCCTCGCCGTGGTTGCCGCCGTCGCCGCCGAGGCCGAACATCCGTTCCTTGAGGATCGGGTCGCGTCCGTTCCACAGCGCCAGCGCGAAGCAGAACGTCTGCCGGTCGTCGCAGACGCCCGCCATGCCGTCCTCGTTCCACCGGTAGGCTCGGGACCGCGCATGATCGTGGGGGAAGTAGTCCCAGGCCGTGCCGTGCTCGCTGTAGTCCTCCCGTACCGTCCCCCACGCCCGTTCGGACAGATAGGGGCCCCATGCGCGCCAGTCCTGCTCCCCGGCATCGGCCTGGGCGAGCCGGTGCCGCTCGGGGTCGGGGGTCGCGGAGGTCGGGCGGTCGGTGATCACCCGCACATCTTCGACGCCGCCGGAGTACTTCTCCACAGCGGCCATTGTCGTCGTGGTCTGTCACACCTCGCTGCCGGTGGAGGAAAGTTGATCGACATCCGTTTCGGCCCGCAGCTCTGCGGGACGCTGTCCGCCGCCGTCGGGCGGGAATGGCTGGTCACGGACGGGCGCGGCGGCTACGCCACGGGCACCGTGGCCGGGCTGCGCACCCGGCGGTACCACGGTCTGCTGGTGGTGCCCGGCGAGACACCGGCGTCCCGCAAAGTGGGACTCGTGAGCCTCGACCCGGCGGTGACGCTGCCGTCCGGTCGCCAGGTCCGGCTCGGCGCGCACGAGTGGAACTCCGGCGTGGTCGACCCGCGCGGCTTCGAGTTGCTGGAACGCTTCGACCTCACCGACGGGGTGCCGCGCTGGCGGTGGCGCATCGGCGACGTGGTGATCGAGCGGGAACTCGCCATGACGTACGGCCGGTCCTGCGTCGCCGTGGTCCACCGGCTGGTCTCCGGCGGCCCGGTCCGGCTGGACCTGGCCGCGGCCTGCACCTGGCGGGACGCGCACGGCGAGCGACGGGCCGACGGTCCCGTCCCCCGGCTGGAGCCGGTGGCCGGCGGCGCGGTGGTCGACGGCGCGTTCCGGCTCGCCGGGCCGGACTGGACCCCGGAGGGCCAGTGGTGGCTCGGCGTCCACCACCGGGCGGAGGCGGCCCGCGGCCTGAGTCCCGACGAGGACCTCTGGTACGCGGGCCGGTTCTCCGGCGCGCTCGACGAGCCCGGCGCGACGGTGACGGTGCTGGCCTGGGCGGACGATCTGGCCGAGGAGCCGCCACCGGCGACCGCCGTGGTCGAGGCGGCCCGGCGGCGCAGCCGGGCGGTGGTGGCCGCCGCGAAGCCCGCCGACGCGGTCGAGGCGACGCTGGCGCTGGCCGCCGACGCGTTCGTGGTCCGCACCGCCACCGGCCCGGACGTGGTGGCCGGCTACCCCTGGTTCGGCGCCTGGTCGCGGGACACGATGATCTCCTACGAGGGGTTGTTCCTCTGCGCCAACCGGGCCGACGAGGGCCGGGAGCTGCTGCGCGCGTACGCGGGCACGCTGAGCGAGGGCATGTTGGCGAACACCGCCGACACCGGCCGGGTCGAGCACAACACGGTCGACGCCACGCTCTGGTTCCTGCACGCGGTGAGCCGGCACGTGACGGTCACCGGCGACACCGACCTCGGCGACGAGTTGCTGCCCGCGCTGCACGGCGTGATCGAGGCACACGTCGCCGGCACCCGCTACGGCATCGGCGTCGACCCCGCCGACGGGCTGCTCACCCAGGGCGGCCCGCCGGACGTGGCGCTGACCTGGATGGACGCCCGCGTGTACGGGGTGCCGGTGACCCCGCGTACCGGCAAGCCGGTCGAGGTGAACGCGCTGTGGATCAACGGGCTGGCCGGGCTCGCCGAGTTGACCGAGCTGGCCGGTCGGGACGCCGGCGCGCTGTGGACGCTGCACTCCCGGGCCA
This sequence comes from Micromonospora sp. AKA38, assembly GCF_027925725.1. Taxonomy (NCBI): domain Bacteria; kingdom Bacillati; phylum Actinomycetota; class Actinomycetes; order Micromonosporales; family Micromonosporaceae; genus Micromonospora; species Micromonospora sp. AKA38. The sequence continues at coordinate 117,821 of NZ_BNEI01000004.1, read as the reverse complement.
CCACCTCGTTCCGCGACCGGTTCCCCGCACCGGCCGGTTGGCTGCACGACGTGGTGGACGCGCCGGCGCCCGCGTACCCGCTCGGCGGCGCCCCGCACCACGACGACGACCTGCTGCGCCCGAACCAGCTCCTCGCCTGGTCGCTGCCGTTCGCGCCGCTGGAGCCGGACGAGGCCACGCTGCGCCGGATCACCGAGGCGTTGTTCACCCCGCTCGGGCCGCGCAGCCTCGCCTCCGACTCCCCCGGCTTCACCCACCGGCACCGGGGCGGCCCGGCCGAGCGGGACGCCGGCTACCACCAGGGCACGGTCTGGCCGTGGTTGACCGGGCCGCTGCTCGACGCGTACCGGAAGGCGGGCCTGCCCACCGCGGACCTGCTGGTCGGGCTGGAGGGGCACCTGGTCGAGGACGGCCTGGGTTCGGTGAGCGAGACCGCCGACGGCGCGGCCCCGCACACCGCCACCGGTTGCCCGTTCCAGGCCTGGTCGGTGGCGGAGCTGCTGCGCGCGCGGCGAATGCGCCGGTAACGCGTTACAGACCGGCAACCGGCGCGTCTCCGCCGGTTAGCGACCCCTGGGCAGGATGGGCCGCGACCCCGCCGGCGCCCGCGCCGACGGTTCGGGGACGTCCACAACTCAAAGGGGGCCGCGTGTCAGCTGACGCCGAAGTGATCGACATCCAGCCCGCCCGGCGCCTGCGGGTGCTGCTGCTCTCCTGGGAGTACCCGCCGGTGCTCGTCGGCGGCCTCGGCCGCCACGTGCACGCGCTCTCCGTCGCCCTGGCCGCCGCCGGGCACGAGGTCACCGTGGTCACCCGGCACGCCGAGGGCGCGCCGCTGGAGGAGTACGCCGACGGCGTGCGCGTGCTGCGTGCCGCCGAGGACCCGGTCCGCTTCCCGCTCGCCACCGGGTCGCTGCTGGCCTGGACCATGGCGTTCAACCACACGCTCACCCGGGCCGCGCTGCGCGCCGCCGAGTCCGGCGCGTACGACGTGATCCACGCCCACGACTGGCTGGTCGCCCACACCGCGATCACGCTGGCCGAGCACCTGGACGTGCCGCTGGTGACCACCATCCACGCCACCGAGGCGGGCCGGCACCAGGGCTGGCTGCCCGAGGAGATGAACCGCACCATCCACGGCGTCGAGCACTGGCTGAGCAACGCCTCCGCGCGGGTGATCGCCTGCTCCGGCTACATGCGCGACCAGGTGGCCCGGCTGTTCGAGCTGCCGACCGGCCGGATCGACGTGGTGGCCAACGGCGTGGACGACCGCGCCTGGCGGGCCCGCCCGCAGGCGGTCGCCGCCGCCCGCGCCCGCTTCGCCGGTGACGGGCCACTGGTCGGGTACGCCGGCCGGCTGGTCTACGAGAAGGGGGTGCAGCACCTGGTGCACGCCGTGCCGCACCTGGCCGACCGGCACCCCGGCCTGCGGGTGGTGATCGCCGGGGACGGGCCGTACAAGGACGAGCTGGTCGACCAGGCGCACCGGCTGCGCCTCGGCGACACCGTGCGGTTCGCCGGCTTCCTGGACGCCACCCAGCTCCCCGCGGTGCTCGCCGCCACCGACGCCACCGTGATCCCCAGCCTCTACGAGCCGTTCGGCATGATCGCCCTGGAGGCGGCCGCGGCCGGCGCACCGCTCGCGGTGGCGCAAACCGGCGGGTTGGCCGAGATCGTCGAGCCCGGCGTGACCGGGGTGACGTTCCCGCACGGCGACCCGGACGCGCTGGCCGGCGCCGTCGACCGGCTGCTCGGCGACGAGGTCTTCGCCCGCCGGGTGGCGCGCAAGGCGCGCGCCATGGTGTCCCGGCAGTACGCCTGGTCGGCCATCGCGGCCCGCACCGCCGCCAGCTACGCCGCCGCCCGGCGGGAGCACCACACGTTCCAGACCCGGCGTGCCGCCGCGATGCTGGCCGGGGGCCGGTCCGCGGTCGCGATTCCGGAGGGAAATCTGCTGGCCGGAGCGGCGAGCTGAGGCGACCCGCCCGGACGGGATAGGTACCGTCCGATCCGTTGGCTATTGTGGACCACGACCAGCGGTGAGGAGTGCGGTGCGGGACGTGGTGATCGCCGGACGATACCGCCTGATCGAGCTGGTCGGCCGCGGTGGGATGGGCCAGGTCTGGCGCGCCCGGGACGAGGAGCTCCAGCGCGAGGTCGCGGTGAAGCAGGTCGTCCCACCGAACTGGCTGGCCGAGCACGAGCGGGACGAGCTGCGCGCCCGGACGCTGCGCGAGGCGCGCACGGCCGCGCGGCTCAACCACCCCAACGTGGTCCGGGTCTACGACGTGGTGCGGGTCCAGGGCGACCCATGGCTGATCATGGAGTACGTCCCGTCCCGGTCGTTGCAGGAGCTGATCGAGGCCGACGGCCGGCTGCCGCCCCGGCGGGCCGCCGGGATCGGGATGGCGGTGCACGCCGCACTGCGCGCCGCGCACGAGGCCGGTGTGCTGCACCGCGACGTGAAACCCGCGAACGTGCTGCTGGCCCGGGACGGCCGGGTGCTGCTCACCGACTTCGGGCTGGCCGTGTTCGAGGGCGGGGACGGCGCCATGACCCGTCCCGGGCTGGTGCTCGGCTCCCCGCAGTACGTCGCGCCGGAGCGCGCCGCCGAGGGCGTGTCCAGCATCGAGGCCGACCTGTGGTCGCTCGGCGCCACGTTGCACGCCGCCGTGGAGGGCCGGTCCCCGTACGCGCGCAGCACCGCGATGGCGACGCTGGCGGCGCTGGCCAGCCAGCCGCCGGACCCGGCCCCGCACGCCGGCCCGCTGATGCCGGTGCTGGTCGGGCTGCTGCGCCGCGACCCGCGCCACCGGCTCGGCCACGACGACGTCGCCGGGCTGCTCGCCGACGCCGCCGAGCCGGTCACCGACGCCCCACCCCGGCCGGCCATCGACGCCCCGACCGTGCCCAACCAGCCCCTCCCGCCCGACCGCCGCAAGTCCGGATCGGGGCGCGCGTCCGCAGCCGGGCGCGGGTCCGGGATCGGGCCGGCCGTCCCGCCGCTGAGCGGGTCCGGCATCGGCGTGCCGCCGGTCCCCCGGCCCGCCCCCACCGTCCCACCGCTGAGCGGCTCCAGCATCGGCGTCCCGCCGGTGCCCCGGTCCGACCCGGCCGAGCCGCCGGCGAGCGGAACCGGCGGCGGTGCCCCATCGGCGAGCGGGAGCACACGGGCCGTCCCGCCGGCCAACGGGGCCCGGCCCCCGGTTCCGCCCGACGGTGGGGCCGGGCCGCCAACGGCGGGTCCGACCGGCCGGGCCGGGGCGCCCTCGACCTCCGGCGAGGTGCGGGCGCAGCCGGACGCCGTAGCGCCGGGCCGCCCGGGCCCGGCCGACGGCCCGCCTCGGCGAGCACCCGCCGGCCCGGCTGCCGCTCTGGACGACGCGGACCCCGCCGTCCAGCCGACCGTGGCCTACCCGGACCTGATGCCGCCGGCCGCGGCGGCCCGGGCGTGGAGCCGGGCGGCGCTGGGCAGCGAGTGGGCACGCCCGGCCGACGGCGAGCCGGAGTCGCGGCCCGGCCGGGAGCGCCACTCGGGCGAGCCGGAGCAGCCGGAGAGCGGCGGCCGGGTCCAGGACACTCCGGACCGGCCGGCGGGCGGGTTCGGGCCCACGGTCCTGACCAGCTTCGTGGACCCGGGCAGTCCCACCGGCCCGGAGGGGCCGGCCGCCCGCGCCGACGCGGCCAGCCCGGTGCACACGCCGGGGCTCGGCGGCGCTCCCACGACGAGCCCGCCCCCGGTCACCTCCGGCGGCCCGGTCGACCCGGCAGCCGGCCGGCTGACCGGCAGTGGCGCGCTCCATGACGACCGCGCGCGAGGGAACGCACCGGCGGGCGTGGTCGGCGACAGCGGCGCCACCTCCGGCGGCCTGACGCCCGGCGTGCCCGGCCGGCGCGGGACCGGCGGCATCGGCTCGCCGCCCGACGCCGCCGACGGCGACCGGCGCCGGGCGGCCACCCGGCGCTGGCTCCTCGCCGCGGGGGCCGCGTTGCTGGCGGTGCTGGCCGGCGTCGGCACCGCCCTCGCCGTCGACGGTGACCACCGGCATCAGCCGGACGGTGACGACCAGGGCGCGCCGCCCGGCCAGCCCTGGGAGCGACCGCCCCCGCCCGGCAACGGTCCGGGCGGGCCGCCACCCCCGCCGTTCCCCTGCATCCGCCCCGACGTGGCCGGCACGCCGGTGCAGAAGGGCCCGCCGCCGGTCGACCCGGCGGTGACCATACCCGCCGGCTGGGTCTGGCCCGCCGACACCGGCGGCTTCCACATCGCGCTGCCCGCCGGGTGGCTCCAGCTCCGCTCCGGCGACACCACCTGCTTCCAGGACCCGGCCACCCGGCGCATCCTGGGCGTCGAGCCGTACCCGGGTGGTGATCCGGTCGGTCGGCTGCGCTCGGCCGAGCGGGACCTCACCTCCGCCGGCCGCCTCCCCGGCTACGACAAGGTCCGGCTCGCCGCCGACGGCGACGGCGCGGAGTGGGAGTGCCGCTGGGACGCGCCGTACGGGGAACGCATGCACGCGCTGCGGGTGCTGCCCGGCGAGGAGGCCGGGTGGACGCTGGGCCTGACCACCTCGGACGCGGACTGGGCCGCCGCCGAGGACCAGTTCGCGTTGATCCGGGACAGCATCCGGCCGATCCGACCCACCCGCACGGCGGGATGACCGCGGGCGTCCCGCAGTCGCACCGACTGACTACAGTGGCGTAGTTTCGTCGATCAAGATCTTCGGAAAGGGCGAGCCGAGATGATGGGACCGTCCCACGCGCTGTCCGGCGCGGCGGTGTGGCTGACCGGCTCCTGGGCGCTGGACCAGTTCGCCGACTATCACCAGACGCCGCTGGCGCTGGCGGTGGGCACCGCGGTCTGCGCGGGCGGGGCGCTCTTTCCCGACCTCGACCTCTCCGGCAAGGTGACCCGCAACCAGGGCGGCGCCACCGTGGCCCGGACGTTCGGCGTGTTCAGCCTCTTCGTCGCCGAGGTGATGGAGAAGATCTCGCTCGGCGTCTACTACGCCACCAAGCTCAGCAAGGATCCGCGCCGCAACAACGGGCACCGCACGCTGACCCACACCGTGCCGTTCACCGTGCTGGTCGGGTGGGGCACCACCGCGCTCTGCGCCCACTACGGCAAGTGGGCGGTGGTCAGCATCCTGTTCTTCATGATCGGCCTGGCGTTGCGCGGGCTCTTCGACGAGTGGGCCGAGCGGGCCGGCTGGGTGGTGGTCACGCTGGTGTCCGCCGCCGCGGCCTGGTTCACGTTCGCCAACCTGCCCGGCGACCGGGGCTATCCGATGATCGGCCTCGCGGTCGGCGTGGGCTGCTTCGTGCACATCCTCGGCGACATGATCACTAGGGCCGGGGTGCCGATCCTCTGGCCCATCCCGATCAGACGGCGGATGTGGACGATGATCGGGCTGCCCAACAAGATCGCGCTGCGCACCGGCAGCAAGGCCGAGACGGTCGTGCTGCGGGGCGCGCTGACCGTGCTGGCCGTGCTCGCCGCGCTGGGCCTGGTTGCGCCCTCGGTGCTGCAACGCTTCGACATCCAGGTCTGACGCGGGGCAGCGACGCGGCGCGCCCGGCGTGGCCGGGTCGATCACCGCGGCGGCGGCGCCCCCGGACCTGGCCTCGGACCGCCTGCAAACTTGAGGGCGTAAACGACTCAGGGCCGTCGGCCGGCGGGAGCCGGGTCTGAACCGTCCACGCCATCAGGTTCGCAGGTGTTCGACGTCGGCCGGCCTCAGCGGGGCGTCAGCAGGCAGAACTCGTTGCCGTCCGGATCGGCCAGCACCACGTCGTCGGCGGTGTGCCGGCCCCGGCCGACCCACGTCGCCCCGAGCGAGAGCAGCCGGTCGATCTCCGCCTCCCGGTCGCCGTCCGCCGGCGGCGCGAGATCCAGGTGTACGCGGTCCCGGCCGTGCCTCGGCATCAGCGGCGGACCGCTCCAGGTGACCTTCGGCCCGCCGCGCGGCGACTGGATCGCGGTCTCCTGATCCTGGTCCCAGACCAGCGGCCAATCCAACGCCGCGCTCCAGAAGTAGCCCACCGCCTGCGTACCGTCGCAGTTCACCGCGCCGACGGACCCGCAGCCGGCGAGGAAGTTGTTGCCCGCCTCGATGACGCAGAACTCGTTGCCCTCGCGGTCGGCGAGCACCACGTGGTCCTCCTCCGCGCCCTGGCCGATGTCGACGTGCCGCCCGCCCAACTCGATCGCCCGCGCGACCGTGCCCCGCTGGGCGTCCGGCGACGCGCTGGTCAGGTCGAGGTGGATGCGGTTCTGCCCGGCCTTCGTCGCCTCGGTCGGCAGGAACCGGATGCGCAGGCCGGCGTCGCCGTCCGGCCGCAGCGCGACCCCCTCGTGCGGGTCGTCGACCACCTCCCGGCCGAGCAACCCCGCCCAGAAGCGCGCGAGCCGCAGCGGCTCCCGCGCGTCGTAACTGATCGCGTAAAGGTGGCTCGTCATCGCGCTGTTCGTCTCCGCTCCGCCGTCCGGCCCGGTCCGGCTGGGGGCTCAGACTAGGGAAGAACGCCGCCACCCACAGCCGAATATCGGCAGGCGGGGGTGGCATCAGTGCTCGGGCTCACCGATCAGCTCGTACACGGACAGACCTGACATCTCCCGGACCGATCAGGCGCCGATGCGCTGCTCGGGGATGGAGAGGCCGTAGAGCGCCATCAGCTCCGGGCTGTCGATCCGGCTGCCGTCGGCCACCGCGTCGCAGGCGATGTCGACGATCTGGTCCTTGTGCGCCAGCAGGTAGGGCCGGGCGCCGACGTCGGCGCTGGCCAGCGTGGCGATGCCGGGCCAGTGCCGGCGGCCGAACAGCATCGGGTAGCCGCGCAGGCCGTCGTAGGTGGCGCAGACCAGCACGTCCGGGTACGGCAGCGCGGTCACCCGGCGGACCGCCACCTCGGTGAGCCCGGGCATGTCCACCGGCACCACGACGACCGCCTCGATGCCGTCGTCGGTCAGCGCGGCGAGCCCGGCCCGGATCGAGGAGCCCACGCCGGTGCCCCAGGCGCGGTTGACCACGACGGTGGCGCCGGTCAGGTCGGTGGTCCGCCGGACCTGCTCGGCCGCCGCGCCCAGCACGACCACGACCTGCGCGCAGCCCGCGTCGGTCATCGTGTCGATCATCCGGCGGACCAGCGGCTTCTCGCCCTGGTGCAGCAGCGCCTCGGGACCGCCGATGCGGCGTCCCCCACCCGCGGCGATGATCATTGCAGCGATCCGGTTCAGCGGTGCCCCCTCGACCAGGGGGACGGACCGGGCACAGCCGCGCCCGGTCCGTCCCGTCGTACGCACACCGGGCCCAACGAGCACGGCGGCGAGCGGGTAGCGGGGCAAAACGGAAAAATGTGTGACTATGCCGCGTCGGCGTAGCAGTCCACCGTGGACAGGTCGAGCGGGAACCGGACCGGGGTGTCGCCGAACAACAGCCGGGTGGCCCGCGCCCCGGCGGCGGAGACCGCCTCGGTGACCGCGTCCGCCTCGTCGACCGGGCAGTGCACCATCACCTCGTCGTGCTGGAAGAAGACCAGCTCGGCCGCGGTGCCGGCCAGCTCGGTGCGGAGCGTGGCCAGCAGCGTCGACGCCCACTCGGCAGCGGTGGCCTGGATGACGAAGTTGCGGGTGAACCGCCCCCGGGACCGGGCCGCGCGGGCGGCCGGGCCGTGCGGGTCCACCGGACCGTCCGACGCCGCCTCGTCCCCGTCGGTGAACCCGACCGCGCCCGGCGGGCACGTGCGCCCCAGCCACGACCGGACCAGCCCACCCGCCTCGCCGGTGCGGGCGGCGGCCTCGACGTACCCGAACGCGGTCGGGTAGTTCTTCCGCAGCACCGCCAGCGCCGGCACCGCCGCGCCGCCGGTCTGCCCGTACATGGCGCCGAGCAGCGCCACCTTGGCCCGGGCCCGGTCACCGGCGAACGCGTCCCGGGCCAGCGCGGCGTACAGGTCGCCCGCACCGCCCGCGGCGGCCAGCCGCTCGTCGCCGGAGACCGCGGCGAGCACCCGTGGTTCGAGCTGGCCGGCGTCGGCCACCACGAACGTCCACCCCGGGTCCGCCACCACGGCCCGTCGGATCACCTTCGGGATCTGCAACGCGCCGCCGCCGCGCGTCGCCCACCGGCCGGAGACCACGCCGCCGGGGACGTACTCCGGGTGGAACCGGCCGCCGGAGACCCAGGCGTCGCGCCAGGCCCAGCCGTGTGCCGTCCAGACGCGGTACAGCTCCTTGTACTCCAGGACCAGCGGCACCGCCGGGTGCTCCACCCCGCGCAGCACCCAGGCCCGGGTGTTCGGCAGCTCCACCCCCGCGCGGGCGAATGCCCGCAACAGCTCCGCGGGCGAGTCGGCGTGCAGATGGCGTACGCCGAACGCGGCGGCGATCCGGGACTGGAGTTCGGCCAGCCGGCGGGGCGGCCCGCCGACCGGGGACGCCTCCCCGAGCAGGTCGGCCAGGATCGCGTCGTGCACGTCGGCACGCCAGGGCAGGCCGGCCGCACCCATCTCGGCGGCGATCAGCGCGCCGGCCGACTCGGCGGCCACCAGGAGCCGGAACCGGCCGGGGTGGGCCGTGGCGGCGATCCGGGCGAGCTGGTCGGCGTACACCCGGGTCAACGCCGTGATGCCCGGGCCCGGCGGGCCGGACGGCGGGTCGAAGAGCGCGCCCTGGCCGTGGCCGGGCGGCTCGGGCGGGCGGGGCGTCGGGTCCGGCGGGACCGGCGCCCCGGTCAGCCGGGCCCAGGCGGCGGGCAGCGCGCGAGGCTCGCCCCAGCGGCCGGCGTGCCCGAGCAGCAACGTCTCGGTCAGCTCGACGTCATGGCAGCGGTCGAGCCGGACGCCGGCGCGCAGCAGCGCCGGATAGACCGCCGCTCCGCTGGCCCACACCCAGCGGGGCCGCTCGGCAGCCTCGCGGACGGCGACGGCGGCGGCGAGATCCGCCACCTCCTCGACCGGCCCGGTGGGGCGGCCGTCACCGTCCAGCGGTTGCAGCACGCCGCCGCCCCGCTCCCCCGCCACCATCGCCACCGCCCCCACGGACGCGATTCTGCCTCGCCCCACCGACACGCTGCGCGGGTAAGGAGGGGCCCCTTGTTAACGCCTGCGGTAGAGAAGGGGCACCTTCTCACCGCGACGCGTTAGAAGGGGGCCCCTCCTTACCCGCAACCGTGGGGCTACTTGCCGACGCCGGCGGTGAGGCCGGACTGCACCTGGCGCTGGAAGACGATGTACACGATCAGCACCGGCAGCATCGCCATGGTCACGCCGGCGAACAAACCGGACCAGTCGGACTTGTAGCCCTGGTTGACCGACAACTCGATCAGCCCCTGCGCGATGACCTGGTGCTTCGGCTCACCGGCCACCGACTGCATGAGCAGCGTCGGCAGGTACCACTGGTTCCACTGGCCCAGCACGTTGAAGATGCCGATGCTGATCAGGCCCGGCTTGGCCATCGGCAGCATCACGCTGAAGAACGTGCGGGTGTGCGAGGCCCCGTCCACCGAGGCCGCCTCCGCGATCGAGTCGGGCAGCGTCCGGAAGAACGAGTGCATGAAGAAGATCGTGAACGACAGCGACCAGGCCACGTAGACCAGGATCAGCATGACGTGCTTGTTCGGACCGAGCAGCGGGAAGCTGACCCCGGTGTTGTAGACGCCCTTGAACAGTGGCACCGCGGCAAGGTAGATCGGCAGCGTCAGGCCGGACAGGAACATGTAGTAGATCAGCCGGTTGCCGCGGAACTCGAACCGCGCCAGCGCGTACGCGGCCATCGAGCCGAGCAGCATGGTCAGCGTGACGCTACCGACCAGCACCAGCAGGGTGTTCAGGAAGAACGAGCCGAGGTGCCCCTCGGTCCACGCCCGGCCGAAGTTCTCGAAGTGCAGTTTGTCCGGGATCAGGGACAGCGGCTCGCGGATGACCTCCGAGTCGTCCTTGAGCGCGGACATCACCACCCACAACAGCGGATAGATGACCATCACGGCCCAGACCACCAGGAAGATGTGGGAGAAGCCGTTGAAGATCCGGGCGCCGACTCCGCCGCGGTGCCGCTCCCCCCGGCGTACGGGGGCAGCCCCGGACCCGCTGGTGGCCTGTCCGGCCCGGTCGAGATCGGATGTCGCCGTGCTCATCGCCGCGCCTCCTTCAGTACTCGATACGGTCACGACGGGTGATCCTCAACTGCACGGCGGCGAGCAGGATCGTGAAGATGGCCAGCGCGACACCCATCGCGCAGGCGTAGCCGAACTGGCCCTTCTGGAACGCGGTGAAGTTGAGCACCGACGCGAAGATCTCGCTGGCGTGGTTCGGCCCGCCCTGGCTCGGCGTCATGACGAAGACCAGCGCGTACATGTCCAGCGCGATGAAACCGAGGTAGACCCAGGCGACCGAGATGCTGTCCCGCAGCAGCGGCAGCGTCACCTTGAAGAACGTGTGGAACCGGCCCGCGCCGTCGAGGATCGCGGCCTCGTAGATGTCCTTCGGGATCGACTGCATGGCGGCGGAGAACAGCACCATGTAGAACCCGGCGCCGCTCCACACCGCGATGAGCAGCAGCCACCACAGCACCGCCGGCACGCCGAGGAACGGCTCCGGGTCGGCGGTGAACGCGATCGGGTTGTCCGCGTCCACCAGCCCGATCTTGATCAGCAGACCGTTGATCAGGCCCTGCCCGTCGGTCCGGTAGATCTGCTGCCACATCACGGCGATGACCACCAGCGACAGCACCTGCGGGAAGAAGAAGATCACCTTGTAGAGCGCGGAGCCGAAGACCCCGCGGATGCCGGCCCTGTCCTCGCGTCCGCCCACGTTGAGCAGGAACGCGAGGAACAGGGCCAGCGCGATCGTGAACAGCGGCACGGTGACCAGGAAGAACACGTTGTGCCAGAACGCCTTCCGGATCAGCTCGTCGGAGAACAGCCGGACGTAGTTGTCCAGCCCGACGAAGCGCTGGGAATCCGAGTACCCACCCCAGTCGGTCAGCGAGTAACCCGCCGCCTGCGCGAACGGCCACACCACGTAGAACAGGTACAGCGCGACGGGCAGGGCCAGGAAGCCCGTGACGAAACGCGCGACTCCGTGCCGCATTGGACTCACTTCCTCGAACAGCGTCAGGCGGTGCGGGTCTGCTTCTTGATCGACGAGTCCTTGGCGACCTTGTCGGCGGCCGCCTGCATCTTGTCGACGAACTGCGCCGCGGTGAGCCGGCCGGCCATCAGCTCCTCGGAGAGGTTCTGGCTCTCCTTGTCCAGGTCGGCGTAGAAGTCCGGGAACTTCACCGAGATCAGCTCGCCGCTGCCGCCCTTGACCAGGCTGTTGGCGCTGGCCAGCGCCGTGTCCTGGACGTTGTCGCCGGAGCCCTTGGTGGACGCCAGCGACTTGGTCAGCTCGGCGAACTTCGCCGACCCGGCCTTGGACAGGATGGCCCGCAGGAACTCCTTCGCGGCCTCCTTGTTCGGCGCCTTGCTGGGCACCACGAAGCCCTCGCCGGAGGCGGCGAAGACGTCCTTGGCGGCCTTGTCGCCGGCCTTGCTCCAGTAGTCCGACATGGTCAGCTCGAAACCGGGCGGGATGGTCGCCGCCATCTCGTTCTTCAGCCACGTGCCGACCTGGATGAACGCCGCCTTGCCGTCGAGGAACGCCTGCTGCGACTGGGTGTGGTCGAGCTTGCCCGGCAGCAGCAGCTTGTCCTTGACCAGCTTCTCCCACGGCTCCAGCGCGGCGACGATCCCGTCGGCCTTCCAGGCGCCGTCCTTCAGGTTGTCGATGTCGACGACGGCCTGCTTGCCGACCGCCTTCCAGATGCTGGCGAACAGCGCCCAGCGCGGGTAGTAGCCGTGCGCCGCGTCGTGCACGTACGGCGCCATGCCCTTGGCCTTGATCTTCGGCGCCAGGGCGAAGAACTCGTCCCAGGTCGTCGGCGCCGTCCAGCCCTCCTTCTTGAACAGCGCCGCGTTGTACCAGTTGCCCCAGACCGTGTACGCGACGTTCACCACGTAGAACTTGCCGTTCTGGGTGCCGTCGCCGACGGTGCCCGGCAGCAGCGAGTCGCCGACCGTGCCCTCGCCGTCCCAGGCGGGCGCCGTGAGCAGGTCGTCGAGCGGCTCGATGGCGCCCTCGTTGATCAGCGTGCTGCGGTCCATCATGTCGGCGCCCGAGTTCATCACCAGATCGCTCGGCTGGGTCGCCATCTTGGGCTGCTCTTCGGTCTTGATCTTCTGGGTGGAAGACATGTTGACCGTGACGTTCGGGTGCTTGGCGTTGAAGACGACCTTGTCCTCCTTGGCCCACTGGTCGCCCAGCCCGCCGTTGAAGACGACCACCTTGACCGCGCTGCCGTCCTTGACGCCGAACGGGTTGTCCTTGCTCTTGGCCGCGCCGCCGCCGTCGGACTTGCTCGGCTCACTGCCGGCGCAGGCGCTGAGCAGACCGGCCGCCGGGATGGCCAGCAGACCGGCCGCGCCGGCGCGCTGGAGCAGCGTCCGACGGCTCAGGTCGGACTTCTCGGGGATAACCGACATCTTTGTCTCTCCTTGTGGTGTCGGGTCAGGCGGTTCGCCGGAGGCGCCCGGCGTACCGCGACTCGAGGGCGTTGTTGTGCTCGTCCCCACCGGGGACGTTGGCGGAGAGGTAGACAGGGGGTACCTCTCCGGCCTGGTGGAACCGTCGTACGACCTCCGCGGTCAGCAGCTGCGCCAGCAGCGCCGCGGTGACCGAGGAGACCGCACAGACCGCGCCGCCGCCCTCGAGCGGCAGCAGTGCGTCGCCGTACGGCGCGCCGTTGTCCAGCACGACGTCGGCGAGGTCGGCGAGCCGGTGCCCGGAGGGGTGCCGAGAGGCGACCCGGGCGGTGTGCTCGACCGAGGTGACCGCGATCAACGGGTGGCCACCGCGTTTGACCAGCGTCGCCAGCTCGACCACCGAGCCGTTGATGCCGGACTGCGAGGCGACCACGAACACGTCCTCGGGCTGCGGCGCCGCCAACCCGAACAGCCGGTGCGCCACCGTCGGGTCCCGTTCCAGCTTGGGGTCGGCGAGCACGTCGCGGGGCGCGTCGCCGTGCAGCACGAGGTCGTGCAGGGAGAGCCGGTTGCTGGGGACCAGGCCACCGGCGCGGGCCACCAGCTCGGCGGCGAACGCCTCCGAGTGGCCGGCGCCGAACGCCTGGAGGACGCCGCCGGCACGCAGTCCGCCGGCGATCAGGTCCGCCGCCCGGTCCACCGCGTCCGCCTGGCTGTCCACCAGCCGGTCGAGGACCGGTCGGACGGCGTCCGCGTACCGCTGGGCACTGATCATGAGTGGGCCCCCTTGGCGGCCTTGTGCCCGTCGACGGCCTGGGCGGTACGCCGGAAGGCCGCGTGGGCGCGGTCGTGGGTGCGCTGCGCCACCGCGATGTAGAGCAGGTCGAGCACGACGAGCTGCGGATGCCGGGCGGAGAGCGCGTCCGGCCGGAACGTGGTGGCCTGACTGGCGGTGACCAGCACGATGTCGGCCAGCTCGGCGAGCGGCGAGCGCGGGAAGCCGGTCAGCGCGACGGTGGTGGCCCCGCGACTGCCCGCCTCGGCGAGCAGCTCGATCGTCTCCCGGGTCTGGCCGGTGTGCGAGATGCCGAGCGCGACGTCGCCGACGCCCAGCAGCGCGGCGCTGGCCAGCCCCTCGTGCACGTCGCTCCAGGCCCAGGCGGCCACCCCGATACGGTGCAGGCTGAACTGCATCTCCTCGCCGACCAGCGCGCTGCCGCTGGCGCCGAAGATGTTCACCCGGTTCGCCCCGGCGATGGCCATCGCCGCCCGCTCCACCTCGTGCAGGTCGAGCAGCGCGGCGGTGTCGTGCATGGCCCGCGTGTCGGCGGCCATGATCTGGTCGAGCACCCGGGACAGCGGGTCTCCGGGCTGGATCTCCCGGCCGATGTCGACGGTCCAGCCCGCCGAGCGGGCCCGGCCGGTCTCGGCGGCGATGCCGAGCCGCAGGTCGGCGTAGCCCTCGAAGCCCATCGCCCGGCAGAACCGGGTGATGGTCGCCGGTGAGGTGCCGCTCCGCTCGGCCAGCTCGACGATGGTGGCCCGGGCCGCCGCCTCCGGGTCGCTGAGCACGTGCTCGGCCACCCGGCGCAGCGCCCCGGTCAGCTCCCCCGCGCCGGCCCGGACCCGGGCCAGCACCCCGTCGACGCTCCGCCGGTCGGCCGGCGCGGCATCGACCACCGCGGTTGCCGCGGAGGTCTCGACCTCGTGCTCGACCATCGGCGAAAGCCTTTCGGAAAAGAGTGTTAACTGTTAGTGGTAAAAGTTCTTACTGACGGCCCCTCCGTGTCAAGAGCGTGGGCGAAGTTTTCAAACTGTTACCTGGCGCACGGCCGCGATCTTGCGCGCGGAGGGCCTGGCCGGACAGCATGAGGACCATGTCGGACACCGTCGTGGTCGGCCTCGATGTGGGAGGCACGTCCACCCGCGCCACCGCCGTGAGCCTCGACGGCGCACGCCTGGGCACCGGCCGGGCCGGGGGCGGCAACCCGACCAGCCACGGCGCCGACCGGGCCGCCGCCGAGCTGCTCGCCGCCCTCCGCGCGGCGCTCGCCGAGGTCGACCCGACCCGGGTACGCGCCGGCGTGATCGGCCTCGCCGGCGCCGGCCGCCTCCGCGCCGATCCCGAGGGACGCGCCGCCTTCGACCGGGCGTGGGCCGAGGCGGGGCTGCGCTGCCCGTACACGGTGCACGGCGACGCCCTGGTCGCGTACGCCTCCGGCACGGCCGCCCCGGACGGCACCGTGCTGATCGCCGGCACCGGCGCGATCGCCGCCCAGGTGCACGCGCTCCGCCTGGACCGCGTCGCCGACGGCCACGGTTGGCTGCTCGGCGACGCGGGTTCCGGGTTCTGGCTGGGACGGGAGGCGGTCCGCCGGCTCCTGACCGACCTGGACCGGGCCGAGGCGCCGGGGGAACTGGCCCGCCGCGTGCTGGCGGAACTGACCGGCTCGACCGAGGTGGCCCCCCGCCCCCGGGAGACCGCCGGGGCCGTGGTGCAGGCGGTCACCCGACGACCGCCGGTGAACCTGGCCCGACTCGCGCCACTCGTCGTCACCGCCGCCCGCCAGGGCGAGCAAGCCGCCAGGGCGATCATCGCCGAGGCCGCCGCGCTGCTGGCCGAGAGCGTCTCCCGGATCCGTCCCGCCGACGCGACCGACCCGGTGGTGCTCGGCGGCGGCCTGCTCACCGGCGACACCCCGCTGGCCACCGTCGTCCGCGCCGAACTGGCCCGCCGCTGGCCGGCCGCCCCGCTGCACTCCGCCGGGGACGGCGCCGCCGCCGCGGCCTGGCTCGCCGCCCGGGACCTGCCCGAGGCCACCGACCCGGCGGCGCTGCACGCCCGACTCGTCCCGCCCCCCGCCTGACCACCCCGCACCGGCGGGAGCAACGGTGGCGATCGTCCCGGGACGTACCTCCGGTCGAAGTGCCTACGAACTTGAGCGCATAGGTGGGTCAACGCGGTGGCCCATCCCTGTACTCAAGTTCGTAGGCACTTCGTACCGCCCTGAGGGCTCACCGTCCGACGCCCGGAACTCACCTCGACGCATTGCCCGATCCGGGCGCGGCCGACGCCACGGGTCACCCTGTCCACCGCGCGGATCAAAATCGGACAGGCGGCGCGTGTCGCCGGGCGAGCGGGGGGCCGGCCGACACGAGGTCGACCGGCGCCCTGGGCAAGCCTGGTCAGCCGATCGGGCCGCCGGACCATCCCTGCTGAGTCGGGTGACCCGGCTGGGCCGAATTCCCCGGCTGGGCCGGCTGCCAGCCCTGGGACACGGGCTGCCCGTACTGGGGCTGCGGCGCGCCGGCGAACTGGTGCGCGGCGGCCTGCTCGCGAGCCTCCCGGCGGGCCTTCACCGCGCGCACGATCAGCAGGATCGGCAGGATGAAGACGTAGAAGAAGATCCGGTAGCTACCGCCGTCGAAGAGGAACAGCAGGTAGAAGCCATACGCGAAGAAGGCCAGGCCGACGATCACGTTGAGGACGCGCGACCCGGTCCCCTGCTCCTTGATGGCGACGCCGACGGCGACCATCGCGATGCCGCCGAGCAGCAACAACAGCGTGTAGATGAGAAAGAACATGGAGTTTCCTGTCAACAAGGTGAGTGTGCCGGCCCACCTTATTGGAGCGCGATCATCCGCACTGTCCCGTTGCCTGTGGCAACCACCACCTCACTTGAGCTGCCCGGCGGTCAGGCCGGCCTGGATCTGCCGCTGGAACGCCACGTAGACCACCAGCACCGGCAGCACCGCGATGGTGAGCCCGGCGAAGAGCTGGGCGTAGTCGCCGGCGTAACCCTGGCTGACCGCCAGCGAACTCAGGCCCTGGGCGAGCATCCGGTTCGGCCCGTCGCCGGGGATGAGCACCTGCGGCAGCAGGAACTGGTTCCAGTGACTGAGGAAGTTGAAGATGCCGACACTGATCAGTCCCGGTCGCGCCATCGGCAGCATCACCCGGAAGAAGAGCCGGAAGTGGCCGCAACCGTCGATCATCGCGGCCTCCGCCACCGAGGTCGGCAGCGTCCGGAAGAAGGCGGTCAGGAAGAACACCGTGAACGGCAGCGAGTACGCCGTGTAGACCAGGATCAGCCCCGGCCAGGTGCCGAGCAGGCCGACGCTGCGCACCACGAAGAAGAGCGGCACCAGGGCCAGGAACACCGGGAACATCATGCCGCCGACGAACAGGTAGTACACCACCTGGCGGCCGCGGAACTCGTACCTGGCGAACACGTACGCGGCGGTGGCGCCGAGCAGCATGGTCAGGCTCAGCGAGCCGGCCACCACCACCAGGCTGTTCAGGAAGAACCGGCCGATGTGGGCGGTGGTCCAGGCGCGCGCCCAGTTGTCGAACCGCAGCGCCTCCGGCAGGCCCCACGGGTCGGCGATGATCTCGCCGTTGCTCTTCAACGAGCTGAGCAGCATCCAGGCCAGCGGCAGGATGGTCATCGCGGCCCAGAGCAGCAGGAAGCCGTGCGAGAAGACGTTGGCCACGCCCGTCTCGCGGCGCGGCGGACGGTCGGCCGGCACCCGGGCCTGCGCTGTGCTCACGAGTACTCGATCCGATCACGCCGGGCGGTGCGCAGCGCCAGCACCGCCACCGAGAGGGTCAGGAAGAACATGGCCACGCCGATCGCGGAGGCGTACCCGAACTTGTTCTCGCTGCCGAACGAGGTGTCGTACATCCGCAGGCCGATCACGTCGGAGGAGAAGTTCGGCCCGCCGTTGGTCATGAGCTGCGCCAGGATGAAACCGTCAAGCGCGGCGATGGCCAGGTAGATCCAGGCCACCTGGATGGTGTCCCAGAGCAGCGGGATGGTGATCTTCCGCAGCATGGTGGCGCGGGACGCGCCGTCGAGCAGCACCGCCTCGTAGATGTCGCGCGGGATGGCCTGCATGGCGGCGCCGAACAGCACCACGTAGAACCCGACGTTGCTCCACACCATCACGGCCAGCACGCACCAGAACGCGAACCGCGGATCACCCAGCCAGGCCGGCGGGTCGGCCAGCCCGATCGCGCGCAGGGCGCCGTTGAGCAGGCCGCTGGTCGGGCTGTAGATCTCCTTCCACAGCAACGCGATGATCACCACGGAGAGCACCTGCGGGAAGAAGTAGACCAGCCGGTAGAGCGCGGTGCCGCGTACCCCGGTCACCCCGGCGCGGCCCCTGCGCCCGCCCATGGTGAGCATGCTGGCAAAGAAGAGACCCAGCGCGATGGTCACCACCGGGACCACCGCGAGCAGGATCGCGTTGTTCTTCAACGCGTTCCAGACGTACCCGTCGTGCAGCAGGGTGCGGAAGTTCGCCAGGCCGACCTGGTCGGCCTGCGCGGAGTAGCCCAGCCAGTCGGTGGTCGAGATCTGGAACGCCTGGAGGTACGGCGAGAGCACGAAGATGCCGTAGATCGCCAGCGGTGGCAGCAGGAAGCTGAGGATCAGCGGGAGTCGGCCGTGTCGCATCCGATCGTCACGCGGCCCGCTTGTACTTCTTGACGGAGTTGTCCTGCGCGATCGAGTCGGCGCCCCGCTGGCACTGGTCGAGGAACTCGGTCGGGGAGATCCGGCCGCTGAAGAACTCGCCACAGGCCGCGTCGACCAGGTTGCGCTCCAGCTTGCGGTAGTAGTTGTTGTAGACCCAGTTGAACCCGTTGGCGCCGGACGCGTCCAGCGCCTTGACCACCGTGGCCAGCCCGAACGGCAGCTCGACGCCGTCGGTGGCGCCGGCGACCACGGGCAGGCTGGCGACCTTCTTCGTGAAGTCCTGGGCGCCCTTGCGCGACAGCATGGTCCGGAAGTACTCCAGCCCACCGGCCACGTTCTTCGCCTTCGCCGGCACCATGAACGGCTCGCCCGCGGTGCCCCGGATCGCCTCGAA
Organism: Micromonospora sp. AKA38; assembly: GCF_027925725.1. Classification (NCBI taxonomy): domain Bacteria; kingdom Bacillati; phylum Actinomycetota; class Actinomycetes; order Micromonosporales; family Micromonosporaceae; genus Micromonospora; species Micromonospora sp. AKA38. The sequence continues at coordinate 99,426 of NZ_BNEI01000004.1, read as the reverse complement.
CGGCAGCTTGTCGCCGCTGCCCAGGCTCGGCGTCGGCGCGACCGTCATGTTGAAGCCGGCCGGGGTGACGTCCTTCTGCTCGCTCTCCAGCCAGGAGCCGCAGGAGATGAACGCGGCCTTGCCCTGGCACCAGGCGGTCTGCGACTGCTTGTGGTCCAGGCCCGGGGAGCCGGCGAGGATGAACTTGTCCTTGACGATCTGGTGCCAGGCGTCGGCGGCCGTCTTCATGGCGTCCGACTTCCAGGCGTTGGGCTCCAGGTTGTCGATGGCCAGCGCGACCGACGGGCCGCCCAGCTTGATCGCGGTGGAGATCACCGGCCAGCTCATGTAGCGCGGGTGCAGGCCGGCGTACGTCCAGGGGGCGATGCCGGCGGCCTTGATCTGCCGGCAGAGCGCGATGTGCTCGTCCCAGGTCTTGGCGTAGCTCCAGCCGCGGTCGGCGAAGAGCTTGGTCGAGTGCCAGATGCCGTACACCGTGTAGGTGTAGTTGAGCACCAGGAACCTGCCGTCGTAGGAGCCGACCTCGACGGTGCCGGGCAGCAGCGTGTCCTTGACCGTCTTGCCCGGAACGTCGAGGCTGGGCGCGGCGAGCAGCTCACCGAGGTCGGCCAGCGCGTTCTGCGAGACCAGACCGTTGAAGTCGATCTGGCCGGCGCCGGAGTTGTTGACCACGTCCGGGGGGCTGCCGTCGACGAAGCGCGGCTGGAGCGTCTTGCTGATCTCCTGGGTGGCCGAGTGCTTGATCTCCGCCTTCGGGTACTTCTCCTTGTACATCGCCTCGTGGGCCTTGGCGTACTCCTCGCCGAAGCCGCCGTTGAAGATCACCACCTCCAGCGGCGCGTCCTCCTTGACGCCGAGCGGGTTCTGCTCGCTCTTGGTGCCCTGGTACGTGCCGCCGTCGCCCTTGTCGTCGCCACCGGAGGTGGCGCAGCCGGCGAGCAGCCCGGCGGCGGGGGTGGCCAGCAGACCGGCGGCGGCACTGCGCCGGAGGATCTCACGCCTGTTCATCGCATCTCCTCGGTGACTCCGTCGCTTCTCTTCACGGGGCACATTTTCGTTGAAGAATTTCTACGCCGACGCGACGCGGACCACAAGACCTCATGACCGATCCGTTATCCGTCCCGGCCGGAGCCGACTGGCATAGCCTGGGTCCATGCGCCGCCTGCGGCAGCTCGCCGAGCGCACGCCGCCGGAGCGGGAGCGCTACGTCGACCTGCTCCGGGCGCTGGCCATCACGATGGTCGTGCTCGGCCACTGGGGCGTGACCGCGATCGGGTACGACCACGGCCGCCCGGCCGGTCACTCGGCGCTGGCCGACCTGCCCTGGGCCTGGCCGCTGACCTGGCTGGCCCAGGTGATGCCGGTGTTCTTCCTGGTCGGTGGCTACGCCAACGCCGCCTCGCTGGCCGCCCGCCGCGGCCGGGGCGGGACCGCGACCGGCTGGCTGGTCGACCGCAGCGCCCGGCTGGTCCGGCCGACCACCACGCTGCTGCTGGTGCTGGTCGCCGGCGCGGCGGTCGCCTCGGCGCGCGGCGCCGACCCGGCGCAGGTCCGGACCGTGGTCTGGTTCGCGACCATCCCGCTCTGGTTCCTGGTCGCCTACTTCGTGGTGGTGGCGCTGACCCCGCCGATGACCGCGTTGCACCGCCGGTTCGGGCTGGCCGTGCCGGTGGTGCTGGTCGCGCTCGTCGCGCTCGGCGACCTCGGTCGGCTTCTCGGCCCGGCGGTCCTGGCCGACGGCAACTACCTGTTCGCCTGGCTGGCCGTGCACCAGCTCGGTTTCGCCTGGTTCGACGCGAGCCGGTCGGCGGCCCACCCCGCCGGAACTGCCGCCCCGGGCCCGGACCGCACGGCCGCGCCCGCCGACCCCGACCCGGGCGCCGCCGCCGAACGGGCCGGTCTGCGCCGTCGCCGGCTGCCACTGGGCCGCCGGGCCGGCGGCACGCTGCTGGCGGTCGGGTTGGTCGCGCTGGTGCTGCTGACCGTGGTCGGGCCGTACCCGGTGGCGATGCTGCACGTGCCCGGCGAACGGCTGGACAACGCCGCGCCGCCGAGTCTGGCGCTGCTCGCCGCCGCCACCGCCCAGCTCGGGCTGATCGTGCTGCTGCGCCGCCCGGCCGGCCGTTGGCTGCGGCGGCCCGGCCGGTGGCAGGCGGTGATCGCGGTCAACGCGGTGGTGCTCACCGTCTTCCTGTGGCACCTGACCGCCGCGATCCTGCTGATCGGCCTGCTGGCCGCGCTCGGCGTGCTGCCCACTCCCCCGGTCGGCTCGGCGGCCTGGTGGGGCTGGCGGGTGCCGTGGCTGCTCGCCCTGACCGTGGTGCTGGCCGCGCTGGTCGCCGTCTTCGGCCCGGTCGAGGCCCGCACCCGCCGCCCACCCCCGACCGGGCCGGCCGGCGACGGCGGCCGGCGGCTGCGCACCACGCTCGCCGTCATCGGGTACGCCGGGCTGGTCGCCGGCCTGCTGCTGAACAGCCTCGCGCCGAAGGCCGCGCCGGAGCCGCTCGGCCTGCCCGTCCCGGCGCTTGTCGCGTACCTGGCCGGGGCGGGGCTGCTGCGGCTGCTCAGGTCTGGGTGGGGAAGCCGAGGTTGACCCCGCCGTGGCGCGGGTCGAGCCAGCGGCTGGTGACCACCTTGCCCCGGGTGAAGAACGCCACCCCGTCGGCGCCGTGCGCGTGCAGGTCGCCGAAGAGCGACGCCTTCCAGCCGCCGAAGGAGTAGTACGCCATCGGCACCGGGATCGGCACGTTGATGCCGACCATGCCGGCCTCCACCTCGTGCTGGTAGCGCCGGGCCGCGCCGCCGTCGTTGGTGAAGATCGCGGTGCCGTTGCCGTACGGGCTGGCGTTGACCAGTTCCACCGCCTCGTCGTACGAGCCGACCCGCAGCACGCCCAGCACCGGGCCGAAGATCTCGTCGGTGTAGATCGACATCTCCGGCGTGACGTGGTCGAACAGCGTCGGGCCGAGCCAGAAGCCGCCGGGTTCGCCGTCCGGGGTGACGTCCCGCCCGTCCACCACCGGCACCGCGCCGGCCGCGATCCCGGACTCCACGTAGCTGCGGACCCGCTCCGCGTGCGCGGCGGTGACCAGCGGCCCCATGTCACAGCCGCGCCGGCCGTCCCCGGTGCGCAGCCGGCCCATCCGCGCGGCGATGCGGGCCACCAGCGCGTCGGCCACCGGCTCCACCGCGACCAGCGCGGAGATCGCCATGCACCGCTCCCCCGCCGAGCCGAAACCGGCGTTGACCGCGGCGTCGGCGGCCAGGTCCAGGTCGGCGTCGGGAAGCACCACCATGTGGTTCTTCGCCCCGCCCAGCGCCTGCACCCGCTTGCCGGACAGCGCGCCGCGCTGGTGCACGTACCGGGCCACCGGGGTGGAGCCGACGAACGACACGGCCCGGACGCCGGGGTGGTCGAGCAGTGCGTCGACCGCCTCCTTGTCGCCGTTGACCACGTTGAACACCCCGTCGGGCAGACCCGCCTCGGTGAACCACTCGGCCAGCAGCAACGCCGCGCTCGGGTCCTTCTCGCTGGGCTTGAGCACCACCGCGTTGCCGCAGGCGATCGCCACCGGCACGAACCAGAGCGGCACCATCACCGGGAAGTTGAACGGGGAGATCACCGCGACCACGCCCAGCGGCTGCCGCAGGCTGTACGAGTCGACCTCGGTGGAGACGTTCTCGCTGAACCCGCCGCGCAGCGCCGGGGCGATGCCGCAGGCGTACTCGATCACCTCCAGGCCGCGCTGGACCTCGCCGGCGGCGTCCGCCAGGACCTTGCCGTGCTCGGCGGTGATCGCCTCGGCGAGCCGGTCCCGGCGGGCGTGCACCAGCTCCCGGACGGCGAACAGCACCGCCGTGCGCCGGGCCAGGGAGGCGTCCCGCCAACCGCGGGCCGCGCGCTCGGCGGCCTGCACCGCGCCGGCCACGTCGGCGGTCCCGGCGAGCGCCACCCGACCGGTACGCCGGCCGGTGGCCGGGTCGAAGACGTCCCCGCGCCGCTCGGAGTCCCCGGTGGTCCGCTTGCCGTCGACGTAGTGCCCGATCACGGTCATGCCGCCACCGCCACGCAGGTCCGGATCGCGTCGACCAGGACGGCCAGGCCCTCGCGGGCCTCGTCCTCGGTCAGCGTCAGCGGCGGGCCCATCCGCACCACGTTGCCGTACAGGCCGCCCTTGCCGACCAGCAGACCGCCGGCCCGGCACGCCTCGAAGACCCGGGTGGTCAGCTCCGGGTCCGGCTCGACGGTGCCGGGGCGGACGAACTCGACGGCCAGCATGAGGCCCTTGCCGCGGACCTCGGCGACCCGGTCCAGGCCGGCGGTGGCGGCCCGCAGGCCGTCGGCGAGGATCGCGCCGACCCGGGCGGCGTTGGCCTGGAGGTCGTGGTCGAGCAGGTAGTCGAGCACCGCGTTGCCGGCGGCGGTGGAGACCGGGTTGCCGCCGAACGTGGAGAAGCTGATCGCCGGCACCGTCTCCAGCACCTCGGCCCGGCCCACCACGCCGGCCAGCGCGAAGCCGTTGCCGATGCCCTTGGCGAAGGTGAGCAGGTCCGGCGTGACGCCGTGCGCCTGGTAGCCCCAGAAGTGCTCGCCGGTGCGCCCCCAGCCGGTCTGCACCTCGTCGCTGACGAGCAGGATGCCGTGCTCGTCGAGCACCTTCTTCCAGGCCGCGAACAGCCCGTCCGGGGCGTAAGTGAAGCCGCCGACGCCCTGGATCGGCTCGGCGATCAGGCAGGCCACGTCGCCGGCGGTCTGGGTGGCGAGCACCTCGCGCAGGTCCTCGACCGCGGCGTCCACCCGGTCGGCGGCGTCGAGCCGGGCCAGCAGGCCGCGCAGCCGCTCACCGGAGTGCAGCCAGGCCACCTGCAACGGGTTGAGCGCGCTGGCCGTCCAGCCGCGGTTGCCGGTGACGCCCATGGTCGCGTACGACCGGCCGTGGTAGCTGTTGCGCACCGCGAGGATCTGGTGCGAGCGGCGGTGGTTGGTGGCGACCAGCAGCGCCGCCTCGTTCGCCTCGGTGCCGGAGTTGGTGAAGAAGACGCGGGCGTCCGGGATGCCGGAGAGCCGGGCGATCTTCTCGGCCAGGTCGACCTGCTGCCGGATCAGGTAGAGCGTGGAGCTGTGCACCAGGCCGGTGCGCAGTTGCCGCTCCACCGCCTCGCGGATCTCCGGGATGTCGTAGCCGATCATGTTGGTCAGCACGCCGCCGAAGAAGTCCAGGTAGCTGCGGCCGGCCGAGTCGGTCACCCGGCGGCCGGAGCCGGCGACCAGTTCGAGTGGTTCCGCGTAGTAGAGCGGCATCCAGGACGGGAGCACGGCCCGGTGCCGGGCCAGCAGGTCGTCGGTCATCGCGCACCCTTCAGCGGCGGGTCTGGTTCCCGCACGCTGCCACCGCGCCGGGGCCGGGACAACTGTCACTGTGTCGCGCGGCGACCCCGCCCACCTGACACCACGTACCCGATCAGGTCGGCACGGCGGGGGGCCGGTGCACGGCGAACCGCCGCGCACCGGCCCGTGGGCCGGGTGGTCAGTTGACGAAGACCGCCGGGCTGCCGGTCTTGCTGGTGTCGCGCACCGGCGAGTACGTCGCGGTGAAGTACGCGGTGCTGAAGCAGAGCGACGTGCCGGAGAACTTGGTCAGGGTCTGGTTGGTGAACGCGATCGAGTTGGTGGCGTTGGCCGCCACGCCGGTCAGCTTGTTGGTGCTGGTCCGGTAGACGCAGGTGATCGGGCCGAGCAGCGAGTTCAGCACCACCGTGCTCTGGATCGGCGCGGTCGCGGTGCCGGAGATGGTGACCACGCCGCCGCTGGTGACCGACGTGGTGTACGGCAGGTTGTTGACGGTCACGCTCTGCACGCCGGTGGTGCCGATGATGTTGCTGGTGCAGCTCGTGAACGACTGCGCGGTGAGGCTCTCGGTGGCGGTGCCGGGAGCGGTCGGGTTGGTCAGCACCTTGGCGCTGAACGTGGACGCGGCGCACTTGACCCCGGTGGTGCCGCTGGCCGAGGAGTAGAACGTCGCGTTGGTGCCGGTCTTCAGGCTGGCCTGGATGACGTCGTTTACCGACACGGCGGTGCCGGCCGCGGTGGGGTAGGTCAGCACGGCGCTGGCCAGCGAGGTGGAGGGGGCGGCGGTGGCGGGGGTGGCGCCGACCAGACCGGTCAGCAGCGCCAGGGCGGCGAGGCCCGCGCCGATGCGTCCGTACCTGGGCATGGTGGTTCCTTCCGGCGGTGGGACGGGGGTGGTGGTGGAGCCGGACGGCGATAATGACGCCGTTCGAGCCCTTCCGTGGTGATCACCAATGGTGACGGGCTGTGAACTGAGCGTGTCGAAAGTTATAAACCTCAGAGGGTCGTAAAGTCAACGCATCACGGAAGGGCGATATCTTGACCATGCAGAGCCCGCCGCCGCCGGCACCGCTGCCGGGTGCCCGACACGGCCGCGATCCGGACCGCGCCATCAAGCGCGGGCCCCGGCGGGTACCGGCCGAGGAGGTGGCCGCGACCCAGCGCGACCGCCTCTTCGACGGGCTGGTCCGCGAGGTCGCCACCCGGGGGTACGACAACGCCCGGGTCACCGACATCTGCCATGCCGCAGGCGTCACCCGGCCGGCCTTCTACGCCCTGTTCAGCGGCAAGCAGGACGCGTTCCTCGCCACCTACCGGCACGGCATCGCGGTGGTCTCGCAACTCATGGAGACCGCCTACGCCGACGCCGGGCCGGCCTGGCCGGACGCCGCCCGGGCCGCGCTGCGCACCCTGCTCGACGTGCTGGCCAGCGTGCCCGCCTTCGCCCGGATGGCGCTGGTCGAGGTGGACGCCGCCGGCCCGGACGCCCGCCGGGAACGCGACGCGCTGCTGCACAGCTTCCGCCGGTTCTTCGCCGACGCCGGACCGGGGCCGGCGGTCGCCGGGGTGGACCGGGACGTGCTGGTGTCCACCGTGGTCGGCGGCATCCACGCCACCATCCGCGCCCGGGTGGCGCAGGGACGGGCCGAGGAGCTGCCGCTGCTGCTGCCGGTGCTCACGTACGCGGCCACCGCGCCGTTCCTCGGGCCCGAGGGCGCGCGCCGGGCCACCCGGCACGCCGGCCCGGACGACGGCCCGAGCACGACCGCGCCGTGTGCGGCCGACTGACGATCCGGTGAGAAACCGCTGCGGTTTTTCACTTTGGCCGCATTTGGCACATGCCGGCGAACTCTCTGTTGACCGCCACTTTACTCAGCGGTAACTTCGGCCTGCGCCCCTGGCGCGAAATCCTGCGAAGCCAATTCACATCGTCGCAAATGAATTGATCTCGAAAGGAAGCCGCCATGTCGGAGCAGACCGCACCGATCGAGCCCGGCCAGCCGAGCAGCGGCGTACGCTGGCGCCGCTTCGCCGTCACGCTCGGCGCCGTCGCGGCCGGCGCCGCCGGCATGGTCGTGCTGACCGCGCAGGGTGTGCTCGGCGCGCAGTTCGCCATCTCCGGCATGCCGTTCACCGTCACCGCCGACAAACTCGAAGGCACCGGCTTCGAGCAGTTCGCCACGCTCGACCAGATGATCCCGGACAGCCCCAACCAGGGCGACACCGGCGGCCAGGTGGTGGTGATCGTGTCGGCCATCGACAAGGCCGAACTGACCAACCTCTGCCAGAGCATCAGCCTGGGCGGAATCAACCTGCGGATCACCGCGGGCGGCTCCGGCAAGCCGGTCTCCGCCCGCACGCTCGTCGTCGACGGCGACGAGGTCGCCGGCAACGCCTCGTTCCGCAACATCAACGTCGGGCAGGACGCCAGCACCGTCGACCAGGTCCCCGGCGTGAAGGGCAACCCCGGCGTCTTCGCCCAGCAGGCCGACTCGGTGACGATCACCAACCTGCGGCAGAACAACTACGCCACCACCGCCGCGGTCTTCACGCTGCCCAACCTGCACATGGGCTTCAGCTCCGACGGGTGCTGACGATGACCGTCGGACAGCACGCGGCGCCGGCCGCCCGCCCCGGCGGGCGCTGGCGCCGCTGGCGGCGGGCCCGCCCGTTCACCGCCGGCCTGCTCATCGCGCTCGGCGGCATCGAGATGCTGGTGACGCTGCGCGCGCCGCTCGGGGTGCTGCTGCACGTCGGGCCGCAGGGACTGGCCGCCTACCTGGTCCCGGCGGTCCTCGTGCTCTGCGGGGCGCTGCTGGTCGCCACCCCGCAGCAACGCGTCTTCTACGCGCTGCTGTCGCTGCTGCTCGGGCTGGTCTCCTGGCTCACCTCGAACCTCGGCGGGTTCGTCATCGGCATGCTGCTGGCGCTGGTCGGCGGCGCGCTCGCGTTCGCCTGGACACCGGACAAACAGCGGGCCGGGAGCGCCCCGCCGGTCACCGCGCCGCCACCACCCGCGCCCCGGGAGCCGGCCGACGACCCGACGGAGGTCGTCCCGCTGGACCGGGGCTGACCGCTCAGGCGACCGCCTGGTACAACACCCGCATGGACCGGATGGCGGACCGGACCTCCTGAAGGATCGCGGAGGTCGCCGGCGGCGGGACCCAGGGATCGTCGCCGCTGTCGAAGCCCACCGTCTCCACCGCGCAGCCGTACCGCAGGCCCAGCAGCCGGACCGCGTCACAGTGCTGGAACGGCACGAAGATGTCGGTCGTGACCACCAGCAGCCGCACGCCGACCGACGCCGGCCGCACCAGTTCCGCCCAGCCGACCAACGTGTCCGCCGTGTTGGCCCGCTCGCCCGGCCGGGTCGACGGTGCGGCCAGCACGTGCACCGGCGGGTCCACGTCCCGGTGGGACCGGACCCACCAGGGCTGGCCGGCCCCGGTCGTGCCGGAGCGCCGCTCGGTGGCGGGCGCCGCGCCGAAGGCGTGCCGCAGCGCCTCGTCGACCGCGTCGCCCTCGGTCGCGACGGCGCCCAGCCCGAGCCCCGCGGCGACCACGTTCTGCTCCGGAATCGGCCGCAGGCTGCCCAGCCCCGCGACCGAGCCGGCGCGGACCCCCCGGCGCAGGATCGTGGCGGCCAGATGCGCGCGGGCCATCATGGTGCGGACGCCACCACCGAGCACCAGGACGTGGTCGAACGACCGGCCCCGCGGCGTCACCCGGCCGGCCAGGCCCAACGACCTCGCCGCCGACCGGATGCGCGCGTCGGTGTCGGCGGCGAAGCTCTCCCCCACCACCTGGTGCCGCTCCAGCCGCCCCTTGCGGTGGTCCCACCGGGCGGAGAACTCCTCCAGCGCGTCCAGCCGGTCGCCGAGCGGACCGACCGGCCGCGGTCCACCACCGAACTCGGCCAGCAGCGCGGCCATGGCCGGTGAGTCCACCCAGGAGGCGATCCCCTCGGCGATCCCGGCCCGGTCCGGTGGACCGGAGCCGACGCCGGACCCGTCCGCCCGGCCCGCCGGCGGCCCGGTGGTGGGCAACGGGACCGCGGCGAAGACCGTCGCCGTCACGCGGCCAGACTCCCGGCCAGCGCCCGGTGCAGCCGCTGCATCGACAGGATCCCCGACCGGATCTCCTGGAGGTAGCGGTCGGGGTTGGTGGCGTCCGGCGCGAGCGGCACGGTGGCCCGCGCCGGATCGAACCCGACCGTGTCGATTCCGCAGCCGTAGCGCGCCGCCAGCATGCGGATCGCGTCGCTGTGCTGGAACGGCACGTAGATCGGCGAGGTGACGACGAGGATCCGGTCCGACGGGCGGAGGCGGGAGCGCCGGGCCCAGAAGTCGTACGTGTCGGGGGTGTTGGCGCGACGCAGCTCGGGCTCGCTGGACGGTGCGGCGAGCACCTGCACCGGCGGGCCGCCGGCGGGGCGGTAGGTGCGCACCCGCCAGGACCGGTGCGTCACGGCCCCCTCGGAGGACTCGTCGCGCGCCGGCTCGGTGAGCCCGAACGCGTGGCGCGCGCCGACGTCCATCGCGTCCATCTCGAACCGACCGTCGGCCAGGCCGGGCAGTGTGGTCTCCGGCTCGGTGAGCGGTCGGAAGCTGCCCAGCGCCGCCACCTCGCCGACGGAGACGACACCGTCGCGGACGAGCCGGGCAGCGTGTTCGGTGCGTTGCAGGCAGGCCCGCCCGAGACCACCCAGGACGAGCAGGTGGTCGTACGCCGCCCGGGGCGGGTCGACCGGCTCGACGAGACGCAGGGCGGTCGCCGCGGCGAGCACGAGCGCCGCCCGGGCCGGCTCGAACGTCGGCGCGGTCACCTGGTCGCGCTCGACGTTGCCCCGCTTGCGGAAGTCCCAGTGCCGGTCGGAGAACGCGTCCAGCCACTCCAGCAGCTCGCCCACGCCGGCCGACGGCAGGGCGTCGCCGTACTCCTCGACCAGCGCCCGCATCGGCGGCGACGAGATCCAGGCGAGGATCTGCTCGGCTGTCGCCCGCGGACGGAATTTCGGCTCGCAAGTCGGAAGGGCGACAGCGTCGAAACTGACCATGTTTCTCCTTCGCGGAACTCGTCGCGGACGGGCCGAGAAGTCGCGACCGCGCCTCGCACTCTAGACGACAACGACGTTCGTCGGTCGCTGGCGCTCCCGGCGTCGGACCGTGCATCGTGGCCGGTCAACACGGATCCGACCGCACGTCGCCCGGCCGGCTCCACCGCATTCGCGACACCTGCGGAATCGCTCGGAAGGACCGCCCGGCGGGCCGGTCGGCACGTGTCGTGGCGCGCCCGCTCGGTCGACCGGTAACGGCGGCTCACCCGTTCATAGGATCGACAGGCGTACGGCCCCGGGCCGAATCTCGACCGATGCCGAACGCTTCCTTCTCCACCCCGGAACGGATCGCGGAGGAACTCGCGAGGTTGAACTACCTGGCCGATCCCGGACTCGCCGCGGCGGTCTTCCTCGCGATGAGACTCAAGCTGCCGCTGTTCCTCGAAGGCGACCCGGGCGTGGGAAAGACGGTGCTGGCCAGGAAGATCGCCGAACTGCTCGGCGTCACACCGATCCGGTTGCAGTGCCACAGCGGCATCGACCGGTCCCAGGCGCTCTACGAGTGGGACTTCACCCGCCAACTGCTGCATCTGCGCGGCACCCCGGACGGCGAGTCGATCTACCGCAAGGAATTCCTGATCCCCCGGCCCATTCTGCGGGCCGTGCAGCAACGTCCGTCGGTGTTGCTCGTCGACGAGATCGACCGGGCCGACGACGAGTTCGAAGCATTCCTGCTGGAGGTCCTCGAAGGCGAGACGCTCACCATTCCCGACTACCAGACCATCACGATCGACGAGCCTCCGTTCGTGGTCCTCACCTCCAACGGCACCCGGGAGGTGCACGGCGCCCTCAAACGGCGGTGCGTCTACCACTGGGTCGACCATCCGACCGAGGAGGACGAGGCGGAGATCATCCGGCGCAACGTGCCGGAGGTGGCGGACACGCCGTTGGCGGTGCAGATCGCGGCCGCCATGGCCAAGCTGCGGCAACTGTCGCTGGTGCGACCGCCCGGGGTCGCCGAGTCGATCGCCTTCGCCCGGGCCGCCGCGGCGCTCGGCCGGCGCACCGTCGCCGAGGCCGCCGACGACGCGCTCGGGGTGCTGGTCAAGCAGCGCGAGGACCAGGAGACCGTCCGCGACGTCCTGCGCGCGGAGGCCCCGTGACGTCGGACGACGACCCGGTCCGCGACCTGGTCGGGTTCGCCGGTCGGCTCCGCGCCGACGGGCTCCGCGTCGAGGTGGCGCGGGTGACCACCGCGATGCGCGCGCTCGGCGCGTACGAGCGGCTCGACCGGGACGCCGTCTACTGGGCGACCCGGTTGACGTTGTGCTCGCGCCGCGAGGACCTGCCCGTCTTCGACGCCGCGTTCGCCGCCTGGTTCGGGCCGGCCGCGTCCACCGGGCCGGGCGACTCCGCGCTGCCCGGCCCCGTGCGGGTCCGCCCGGCGACGGTCGAGGAGCCGGGTCGGGACGACACCGCCGACCCGGGATCGGCCCGGTCCCGGGCCGGCTCCGGCGAGCGGCTGGCGACCGCCCCACCGTGGACGTTGAGCGCCGCCGACCGCGCCGAACTGGCGTCCTTCGTCGCGGCGTTCACCACGGCGGTTCCGCTGCGCCGCACGATGCGACGTGCCTCCGGCGGGCGGCGGCACGTCGACGTGTCCCGCACCGCGCGGACGATGATGCGGACCGCGGGTGAGCCGACCCGGCTGTGGTACCGCCGTCGTCTCCACGCGCGACGTCGCCTGGTCCTGCTGCTCGACCTCAGCTACTCGATGCGGGCGTACCGCGCTCTGCTGCTGCGGTTCGGGTACGCGGCGGTCGCCGCCGCACCGCTGACCACCGAGGTGTTCACCATCGGCACCCGACTCGACCGGATCACCCGGGAGCTGCGGTCCCGCGATCCGCAGGCGGCGCTGCGCGCGCTGGCCGCCCGCCGCACGGACTGGGACGCCGGCACCCGGCTCGGGAGCGCCGTCACCGCCTTCGGCCGGGTGTGGGGCGGCCACCGCGTCGTGCGCTCGGCGCACCTGGTGATCGTCTCCGACGGGTGGGAGCTGGCCGACCCGACGCCCCTGGTGGCCCAGGTCAGCCGACTGTCCCGGCTGGCCCACGCGGTGATCTGGGGACACCCGAAGGCCGGCGATCCCGGGTTCACCCCGTACGCGCCGGCGCTGGTGGGCAGCCTGCCGTACGTCCACCTGGTCGCCACGCCCGACGCGGCGGCCCTGCGCGCCCTCGCCGGCATGCTTGCCTGTCCGAGCTGCGGGCCGCGCTGCCGACGTCATCGCGACCACCGGAAGTGGAGTGTCCCGACGTGACCCAGGCCCTCGCCGACGCGGTACGCCGCGCCCTGGCCCGCGACACCATGCTGCGGCTCGCCCACGACGCCGAGCAGGCGTTGGTCATCGTGCGCAAGGACGACCACAAGGCCCGGGTGTTCGACAACGAGGAGGCGTTGCTCCGGATCGCGGTCGAGCGGTACCTGGTCGAGGCGACCACCCGCCGTGAATGGACGGGACAGGTCGACCACGACTGGTCCTTCCGCAGCGACGGCAACGCGAACGCGGCCACCATCCTGCGGTTCTGCGCCTACCTGGGTCATCCGCTGGACGCGACGCCCGCCGTCGAGGAGCTGTACGGGACGGCGCTCGCCGAGATCCGTCCGGCCGACGGGCCGGTGCGCGACAGGTGGACCGAGGTCACCGTGACCTACCGGCTGATCCGCAGCCTCCGGGCGTCGGGGCGGCCCGCGGACGCGCTGGCCCTGGCGGCAGCCCTGGACCGCGAGTTCTTCTTCGCCAGCGGCGCGGAGCCGTGCGCCGGCGACGTCGACTTCGAGACCGGCGCCTGCCTGCTGGAGCTGGGCCAGGCCGCCGAGGTGCACAGCGCGCTCGGCGAGCTGGCCCAGACCTACTGGGAGTCGACCGAGGCCAGCTCCTACTCGACCCGGCACCGCTACGGCTTCATCCTGGCGCTGGCCGACCAGGCCACCGGCGACACCGACGAGGCCGTCACCCGGATGACCGCGGCGCTGGCGCATCTGGAGGAGTTCCGGATCGCCGACCCCCAGCACGACGTCTACGAGTTGTCGCTGGCGCTCACGCTCGCCGAGCTGCTCGCGCTGACCGGGCACGGGAACGATCGCGCGGTCGGGCTCGCGGGGCGGGCGCTGACGGTCGCCGAGGGGATCCGGAGCCGGTGGGGGGTGATCTCCCGGGCCCGTACCCCGTTGTCGACGGCGTTCCGCCGGGTCTACGGCGACATCGCGCTGCTGGCCGCGGCCCTGCCCGGTCCGGCCGCCGCCGAGCTGGGACTGCGCATGTGCCTGGCGGCCAAGCAGACCGGGCTGGCCGCGCAGATGCGGGCCGAGGTGTCGTTGCTGCCCAACCAGCTTCAGGGCCTGATCGACGACGTGCTCAAGGCCGAACGGGTCGATCCCCTCGACCACCGGGCGGACGCGCGTGCGGTGCAGGCTCAGCGGGAGGAGCAGAACCGGGAGATCGACACCCTGCACCGGCGGATCGAGAAGCGGGTGAACCCGATCTTCGCGGAGATGACGCTGCCCACCCCGACGGACCTGACCACCCTGCGCCGCGCGTTGGACGACAGGTACGCGCTCGACTTCGCCGCCCTGCCGGACAGCCTCGCCACGGGGACGAACTGGTTCCGCGCGCTGATCACCCCGGGCGACGGTGTCTTCTTCGAACGGTTCACCCCGGGTGCGCAGCTCGCCGCCTACGTCGCCGGTCGACGGGCCCGGGACCCGGAGGCGCCGATCGACCTCGACCTGGGTGACCCGGACTGGCACCGGCTGGCCCTCGACCTGCTCCCCGCCGAGCTGCGCGGCCGGCTCGACGCGGTGGCCGGGGACCCGCTGGAGCTGGTGATCTCGGCGCACCAGGAGCTGTGCCTGGTGCCCTGGGCGGCGCTGGTGCTCGACAGCGGCGGCACCCGGCTGGTGCGCCGGGCCGTGCTCACCCACACCCCGGTGCTGACCTGCCTGTCCGGCTCGCCGCCCCCGGTGGTCACCGGCCCGGCGCTGGTCCGGCTGGTGCCGCTGGCCCACGACGGCCCGTCGGACAGACTGGAACGGGAAGCCTGGAACCTGAACAAGGGGGACGTCCCGCTGAGCGTCTGCCCCTTGGACGGACAGCGGCCCACCGCGAACGCGTCCCCGCGTATCAGCGTGGCCCTCCGGCAGGGAACCCAGTGTGGACTGCTCCACGTCAAGGCGCACGGGAAAGGTCACGGCCTCGGGCAGCACCTGATCCTCCCGGAGGAGACCGACACCGACGCCCAGTTGTCCGCCGCGTACGCGTTGGCCCTGCGCTGGCCGGCGTCGACGCTGATGGTGTCCTGTCAGGTCGGCGCGGTGACCAACGTGGCGGACATCGAGCCGGTCGGCCTCGTGGTGGCGGTGCTGGCCGGAGGTGGGCGGTCCGTCGCGGCCGCGATCGAGGAGGTGGCGAAACTCCCGGCCAGCCGGATGGGCGCCCATCTCGTGGGGCTCCTCCGGCGGTCCGGGATCCGCCTCGACCACGCGCTCCGGCTCGCCCAACTGCACTACCTGCGGTTGGGCGAGCCGGTGGCGAACTGGGCGCTGTTCAGCGCCTACGTCAGATAGGGCGGGTCCGGTTCACCGGCCGGCCCAGCACGGCCGACACCCGCCCGGCCCGGCCCGGCTCGTTGGCGTACTTGTCGAGGATGAACCAGCGTGCGCGCCACGCGCGGTAGCCGGGCCGGCCGCCGAACGCGACGCGGCACTCCTCGACGCCGTCGAAGAAGTTGGGCATGACCGCGCCGCCGAACCCGCGCAGGTGGCTGCGCTGCGCCTCGTGGCCCTTCGCGTCGGTGACCGGCTCCGTCAACCAGGCGGACATGGCTTCCACGGCGTCGTCGTCGAGGACCTCGTGCGCGAGGCACGGCGCGAAGGACAGCGTGCTGGGTAGCCGGTGGCCCGGCATCAGCAGCCCGGCGGCCAACCGGATCTGCACCACGGCGAGCCGGAGGCCGTGCCGCAGCTCCTGCGGCTCGCCCCCGCTGGTCAGGATCGGCTTCTCGATCTTGGAGTAGGCGTGGTCGAAGCGGGCCGCCAGGGCCTTCCGACTGTCGTCCCAGGAATCGTCGTCGCCGAGCGGGAAGTAGCCGAGCCGCTGCATCTCCGGAGACAACCCCAGCATCAGCAGGATGGCCCGGGCGGTCATGATGCCCGGGTTGACGAAGCTGGTGGGCAGCGCCAGCCGCTCCTTCGTCGGCCTGTCGACGAAGCCGTGCTCCGCGACGCGCTCGGCCGCCGTGAGCGCCTCCTCGCCCCGGGTCGCGCCCTCCGCCAGATCACTGAAGATCATCTGTACGCGTTCCTCGCGGCGCTGGCGGTCCGCGTCGTCACCCTCGGCCGCGAACTCCTCCGCCCACCTGTCGATCACCCGCTCGGCGATCCGGCACGCGGTCCCGGTCTCCGCCAGCACCAACTGGAGCAGCATCTCGTCGTAGTGCAGCTCGAACCCGGCGAACGGGGAGGGGACGTTCTTCGGATCCCGGTGGTAGGAGAGACAACTGGCGTGCCGGTTGCGTGCCTTCTGGTGAAAGGCCTGCGCGCGGTCGTAGGACGCCTGCGTGTCCTCCTTCGACTCGGCGAGCGCCAACGACCGCAACGCGCCCAACGACCGCGGGGCGTACTCCGGCCACGGCAGGTCGAGGGCGGCGTTCGCGATCCGCAGGATCCACTCGTGATTCCTGTCCCGGTCGCCGTCGCTCCCCCGCCGGTTCGGAATCCGCTCCAGCGCCGACCAGGTCGCCTCGTACATCAGCCAGCCCATCAGCGGCAACAGCTCGGCGACGTCGTCGGGCGGCACCTGGGTACGCGGGTCACGGCCGTACGCCACCACGTCGGCCTCGATGGCGGCCACCAGGTCGTCGTCGCAGGTGATCTCGCCCCGGCGCAGGGCAAGGCAGAGTTCCTCGAGGCGCTCGGCGCTCATCACGGTCACGGATCCTCCTGCGGTCGTCGTCGCACACGGTCGGGATGGGTCATCGCAGTTCACGTCGGGACCGGATCGCCCGGCGGACCAGCCAGCCGGCGAGCGCCACCGCCGCGGCGGCGGCCGACCAGCCGCGGGTGAGCGGTGCGGCGGGCGGATGCGCGGTCTGCCACCGGACCAGCCAGGTCACCACGAACCAGGTCACCGAGGCGGCGAAGCCGGCGGCGGCCAGGCCGACCCAGCGCCGGCGGGTCGACCGGAGCGCCGCGGCGAGCAGGAGGAACAGCCCGCCGGCCGCCACCGAGACGATGAACGGCGCCCGCAGCGACGCGTACATCGGCCAGTCGTAGCTGAGCGACTGGGACGCGGCCAGCAGCAGACCGACGGCGGCGAGGACCGACGTGTGCAGCGCGGTCAGGAACTCGTTGCGTTCGGCGAGGGCACGCAGCCGCCGTTCCAGGTCGGCGGCGCCGATCTGCGCCATCGGCTCCGCGTAGGCCACCGTGTTGCGCGCCGTGTCCGCCGCGTCGTCGATCTCGGTCAGCAGCCAGGCCACGTACGCCAGGTCCGCGGCCACCGGCCCGGCCAGGCCCTCGACCCAGGCGGGTCGGTCCGGCACCGCGAGCGTGTCCGCCCACTCCCGCAACCAGAGCCGGGCGTTGTGCTCCTCGGCCGTGACCGTCCGGGACATGATGCGTAGGTCGGCCTCGTCGGCGGCGCCCAACGCCGTCTCCCGCCGGAGTTTCCGCAGCCGCTCCTCCCGGGCCTCGGTCGGTTCGGGGTCGGCCCGCTCGCTGTCCTCGACGCGGGACGCGAGGTCGTACAACCGGGCCTGTCGGTCCTGCGAGCGGCGCTCCGCGAACCGGCGGGCCTCGTGGCGGACCTTGGCCATCTCCCAGAGGTAGCCGGGCAGCGGCCGGAGTCGCGCGTCACCGTCCGGCCACACCCAGGAGTCGCTCAGCGACTCGCCGGCGGTGGGAGCCAGCAGCACGAGGACGCGTTCCAGGCGAGCCGGGTCGGGCGACGGCACCTCCCACAGCCAGGTGCCGGGCACCGGCTCGGTCGGTTCCGCCCCACCGAGGTCCGCTCCGGCCGGCAGCGCGGCCGCCGCCGCGGCGGCGAGCCGGTCGGCGTCACCGTCGCCGTCGTACAGCGCGTAGAACAGCCGCACCCGACCGATGCAGTCCTCGTCGGCCGTCGCGCCCACCGCCGTCCGCCACGTCCGGTCGAGGTCGCGCCAGTCCGCGGTGCCGTCGACCGGCGCCAGGCAGACCAGGAACGCGTCGAGGCGGGCCGTGGTGTAACGCAGCGCCTGCCGGGTGCCGTCGCCCGGGGCGGTGAGGAACTGCCGGGCCCGCAGGCCGTCGCCGTGCACGAGCGGCACCCGGTCGGGCTCCCGCATGCCGAGGCCGCGGCAGGCGGCGGTGATCCGGGTCGCGATGCCGGTGTCCCGGAGGCCGTCGAAATAGGTGTACGCGTTGAGCGCGTACGCGTGCAGTCTCATCGGCCCCGGCCGTCCGGTTCCGACCCGTCCCCCTTCTCCCGGCGCAGCCGGTCGGTCAGCCGATCGGCCTGCCCCCGCAACGGCACCGGCTGCCGGACGTCCCTGGCGAGGTCCGCCTTGGCGCCCAACAGATTCTCGAGCGCCTCGATCCGTTGCCGGCACCGGTTGACGGCGACCAGGTCGCGCCGATCCAGTGCCTCATTCATCAGCACCAGACAACTGCGGAACTGTTCCCATTTCTCCGGCGGGAGCGTCGCCTCACGGATGTCGGCCAACGCGTCGATGGCGAATTGCAGGATGTCGTCGGGGTCGGGCGCACCGGTCTCGTTCATCGACAGTCACCATAGGCGAGGACGCCTGCGGAGAAGTCGCCCGTCGGAGGCGTGCCGACACCGGAACGGTCGCCCGACGCTCATCCGATCCGGTCGCGAATTGCCGGACGTTCAGCCCTTCGACCAGTTCGACCGCAATCACCGCGGCCACTTCACATCGGTGCCGGCACATTGTCGGCTAACCGACACTCCGAGAAAGACCGATCAGAAGGAACAGTTGACCAGATCGCATTCGGGACCCAGCCGGATTCCGAAACGCGCCTCGACGCCCGCGCGGATGTGCGCCGCGAACTTCATCACCTCGGACGTGGTGGCGCCACCCCGGTTGGTCACCGCGAGCGCGTGCCGGCTGGACAGCGCCACCGTGCCGTTGCCCCAGTCGTGACCGTAGCCCCGGGGGAAGCCGGCCCGCTCGATCAACCAGGCCGCCGGCAGCTTGGTGCCCTTGACGTCCGGATAGCGGGGGCACTCCCGGGCCTGCTCCGGCACCTCGGCGAGGACCGGGTTGATGAAGAACGACCCGACGCTCCAGGTGTCGTGGTCCGCCGGGTCGAGAACCATGGCGCGGCTGCGCCGCAGCGCGAGCACGGCCTCGCGGACGTCCGCCGGCGCGGCGGTGCCGCCGACGTCGATGCCCAGCCGCTTCGCCAGGTCCACGTACTCGATCGGCCGCGACTGGTCACTGCGGCGCAGCCGGTACGTCACCTCCACCACGACCCACCTGTCGCTGTGCTTGAAGACGGACTGCCGGTGGCTGCCGAAGCCGCAGCGCTCCGGCGTCCACCGTTCCAGACCGCCGGTCTGCCGGTCGTAGACGGAGAGCGAGTCGAGCACGTCCGAGGTCACCGTGCCGAACGCGCCGACGTTCTGCACCGGCGTGCCGCCCACCAGGCCGGGGATGCCGGACAACGCCTCCAGGCCGGCGAGCCCCGCGTCGACGGTGGCCGCCACCAGGCGGTCCCACTCGACGCCGGCGGCCGCGGTCACCAGCTCCCCGTCGACGCGGAACTCCGAGGTCGCCAACCTGACGACCGTCCCGTCCCAGCCGACGTCGCCCACCACCAGGTTCGAACCGCCGCCCATGACCAGCAGCGGATCCCCGGCGGCGGTGGCCCGGCGCAGCAGGTCGAGCAGATCGGGGGTGGTCTCCGGCACGTACAGGCGACCGATCGGACCACCGACCCGCATCGTGGTCAGGTCAGCAAACGTGGTTGTCACCGTGCCAGCCTACTGACCGGCTCCCCGCCGCCCGCGGCTTCCTTGGCGCGACCCGTCGGTCAGGCGCCGGAGGACGACCGGAGCCGCCGGGCCGCGATCTGCACCGCGCGCTCGCAGAGCGCGTGCCGGTCGGCGGCCGGGGTCCGGCGCAGGACGAGGCCCGCCAGGATGTTCACCGGCCAGGCGGCGAGATCCTCCGGCGGCCGGCCGTTGACCTCGAGGAACAGCTCCACGTCGTGCTCGTTCGAGGTCTGCGCCAGGTAGTCCTGAACCACGGCGAGGAGGGCGTCGGCGAGGGCCTGGGCCGGCGCGCGGCCGTCACTGACGTCGACACCGGGACCGGCCGCCGTGAGGATCCGGTCCTGCAACGTCTTGGCGTCCATGGCCGCCGTCCGGTACAGGTCCTCGGAGGACATCGGACCGCCCGTCTCCTCGATCACGGCTGGCACCTTCCGTCGAACCGGCCGCCCGTTCGTGGAACCGGTGCGGTGACGCCTGGCGATGCGTCCCCGGCGTGGGCGAGAACGGCAGTATTGAACAGTCGCCCGCCCGGCAGGACAAGACCACCGTCGGGATTCCGTCACCGCGCGGCACCCCGGGGCCCCGACGGCCGGCTCAGGGGCGGGGAAGCAGCACGGCGAGCGTCGCGTCGTCGTGCTGCTTGACCGGGCCCCGCCCCGGCCGCGCCAACAGCTCCGGCCGGCCGGTCTCGTGGCGGCGGACGGTGTCGATGACGGCGCCGGGGCCGGACCGCTCGGCGATCCCGAACACCTCCGCCCAGTCGAGCGCGAAGAACTCGGTCAGCCGGGAGACGCCGTCGGTGCAGAGCAGCAGCCGACGCAGCCCGGACCGGGCCACCCGGCCGGTCACCGCCTCGGCCGCCGCCGCCGGATCGGTCGACGCCACCCAGAAACCGCCCGGCCGGTTGCGCAGCCGGGCCACCGTGTGCCGGTCGTACGCCGGCAGGGTGTCGGTACGGTCGTCGTGCACGACCGTGCGGCCGTCCGCGTTCTCGAACACCACCGACGAGTCGCACAGCACCAGATAGTCCACCTGGTCGTCCGCGGCCCGGACCATGGCGACGGTCGACGACGGACTGTGCGGGTTGGACAGGTCGCAGCGGCCCCCGTGGCGGCCCCGCAACCGGTCGATGGCGGTGGCCAGGACCCGGTCGAGCGGTGCCGCCGGGGCGGCCGTCAGCGCGCCCACCAGGCAGTCGCCCAACTGCCGCACCAGCCAGGCCGGACCGTGTACGCAGCCGGTGTCGAGACCGGGCGGCCGGGTGACGCCGTCCAGCACGAACGCCCAGTCGGCCGACACCACGACGTGGTCCTCGTTGGGCCGGTCCGATCCGGGCGCGGTGGCGAAGGCGAAGTCCACTGTCGCGGCCGGCTCAGCCGGCCATGGTCTCCGCGATGGCCTCGCGGAACGCCTCCGACCGGTGCTCGAAGTTGCGGAACCGGCCGTAGCTGGGCGCGGCCGGCGACAACAGCACGACCCCGCCGGCCGGGGTGATCTTGCGGGCCCGGCGCACCGCGTCGGACAGGTCGTCGACGATCTCGCACCGCACGCCCGACAGTCCGGCCAGCGCCTCGATGATCCGCGGGCCGCTGTCCGGGATGCCGATCACGGCGATCTCCCGCTCGGCCAGGTGGTCGCGGAGCGGCGCGTAGTCCACCCCCCGGTCGGTGCCGCCCAGGATGACCGTCAACGGCCGCCCGTCGTACGCGTCGATGGCGTGCATGGCCGCGTACGGGCTGGTGGCGAGCGTGTCGTCGACGAAGGTGAGCCCGGACGGGTCGGGGATCTCGGTGAGCCGGTGGGCCAGCCCCTGGAACTCCGCGACCGCGACGGCCAGCGTGTCCTTGTACGCCGCCACGTCCACGCCGAGCACGTCGAGCACGGCGAGCGCGACGCAGAGGTTGCCCTCGTTGTGCCGGCCGACAAGCGGCAGCACCGCGCGGGGGAAGAGCGGTGTGTCCCGCAGGTGGAACCAGGGCGTGCCGTCCGGGCCGGTCGCCACGTGGGTGGTGTCCGGCGAGCCGGCGCGGACCGCCGGCCGGTCGCCGAGTTCCTCGGCGAGCCGGGGGTCCGCCCCGTTGACCACCACGGCGTCCGGTCCGTGCGCCAGCAGGTTCAGCTTGTCCCGGTAGTACTCCCGCTCCCCGCCGTGCGCGTCCAGGTGCTCCGGGAACAACGCGGTGACCACGGAGATCCGTGGCGAGTCGGTCAGGTCGCTGCACTGGTAGCTGGAGAGTTCCAGCACGTACAGCTCCGCGTCGGGCAGCTCCAGCGTGGGCACGCCGATGTTGCCGCCGAACACGTTCGGCCGGCCGACGGCGACCAGCAGATGGCTGACCAGGCTGGAGGTGGTGCTCTTGCCCTTGCTGCCGGTCACCCCGACGGTCCGGTCGGCGTGGTCGGCCATCCACAGCGCGGTGCCCTGCGTCACCGGGATGCCGCGCTGCCGCAGCTCGATCATCCACGGGTGGGTCTGCGGCACGCCCGGCGAACGGACCACCACGTCGGCGGCGGTGAGCGCGTGCCGCCCCTGCTCGCCGGTGACCAGTGGGGCGGCCTCGGCCAGCGCCCCCTCCCAGGGCAGCGACAGGAAGTTCGCCCGGTCGTCCACCGCGACGAGACCGGCCGGACCGTGCGCGGCGACCGCTCGGGCGGCAGCCATGCCCTCACGCCCCGTACCCCAGATCGCCACAGAGCGTCCGCGCAGGTCAGACAGGCGCACGTTGAATCTCCTTGCTCGCGTCCCGGTGGGTCCGGACTAGTATGACCTGTGCTTAACGGACAGCTCGGACGGATGGCCGCCTTCACCTTCCCGTCGTACTCGATCGACTTCGCCACCGGTGAGGTTCTGTTCGACTACGCCCTGACCGGCCCCGACGGCGATCAGCGGTTCACCGAGGTGATCACGCTTCCGCTGCCGGCGGAGCCGGTCTCCGACGCCGTCGCGGCGCGGCTGGCCCGGGTCCTGGAGCTGCTGCACGTGGTCGCCGGCGTCAGCTACTACAAGGCCGCCGCGCCGCCCCGGCTGGTGCTGCCGGCGCCGCTGGGCTCCGCCGCTGTCGAGCTGGTCACCGCCGTCTACACCAAGGGTCTCGCCGAGTACGCGTACCGCAACGCGCTGCCGCACGTGTTGACGCTGCGCCCGGAGGTCCCGGCCGGTTCCGTCGAGTCGGCGGCGCCGTGGGACAACTCCGACCGGCGTCCGCTGTCGGCGGTGGGCGGCGGCAAGGACTCCATCGTCACGCTGGAGGCGCTGCGCCGGGCCGGCCTCGACCCGGTGCCGTTCTCGGTCAACCCGAACCACGTGATCGTCTCGGTGAACGAGGCGTCCGACCTGGTGCCGCTCGCTGCCCGGCGGCGACTCGACCCGGTGCTGTTCGAGCTGAACCGGGCCGGGGCCCGCAACGGGCACATCCCGGTCACCGCGATCAACTCGCTGATCGCGGTCGCCACCGCCGTGCTGCACGACCTCGGGCCGGTGGTGATGTCGAACGAGCGCTCCGCGTCCGACCCGAACCTGGTCTGGCAGGGCCACGAGATCAACCACCAGTGGTCCAAGGGCGTCGAGGCGGAGGGGCTGCTGCGGGCCGCGCTGGCCGAGCACGCCGGGCTCACCGAGCCGTACTTCTCGCTCCTGCGTTCCCTGTCCGAGCTGCACATCGCCCGGCTGTTCGCCGAGATCGACCGGTACGACGCGGTGGTGACGAGCTGCAACGCCGCGTTCAAGCTGCACGACGCGAGCGAGCGCTGGTGCCGGAACTGCCCGAAGTGCCGCTTCGTGTTCCTGGCCATGGCCCCGTTCATGCCCCGCGAGCGGCTCACCGGCATCTTCGGCGGTGACCTGCTGGCCGACGAGTCCCAGGTCCCCGGCTACCGGGAGCTGCTCGGCGTGGACGGGCACAAGCCGTTCGAGTGCGTCGGCGAGGTGGAGGAGTCGGTGGTGGCGCTGAGCCTGCTCGCGCAGCAGGACCAGTGGCGGGACGCCCCGGTGGTGCGCGCCCTGGTCGCGGCGCTGCCGGACACCGCCTGGCAGGCCGCCACCACCTCCGACGTCTTCACCCCCACCGCCGAGACCTTCGTCCCCACCCCCTACGCCAAGGCTCTCCAGTCCCTCACCTGACCCCTCAATTGCCGTTGATCAAGGAGTTTGCGTCATCGCGGCGCGAATTCCTGACGCAAACTCCTTGATCAACTCGGGCTAGGGGGTGCGGACGGCGTCCAGGGCCAGCAGGGCGACGTGCAGGGAGAGGCACTGGTCGACCGAGTCGAGGTCGGCGTCGAGGATGCGGCCGATCCGAGCCAGCCGCTCGTAGAACGCCGGTCGGGACAGGTGCGCGGCCACCGCGCCCGCCGACTTGTTGCGGCCCTGCTCCAGGTACGCCCGCAACGTGCCGAGCAACTGCTCCCGGGGATGCTGCGCGTCGTACGTCAGCAACGGGCCGAGTTCCCGTTCCACGAACGTCTGCAACCGGGGTTCGTCCCGCAGCAGGTGCAGCAGGCCGGCCAGCCCGACGTGGGGCAGCCGGAAACAGGGCAGGTCACGCGGGTCCCGCCGGGCCGCCTCGGCGATCTGCCGCGCCTCGACCAGCGACCGGCGTGCCTCGCGCAGGCTGCTCACCCCCGAGCCGGCCGCCACGACGACCGCCGGACGGGCCGACACGTCGACCGGCCGCACGACCCCCGGGGCACCGCCCCGGCCGGTCCCGTCGACCGGGCGCGTCGGGCCGGGAGCCGCACCCCGACCCGCCCCGTCGACCGGGCGCACGCCCCCGGTGGCCGCAGCCCGGCCGGCCCCGTCCGTCGGGCGGGCCGGGCGGGGTGTCGGCGGGCGGGGCGGGGCGGCGTCGAGGCGTACCCGACGCAACGCGGCGGCGAACGCGGCGAGCGCCCTCTCCTCGGCGGCCGGGTCGGGCAGCGCCAGCAGCGCGCCGACCGCGTGGTCGTCGACGGCGCTGGTCAGCGCCGTCAGGTTGGCCTCGCGCACGGCCTGGCCGACCGCCTCGGCGAGATCGCGGAGCCGGGCCGGGCCGGCCTCCGGGCCGACGGCCTCCGGATCACGGCGGCGCGCCGTACCGGGATCGTCGTGGCCGTCCGGCCCGACGTCCCCGGCCGGGTCGTCGCTGCGGTGCCGGACCACCACGCCGACCAGGTGCCGGCGGTCCAGGGTGACGCCGAGCGCCTTGGCCCGCAGCGCCACCTCGTCCACCGGGCGGGAGTGGTCGATGAGCGCGGTCAGCAGCGTCCGGTGGATCTGTCGTTCCAGGCCCTCGGCGTCGCGGCGGATCAGCCGGCCCAGGGCGAGCGTGGAGGCGGCCCGCTCGATCAGGATGGTGAGCCGGGTGGGCGGCGCGGCCTCGGCCGCCGGCCAGCGCAGCAGCAGCCGACCCCAGTCCTGCCCCCGCGCGCCGACGGTGGTGACCAGCCAGCCGCTGTCCGGGTCGTACGCGGTCCGCCCGGCCGGCCGGATCCGGCGGGAGTGCTGCTCCCAGCCGTCCAGCAGCAGTTCCGCGTTCTCCCCCGCCGGGTCGTACGCGAGCACCTGCCGGGACAGGTTCTCCAGCACCACCGGGCAGCCGGCCAGCTCGGCGGCCTGCCGCAGCACCTCGGCCGGCTCGGCACCCTCCACGGACAGCTCGGTGAACCGCTGGTGGATCTCCTCGGTGGCCCGCAGTTCGGTGAGCTGGGCGTCGACGATCAGCGCGTGCACCGCCTCGGTGATCCGCACGAACGGGGTGGCCCGGCGCAGCTCGACCAGTGGCAGTCCGCGCCGTTCGGCGGCGGCGGCCATCACCCGGGGCACGCCGCCGACGTAGCGGCGGCCCAGCTCCACGACCAGCCCGGAGACCCCGACGTCGGCCAGGTCGCCGACGAAAGCGCGCAGCCCGGCGTCGTCGGCGGGCAGCCCGATGCCGGTGGTCAGCACCAGCTCGCCACCACCGAGCAGGGTGGCGATGTCCGGCACCTCGGTGACATGCACCCACCGCACCGGGCGGTCCAGCCCGGCGTCGCCGGCGACCAGGCGCGGCGCGCCGTGGCGCACCGGCACCAGGCCGAGCACCTCACGCACGGTAGGGAACACGGGCGACACGCTACCCTGCGTCACCACCGGAACCGAAGCCCCGTCCGTGCGGTCCCCGTTCAGTCGACGCCGAACTCCATCGCGGCGCGGTCGAGCCACTCGTCCTCCGCGGAGGGGACGCCCCGGGAGGCGATGGCCTCCGCGCCGCCCTCGGGCATCGCGCCGATCAGGCCGGTCGAGGCCGCCTGCGCGGCGCCGACCATCCGCTGCGGGGCGGTGCCGCCGACCATGCCGAGCGAGGCGTACTGCTCCAGCTTGGCCCGCGAGTCGGCGATGTCCAGGTTGCGCATGGTGAGCTGGCCGATCCGGTCCGACGGGCCGAACGCCGAGTCCTCGGTGCGTTCCATGGACAGCTTGTCCGGGTGGTAGCTGAACGCCGGGCCGGTGGTGTCCAGGATCGAGTAGTCCTCGCCCCGGCGCAGCCGCAACGTCACCTCGCCGGTGACCGCCGTGCCGACCCAGCGCTGCAACGACTCGCGCAGCATCAGCGCCTGCGGGTCGAGCCAGCGTCCCTCGTACATCAGCCGGCCGAGGCGACGGCCCTCGGTGTGGTAGTTGGCCAGGGTGTCCTCGTTGTGGATGGCGTTGACCAGCCGCTCGTACGCGGCGTGCAGCAGCGCCATGCCGGGCGCCTCGTAGATGCCCCGGCTCTTCGCCTCAATGATCCGGTTCTCGATCTGGTCGGACATGCCCAGGCCGTGCCGGCCGCCGATGGCGTTCGCCTCCAGCACCAGGTCGACCGGGCTGCCGAACTCCTTGCCGTTGATGGTCACCGGGCGGCCCTGGTCGAAGCCGATCGTGACGTCCTCGGTGGGGATCTCCACCGTCGGGTCCCAGAACCGGACGCCCATGATCGGGCTGACCGTCTCGATGCCGGTGTCCAGGTGCTCAAGCGTCTTCGCCTCGTGGGTGGCGCCCCAGATGTTGGCGTCGGTGGAGTACGCCTTCTCGGTGCTGTCCCGGTAGGGCAGGTCGCGGTCGAGCAGCCACTCCGACATCTCCTTGCGCCCACCGAGTTCGGTGACGAAGGCGGTGTCGAGCCACGGCTTGTAGATGCGCAGCTGCGGGTTGGCCAGCAGGCCGTACCGGTAGAACCGCTCGATGTCGTTGCCCTTGAACGTCGAGCCGTCGCCCCAGATCTGGACGTCGTCGGCGACCATCGCCCGCACCAGCAGCGTGCCGGTGACGGCCCGGCCGAGCGGGGTGGTGTTGAAGTAGGCCCGCCCGCCCGAGCGGATGTGGAACGCCCCGCAGGTCAGCGCCGCGAGACCTTCCTCGACCAGGGCGGCTCGGCAGTCGACCAGCCGGGCGATCTCGGCGCCGTAGCTGAGCGCGCGGCCGGGCACCGAGGCGATGTCGGGCTCGTCGTACTGGCCGATGTCGGCCGTGTAGGCGCAGGGCACGGCGCCCTTGTCGCGCATCCACGCGACCGCGACCGAGGTGTCGAGGCCGCCGGAGAAGGCGATGCCGACACGTTCGCCGGTGGGCAGGGAGGTGAGGACCTTGGACACAGGAAGATTATGCACCAAGCCGCATGGTCATGCAAGCGACGGTCACAGTGGGTCGTCGCGGCCGAGTTCCCAGCAGGCCACCGCGGTCGCGGCGGCGACGTTGAGCGAATCCACGCCCCGACGCATCGGGATGACCACGCGTACGTCGCTGGCGGCCATCGCCGCCGCCGTCAGCCCGGCGCCCTCCGCGCCCAGCAGCAACGCCGCGCGGGCCCGCTGGTCGGCGGTCAGCCGCTGGATCGGCACCGCGTCCGGCGCCGGCGTCAGGGCCAGCACCGTGAAGCCGGCCGCGCGCACCCGGTCCAGCCCGCCCGGCCAGGGCTCCAGCTTCGCGTACGGCACCGCGAACACCTCGCCCATGCTGACCCGGACGCTGCGTCGGTAGAGCGGGTCGGCGCAGGTCGGCGACAGCAGCACGGCGTCCACTCCGAGCGCCGCCACGGCCCGGAAGATCGCGCCCAGGTTGGTGTGGTTGTTGACGTCCTCCAGCACCACCACCCGGCGGGCGGCGGCCAGCACCTCGTCCGTCGACGGCAGCGGCTTGCGGTGGAACGAGGCCAGCACGCCCCGGTGCACGTGGAAGCCGGTGGCCCGCTGGAGCACCGCCGGCGTGGCCGCGTACACCGGCGCGTCGCCGGTGTCGAGGTCGGCGAGCTGGTCCGCCCGCTTCGCGTCGACCAGGTACGACCGGGCCGGGTAACCGGCCCGCAGCGCCCGCCGCAGCACCAGTTCCCCCTCGGCGATGAACAACCCGTGCGGGGGCTCCCAGCGGGTCCGCAGCTCCACGTCGGTCAACGCGCGGTAGTCGGCGATCCGGTCGTCGTCGGGGTCGGTGATCTCGTGGACGGGCACCCGACGATTCTGCCCGGTGCCCCGACCCGTCCCCCGGCGCGGGCCGGGTTTCCGCCGCCCGAGGCGGGGAACGGAGCCGGGGAAGCGGACACCGACGGAGGGACCACCACGATGGGCGCGGACCACCCCGACGACGGCCGGCTGCCCCGCGGCGCCACCGTGGCCGATCACATCGTGGCCCGGCTCGCCGAGTGGGGCGTGCACCGCTACTACGGCTATCCCGGGGACGGCATCAACGGCCTGACGTCGGCGCTGCAACGCGCCGAGGGGCGCGCCCGGTTCATCCAGGTACGCCACGAGGAGACCGCCGGCTTCGCCGCCGGCGCGCACGTCAAGTACGGCGGCGGGCCGCTGGGCTGCGTGGTGGTGACAAGCGGTCCGGGGGCGATCCACGCGCTCAACGGCCTCTACGACGCCAAGCTCGACCACCAGCCGGTGGTGGCGCTGCTCGGGCACACCGCGCTGCCCGCCGAGGGCGGCGGCTACTACCAGGAGGTGGACCTGCTCTCGCTCTACAAGGACGTGGCCGGCGGCTTCCTGGCCCAGCTCGACGACCCGTCCCAGGTCCGGCACCTGGTGGACCGGGCCTGCCGCACGGCGCTCGCGCGGCGTACCGTGACCGCCCTGGTCCTTCCCTCCGACGTGCAGGACGAACCGGCGGTGCCGCAGCCGCCGCACGCGCACGGCTATTACCACACCAGCGCGGTGCCGAGCAGCCCGCCGACCGTGCCGCCGGAGGCCGACGTACGCCGCGCGGCCGAGGTGCTGCGCGGCGGCGAGCGGGTGGCCATGCTGGTCGGGCAGGGCGCGCTCGGCGCGGAGAACGAGGTACGCCGGATCGCCGACCGGCTCGGCGCCGGGGTGGCCACCGCGCTGCTCGGCTTCGCCGCCGTGGACCACCGGCAGCCCTGGGTGACCGGCGCGATCGGCCTGCTCGGCACGCGCCCGAGCTGGCAGCTCATGCAGGAGTGCGACCGGCTGCTGATCGTCGGCAGCCAGATGCCGTACTCGGAGTTCTACCCGCCGGAGGGGCAGGCCCGGGCGGTGCAGATCGATCGGGACGGCAGCCGGTTGGGGCTGCGCTATCCGACCGAGGTGAACCTGACCGGCGACGCCGGCCCGACGCTGCGGGCCCTCCTGGACGAGCTGGGCCCCGGCCCGGCGCCGACCGCCTGGCGGGCCACCATCGCCGACGCCACCGGCAAGTGGCGGGCCGCCCAGCGGGAGCTGGCCGGCCAGCCGGCCGACCCGGTCAACCCGCAGTCGCTGTTCGCCACGCTCGACGACGCGCTGCCCGACGACGCCATGCTCGCCGTGGACTGCGGCACGGCCACCGCCTGGTACGCCCGGCACCTGCGGGTCCGGCCCGGCATGCTGGCCAGCCTCTCCGGCACGCTGCTGTCCATGGGCGGCGGCCTGCCGTACGCGCTGGCGGCGAAGTTCGCCCACCCGGACCGTCCGGTCATCGCGCTGCTCGGTGACGGGGCGATGCAGATGAACGGCGTCAACGAGCTGATCACGGTGGCGAAGTACTGGCGGGCGTGGGCGGACCCGCGGTTCGTGGTGCTGGTGCTCAACAACCGGGACCTGTCGTTCGTGAGTTGGGAGCAGCGCTCCGGCGAGGGCACGCCGCGGTTCCCGGACAGCCAGGACCTGCCGGACGTGGCGTACCACCGCTGGGCGGAGGTGCTGGGGCTCGGCGGCGAGCTGGTCGACGCGCCCGAGCAGGTGCCCGACCTGTGGCCACGGGTGCTCGGCGCGGACCGGCCGGTGGTGGTCAACGCGGTGGTGGACCCAGCGGAGCTGATGCTGCCGCCGCACTTCACCGCCGAGCAGGCCGGCAAGACGGCCGCTGCGCTGCTGCGCGGCGACAGCGACCGGGCGGGCATCCTCCGGCGTGGCCTGCCCGCCACCGTGGCCACCTACCGGCCCCGCCGGCGCGGTCGCTGACCGTTCCCGCCGCCCGGTCGGGATGCTCGCCGCCGGCCGGTCACGCCCGTTCGTAGCGCAGCAGCACCGACCGGCCGTCGAAGCCGCGCGTGGCGACCAGCCGCAGGGCCTGCCGGTCGAGGCCGGGCAGCAACCGCTTCCCGCCACCGAGCAGCACCGGGTGCACGATAACCTGGTACTCGTCGACCAGCCCGAGCGCGGCCAGCGCCGCCGCCGCGCCGGTGCCGCCGGTGACCAGCAGGTCGCCGTCGAGCCCGGCCCGCACCTCGGCCAGCTCCGCCGCCAGGTCGCCGCCGCCGATCACCCGGGCGCCGTGGTCGGCCGCGGCGAGCGTGCGGGACACGACCACCTTCGGGGTACGCCGCCAGATCGGCGCGAACGCCAGGTCGTGCGGGTGGTCGGAGATCGACTCCACCTGCGGCCAGTAGCCGGCCATCAGCTCCCACACCCGCCGTCCGTACCCGAACGCGCCGGCCCGCCCGGCCAGCTCCAGGGAGTACGCGGACAGCTCGTCCCCCATCGCCGGCCAGTCGAACTCGCCGTTCGGTCCCTCGACGAAGCCGTCGACCGACTGGTGCACCCAGTAGATGACCTTGCCCATGCCGCGCTCCTCCACTCACCGGTGCGCCCGGTCTCGGACGCGCTCACCGGTGGGTCGGAGCCGCCGCACCGGATCCGACCCACCGCCCCGGTTCAGGTGAGAAGGGGCCCCTTCTCTACCGGAGGCGTTAAGCGGGGGCCCGGCCTTACCCCCGGCCCTGGAGCCAGCGGAGGACGTCGGAGGGGAGGTTGCGGGTGTCGGGGCGGGGTTGGGTGGGCTGCTGGGGCTGCGGGCGCGGCTGGGGGCGCTGCGGGTTGCCGGCCAGCTCGCGGCTCGGGGCGGTGAAGTCCTTCACCGGCTTGCCGGCGACCGCCGCCTTGATGGTCCGGGCCACCGCGTCGATCACCTTCGCCTGCACCGCGGAGCCGACCAGGTCGGTCGCGTCGTCCGGGTTGGCCGCGATGCCGGCCACGGCCACCTGCGGGGTGAACCCGACGAACGTCTCGGTGGCGTTCCGCTCCGAGCTGCCCGTCTTGCCGGCCACCGGCCGGTCGACGATCCCGTCGACGCCGGTGGCGGTGCCGCCGTTGCACTGCCCGTACGCCGACTGCTGGCCCACCGGGCAGCGGGCCGCGTCGGTGGCCGCCCGCGCCACGTCGGGTTCGAGCACCTGCTTGCAGTTCGGCTGCCCCACGTCGACCGCGTCGCCGTCGGGCGCGGTGACCGAGACCACCGGCAGCGGCGTGCAGTACGTGCCCTCGGCGGCCACCGTCGCGTACGCGTTGGCCAGGTCGAGCGGGGTGGTGGCGGCCACGCCGAGCGTGAACGCGCCCCAGTTGGCGGCGTTGTTCCGGGCGAACGCGGCGTCGGAGTCGGCCCGGAACGTGATGCCCAGACGCTGCGCCATCTCCACCACCTTGTCCTCGCCGACCTGCTCGGCCAGCCAGACGAAGTACGTGTTGACGGAGCGGCCGAAGCCGTCCCACATCATCCGGTAGCCGTCCATCCACTCCGGGTTGGCGTTGCTCGGGCACCACATGCCGTCGCAGTTGCCCTCGGCGTCGGAGGCGTACCGGGTGGGCAGCTTGGCCGGCGCGTCGAAGCCGGTGGCGAGCGGCTTGCCGGCCTCCAGCGCGGCCAGCATGGTGAACAGCTTGAACGTCGACCCGGCCTGGTAACCGTCCACGCTCGCGCCGCCGGAGATCAACGGGTTGACCGTGTTCGGGTGGTTGGCCTGCCCGTCCGGGTTGTCGGCGAGGCTGTAGTGCCGGTTGACCGCCATGGCGAGCACCCGACCGGTGCCGGGCTCGACCGCCGCGATCGGCAGCGCGCGCTTGTCGTCGTACCCGTAGACCTTGGTGGCCTGCGCCTGCGCGGTCTGCTGGATCTTCGGGTCGAGCGTGGTGACGACCCGGTAGCCGCCGCGGCGCAGCGCCTGCTCGCGCTCGTCGGCGGTGTCACCGAACGCCGGCTGGGTGAGCCACCACTGGCGCAGGTAGTCGCAGAAGAAGCCCCAGTCGTCGTGACCCTGCGCGGTCGCCGTGCAGCCGTTGGGCTGGGCGGTCGGGCGCAGCCTCAGCGGCTCGGCCTTGGCCGCCGCCGCCTGCGCGGCGGTGACCGCGCCGGTCTCGGCCATCGAGTCGAGCACGTACGCCCGGCGGGCCAGCGCCGCGTCCTTGTCGCCGTCGATCGGGCTGTACTCGTCGGGCGACTGGACCAGGCCGGCGAGCAGCGCCGCCTCGCCGAGCGTCAGGTCCGCCGGCGCCTTGCCGAAGTAGCGCTGGCTCGCGGCGGCGACGCCGTACGCGCCGGAGCCGAAGTACGCGATGTTGAGGTACCGGTTGAGGATCTCGTCCTTGGACAGCGACTGCTCCAGCGCGTTCGCGTACCGGATCTCCTGGAGCTTGCGCCCGACGGTCTGCTCGGTGGCGGCCTGCCGCTCCTCGGCGGTGCGGGTGGGGTCGGTCTTGAGCACGTTGCGGACGTACTGCATGGTCAGCGTGGAGCCGCCCTGCTCGGTGCCGCCGCCCTTCACGTTGGCGACCAGCGCGCGGGCGATGCCGCGCAGGTCGGCGCCACCGTGCGAGTAGAACCGCCGGTCCTCGGCCGAGATGATCGCCTGGCGCATCACCGGCGCGATCTCGGCCAGCGGCACGTCGGTGCGGTTCACGTCGTAGAACGTGGTGATCAGCGTCTTGCCGTCGTTGGCGTAGAGGTAGGAGCGCTGCGGCTGCGCGGGGGTGCGCAGCGCGTCGGGCAGCTCCGCGTACGCGCCGAGGCTCGCCTTGGCGACGAACCCGCCGAGCAGGCCGGTCGGGAGCGCGGCGAGCGCCAGGACGAGCCCGGCGAGCAGGCCCGCGAGCAGCACGGTGAACAGCCGCGACAGCGGCGACCGGGGAGACGGCATGGAGCCAAGGATTGCCACGAAAGTTGCGATCCGACCACCTCCGGTAACGGGTTGTCAGCTAATTCACCGGCGACTGCCAGCGCCTTCGCGGCGTCGGGTGGCCTCTGGGGGCCGTTGTCCGGTCCCGGACCGGACAACGCGGACAGCAATTGACAGACAGCGATGTTAACGCTAACACTGACGGGGTGCGCACCGGACGGCAACATCCCCGAAACGGAAGGCGACATCAGATGAGAGCAGTCAGCGGGCCGACCGTACGGGCGGTGGTAGCCGTGGCCCTGGCGCTGGCCTCGACGCTGGCCGGCGGGACCACGCCGGCCAGCGCCTCGGCGGGCGCGACCCGGGCGACGACCGACGAGACCCCGGCGGCGGCAGCCGCGGCGGACCCGGTGGTCAGCCGGCCACCCATGGGGTGGGCGTCGTGGAACACGTTCGCCGCGAAGATCAATTACAACGTGATCAAGGCGCAGGTCGACAGCCTCGTGTCCAGCGGCCTGGCCGCCGCCGGCTACCAGTACGTGAACATCGACGAGGGCTGGTGGCAGGGCACCCGGGACGCGGCCGGGAACATCACCGTGGACACCGCCGAGTGGCCCGGCGGCATGACGGCCATCGCGGACTACATCCACAGCAAGGGGCTGAAAGCAGGCATCTACACCGACGCCGGCCGGGACGGCTGCGGGTACTACTACCCCACCGGCCGGCCCGCCGCCCCCGGATCGGGCAGCGAGGGACACTACGACCAGGACTTCCTGGCGTTCTCCCGGTGGGGCTTCGACTTCGTCAAGGTCGACTGGTGCGGCGGCGCCGCCGAAGGGCTCAGCCCCCGGACCGCGTACCAGGCCATCAGCGACTCGATCAGCCGGGCCACCGCGCAGACCGGCCGGCCGATGGTGCTGTCGGTCTGCAACTGGGGCGTGCAGAACCCGTGGGACTGGGCCCCCGGCATGTCCACCATGTGGCGCACCAGCGGGGACATCATCTACTACGGCCAGCAGCCGTCGATGGACCGCGTGCTGGCCAACTTCGACTCCGCGCAGCATCCCGCCGCCCAGAGCGTCGGCCACTACAACGACCCGGACATGCTGGTCGCCGGGATGCCCGGGTTCAGCGCGGCCCAGAACCGCACCCACCTGAGCCTGTGGGCGATCTCCGGCGCCCCGCTGCTCGCCGGCAACAACCTCACCACCATGTCCGCGGAGACCCGGGCCATCCTGGGCAACCCGGAGGTCGTCGCCATCGACCAGGACCCGCTGAGCCGGCAGGGCGTCAAGGTCGCCGAGGACGCCGCCGGCCTCCAGGTCTACAGCAAGGTGCTCGCCGCCACCGGCCGGCGGGCGGTCCTGCTGCTCAACCGCACCGGCGCCACCGCCAACGTCACGACCCGCTTCGCCGACCTCGGGCTCGGTGCCAGCGCGACCGTGCGCAACGTGTGGAGCGCCACCGACCTGGGGACCCGTACGACCAGCTACACCGCGAGCGTGCCCGCCCGCAAGGCCGTCCTGCTCGTCGTCACCGGCACCGAGAACCCCGGCGGCGGCAACCGCACCGGAACGCTTGTCGGCCGGCAGTCCGGCCGCTGCCTGGACATCAACAACTTCGCCACCGCCAACGGCACCCAGGCCCAACTGTGGGACTGCACCGGCGCGAACAACCAGACCTGGACGTACACCACCGGCCGGCAGCTCATGGTCTACGGCAACAAGTGCCTGGACGCGTACGGCGCCGGCACCGCGAACGGCACGAGGGTGGTCATCTGGGACTGCAACGGTCAGGCGAACCAGCAGTGGACCGTCAACAGCGACGGGACGATCCGGGGCGTGCAGTCCGGCCTGTGCGTCGACGCGTCGGGGGCGGCCACCGCCAACGGCACGAAGATCGTGCTCTGGAGCTGCGGCTCCGCCGACAACCAGCGGTGGAGCTGGCGCTAGGCAGCGCCCGGTCAGCCGGCGGCGAGCGGGCCGCCGCCGGCCCCGGGGACCGCACCGCCTCCACCCGGCCCGGCGGGCGTGGCGACGCTGGCGCTGGCGGCGTCGCGGGCGATGGTCTCCGGGACCAGCCGGCCGCTGCGGTAGCCGATGCCGATGCCGGCGACCAGCACGAAGATCGCGCCGAACGTCTGCAACGAGCCGATCAGCGCGCCGCCCAGGCCGAGCAGGGGCGCGGCGATCATCAGCATGGTGCCGTCGCCGTAGGAGAACATCCCGGAGCGGGCCACCGACCAGCCGGTGAGCAACCAGCCCGCGCTGTAGCAGGTGGCCCCGAACAGCACGATGCCGCGCGCGGTCAGGCCGAACACCGGCGTCTGCTCGGCCAGTCCGGCGAACGGCAGCATCAGCACCATGCCGCCGATGCTGGCCAGCAGCCCGGCCAGCGCGACGCGGCGGCAGCGGGTGGCCGCGAGCAGGCCGGTGAGCGCGAGCAGGGCCAGCAACCCCAGCCAGACCGACAGCACCCAGCCCACCAGATAGAGCGGCTGGCCGTCGGCCGGGTAGGGGTCGTTGCCCACCCCGCCGTCACTGGCCATCGCCACCACGCCGTAGAGGACCGCGTACGCCGGGAGCAGCCAGACCGCCGCGCGGGCGAACCGCCGGACGGACCAGGCCCAGCTCGCGTCCGTGGCCGGGGCCCCCGGCCCCGGTTCGGAGACGAACGGCAGGACCCGGAACCCCCCACCGGTGCGCCGGGAGCCGAGCGGTCCGCCGGGGTCGTGCGCGCCGGGGACCGGGGTACGGGAGAAGAGCCGGTTCGCCGGTTCCGTCATGCGCCACCTCGCTCGCGCCACGGGTGGCCCGGTACGCGCAACGACGCCCCGGCCCTGGTCACCACCCGTCCTGAGACCGATGGTGGCAGGCGCCGGGGCGCCGGATGAGCGATTCTCGGATTTGCCGGGTCAGCCCCGTTCGCGCTGGTCCACCGGATCGTTGAGCAGGGATTCCGGGGCCACCGGCTCCGGGGCCGGCAGGCCCTTCGCCGTGTTGCCGCCGGTGGCCTGCGCCTCCGCCACGCGTACCTCGTCGTGGATCTCCTGGGCGGCGACGGCCGCGGCCTGGGCCGCCTCGGCGGCCTCCCGCTCGACCTCGCTGGCGGTCCGGGCGGCCTCCGGCGACGGCTGGTCGCCGACCATGTTCGCCAGCCCGCCCAACGCGCCGCCCATGCCCTCCAGGGCCCGGGTCAGCTCGGTCGGCACGATCCAGACCTTGTTGGCGGTGCCGTTGGCGATCTGCGGCAGCGCCTGGAGGTACTGGTAGGCGAGCACCTTCTGGCTCGGGTTGGCGGTGTGGATCGCGTCGAAGACGGTACGGATCGCCTTGGCCTGACCCTCCGCCTGGAGGATCCGGGCCTGCCGGTCACCGTCGGCGCGCAGCACCGCGGCCTGCTTCTCACCCTCGGCGGTGAGGATCTGGGACTGCTTGTGCCCCTCGGCGTTGAGGATGGCGGCGCGGCGGTCCCGCTCGGCGCGCATCTGCTTCTCCATCGAGTCGCGGATGCTCGGCGGCGGCTCGATCGCCTTGATCTCGACCCGGGTCACCTTGATGCCCCAGCGGCCGGTGGTCTCGTCCAGCACGCCGGACAGGTGCCGGTTGATCTCCTCGCGGCTGGTCAGCGCGCGCTCCAGGTCCAGCGAGCCGATCACGTTACGCAGCGTGGTGACGGTGAGCTGCTCGATCGCCTGGAGGAAGTTGGAGATCTCGTAGGTGGCCCGGACCGAGTCGACCACCTTGAAGTAGAGGACGGTGTCGATCGAGACGACCAGGTTGTCCGAGGTGATCACCGGCTGCGGCGGGAAGCTGACCACCTGCTCACGCATGTCGACCTTGGTGCGCACCGCGTCGACGAACGGCACCAGCAGGTTGAGGCCCGGGCTCAGGGTGCGCTTGTACTTGCCGAGCCGCTCCACCACGTCCTGGCGCTGCTGCGGCACGATCCGCACCGCCTTGGCCAGGGTCACCACGACGATCACCGCCACGGCGATCAACAGGACCGCTGCAAACTCCATATCTTCACCCTCTCGCTTCGGGCAGCTCGCCCGGGGCGGAAATGTCGTCCTGCCAGACCAGGGCGGTCGCGCCCCGGACCTTTATCACCTGCACCCGTGCGCCGACGGCGTACGCCCGCGTCGCGTCGAACGAACGGGCCGTCCACAACTCGCCGTCGATCTTGACCATGCCGCGGTCGGCGTCCACCGGCTCCAGCACCACCGCGCTGGCCCCCTCGATGGCCTCGACGCCGAACGGCTGCTCGCCGTTCTCCAGCGCCGACCGGGCGTTGCGGCGGAGCGCCGGCCGGGCCAGCGCCAGGGACAGCGCCGAGACCACCGCGAAGATCACCGCCTGGAGCGCCACCGGCGCGCCGAGCGCCGCGGCGCCGGCCGCGGCGAACGCCCCGACCCCGAACATGATCAGGAAGAGCGTCGTCGTGAAGATCTCGGCGACCGCCAATACCACACCCAGAACGATCCAGAACACGGCGTCCACGTGGCCAATCGTGACACGTCGGAGCACGTGTCATCGAACTGTCATGATCGCTAGGCTGGCCGGGCCGACGGCGACGAGGAGGACGAGATGGCTCTGCTGCCCGAGACCGCACGCCAGGTGGACCTGCTGGTCGCCCACGCCCAGGCGGACGGACGCGGGCCGTCGGTCGCCCTCGGCGTGGTCCGCGACGGCGAGTTGGCACACGTGTCCGTCGCCGGCGAACAGCCCCGCCCTCACGTCGACACGCAGTACCGGATCGGCTCGATCACCAAGACCATGACCGCCGTGCTGGTGATGCAGCAGCGCGACGCCGGGCGACTGACCCTCGACGACCCGCTCGACAAGCACCTGCCCGGCACCCCGGTCGGCGCGCTCACCGTGCGCCAGTTGCTCGGGCACGCCAGCGGGCTGCAACGCGAGCCGGACGGCGGATGGTGGGAACGCGCCGACGGCACCGACCTCGACACGCTGCTCGCCGGGCTGACCCCGAACAAGATCGCCTACCCGCCGCACCGGGTCTACCACTACTCCAACCTCGCGTACGGGCTGCTCGGCGGCGCGCTGGAACGGATCACCGGCACCCCGTGGAGCGCGTTGCTGACCGAGCGGCTGCTGACCCCGCTCGGCATGCGCCGCACCACCGTGCTGCCGACCGAGCCGTACGCCCGCGGCTTCGTCGTGCACCCTTGGCACCAGACGCTGCGCGAGGAGCCGCTGACCGACACCGGGGCGATGGCGCCGGCCGGGCAGCTCTGGTCGACGGTCCAGGACCTGGCCCGCTGGGCGGCGTTCCTCGCCGACCCGGACCCGGCACTGCTCGACCCGGCCACGCTGACCGAGATGTGCGTCCCGGTGGCGATCAGCGACCTGGACTCGTGGACCGGCGGCCACGGCCTCGGTGTGGAGCTCTACCGGGTCGGCGACCGGGTGTACGTGGGCCACGGCGGGTCGATGCCCGGCTTCGTCGCCGGCCTGGTGGTGCACCGCCCCACCCGGACCGCGGTGGTGGACTTCGCCAACGCGTACGGGCTGCGCGGGCACCACGTCGTGGGGATGGCCCGCGACGTGCTCACCCGAGTGCTGGACGCCGAGCCGCCCGCGCCCGCCCCGTGGCGCCCGGCCGCTCCCCCCGCCGCCGACGAGGCCGAGCTGACCGGCCGCTGGTGGTGGATGGGCATCGAGTACGAGTTCCGCGCCGATCCGGCCGGTGACCTGGTGGGTGGGCCGATGGGCGGCCCGCCGCTCCGCTTCACCCCGCAGGGGCCGGACCGCTGGCGGGGCCGGTCCGGCCCGCAGGACGGGGAGGTCCTCACCGTCGTCCGCGACGACTCCGGCGAGGCGGTCGCACTCGACATCGCCACGTTCGTCCTCACCCGCTCCCCCGACCAGGCCCCCTGACAGTGATGATGTGGGAGCGGGTCACCCGGCCGGTCTGACTCACCCTCTGACTGACCGTGGTGTCCTAGGGATTCGTCGACTTGCCCGGGTGACCCGTTCCTGCACTCACCTGCTGGGCGTTCGTGACCTGATAGCGGGCGCTGGGAGTGCTTGTTTTTGATCTTTGAGGATCTGTCGGTAAATGATGTTGGCGAGGCGGCGTTTCAGGGCGCGTCGGGCTTCGGCTGGTGTCTTGCCTTCGTCGAGTTTGCGCTGGTAGTAGGCGCGTCCGAGGTCTGAGTGGTGGGCTTGGACGACGGCGATGATGTGCAGGGCTGAGTTGAGTTGGCGGTTGCCGCCGGTGTTGAGGCGGTGTCGTTTGCGGGGTCCGCTGGAGGCGTCGATAGGCGCGGCGCCGGTGTAGCTGGCGAAGTGGTCGGCGTTGGGAAACCGGGCCACGTTGCCGACGTGGCCAAGGATCTTCGCCGCCATGATTACGCCGACGCCCGGTAGTTCGGTCAGGCTGCTTCCGGCTGCGGTTACTGCCTGGCTCAGCTGGGTCTCGTTTGTCTTGAGCTGGGCGTCGATTCGTCGGAGCGTGGCCAGGAGGTGTCGGGCGATGTCTCGCCGGCAGGCGTCGGTGGCGGTGGCCGGTCGCACGCCTCGTAGGGCCGTGGCGGCTTTATCGGCGGACAGGCCGGTGGGTGCGCCGCCGGGGACCAGCTCTCGCAGGAGTCCGTGCAGGCGGTTGAGGATGCGGGTGCGTTCGTGGGTGAGGTCGTCGCGGTGCTCGGTCAGCAGCCGCAGGATGGTGCTCTGATCTTCGGGTTGCACGGGATTGAGCCGGTGATGGTGCAGGGCGACTCGGGCGACGCTGGCAGCGTCGGTGGCGTCGGTTTTGCGGCCGCCGCCGGTGGTCAGCAGCCGTGCTCGGGCGGCGAGGGTGGCGGGGACGTCGACGACGTCAGCGCCACCGGCGGCGAGCTGTTGGGCGATGCCGCGGCCGAGTCCCTTGGCGCCTTCGACGGCAAAGCGGTGCTGCGGCCAGCGCTGGGCCCAACTGGTCAGCTGGGTGAAGGTGCCGGCATTGACGACGAAGCGTCGGGCGG
The DNA here is from genome assembly GCF_027925725.1 of Micromonospora sp. AKA38. Classification (NCBI taxonomy): domain Bacteria; kingdom Bacillati; phylum Actinomycetota; class Actinomycetes; order Micromonosporales; family Micromonosporaceae; genus Micromonospora; species Micromonospora sp. AKA38. The sequence continues at coordinate 59,658 of NZ_BNEI01000004.1, read as the reverse complement.
CGAGTTCATGCCCTGTGTCGTCGACGGCGACGGCGGTCAGCGATGACTTGTGCGGGTCGATACCGATCACGATCACAGCGAGGTTCTCCACGACGGCGTTGACGGGGTGACGTTCGCCGTGGTGGGCATCCTGACTTGAAGATCGATCGCATGCCTCTGTCGAGCCACGCCACGGCCGGGCGCCGGCCGGCGTGGCACGCTATCAGTGAGCCAACCCAAAGGCGGCAAGGAACATGCGGACCTGAGCCGACCGGCGCCCTGGACGCTATGGGCTGCAGACCCTCGCGTCTGCCCCCGATTCAACAAGTCAGGAGCCTGTGCAAGAGGTCCCGTCACTGTCCTGTCCGCCCGTCCCGGCGGTGCGTGCCGACCCTGTTCGGTGCAAGCGAGAGGGACGACGGTTCCAGCATGGCAGCCAAGAAGCGTCAGGTCACAGGTGGTGTCGACACCCACGGTAAGACTCATCACGCCGCCGTCATCGACGGTGCTGGCCGGGTACTGGGTGACCAGGAGTTTCCCGCGTCGGCGGCGGGTTACCGGCAACTACTGGCCTGGCTACGCCGATTCGGTCAGTGATCAAGGTTGGGGTGGAGGGCACCGGCACCTACGGTGCGGGACTGGCCCGCCACCTCACCGCTGAGGGCATCGCTGTGGTCGAGGTCGACCGTCCGGCCCGGCGAGCCCGCCGGGCCAAGGGCAAGTCCGACCCTCTCGACGCGCTTGCCGCAGCCCGGGCGGCCCTGTCCGGACTGGCCAGCGGCACGCCGAAGACCCGCACCGGCCCGGTCGAGGCCATCCGCGCCCTGCGGGTGGCCCGCCGCGGCGCGGTGAAGGCCCGCACCGCCGCGCTCAACCAGCTCCACGGCCTGGTCGCCTCTGCTCCGGAGTCCCTGCGCCACGACCTCAGCCAGCCGGGACCACCGCTGGTCGACCGGTGCGCCGCGCTACCCGTCGACCAGACCCGACTCACTGATCCCGTCGAGGCCACCAAAGCCGCCCTGACCGCCATCGCCGCCCGGATCCAGGCCCTGACCGCCGAGATCACCCAAGCCGACCGGCGGCTACGACCCGCCGTCGCCCGCACCGCCCCACACCTGCACGCCGTCTACGGCATCGGCACCGACGTCGCCGGACAACTACTCACCACCGCCGGCGACAACCCCGACCGACTCCGCTCCGAAGCCGCTCTGGCCCACCTCTGCGGCGCCGCGCCTATCCCCGCCAGCTCAGGACGCACCGATCGCCACCGCCTCAACCGAGGCGGCGACAGAGCCGCCAACTCAGCCCTGCACACCATCGCCCTGGTCCGCATGCGCCACGACCCCCGCACCCGCGCCTACGTCGACAAACGCACCAAACAAGGCCTCAACAAGAAAGAAATCATGCGCTGCCTCAAGCGCTACATCGTCCGCGAGGTCCACACCGCCCTCCTCGCTGACTTCACCACCCTCAACACCCCTTGACTTCCATAGGAGCATCCCCGGGCGCCTACGAACTTGAGTACGTGGACGGGTCAGGGGTGACTCGTCCGCGTACTCAAGTTCGTAGCGCCTCGCAAGACCTCACCCACCGACCGCGGAACCGAGCCGCGAGCACCGCACCCGACGGGCCGGGGGCGACCGCAACCACTCACCCCGGCAAGGTGACGAAATCGATCAACCGCTCCATCGCGTTGATCAACGGCGTCTCCACGTCCGCGAAACTGTCCACCCGGGACAGGATGTGCCGCCACATGTCGGCCGGCTCGGCCACCCCGAGCGCGGCGCAGACGCCCTCCTTCCAGGGCTGCCCGGGCGGCACCACCGGCCACGCCGCGATGCCCAGCGCCGCCGGCCGCACCGCCTGCCACACGTCCACGTAGGGGTGACCGGTGACCAGCACGTGGGGTGAGGTCACCCGGGCCACGATCCGGCTCTCCTTCGAACCGGGGACGAGGTGGTCGACAAGCACCCCGAGCCGCCGGCCCGGCCCGGGCGCGAACGTGCGCACCTCGTCGGCGAGCGCGTCGATGCCGTCGAGCGGCTCCACCACCACGCCCTCGATGCGCAGGTCGTCGCCCCAGATCCGCTCGACGAGCGCGGCGTCGTGCACACCCTCCACCCAGATCCGGCTGGCCTTGGCGACCTGCGCCCGCACGCCGTCCACGGCGACCGAGCCGGAGGCGGTCCGACGCCGGGCGGCCGGGACCGGGGCGCGAGCCGGGCGGCGTAGCGTGACCGGCCGGCCGTCGAGCAGGAACGCGGCGGGCAGCAGCGGGAAGTTGCGCCGCCGACCGTGCCGGTCCTCCAGCACCACGGCGCCCGAGTCGAAACCGACCACCGCGCCGCAGAACCCGGAGTCGGCGTCCTCGACCACCAGGTCGGGCTCGGCGTCGACCTCGGGGGTCACCTTCCGCCTCCGCCAGTCGCCCGCCAGCACGTCCCCGTCGTATCGCCCCGCCATGGCGATCACGCTAGTCATCGGGCCGGCGGGTCGCCCGCCGACGCGCCGGCCCGGGCACCACCCGAGGATGTACGAAACGGTGCGAACGGGGTAGTTGGGGGCAGGCCACGCCACCCGTGCGGCAGCCGAGACAGCGGCGGCGGCCACCACGTACCCTTTCCGCATGTCCTCCCCCGCAACGGGCGCGGCCACGCTGGCTGCGCGCCGGTCAAGCCGGTTCGTCGCCTGGGTACGCGCCTGGCGCGCCGGCCTGGTGCCGTTCGACGAGGTCGCCGACGCCATCGCCGGCGACGAGGAACACCTCGTCGCGGACGCGCCCGGCACCTGGACCGACGTGTCGCTGCGGGAGGCGCTGCCGAGCCTGGCCAAGCACTCCCCGGACGAGATCCGCCTGGTCCTGCCCGCACCGGGCGACCCGCGCGGGCTGCCCGGGCCCGGCGCGTTCGCCGGGGCGGCGCTGCTGGCCGGCGAGGCGGTGGTGGCCAGCGGGCTCGGGCTGGTGCCGGAGGTCCGCACGCACACCTCCGGCTCCGGGATGACCTGGGAGACGGTGCTGTGGCGGGTCCACGCGCTGCCGCCGGACGCGCCGAAGGCGTCCCTGACCGCGCCGGGCGCGGCGGAGGCCGAAGCCGAACTGGCCACCGCGCTGGCCGAGACGACCGCGGCACTGACCCGGCTGGACGTCGCCCAGTGGCGGCCCGAGCTGGCCGGCGCGCTCGCCGCACTGCGTCGCCCCGACGGCGCCACCGACCTGCCACCCGGCTTCGACCCACGGTCCCGCCGGCTGTTCGCCCGCGCCGCCGTGCTGGACCGGGTGCTCGCCCTGGCCGGCGAGAGCGCCCCGGGCGGCGCGGTGAACACCCACGAGGCGCAGCAGCGGGACGCGGCGCTCCGACCGCTGACCACCGCCTGCCGGCAGGCGCTGGTGGCCGCCTGCAACGCCCCGCTGCGGCTCTAGGCCCGCCGGCTCAGACCTCGTCGATCAGGTCGGCCACCGAGTCGACGATCCGGGACGGTCGGTAGGGATAGCGTTCCGCCTCGGCCCGGGTGCTGATGCCGGTGAGCACCAGGATGGTCTCCAGCCCGGCCTCCAGCCCGCACAGGATGTCGGTGTCCATCCGGTCGCCGATCATCGCGGTCGACTCCGAGTGGGCGTCGATGGTGTTCAACGCGGAGCGCATCATCATCGGGTTGGGTTTGCCGACGAAGTAGGGCTCCACGCCGGTCGCCTTGGAGATCATCGCGGCCACCGAGCCGGCCGCCGGCAGGGCCCCCTCGACCGACGGGCCGGTGGCGTCCGGGTTGGTGCAGATGAACCGCGCGCCGTCGTCGATCAGCCGGATCGCCTTGGTGATCGCCTCGAAGCTGTAGGTGCGGGTCTCCCCGAGCACCACGTAGTCCGGGGCGAAGTCGCTGAGCACGTACCCCACCGCGTGCAACGCCGTGGTCAGGCCGGCCTCGCCGATCACGTACGCGGTCCCGCCCGGCCGCTGGTCGGCCAGGAACTGGGCGGTGGCCAGCGCGGACGACCAGATCGCCTCCTCCGGCACGTCCAGCCCCATCCGGGCCAGCCGGGCCTGGAGGTCGCGCGGGGTGTAGATGGAGTTGTTCGTCAGCACCAGGAACGGCTTGCCCGAGGCGCGCAGCTTCTTGACGAACTCCGGAGCGCCGGGCACCGGCTGCCCCTCGTGCACCAGCACGCCGTCCATGTCGGTGAGCCAGCTCTGCACCGGCTTGCGGTCATGCATCGTGTCGTCCCCAGGGGTGTGTCGGTGGTCGGTCGGGCTCAGGGCCGGCGGGTCGAGGGCACGCAGCACAGCGCCGGGCAGGTGTCCCAGGCCGGCAACTCGCCGAGCCGGCGGCGCAGCCGCTCCCCGTCCGGGGCGGTGCGCTCCAGGACCAACTCCCGGACCATCGCCACGAAGCGCGGGTCGGTGCCCGGGGTGCCGGCGCGGACGAAGTCCAGGCCGAGCTGTTTGGCCGTCTCCAGCGCCTCGGTGTCCAGGTCCCAGACCACCTCCAGGTGGTCGGAGACGAACCCGATCGGGCTCACCACCACAGCGGTCACGCCCTGCTCGGCCAGGCTGGTCAGGTGGTCGTTGACGTCCGGCTCCAGCCACGGCACCTGCGGCGGGCCGGACCGGCTCTGCCAGACCAGGTCGTACGGCAGGTCGGGCGCGGCGGCGGCGTGCACCAGCCGGGCGGTCTCTTCCATCTGGGCGGTGTACCGGCCGCCGTGCGGGCCTGCGGTGGCGGCCGCCGAGGCCGGGATCGAGTGCGCGGTGAACACCAGCCGGGTGTTGTCCCGCCGGGCCGGGTCGAGCTGGGCCAGCGCGGCGCGGACCGCGTCGACGTGCGGCTCGACGAAACCCGGATGGTCCCAGAACTGGCGCAGCTTCTCGATCAGCGGCGCATCCGAACCGACCGCGGCCCGCGCCGACGCGATGTCCTCCTGGTACTGCCGGCAGGAGGAGTAGCCGCCGTACGCGCTGGTGACGAACGCCAGCGCCCGGGTGATCCCGTCGTCGCGCATCTGCGCCACCGTGTCGGCGAGCATCGGGTCCCAGTTGCGGTTGCCCCAGTAGACCGGCAGGTCGACGCCGTTGGCGGCGAAGTCCGCCCGGATCGCCGCCAGCAGGTCGCGGCACTGCTGGTTGATCGGGGACACGCCACCGAAGTGCAGGTAGTGCTCGGCGACCTCGGCCAGCCGCTCCGGCGGCACCCCCCGCCCGCGGGTCACGTTCTGGAGGAAGGGAAGCACGTCCTCGGGCCGCTCCGGGCCACCGAAGGAGACCAGCACCAACGCGTCGTACGCCATGGCCCCATTCTTCCCCGCCCGCCGTGACGCGCGTGCGACGCCCCCTGCTCAGCGCGGTAACGACCCGGGGAGTCGGTGTTAAGCGGGGCCCCTTCCTATGCCTCAGGCGTTAAGAAGGGGCCCTTCCTTTCCGCTCAGGCGCCGAGGGCGTGGTAGCCGCCGTCGACGTGCACGATCTCGCCGGTGGTGGCCGGGAACCAGTCGGACAGCAACGCCAGGCAGGCCCGGGCGGCCGGCTCGGAGTCGGACAGGTCCCAGCCCAGCGGCGCGCGCTCGGACCAGGCGTCCTCGAACTGGCTGAACCCGGGGATCGACTTGGCGGCCATGGTGCGCAGCGGGCCGGCGGCCACCAGGTTGCTGCGGATGCCCTGCTTGCCCAGGTGCAACGCCAGGTAGCGGGAGGCGGACTCCAGCCCGGCCTTGGCCACGCCCATCCAGTCGTAGACCGGCCAGGCCTTGGTGGCGTCGAAGGTGAGGCCGACCACGGCGCCGCCGGCGGACATCAGCGGCAACGCCGCCATGGCGAGGGACTTGTAGGAGAACGTGGAGACCTGCAACGCGGTCGCCACGTCGGCCCACGGCGCGTCGAGGAACCCGCCGCCGAGGCAGCTCTGCGGCGCGAACCCGATCGAGTGCACCACCCCGTCCAGGCCGTCGACGTGCTCGCGCACCTTGTCGGCCAGCCCGGCCAGGTGCTCGTCGTTGCTGACGTCCAGCTCGATCACCGGCGCCGGCTCGGGCAGCCGCTTGGCGATCCGCTCCACCAGGGAGAGGCGGCCGAAGCCGGTGAGCACGACCTGGGCGCCGTTCTCCTGGGCGAGCTTCGCCACGGAGAACGCGATCGAGGCGTCGGTGATGACGCCGGTGACCAGCAGCCGCTTACCGGCCAGGAGTCCGGACATGCGCAATTCCTCCGTGCTCTCGTCAGTCAGTGACCCATGCCCAGGCCGCCGTCGACCGGGATGACGGCGCCGGAGATGTACCCGGCCGCGTCCGAGGCCAGCCAGGTGACCACGTCGGCCACCTCCGCCGGCTGGGCGAACCGGCCGGCCGGGATGGCCTTGCGGTATTCGGTGCGGCGCTCCTCGGGCAGCGCCGCGGTCATGTCGGTGTCGATGAAGCCGGGCGCCACCACGTTCGCGGTGATGTTGCGCCCGCCCAGCTCACGGGTGATCGAGCGGGCCACCCCCACCAGGCCGGCCTTGCTCGCGGCGTAGTTGACCTGGCCGGCGCCGCCGTAGAGGCCGACCACCGAGGAGATGAAGATCATCCGGCCCCACTTGGCCCGGAGCATCTTCGTCGAGGCCCGCTTGGCGACCCGGAAGGAGCCGGCCAGATTGGTGTCGAGCACGCGGGTGAACTGCTCGTCGGACATCCGCATGATCAGCGTGTCGTCGGTGATGCCGGCGTTGGCGACGAGCACCTCCACCGGGCCCAGCTCGGCCTCCACCGTGGCGAACGCGGCGTCCACCGACTCGGCGTCGGTCACGTCGCACCGCACCCCGAACAGCCCCTCCGGCGCGTCCCCGCTCCGGTGGGTCACCGCCACCCGGTCACCCTGCTTGGCGAAGGCCTGCGCGATGGCCAGACCGATGCCGCGGTTTCCGCCGGTCACCAGCACGGTACGGGCCACGGGTCCCCCTGAATCTCGGTCTGATCTCTCGGTCGGTGGCGAGCCTAGGGGTTACCGACAGGTAAGCGCTAACCCGCCCAGCTCAGCGGCCGGCCGTGTCCTCCCGCCCGGCCCGGCGCGCGACACCGCCACCCCCGGTGTACGCTGATCACTGTCTGCGGGCCGGTCTGCGCCCGCGCTCCGGGCTCCGCCGACCGCAGGAGGTGATCGCTGTGCGAGATAGCGATCCTCCCAGTCGTGGCCGGGCCCACCGTCAGCCCCGCTGAGCCACGGCTCGGTCGACGCGGCTGACCCGCTTCCCGCCCTCCGCACCGCACCCGCTCTCCGGCGTTCCACCGCCGGGGGTGGCCCTGCCGCGCGGCGGAGCACCCGGTCACGACTTCGTGTGTGTCCCTCCCGGTCCCCCGCACGGCCCGCCTCACCGGGCCGAAGTCGCCACGGAGCACAACCATGAGCCGTTACGCCGCACCGCTGGGCTTCACCCTCGCCGCCGTCTGGGTGGCCGTCCTGTTCGTACTGGCCGGCGGCGGTCACTGACCACCGCCGGCCCGGCCCGGCTCAGATCAGCCGGGACGTCCACAGCAGGCTCAGCGCCCCGGCGCAGAGCGCCAGCAGCAACGCGACCCCCGCGTACCACTGGGTGACCTCGCGCGGCTCGGTGCGGTAGCCGATCGAGCTGCCCATGTCCTGGTAGACCTGCTTCAGCTCGCTCACCGAGGCGGCCTCGTAGAAGAAGCCCTGGGTGGTCTCCGCGAGCTGGGACAGCGCGCTGCGGTCCACCGGCACCCGCTGGAGCTGGCCGCCGATGTCCACCTGGCCGGAGTCGGTGCCGAACGCGATGGTGGAGACCGGCACGTTGGCCGCCTGCGCCGCCGCGGCCGCCTCCTCCACCGAGCGGCCCGACGTGCGGTAGCCGTCGGAGAGCAGCACGATCCGGGCCGGCGGGATGCCGGCGGCGCCGTCGGCCGGCACCGACCGGATCGCCTCTAGGCAGGTGAACACCGCCTCCCCGGTGGCGGTCGCCTCGGCCAGCACCAGCCCGTCGATGGCGGTGGTCACCGCGCCCCGGTCCTTGGTGGGCGGCACCAGCACGTTCGCCGACTTGGCGAACGAGACCAGGCCCAGGTTGTAGCTCTCCGGCAGCTCGCCGACGAACTGCTTGGCCGCCTCCTGCGCGGCCTCCAGCCGGTTCGGCGCCACGTCGTCGGCCTGCATGGACAGCGACACGTCGATGGCGAGCATCACGGTCGCCCGTTCCAGCGGCTCCCGGGTGTCGATCGCCGGCCGGGCCAGCCCGGTCGCCAACACCAGCAGGCAGAGCAGGAACGCGGTCGCCGCCGCGTGTCGCCGCCAGCCGAGCCCCTTGGGCGCGACGGTACGCAGCAGGTCGACGGTGGTGAAGCGCAGCGCGTACTGCCGGCGGTGCAACTGCCGCCAGACGTACGCGGCGGCGAGCGCCAGCACCGGCAGCACGGCCAGCAGCCACCACGGTTGCAGAAAACGGATCATCGGGTCGTCCCTCGGGTACGGGCGTGCCGCTGCGCGGCGACGAAACGCACCATGTCCAGCAGCCAGTCTCGGTCGGTACGCAGGCGCAGGTGGGCCGCGCCGGCGGCGCGCATCTCGGCGGCGATCGCCCCGCGCTGGGCGGCCGCCGCCTCGGCGTACCGGCGGCGCAGTCCCGGATCGGCGGTCTGCACCTCGTGCAGCTCCCCGGTCTCCGGATCGACCACCGGCAGCACCCCCACGTCGGGCAGTTCGAGTTCCCGCGGGTCGACCACCTCGACGGCCAGCACGTCGTGGCGGACCCGCAGCTTACGCAGCGGCCGGCCCCACTGCGCCGGCGGTGACAGGAAGTCGGAGATCACCACCGCCACACCGCGCCGCCGGGGCGGCCGGTTGAGCGCGTCCACCAGCGCGCCGAGGTCGCTGCGCCCGGGGCGGATCTCGGTGCCGGCGACGGCGCGCAGCAGCCCCTGCGCCTCCTTGCGTCCGCCCCGGGCGGGCAGCCGCAGCAGCGTCCCCGGCGCACCGGTGGTCGCGCCGGTGCCGACCACCGCGCCGATCCGGTTGCCGCCGCGCACGGTGAGGTGGGCCAGCGCGGCCACCGCGGCGACCGCCACGTCCCGCTTGAGCCAGCGGCCGGTGCCGAAGTCGAGGCTGGCGGAGAGGTCGACCGCCAGCCACGTCTCCAGTTCGCGGTCGGCCACCGTACGCCGCACGTGCGGCATGGTGGTGCGGGCGGTCACCGGCCAGTCCATCCGGCGCACGTCGTCGCCGGGCCGGTACTCCCGGGACTCCCCCGCCTCGCTGCCCGGGCCGGGCAGCAGGCCGGCGTAGTCGCCCTGGAGCAGCCCGTCCAGCTTGCGGGTGACCATGAGCTGGAGCCGGGCCAGCACGGCGCCGGAGCGCTCGCCGGCGGCCGGCAGCCGGGTGGGCGGCGTCACGGGCGCTGCCCGGGCCACCCGTTGTGCGGCACGGCCGGTGGCGGTGGTGTGGCCTGCTGACGGGGGGCCACCGCGGGCAGCGGGATGGTCGACATCACCCGGTGCACGATGTGGTCGGCCGGCACGTCGTCGGCGAGCGCGTCGTAGCTGAGCACCAGCCGGTGGCGCAGGATGTCCGGCGCGATGTCCTGCACGTCCTGCGGCAGCGCGTAGTCCCGGCCGCGCAGCAGCGCCAGCGCACGGGTGGCCCGGACCAGGCCGAGCGAGGCGCGCGGGCTGGCGCCGTACTGGATGAGCTGGGCCACGTCGGGCATCCCGTGCTCGGCCGGGGCGCGGGTGGCCAGCACCAGCCGGACCGCGTAGTCGACGAGCGCGTTGTGCACGAAGACCTGGTCGGCCTTGCGCTGGAGCGCGATCAGGTCGGGGGTGTCGAACACCCGGGCCGGCTCGGGCGGGGCCACGCCCATCCGGTAGACGATCTCCCGCTCCTCGGCGTCGGTCGGGTAGCCCACCACGATCTTCATCAGGAACCGGTCCCGCTGCGCCTCCGGCAGCGGGTAGACGCCCTCCTGCTCGATCGGGTTCTGGGTGGCCATCACCAGGAACGGGTCGGGCACCCGGTGCGACTCACCGCCGATGGAGACCTGCCGTTCGCTCATCACCTCGAGCAGCGCCGACTGCACCTTCGCCGGCGCCCGGTTGATCTCGTCGGCGAGCAGGAAGTTGACGAAGACCGGGCCCAGCTCGACGTCGAACTTCTCGCTGGACTGCCGGTAGATCCGGGTGCCCATGATGTCGGCGGGCACCAGGTCGGGGGTGAACTGGACGCGGGCGAAGGACCCGCCGACGACCCGGGCGAGCGTCTCCACGGCGAGCGTCTTGGCCACGCCGGGCACCCCCTCCAGCAGGCAGTGCCCCCGGGCCAGCAGCGCGACGAACATCCGCTCGACCATCCGGTCCTGCCCGACGATCACCCGTTTGATCTCGAACAACGCGCGTTCCAGCAGCGTGGCGTCCTGCGCCGGGGTGGTGACGGCCGGGGGCGGCGGGTCCGGCGTCGCCTCGGTCGGGTTCGGCACGTCGGGCGTGGTCGGCTGGGCCACCGGTCCTCCACAGCTGGGTAGTCGTCGCGGCGTGGTGCGTGTCAAGACTGTCATGCCTTGCTGAGAGCCGAGGGTGGGAGAGGCACGATTTTCGCCACGCCGTCGGAGTCCGGTGGAAAACGCTGAACACGGGTGGACAACAAGGGGTCCGGCGCGTGTACGATTCACCCCGTCGCCGGGCGGCTCCCCCCGTGGCCGCCCGGCGCTAAAACTCCCCGGTGTGCGGCTCTAGACTCGCCCCGGTGACCACTCCCCGCCCTGATGACGCGCCGATCTGCTCGGCGCGGGGGTGTCGCGCCCCCGCGGTGTTCCAGTTGCGCTGGCGTAACCCCCGCCTGCACGCGCCCGACCGGCGCAAGACCTGGCTGGCCTGCCCGGCGCACCGCGCCTCGCTGGGTGACTTCCTCGACGCGCGCGGCTTCCTGCGCGAGGTGGTGCCGCTGCCCGGATCGCCTACGCTCGAAGCGTGAGCGCGCAGACGATCGGATTCCGCGCCGCCGGTGGACGCGGCGGTTCCCCCCGGTGAGCGCCGACGGCCACGCCGGCCGGCCGGCGTCCCCGCCCGGCCCGTTGGAGCCCTGGCCGGACACGGTCCGCTGGCAGCCGATCTCCCGCGACCTGATCTGGGTGGAGCTGATCCGGCTCGGCATCGGTCTCGCCGTGGCGCTCGTGGTGCTCGGCACGGCCTGGGCGCTCTCCGGGCACTGGCTGCTGGGCGCCGCCGTCGCGGTGGCGCTGCTGCTGTCCGCGTGGCGGGTGGTCACCATCGTGCGCGCGGTGCGGGCCTGGGGGTACGCCGAGCGCGCCGACGACCTGCTGGTGCGCCACGGCCTGCTGGTGCGGCGGCTCTCCATCGTCCCGTATTCGCGGATGCAGTTCGTCGACGTGAGCGCCGGTCCGCTGGAACGCGCCTTCGACCTGGCCACCGTGCAGTTGCACACCGCCGCGGCGGCCAGCGACGCCCGGGTGCCCGGCCTGCGGCCGGCCGAGGCGTCGCGGCTGCGCGACCGGCTCACCGCGCTGGGCGAGGACCGGGCGGAGGGCCTGTGAGCGCGAGGAGCGAGCCGGTCCTGCGAGCCCCGCAGTCGCGAACGAAGGACGGCACCGCGAGCGCGAGGAGCGAGCCGGTCCTGCGAGCCCCGCAGTCGCGAACGAAGGACGGCACCGCGAGCGCGAGGAGCGAGCCGTGACGGACGGGCAGCAGTGGCCGCCACCGCCGGTCCACGGTCCGCCGTCCACCCCACCGCCCGGCCCCGCCCCAGCACCCGGGCCTGCTCCGGGTCCGTGGCCCGGGGCGGGTCCGCAGCCGGCGCCGGGCCCCGGGTCCGGGCCGGTGCCGCCGCCTCCCGGAGCGTGGGTGCCGGCGCCGTGGGGGCCGCCGGGCGAGACGGAGCCGCGACAGCGGCTGCACCCGTTGAGTCCCGCGCTGCACGGCGCGAAGTCGCTGGTCGTGGTGATCGCCGGGCTCTCCTGGTCGACCCTGTCCCGGGTCGGGTTCGGCTGGTTCGCCGCGCTGGTCGCGGTCTTCGTCCTCGGCGCCACCGTGCTGTCCGTGGTGAGCTGGTGGAACACCGGTTACCACGTGGTCGGCCGGGAGCTGCGGGTGTACGAGGGGCTGCTGTGGCGGCGTACCCGGGCCATCCCGCTGGAACGGTTGCAGGCGGTGGAGGTGGTCCGGCCGCTGCTGGCCCAGCTCACCGGGCTGGCGGAGCTGCGGCTGGAGGTGGTCGGCGGCGGCAAGACCGAGGCGCCGCTGGCGTACCTCGGGGTGGCCGAGGCCGCCGCGCTGCGCCAGCGGCTGCTCGCCGTGGCCGGCCGCGCCCCGGCGTCCGCGCCGGCCACGGTCGGCGCGCCATCCACCCCTGCCCCGGCCGGCCGGCGGCTGCACGCCGTACGCAATCAGGATCTGCTGGTCAGCCAGTTGCTCACGCCGCAGGCGTTCCTGCTGCCGTTCGGTCTGGCGTTCGTGGTGGCGCAGTTCCTGTCCGAGGGTTCCTGGTCGTTCATCGCGGTGGCCAGCACGCTGACCGCGATGGCCGGCGTGCTGCTGCAACCGGTCCGCCGGGTGCTCGACGACTGGAGCTTCCGGCTGGACGCCGACGGCGACACGCTCCGGGTGCACAACGGGCTGCTGGAGACGCGGGTGCAGACCGTGCCGCTGCACCGGGTGCAGACCGTCGGGGTGACCTGGCCGCTGCTCTGGCGGATGAAGGGCTGGTTGCGGCTGCGGCTGGAGGTGGCCGGCTACTCGGCCGGCGAGCCGGACGACCGGAACCGCCCGGACCGGCTGCTGCCGGTCGGCGACGCCGGCACCGGCGAGCGGGTGGTGGCCGAGGTGCTGCCCGGCGTGCGGCTGGACGCGCTGCCCGGCACGCCGCCGCCGCGCCGGGCCCGCTGGCTGCGCCCGCTGAGTCGGGCGGTGGTCGGCGTCGGGCTCGACGAGCGGGTCTTCGTGGCCCGGTCCGGGTTGCTGACGCGCTCGGTGACGCTGGTGCCGTACGCCCGGATCCAGAGCGTGCGGGTCACCCAGGGGCCGGCGCAGCGACGGCTGCGGCTGGCCACCGTGCACGCGGACACCGCCGGTGGGGCGGGCGCGGCGGCGGTCGACCGGGACCTGGCCGACGCGTGGGAGCTGGCCGCGGAACTGACCGCGCGGGCGCAGGCCGCGCGCTCGGCCGACCGGAGCCGCTGACCCGGCGGCGCCCGGGGCCGCTCAGCGGCGGTCGGCGGGCACCGCGTCCTGGTCGGCGGCGAGGGTGGTGTCCGGGCCGGCGGCCGGCGCGGTGACGCCGGTCACGGCGGCCGGCGTCCCGTCCCGGCGGGCCCGTCGGGCCCGCCACCAGCGCTCGGCCAGGCCGACCACGAGGAACGTCATCCCCACGTACGCCCAGCCGACCAGCACGTCGATCAGGTAGTGCTCGCCGCTGTACATCAGCGTGAACGTCATGGCCAGCGGGTACGCCAGCAGCAGCGGCCACCACCGCTTGCGCACCGAGCGGAGGAAGAACAGCACCACGAACAGCGCGAACGCGGTGTGCAGCGACGGCATGGCGGCCACCGGGTTGGAGGCGATCTGCCCGGCGTTGAGCAGGTTGCCCGCGCCGTGCATGCCGATCTCCTTCCAGCCCCGGGTGGAGATCCGGGCGACCTCGGTCAGCAGCCCGTTCTGGGCCGCCCACCACGGCGGGGCGGCCGGATAGACGAAGTAGGTGACCAGCCCGGCCGCGCACAGGAAGCCCCACCGGGTCATGTACCCGATCCAGCGCTGCCGGTTGCGCATCCAGAGCACCGCGGCGGCGGCCAGCGTGGCCACGAAGTGCGAGAAGTAGATCCAGCTCACCAGCACGTCCCACCAGCGCACCTGGCTCGGGTCGTAGAGGCGCTGCTGGAGCCAGACGGTCGGCACCTCACCGCCGGTGGCCCATCCGGTCAGGAACCGGTCGGCGACGATCAGCTCCATGGCGTGCGGGGTCGCGCCGTTGTCGGCGAACCCGCGGGACAGGTTGTACGCGGCGAGCAGCAGCACCACCGGGATCCAGTCCCGGGCGAAGCGCAGGTGGCTGCGCCACGGGCGGTTCGAGTTCCACGCGACGGTGCCGGCCCAGATCCAGAGGAACGCGTACGCCGGGTCGGTGGGCAGGCCGATGGCGAGCCAGGTGACGACGAAGGCGACGCTCCAGACAGCCATCGCGATCACGCGACGGCGCCCGCCGTCGGGGGAGGCGGTGGGTCCGGCGGGGGCGGGGGGCGGGGGATCTGTCAGCACGGCCATCGCCGACAAGGTTAACGGCGGGCGTCCGGCCGGCCGACGCCGACCGTCCGGGAAACGGTCCGGGCCGTCACCCGGACGCGGTACGACTCCGACCGCGCTGCACTAGGCTCGGCCGCATGCAGGAGCAGTCGGAGTCGCCCTTCGCACCGGGCCTGACCGCCCGCGTCGAGCTGACCGTCACGGACGCGGACACCGCCGAGGCGGTGGGTTCGGGGGACGTGCCGGTGCTCGGCACGCCCCGGGTGGTGGCGCTGGCCGAGGCGGCGACCGTGGCGGCCGTCGCGGCCCGGCTGCCGGCCGGGTCGACCACTGTCGGCGTCCGGGTCGAGCTGGAGCACCGGACGGCCACCCCGGTCGGGCGGACCGTGTCCGCGCACGCCGAGCTGGTGAAGGTGGACGGCCGCCGACTGGTCTTCGAGGTGACCGTCACGGACGGGCCCGCCGTGGCCGCGCAGGGGCGGGTGGAGCGGGCGCTCGTCGACCGGCGGCGCTTCGTCGAGCGGGCCGAGCGCACGCCGTGACCGTCCGCTTCACCGAGATCGCCGCCGGTGTGCACCTGCTGCGCGAGCCGCTGCTGCGGGTCAACGTGGTGCTGGTGGTCGGCGACGGCGCCGCGCTGCTGGTGGACACGCTCTCCACCGCCGGGCAGGCGCGGGAGCTGGCGTCGGCCGCCCGGGTGGTGACGCCGCACCCGTGGGTGATCGTCAACACCCATCACCACTTCGACCACTGCTTCGGCAACGCCACGCTGGCCGCCGAGCCGGGCACCGAGGTGTACGCGCACGCCCAGGCCGTCGCGGCGTTGCGCGACCAGCCCGACGCGCTGCGCCGGGCGGCGTACGAGGAGATGCGCGCCGAGCAGCCGGCGTTGGCCGAGGAGCTGGCGCGCACCGAGCTGCGGACGCCGACGCACGAGGTCCGCGAGGAGACGGTGCTGGACGTCGGCGGGCGGCGGGTGGTGCTGCGCCATCCCGGGCACGGGCACACCGACGCCGATCTGGTGGTGCACGTGCCGGACGCGGACGTGCTGGTGGCGGGCGACCTGGTGGAGCAGAGCGGGCCGCCGGCGTTCGAGGAGTCGTACCCGTTGCAATGGCCGGACGCGGTGGCCGACCTGCTGCGGCTGACCACGCCGGCCACCGTGGTGGTCCCGGGTCACGGCGAGCCGGTCGACGTGGCGTTCGTGCGCGAGCAGCACGCCCAGCTCGCCCGGCAGGCGTGGCTGATCCGGGCCGGTCACACCGGCAGCGCCCCGCCGGAGCGGGTGGCGGCGGAGTCGCCGTTCGGCGCCCGGCCCGGCCTGATCGCGGCGCGGCGCGGCTACGCCGAACTCGACGGCACGGCCTGATCGCCGCCCGGCACGAACCCGCCGAACTCGACGGCACGGCCTGATCGCCGCCCGGCTCGGCCTGGTCTCGACGGCACGGCCGGAGGCGGTCCGCCGATCCCCGGTCCCCGGCCCCGGTCAGGGGCGGGCGCGCAGCGCGATGAGCAGCGCGTCGAGGTGCGGGGCGGCGGCCAGCACGGCAGTCCGGGCCACCGGGTCCAGCTCGGCGAGCGCCTCGGCGAGCAGCGCGGCGCGGTGGACCTCGTGGTCGGCCATC
The DNA here is from genome assembly GCF_027925725.1 of Micromonospora sp. AKA38. Classification (NCBI taxonomy): domain Bacteria; kingdom Bacillati; phylum Actinomycetota; class Actinomycetes; order Micromonosporales; family Micromonosporaceae; genus Micromonospora; species Micromonospora sp. AKA38. The sequence continues at coordinate 43,839 of NZ_BNEI01000004.1, read as the reverse complement.
CGTCGACGGGCGGCCTCGGTGAGGCGCAGCCGGATCACCCGGCGGTCGGCGGGGTCGCGGTCGCGGACCAGCAGCCCGGCGTCGGTGAGGTCGCGGACCAGTGTGCTGACCGTGTTCGGCGCGGTGCCGAGCCGCCGGGCCACCTCCTTGCCGCTGATCCCCGGCGTGGCCCGGACCAGCAGGAGCACCTCCACCTGCGCCTCGGGCAGCGGCTCCCGGTCGGCGCGGGCGACGGTCCGGCGGCGCAGCAGCCGGTGCAGCTCCCCCAGCCCCGCGCCGAACCGCGCGATCTCCTCGTCGCCCGCCACCGGGTCACCTGCTTCACATCGCAACAGTTCTGACTACAGAGCTAAGGTAACCCGGACCACCGGATCCAGGGGGACCTCTCGTGCACCAGACCGTGCGGCCCGCCGCGCGCCCACCCGTCGACCGACCCGCCGGACGGGGCGGCGGCGTGAGCCTGCTGGTGCTGCTCGGCACGCTCACCGCGATCGGCCCGCTCTCGCTGGACATGTACCTCCCGGCGTTCCCGGCGATGACCCGCGAACTCGACGCCGACCAGGCCGGCATCCAACTCTCGTTGACCACCTGCCTGATCGGCCTGGCGCTCGGTCAACTGGTCACCGGCCCGCTCAGCGACCGCTGGGGGCGACGCCGGCCGGTCCTGGTCGGCGTCGTCGCGTACGCCGTGCTGGCGCTGGCCTGCGCCGCGGCGCCGAGCGCCCCGCTGCTGGCCGCCGCGCGGTTCGCCCAGGGGCTGGCCGGCGGTACGGGCATCGTGGTGGCCCGCGCGGTCGTCCGTGACCTCTACGCCGGTCGGGACGCCGCGAAGTACTTCTCCCGGCTCACCCTGGTCTTCGGGGTGGCGCCGGTGGCCGCGCCGAGCGTCGGCAGCCTGGTGCTGCGGTTCGGCTCTTGGCGGGCGGTCTTCCTCACCCTGGCCGTCATCGGGGCGGTGCTCGCCGTGGCGGTCGCGCTGCGCCTGCCGGAGACGCTGCCGGCCGAGCGCCGCAGCACCGGCGGCCTCGCCGCCACCGCGCGGACCATGCGCGCGCTGGCCGGTGACCGGGTCTACCTCGGGTACGCGCTGACCCAGGGCTTCGCGTTCGCCGGCCTGTTCGCGTACATCTCGGGGTCGTCGTTCGTGTTCCAGGACGTCTTCGGCGTCTCGGCGGTCGGGTTCGCCGTGGTCTTCGGCGTCAACTCGCTCGCGCTGATCGCCACCGGGCAGGCGAACGCCCGGCTGCTCGACCGGTTCAGCCCGCGCCGGCTGCTGGTCACCACGCTCGCGGTCAGCCTGGTCGCCGCGCTCGGCGTGCTGACCGGCGCGCTCACCGGCAGCCTCGCCGGCACCGCGGTGGCGCTGTTCGTGTTCGTCGGGTCGCTGGGCATGGTGATGCCGAACAGCACCGCGCTGGCGCTGGACGCGCACGCCCGGCACGCCGGCACCGCCGCCGCGCTGATGGGCGGCATCCAGTCGGTGGTCGGCGCGCTCGCCGCGCCCCTGGTCGGTCTCGGTGGCGAGGGCAGCGCCCTCCCGATGGCCGTGGTCCTGACCGGCGCCGCCGCACTCGCCCTGCTGGCCGTCCGCGCGCTCGCCCGCCCCCGCTGATCTCCGGCGCGGGCCGCCCAGCCGGCGTTAACAGGGGCCCCCGCCTCTACCGGAGGCGTTAACCGGGGGCCCCGCCTTTCACGCGAAGCGGGCGGTGACGGCGGCGCGGGTGGGCATGGCGGTGGCGCCGCCGGGGGACTCGCAGACCAGCCCGGCGACCCGTAGGGCGAAGGCGACCCGGTCGCGCCAGCCGCGCGCGTCGGCCGGCTCGCCGGCGGCGAGCAGCTCCGCCACCAGCGCGCCCATCACCGAGTCACCGGCGCCGGTGGCGTCCACCGCGTCGACAGTCGGCGCGGGCACACGCACCACCTCGTCGGCGGCGGCGACCAGCGCGCCGTCCGCGCCGAGCGTGACCACGACGGTGGTCGCGCCCAACTCCCGCAGGTACGCGGCGACGCCCTCGACCGGCTCGTCCGGATAGAGCACCCGGGCGTCCGCGCTGCTCAGCTTCACGAGGTGCGCCGCGGCGGCGAACTCGGCGACCACCCCGCGCAGCCCGTCCAGCGCGCCGGGCGCGGTGAGCAGGCTCGGGCGCACGTTCGGGTCGAACACGCGCAGCCCGCCGGCGATCGACCAGGCCCGACGCGCGGCGGCCAGCACCGGCGGGTCGAGCAGCACGATCGAGCCGCAGTAGAGCACGTCCGCGCCCTCGACCAGGGCCACGTCGAGGTCGTCCGGGCCGAGCAGGGCGTACGAGCGCGGCTCGCCGTAGAAGCGGAACTCCGGCTCGGGGCCGGCGAAGGTGGCCACGGCCAGCGCGGTCGGGGCCGGCACGGTCACCGCCCCGGCCACGCCCACCCCGGCGTCGGTGAGGAAGGCGCGGACCCGGCCGGCGAGCGCGTCGTCGCCGAGCGACCCGACGAACTGCACGTCCCCGCCGAGCCGGGCGATCGCCACCGACACGTTGAGCGGCCCGCCGCCGACCGCCTGCCGGTAGACGGGCGCCCCGTCGTGCTCGGCGTCGAGCAGGTCGACGAGCGCCTCGCCGAGCACCACCGCGTACCCCATGCCTGCTCCTCCCGGTTGTCCTCCCCCGATCCTGGCGCATGCCGGGAACCGGCGCGACGGAACCCCGACGCATCGACCGGCGGCTATTGCATGCGGCGGTCGGACGTGATGGGATTGCGCTGACGGGAGGGCGCGGTGGGCTGCCGCGCCGCCGGGTCGAGCCGACGCGAGGGGCATCCGCGGTCCGTGGCACGGACCGCAGGCAGTGCGCGTTCCCCGACGGCCCCGGCCGCACGCCGACCGCCGGGCGCGGGCACCGCGATCGTCGCATCCGCTCGTCGCAGCGGGGCAGGCCGAGGGTGGGCCGCTCCGCGAGTCAGGAGATCCCCGTGCACCGATCCCGTACGGCCGCGCTCGTCACCGCGGCCCTCACCCTGGCCGTGGGCGCGTTCGCCCTGGCCAGCGGGCCCGACCCGGCCGCCGCGCACGGCGCGGCGATGACGCCGGGCGCCCGCACCTACCTGTGTTGGAAGGACGGCCTCACCGGCACCGGTGAGATCCGGCCGAACAACCCCGCCTGCTCGGCGGCGGTCGCCCAGAACGGGGCGAACTCGCTCTACAACTGGTTCAGCGTGCTGCGCTCCGACGCGGGCGGCCGGACCACCGGGTTCATCCCCGACGGCAAGCTGTGCAGCGGCGGCAACCCGAACTTCAGCGGCTACGACGCGGCCCGCAACGACTGGCCGATCACGCACCTGACGGCCGGGCGGTCGATGGAGTTCCGCTACAGCAACTGGGCGCACCACCCGGGCACGTTCTACTTCTACGTCACCAAGGACAGTTGGAGCCCGACCCGGGCGCTGGCCTGGAGCGACCTGGAGGAGCAGCCGTTCCTCCAGGTGACCAACCCGCCGCAGAGCGGCGCGGTCGGCACCAACGACGGGCACTACTACTTCAACGGCACGCTGCCGAGCAACAAGAGCGGCCGGCACATCATCTACTCGCGGTGGGTCCGCTCGGACAGCCAGGAGAACTTCTTCGGCTGCTCGGACGTGACGTTCGACGGCGGCAACGGCGAGGTGACCGGCATCGGCTCGGGCAACAACCCCACGCCGACGCCGACCAGCCCGACCCCGACCCCGACCAACCCGACGCCGACGCCCACCAGCCCGACGCCGACGCCGACGCCGACCGGCCCCACGCCGACGCCGACCATGCCGGCCGGCAACTGCATGGCGGTCTACAAGGTGGTCAGCGCCTGGGGCGGTGGCTTCCAGGGCGAGGTCATGATCATGAACCACAGCACCCGCACGTACAGCGGGTGGACCGCGAGCTGGACCTGGCCCAGCGGCCAGACCATCAACCAGGTGTGGAACGGCACGCTGAGCGGCAGCGGGGCGTCGGTGACGGTCACCAACGCCGCGTACAACGGCAGTGTCGCGCCGGAGGGCACCACCACGTTCGGCTTCACCGCGAACTTCTCGGGCCAGAACACCCTGCCCACGGTCACCTGTACCGGCCGGTGACATCGCACTGAGAAGGGCCCCCGGCAGCGCGCCGGGGGCCCTTCGTCACGCCCGCATCAGCGGACCATGCTGCCCACGACCGGCTTGGTGAGCAGCGCCGACTGGTTGCGCTGGATGCCCGGGTCGAGCGTCTTCGCCACGAAGATCGCGTGCCAGACGCAGAAGATCAGCACGGTCCACACCTTGCGGGAGTGGTCGGCCTCCTCCCGCTTGTGCTCGTCGAGCAGGCGCATCGCGTACGACAGGTCGATCAGGTCGCCCGCACCGGAGGTGGCCAGCACGTGCCGGGCCCACTCGTACATCTCGCCGCGCAGCCAGACCCGGGTCGGGGTGGGGAAGCCCAGCTTCTTGCGGTTGACGATGGCCGGCGGCACGACGCCCTGCAACGCCTGGCGCATGGCGTACTTGGTGGCCTCGGAGCGCGGCGGCAGCTTCAGGTCGACCGGGATGCCGGCGGCGACGTTGAACACCTCCCGGTCCAGGAACGGCACCCGGACCTCCAGCGAGTGCGCCATCGAGATCCGGTCCGCCTTGACCAGGATGTCGCCGCGCAGCCAGGTGTAGAGGTCGACGTACTGCATCTTGGTGACGTCGTCCAGCTCGGTGCACTCGGCGTAGATCGGCGCGGTCACGTCGGTGTAGCGCACCGACGGGTCGTACCGGCGCAGCAGGTGCTGCTTCTCCTCCTCGGTGAACATCCGGGCGTTGCCGTAGTAGCGCTGCTCGATCGGCGTGGTGCCGCGCTCCAGGAAGCTCTTGCCCTTGACGCCCTGCGGGATGGCCTTGGAGACGGCCCGCAGGCCCTTCTGCACGCCGTCCGGGAGACCGTTGACCGAGCTGAGCGAGAGCGGTTCCCGATAGATCGTGTAGCCGCCGAAGAACTCGTCCGCGCCCTCGCCGGAGAGCACCACGGTGACGTGCTCGGCGGCCTTCTTCGCCACGAAGTAGAGCGGCACCAGGGCCGGGTCGGCCACCGGGTCGTCCAGGTGCCAGACGATCTTCGGCAACGCGTCGATCATGTCCTGCGGCCCGATCTTGGTCGGGATGGTGGTCACGTCGAGGTGCCGGGCCGAGTCCTGGGCCACGTCGATCTCGGAGTAGCCGGGCACGTCGTACCCGACCGTGAAGGTGAGGATGTTCGGGTTGAACTCGCGGGCCAGCGCCACCACGGCGGTGGAGTCGATGCCGCTGGACAGGAACGAGCCGACCGGCACGTCCGAGCGCATGTGCATCCGGACGCTCTCCCGCAGCGTCTCCCGGATCTCGTGGTAGAGCTTCTGCTCGTCGGTCACCGGGGCCGGGCGGAACACCGGCCGGTACCAGCGGCGCACGTCGATCCGGCCGTCCGGGGTCCAGGTGAGGTACTCCCCCGACCCGATCCGGCTGATCCCCTTGTGCAGCGTGCCCGGCTCCGGGACGTACTGGAGGGTCAGGTAGTGGCTCAGGTTCGCCGTGTCGATCCCGGCGTCGCCCTGGTAGGCGGAGTGCGCGAACGGCAGCAGCGCCTTCTTCTCCGAGGCGAGGTAGAGGCCGTCGGCGGTCTGGAGGTAGTGCAGCGGCTTGATGCCGAAGTAGTCGCGGGCGCCGAAGGCTCGCCGCTCCTGCCGGTCCCAGATCACGAACGCGAACATGCCGCGCAGCTTGGTGAGCACCCGCTCACCCCAGTAGTGGTAGCCGGCGACGATCACCTCGCCGTCGCCGTTGGTGGCGAACTGGGCGCCGTAGTCGCGGATCAGCTCGTCGCGCAGCTCGATGTAGTTGTAGATCTCGCCGTTGAACGTGAGCAGGTAACGACCGCCCGCGTAGGGCAGGGGTTCGTGGCTGAGCGCCACGTCGATGATCGCCAGCCGCTTGTGCGCGAACACACCGTCCGCGTACCGGCCGGAGGCGTCGCCGACCACCTCGACCCCGGTCTCGTCCGGGCCACGGTGGTGCAGGCACTCCAGTGCGCCGGCGATGTTGTCGCGGTGGGCGGCGGCGTCACCGCGCGCGCTGAAGAAGGCCAGGAGTCCGCACATGCCGGCCATCTTTCCACGCGCCGGAAGCCGCCGTCGCGGCACCGCAGGCACTCCCCGCTGACGTGTGCGCGGTACCGTCGGGACCAGCGATGGGGCTCAGGGAGGGGCGGATCATGACCGAGGAGCGGACGCAACAGGGCAAAGCGGCGGACGGCACGGAGTCGCACGACCCCGACTTCCCGGAGGCGTTCCTGACGTTCATGCGGCAGGGCTGGCGGGACACCGAACTGCCGGTCGCACCCCGCCCGGAGGTGCCCAACCACGCCAAACGACGGGCCGCGCTGGCCGAGGCGTTCCCGGGCGAGACGCTCGTCATCCCCACCGGCAACGAGAAGGTCCGCGCCAACGACACCGAGCACCGGTTCCGGCCGGGCAGCGACTTCGCGTACCTGACCGGCGACCTGGAGCCCGACAGCGTCCTCGTGCTGCGGCCGGGCGGCGAGGCCACGCTCTACATGCGGCCCCGGTCGTCCCGGGTGACCGACGAGTTCTTCCGCAGCCGGCACGGTGAGCTGTGGGTGGGTCGCCGGCCGACGCTGCGCGAGAAGTCGACCGAGCTGGGCCTGCCGACCGCCGACCTGAGCGAGCTGGACGCGGCGCTGGCCGAGCTGGCCCCGGGGCGCACCCGGGTGCTGCGCGGCTTCGACGCCCGGGTGGACGCCGCCGTGCGCCGGTACGACGGCGCACGCGCCGAGGGCCAGCCGGGCCGCGACCGGGAGTTGGCCATCGCGATCTCCGAGCTGAAGCTGGTCAAGGACGAGTGGGAGATCGCCCAGCTCCAGGAGGCGTGCGACGCCACGGTGCGCGGCTTCGAGGACGTGGCCCGCGCGCTGCCGGCCGACCGGCCGATCTCCGAGCGGCTGCTGGAGGGGCTGTTCGCGCTGCGGGCCCGGCACGACGGCAACGACGTCGGCTACGGCTCGATCGTCGGGGCCGGCGAGCACGCCACGATCCTGCACTGGGTGCACAACCACGGCGCCACCCGCCCGGGTGACCTGCTGCTGATGGACATGGGCGTGGAGAACCGCAACCTCTACACCGCCGACGTCACCCGGGTGCTGCCGGTCGACGGCCGGTTCACGCCGCTGCAACGTCAGGTCTACGACGCGGTCCACGCCGCCCAGCAGGCCGGCATCGACATGTGCAAGCCGGGGGTGGGGTTCCGCGACGTCCACCTGGCGTCGATGCGGGTGCTCGCCGAGGCGCTCAAGGACCTGGGGCTGCTGCCGGTGAGCGTGGACGAGGCGATGGATCCGGCCTCGACGGTCTACCGCCGCTGGACGCTGCACGGCACCAGCCACATGCTCGGCATCGACGTGCACGACTGCGCGAACGCGCGCAAGGAGACGTACCGCGACGGGCCGCTCGGCGAGGGGTACGTGCTCACCGTCGAGCCCGGTCTCTACTTCCAGCCGGAGGACGAGCTGGTCCCCGAGGAGCTGCGCGGCATCGGCGTCCGGATCGAGGACGACATCCTGGTCACCGCCGACGGCCCGGTTAACCTCTCGGCCGGGCTGCCGCGTGCCTCGGGCGAGGTGGAGACCTGGCTGGCCGAGCAGCGCGAGGCGGGCCCGCGCCTGCCGGGCTGATCCACCGACCGTTCGTCTCATCGGCCCCGTGACGCCTGCCGCGTCGCGGGGCCGATGCCGTTGGTGTCGCCGCCGTCCTTCAACGACCTTTATGCGGGCTTTCTTCGGATACACGCCTCTCGCGAGGATCCTTCTCCTACGGTGTGGTTCAGGGGCTGCAACCGTTTTGTAGCTTTTCGTGCGGCCCATGGCGGTACGACCCGTTCGAGGAGACACCGAAGGGTGGAGGGCGCGCATGTCCCACGACATAACGGCACCCGAGGGCGGGGCGCCGACCGTGGCCCCGCCGGCGAACAGGCGGCGGGCACTCTGGGTCGCCACCGGCGTGGCCGGGCTGACCGGGGTCGTCGGGCTGGCGGCGCTGGGTGGCCTCGCCGCCCGAAACGACAGGGCCGGCGATCCGGAACGGGTGGCGGAGAACCGCCCCGCCGCACCGCGGGAGGCCGGCGACCACCCGCCCGCCGCCGACCCGAAGGGTGGGGACGGGCCCGACGGGGAGGGCCAGGACCGCGGCGAGTGGGGCGGCGAGGACGAGCACGGCAAGGCCCGCGAGGTTCCCTGCGACGACGACGCCCTGGTCGACGCACTCGAACTGACCAACCGCGACCACGGCGGCACCCTCAAGCTCGCCGAGAACTGCACCTACGAACTCGGCGTCAAGGACCGCAAGGTCGGCGGCGGCCTGCCCGAGATCACCCAGGACGTCACCATCAAGGGCAACGGCTCCACCATCAAACGCGACGCCGAGGACACCTTCCGCATCTTCCGCGTCGCCGACGGCGGCCACCTCACCCTTGACGACCTGACCGTCTCCGGCGGAAACGCCTCGGTGTCCGCGTACCCGGGTCGACCGGCGACGACGGGCCCGGCGGACACGGACGGAGAACAGGGCGCCGGTGACGGCGGCGCGCTGCTTGTCGAGCGCGGCGGCAAGGCCCACCTCCGGCGGGTCGATCTCACCCGCAACAACGCCGAGCACGACGGCGGCGCGGTGGCCAACTTCGGCCGGGTGTGGCTCACCGACAGCACGGTCCGGCGCAACCACGCGCAGGGCGACGGTGGCGGCGTCTTCAACCGGGGCCTTCTGACCATCGAGAAGTCGCAGGTCGACGACAACACCGCCGCCGGCAGCGGCGGCGGCGTCGCCAACGGCAACGACGTCGGCGTGCGGCACGGTACGGGCCGCACCGGGACGCCGACCGGTCCCGGCCGCGACCGCGGCGTCGTGGAGATCGCCGGGGCGTGGGACGGCAAGGAGGGCGAGGGCTCCTCGCTGTCGGACAACCGCGCCGGACGCAACGGCGGCGGCCTGTTCAGCAGCGGCGGCTACCTCACCGTCTCCTTCACCCACATCACCGGCAACACCGCCTGCGAGAACGGCGGCGGCATCTACGCCGAGAACACCGACCTCGACCTCGACAAGGTCGTCGTCGCCAACAACCACGCCGACGGCGACGGCGGCGGCATGCTGGCCACCGGCGGCAGCGCCACGATCGCCGACAGCGTCGTCGTCGACAACACCGCCAACCGCTTCGGCGGCGGCATCTACAACGGCGAGTGGCTCGTCAAGATCGAAGACGGCTTCCTCACCCGCGACCACGACGAGGACGACAACGCCGCCCTCACCCTGCGCAACACCGTCATCAAGGGCAACACCGCCCTCAACGGCGGCGGCATCTTCAACAACAAGGCCACCATCACCCTGACCAAGACCCACGTCACCAAGAACACCGCCACCGACACCAGCAAGCTGCACCGCGTCGCCGGCGGCATCCTCAACAACGAAGGACACGTCAAGCTCGACGACGAATCCCTCATCAGCGACAACGACCCCACCAACTGCGCCAACACCGTCAAGGACTGCTTCAACTGATCGCACCACCACATAACCGGGAGCCCTCCTTCCGCCCCGCCGGGCGGAAGGAGGGCTACCAACCCGCCGGCTGTCGGGGGGTCGCACCCGCCCGGAGGTCGCCACGTCGGGCAAAACGGCGTCGAGCGACCTTGTGGGCACCATCGGGTCATCCCGCCCTCGCTGCGCCAGCCCGCCCCACCCGCACCCTTATGCGGGTTTTTTTCGTATCTGGCCACGAGGCGAACAAAGCTCTCATAAGTTCGTCTTCACCAGCTACAACCGATTTGTAGCGAAGGCCGCCTCGCCGTGGCGAAGCGACCTTGTCAGGTACAAGGAGAGGGCAGAGAGCTCCGATGTCCAACTACCTTCGCAATAACAATGACGCCACCACCCGCGAGACCAGTTCCCCGCTCCGGCGCCGCCGGCTCTGGCTCGCCACCGGCGTCGTGGGCCTGACCGGAGCGGTCAGCCTCGCAGGCGTTGCCTACGCGACCACCGGGGTGACCGGTCCGCACCGGCTCGCCGACGTGAAGTGGTCGACCGCGCAGCAGCTCAACGACGGCGACCACGGCGGCGAGGCCACCGAGGACGAGCACGGCAAGGACGAGCACGGCAAGGACGGCAAGGACGAGCACGGCCAGGAAGGCCGGGACCGGGGTGAGTGGGGCCAGGACCGCGGCGAGTGGGGCGGCGAGGACGAGCACGGCAAGGCCCGCGAGGTTCCCTGCGACGACGACGCCCTGGTCGACGCGCTCGAACTGACCAACCGCGACCACGGCGGCACCCTCAAGCTCGCCGAGAACTGCACCTACGAACTCGGCGTCAAGGACCGCAAGGTCGGCGGCGGCCTGCCCGAGATCACCCAGGACGTCACCATCAAGGGCAACGGCTCCACCATCAAACGCGACGCCGAGGACACCTTCCGCATCTTCCGCGTCGCCGACGGCGGCCACCTCACGCTCAAGGACCTGACCGTCAAGGGTGGGAACGCGTCCGGGTTCAAGTACCCGGGCGGCCCGGCGTCGGTGGCGCCCTCGGCGGCGAACGGCTCGGCGACCCTGCCGGCCCCCGTCGCCCCGGCGCAGCCGGCGGTCGCGGGTGCGTCGGCCGCCACCGCGGCCCAGTCCGCCACCGCACCGGCGCAGCCCGCTCCGGTGGCGGCGCAGGTGGCACCGGCGCAGGCCACGACCGCGTCCGTCACCGCGCCGGCCCAGGCCGCCACCGCCGGCGCGGCCCAGGCCGCACCGGTTGCGGCCCAGGCCGCCACCACGGCGGCGACCGGGACCACGGTCTCGGGCCCGGCCGACGAGGAGGAGAAGCGGAACGAGGGTGACGGCGGCGCGCTCCTGGTCGAGCGCGGTGGCAGCGCCCACCTGTCCAACGTCAAGCTCACCGACAACAACGCCGAGCACAACGGCGGCGCGGTGGCCAACTACGGCCGGGTGTGGCTGGAGGACAGCAAGGTCGTCAACAACCACGCCCAGGGCGACGGTGGCGGCGTCTTCAACCGCGGCATCCTCAAGGTCGAGGAGACCAAGGTCGACGACAACACCGCCGGCGGCAACGGCGGCGGCATCGCCAACGGCAGCGGGCTCGCCGGCAAGCACGGCGCCGACGCCGCGGAGCTGAAGAGCTACGTCCCGTCGGGCAAGCACGACGAGGCCGGCACGGTCGAGATCATCGGTTCCGACCACGGCAAGAACGGTGGCAAGGAGGGCGAGAACTCCTCGCTGTCGGACAACCGCGCCGGGCGCAACGGTGGCGGCCTGTTCAGTAGCGGCGGCTACGTCACCGTCTCCTTCACCCACATCACCGGCAACACCGCCTGCGAGAACGGCGGCGGCATCTACGCCGAGAACACCGACCTCGACCTCGACAAGGTCGTCGTCGCCAACAACCACGCCGACGGCGACGGCGGCGGCGTGGTCACCACCGGCGGCAAGCACTGGGGCTACCCCAACACCAAGGACCAGGGCAGCGCCACGATCGCCGACAGCGTCATCGTCGACAACACCGCCAACCGCTTCGGCGGCGGCATCTACAACGGCGAGTGGCTCGTCAAGATCGAAGACGGCTTCCTCACCCGCGACCACGACGAGGACGACAACGCCGCCCTCACCCTGCGCAACACCGTCATCAAGGGCAACACCGCCCTCAACGGCGGCGGCATCTTCAACAACAAGGCCACCATCACCCTGACCAAGACCCACGTCACCAAGAACACCGCCACCGACACCAGCAAGCTGCACCGCGTCGCCGGCGGCATCCTCAACAACGAAGGACACGTCAAGCTCGACGACGAATCCCTCATCAGCGACAACGACCCCACCAACTGCGCCAACACCGTCAAGGACTGCTTCAACTGACCTGACGGACCCGGGGTACGGACCGGCCCTCCAGCCACACGTGGCTGGAGGGCCGGTCCGCTGCTGCGATCAGCTCTGCACAAAGACCGCCACGCTGCGCGCCGGCACGGTGAACGTGCCACCGGACCGGTCGAACGACGCGGTCCGCAGCGCCGGGTCGGCGGAGTTCCGCAGCACCGGGTGCAGCGCCACGCTCGCCCCGCGCAGGCCGGCCACGGTCTGCTTCGCCGTCTCCGGGGTGGCGTTGAAGACCACCGTCACCGACTTCCACGTTCCGCCCAACCCACGGGCGTCGAGCGTCATGGTCAGCACGCCCGGGGTCTCCTGCGCCCCGGACAGCGGGAACGCGACCCGCTTCTGCACCTGCTCGGCGGTGGGCAGGCCGAACACCGGCGAGGACCGGCGGATCCGCAGCAGCTCGGCGTACCGGGCGTCGGCCAGGTCGATCGCCGCGCAGTCCGGCACCAGCTTCGGATCGGCCAGCAGCGGCTTGGCGTACGGCCACTTGTCCTTGTTGTCCTGCTCCGGCGGGAGGCCGGCGCCGAAGCCGTTGCCCTGGGCGCAGTCCCAGCGGATCTGGTTGAACCAGTCCCCGGAGTTGAACGAGTTGCGGTCCAGCGACTTCGAGCGCAGCCGCTCCGAGCCGGCCGTGACGAACCCGGTGCCCTGCCCGAACGCGGTGGTGGCCAGCGCCAGCACCTGCATCCGGGCCCGGTCCTGCGCCGGGGTCCCCTGCGGCAGCTTGTACGCCAGCGCGTCGTACAGGATCTCGTTGTCGTGCGCGTCGACGTAGGTGACCGCCTCGCCCGGCGCGGCGGTGTAGCCGGCCGGGGAGCCGTTGTAGTCGACCTGCGCCCCGGTGACCGTCTTCCCGGCGGAGTCGGTGAACCGGTAGTCGCGCAGGTTACCGGTCAGGCCCACCTTGATCAGGTCGTGGGCGTGCAGCAGCCGGGCCTTCTGCTCGGCTGCCGAGCCGTTGACCTCGTCGCCGTTCGGGTCGGTGTACAGGCCGGAGGCGAAGCCCTGCACCCGCGGGTTGGCGTCGAACGGGCCGCCGCCACGCACCGCGTCGCGGAGCCGGTCGTTGAACGTGCCGATCCCGGTGCCGGCCATGTTGGCCTGGGTGGCCTGCGTGAACCGGGCGTCGTTGGCGACCTCGCCGAAGTTCCAGCCCTCCCCGTACAGCATGATCTTCTTGCCGTCGACGCCGTCGCGGGCGGGCGTGAGCTTGTCCAGCGCGGCCCGCACGGCCAGGATGTTCGCCTTCGGGTGGTGACCCATCAGGTCGAACCGGAAGCCGTCCACCTTGTACGCCTTGGCCCAGGTGACAAGCGAGTCCACCACGAGCTTGCCCATCATGGCGTGCTCCGGGGCGGTGTTGGCGCAGCAGGTCGAGTTGGCGACCGTGCCGTCGTCCAGCAGCCGGTGGTAGTAGCCGGGCACCACCTGGTCGAGCACCGACTTTCCGTCGGTGCCGGCGGCCGAGGTGTGGTTGTAGACCACGTCCATGACCACCCGCAGGCCGGCCTGGTTCACCCCGGCGACCATCTGCCGGAACTCGGTGGTGCGCTTCGCGCCGTTCGGGTCGACCGCGTAGCCGCCCTCCGGCACCGTGTAGTGCAGCGGGTCGTACCCCCAGTTGTAGCCGTCCTTGTCGGCCACCGCCGCGACGCACTTCTGCTGCTGGTCCGAGTCCGGCGGCAGCTTGGCCAGGTCGCAGGCCGGCTGGGCCTGGTCGGCCCGCTTCTCCGGAATGGTGGCGAAGTCGAACGCCGGCAGCAGGTGCAGGTAGTTGACGCCGGCGTCGCCGAGCGCCCGCAGGTGCTTCATCCCGGCCGTGTTCGGGTCGGTGAACGCGAGGTAGGTGCCCCGCTTCTCCGGCGCGACGGTGGTGTCGGCGATGGAGAAGTCGCGTACCGACAGCTCGGAGATCTGCGCCTTCGACGCGGGCACGGCCGCCGGCTTACGCAGCTTCGCCCAGCCGGCCGGTGCCAGCGCCGGGTCGGTCAGGTCGACGATCTGGCTGTGCGTGGAGTCCGGCGCGAGCGCCACCGAGTACGGGTCGGTGACCGACGCGGTGACCACCTTCTGCGCCGCCGGCTGCCAGGCTTCGACCTGGTAGCGGTAGTAGCGGCCGGTCCACGCCGTGGTGCCGCGCACCGACCAGACACCGGTGCGGTCGTTGCGGGTCATCGCCACCGTGCTCGGCTGCGCGGTGGGCGAGTCGAACAGTTGCAGCGACACCTTCCGCGCGGTCGGCGCCCACACCGCGAGCGTGGGCACCCGGCCGGCGAACGTCGGGCCGAGCTTCACCCCGGTGGCCGCCGCGTAGACGTCGTCCAGCACGCCGGGGATCTGCACGCCGGTGGCGCTGAGCAGCGCGCCCTCGGCGTCCCGCTCGGTCACCACGAGCTGCCCGCGCAGCGCCGCCGGCACCTTGGCCAGGTCGGCGCGGTCAAGCGTGAACGCGTGATAGGCCCAGAGCTGGGGGTACGCCTGCCGTTGCGCCTCGGTCAGCCCGTTGCGCTGCGCCCGCAGCGGCAGCGTGGTGTACGTGCCGGTCAGTTCGCCGTCGGCGACCCCGATCCCGCCGGCTCCGGCGGCGACGAGCGCGTACTTCTTGCCGTCGGTCGGGCCGGTGGCCCAGGCGACGGTGGACCTGTCGATCCACTGCGCCTTCTGCTTGGCGATGTCGACGTCCTTGGCCGTGCCGGAGCTGGTCGCCGGCAGCAGCCGGCCCTTGACGCCGGCCAGCAGCCAGACCTCGTGCCCCACGCCGGTCAGGTCGAGCCGCTGGTCGTCCGGCTGATCCTTCTCATCTCCCTTGTGCAGGATGTAGCTGAGCCCGGTCGCCCCGGCGGCGAGGGGCACCCGGAACACCGCGCCGTACGCGTCGATCCTCTCCGGCTTGAGCGGGGCGGCCCAGTCGGTCGGGTTGGCCGCGCCGTCCCAGAGGTGCAGGCCCCAGCCGTCGTAGTTGCCGTCGGCCTTGCGCCAGTGGATGACCGCGGTGTTCTGGTCGACCGGCGGGGCGGGCTCGCCGGTGGCCGCCTCGCGGGTCGGGTAGAGCGTCGGGTCGCCCTGCTTGACCCAGACCTCGCCGGTCTGCGTCACGTCGATGGTGCGGTCGTTCGCCACGTCCTTGTTGCCGTCGGAGTCGACCACCAGGAAGCCGACCGACTTCGCGCCGGGCTTGAGCTTCACCCAGGCGAACCGGCCGTACGCGTCCTCTCCGGCGAACGGCTGCCCCTTGGGCCACTCGGTGGCGTACGCCGGGTCGATGTCGCCCCAGGCGTAGAGCCCCCAGTCGGCGTAGCCGCCGGCCGGGCGCTGGTAGTGCACGATCGCCCAGTCCCGGGACGCGCCCTGGGCCGGGGTGCCGACCGTGCCGGTGGTGCGCGCGGTGGCGGTCCGGCCCTTGCCGTCGCGGACCACCGCCTTGTACTCGACGGTGGCGCCGCCGGGCAGGCCGGTCAGGTCGTGGTGGACCGTGTACGGCGCGCGGTCGGCGGTGCCCAGCAGCGTCCACTTCCCGCCGGGGACCTTCGCGGCGAACGTGACGGTGGCGAGCGGGTCGCCACCGATCTGGGCGGTGATCGCGGTCTTGCCGGCCACCGGGGCGTCACCCGGCTCGGTCAGCGTGATCGTCGGGGCCGCGCCGGCCTGCGGGATGGCCCGGTCGGCCTTGAGCACCACTGCCGACATGGCCGGCACGGTCAGGCTCAGCCTGCCGTCGGCGCCGGCCGTGGCGGTCGCGGCGTCGCCGTAGATTGCGGTGAAGCGGGTGCCGGCCGACCAGGTGTCCACCGTGACAGTCTGCGGGGTCGAGGCGTTGTTCACCGCCGCGACGTGTTCCACCCGCTGCGCGGGCAGCACACGGGAGAACGCGAACACGCCGGGGCCGTCGGCCGCGTACCGGGTGACCTGGACGCCGTCGCGCAGCGCCGGGTGCGCCGCCCGCAGCCTGCCCAGCTCGGCGATGGTGCGGTAGAGCGGGTGCCGGGTGTCGTACTGGTCGACGGCGTGGGTGCGGGTGGTGCCGATCAGGTCGTCGTCGAGGTAGTCCGCGGTCTTCGAGGCGAACATGTCTTGGCGGGCGTCCTTGTCCCCGCCGGGGCCGGTGAAGCCCTGCTCGTCGCCGGAGTACACCACCGGCTGGCCGCGGGTGAGGAACATCAGTTGGTGCGCGAGCTGGTCGCGGCGGAGCTGGGTGGCGTCGTCCCCGCCGGCCGCGGCGACGAACGAGCCGATCCGGCCCATGTCGTGGTTGCCGAGGAAGGTGGGCAGCCGGTTGGCGTCGGTGTCGCGCGCCGAGTAGAGGTCGTCCTTGGCGTACACGTCGGCGAGGGCCTTGGCCGAGCCGTCGGCGGCGGTGTAGCCGCGCGCCGCCTCCTGGAACGAGAAGTCGAGCGTGGCCGGCAGGCCGCCCTGCCGCACGTACGTCGACTCGATCTCCTGGTCGGCGCTGTAGACCTCGCCGAACATGAAGAAGTCCTTCTTGCCGGCCTTCGCCGCGTAGGCGTCGATGCCGCGGGTGAACTGCGGCCAGAAGTCGAGGTTGGCGTGCTTGACGGTGTCCAGGCGGAAGCCGTCGACGCCGGCCTTGCCGATCCACTGCCCGTAGATGTCGGTCATGCCGCGGACCACCTCGGGACGCTCGGTCCACAGGTCGTCGAGGCCGAAGAAGTCGCCGTACTCGCTGTTCTCCCCGGCGAACGTGGAGTCACCGCGGTTGTGGTACATGGTCGGGTCGTTGAGCCACGCCGGGACCTTGACCTTCGCGTCGGCCGGGCTGGCGAACGTCGGGGTGTACGGGAACGACTCCCGGTTGACCTGCGGGAACTTCCGCGTGCCGTCGGCGTAGTTGCGGTCCTCGAAGGCCCGGCCCTGCGCGTCGGTGTACGGGGCGGTCTTCTTGTCGACGTAGCCGTACTTGTCCTCGGCGTAGCGGATGACGTCGGCGGTGTGGTTGACGATGATGTCGAGGTAGACCTTGATGCCGCGCCGGTGCGCGAGGTCGACCAGCTTCTCCAGCTCGGCGTTGGTGCCGAAGTGCGGGTCGACCTGGGTGAAGTCGGTGATCCAGTAGCCGTGGTAGCCGGCCGAGACGTCGGCGCCGGTGCCCTGCACGGGCCGGTTCTTGAAGATCGGGGCGAGCCAGATGGCGGTGGTGCCCATCCCCTGGATGTAGTCCATCTTGTCGATGACGCCCTTGAGGTCACCGCCGTGGTAGAAGCCCTTGTCCGCCGGGTCGAGGCCGGTGGCCAGCCGGTCGCCGCGCAGGCCGCCGGTGTCGTTGCGCTTGTCGCCGTTGGCGAAGCGGTCCGGCAGCACGAAGTAGAACTGCTCCGCCTTGGCGGTGGTGGCGCCCGCCTTCAGCAGCGCCTCGGCGGACGGCTCCCGGTTCCACTGGGGGGCGTTGCCGGCGGCCAACACGTCGGGGGTGACGGCGCGGTGGGCGCCGTCGGCGCCGAGCTGGTGGAGAGCCGTCGGCACGCCGACGAGGGCCACCGGCACGCCGACGAGGGTGAGTACGAGGGAGGAGACCAGGGCGAGCAACGCCTTGGGGGATATCGGCGTCGGTTTCATCGACGGCCTTTCTCTGGTCGCTGATTCGCCCGCACGCTAGCTCTTGCCGAAACATTCTGCAATAGCTTGCAAACAAAGTCGAAACACGACAGCCGTCTTGCAAAACCGTCCGGACCACGCGCCGTCGTCCGGACGGCTGGATCAGAGCCCGGCGCAGGTCACGCCGTCGACCGTGCAACTCTCCGGACGGGTGGTCCCGGTCCGTTCGAGGTGGAAGCGCACCGGCACCGACGCGCCCGCGGCCAGGTCGACGCCGCTGCGGTACGTGACGACACCGCCGTCGAAGCCGAACGTGCCCTGTTCGGCGCCCTCCACCCAGGCGGTGACCAGCCGACCCTGCGGGAACGTCAGCCGCACCGTCCAGCCGTGCGCCGCACCTCCGGCGTTGACCAGTCGCACCTCGCCGATGAAGCCGCCGTCGAAGCTGCTCACCACCGCGTACCGGCCGGTCACCGCGGACGGCGGCGCCGGCGGGGGCGGCGGCGGCGACAGCGGCGCCGGACGTACCTCACCCCGCGGACCGCCGGTCGACACGGCCGGCGTCGGCCTGGCCGGCAGCACCGTCGACCGGGGCGACAGCCCCGGGACCACCGGGCGGCCGGCCGTGCTCGGCGGACCGCCAGTCACGCTGGGCGAGGTCGCGGTGGCGGTCGGCAGCTCCGGCAGCGATATCGCCGGATCGGTGGGCGACGCCGGGAACGTCCGCCGGCCCCGCACCGAGCCGAGCGCCACCACCAGCAGCACCACCATCACGATCACGCCGATCGCGACGACCACCCAGGGCGACGAGGTGATGGCGGACCCGGTCGACGGGGTGGCGCGACGCGTGCGGGACATGTTCCTCCTGTTCGCCGGGCCGGGCCAGCCTAGCCACCGACACCCGGGGGCGGCGAGCGGTCCGTTCGGGCCTGACCCGCGGCTCGGCGACCTGATACGTTGCACGCCGATCGATGACCACAATGGCTCGTGCAGCGGCAGGACGGGTGGCCAGTGACAGAGTGGCAGGGCAACATCCGGCGGGCGTCCACAACCGACGCCGCCGTCGTGACCGGGATCCTCGCCGAGGCGTTCATGCGGGACCCGGTGAGCGGTTGGATCTTCCCGGCGGAGGACCACCGGGCGCGGGTGCACCCCGCCTTCTTCGGGCCGTTCGTCGCGTTGGCGCTGCGGACCGGCGAGGTCCACGTGGCCGGCGACGGGCTGGGCGCCACGCTCTGGCTGCCCGTCGGCGACGACCACGGCGCCGACGAGGGCGACGAGTTCGCCGAGCTGGAGGCCACCATCGGGCCGGACGCGATGAAGCGGTTCGGCATGCTCGACGAGCAGATGACCGCCAACCACCCGGCCGAGCCGCACTGGTACCTGCCGTTCATCGCGGTGCACCCGGCGCACCACGGCACGGGCGTGGGCTCGGCGCTGCTGCGCGACAAGCTGGCCGAGTTGGACCGGGCCGGCGCCGCCGCGTACCTGGAGGCCAGCTCGGCGCGGAACGCGGCGCTCTACGAGCGGCTCGGCTTCCGCCGCCGGCCGAACACCCTGGACCTGCCGGACGGGCCCAGCCTCTACCCGATGTGGCGCGAGCCGGCCTGACCGAGCCCGTCCTCCCGTCCCGGTCCGCCGGGGCGGGACGTCATCGGCGGCAGGTCACCGACGGACCGTCGTGGTGCTGGCGTCCAACGCGCCCACCACGGCGGCCAGCAGCCCGTCGAGCTGCGCCGGCAGGAACCGACGGCAGTCCCGCATCCGGCCGCCGACCTGCGGGTCGAAGATGTGCGCGGCGAGCCCGACGGCCTCGGCGAGGCTCGCCAGCAGCAACGTGCCCGGGTCCAGTTCGGCCGGGGACGAGTGCATCAGCATGGCGGTCAGGCGTACCCGCGGCGAGGCCGCCTGGTTCGGGTCGGTGGCCGGCCAGCGCACCTGACGGCCGATCAGCTTGCCCTGCTCCCGACGCAGCACGCCGGCGGTGACCAGCCGCGTCCCGACCCGCTCGTTGATGTTGAGCTGGGTCCGCAGGTAGCGGATCCACAACCGGGCCGGATGCGCGCCCTCACGACGCAGGATCTCGGTGATCAGCAGATCGGTCAACGGCTCCTGCCAGAGCCGCGGGTCGACCGCGGCGATGCCGCCACCGTCGAGCGCGATCCTTCCCTCGAACATCAGCTCGGCGAGCGCGGCACCGGCCAACCCGCACTCCAGCCGGTCGACGGCGACATGCGGCTTACCGGTGAACTCGTCATGTCCGATGAGGAACAGCGCATCGGCTAGCCGGTACGTGGCTTGTGCCCCGGGGTAGGTCATGGTCCATCCTCGAACGGTGGCCGTGATCGTCGACACGGGACGGTACGGCATGACCACGCACAGCTCAATTCCGGTCGTACACACGCGCCCTAATCGATATCGAAGCGGGGTTGTGACGATCCGTGATCACCAATACCCTGCCTGAGGCTGTTCCGAAGTAGACATCCTCAACCCCTTCCCCTCCCCTGGAGAAGCCTTGTCCTCCGATCCGTTCTTCTCCGACGGTGGGCTACGCCGCGGCCGTCTCGGCACCGCCCATCTCGTCTTCTTCACCGTCGCCGCCTCCGCCCCGCTGACCGTTCTCGGCGGTGGCGTCACCACCATGTACGCGGTCAGCGGCAACATCGGCGCCGCGCTGGGCTACGTCCTGCTCGCGGCCGTGCTCGCCATCTTCGCCACCGGCTACGCCGCGATGAGCCGGTACGTCGCCAACGCGGGCGCGTTCTACGCGTACATCGCCAACGGCCTCGGCCGGGCCGGCGGGGTGGCCGGCTCGGCGGTCGCGCTGGCCGCGTACAACGCCATCCAGATCGGTCTCTACGGGCTGTTCGGCGCCATCATGTCGGACTTCATGTCGGCCAAGGCCGGGCTGGACCTCAAGTGGTGGGTCTGGGCGCTGCTGGCCTGGGTCTTCATCGGCGTGCTCGGCGTGCTGCGCATCGACCTGAACGCCAGCGTCCTCGCGGTGCTGCTGGTCCTGGAGTGCGTGGCCGTGCTGATCTTCGACCTGGTGGCGTTCGCCCACCCGGCCGGCGGCGCCGTCACCACCGCCGGCATCAGCCCCGGCCACCTGTTCGGGGCCGGGTTCGGCGCCGTGCTGGCGTTCACCATCGCCTCCTTCACCGGCTTCGAGAGCGGCGCCATCTACAGCGAGGAGGTCAGGGACCCGCGGCGCACCGTGGCCCGGGCCACCTACATCGCGGTCGCGTTCACCGGCCTGTTCTACGCCTTCTCCGCCTGGGCGCTGACGGTGCTGACCGGCCCGGAGAACGCGCCGCAGGCCAGCGCCGAGGCCGGCCCCGGCGTGATCTTCGGGGCGCTCGACCAGTACTCCGGCGCCGTGGTCGCGGACATCGCCAACGTCCTGTTCATCACCAGCGTGCTGGCCGCCCTGCTGTCGTTCCACAACGGCGTGGCCCGCTACCTGTTCGCGCTCGGCCGGGAGAACGTCCTGCCCCGCTTCCTCGGCGCGACCTCCAGCCGCAGCGGCGCCCCGGTCGCCGGTTCACTGGTGCAGAGCATCCTGGCCGTGGTGGTCTTCGTGGGGTTCGCGATGTCCGGGCGGGACCCGGTCATCGACCTGTTCACCTGGCTGTCCGGCTCGGCCGCGGTCGGTGTGGTGCTGCTGATGACGCTCACCTCGGCCTCCGTCGTCGGCTTCTTCCGCGGCCGTGGCGGCCCGGAGTCGGCCTGGCAGCGGGCGATCGCCCCGGCGCTCGGCACCGTCCTGCTCACCGCCGTGCTGCTGGTGCTGCTGTTCAACTTCGACGCGCTGCTCGCGCCGGACACCGCCGGCTACCTCAAGTGGCTGCTGCCGGCGATCCCGGTGGTGGCCGGCGTGCTCGGCCTGATCTGGGGTGGCGTGCTGCGCACCAGCCGGCCGGACACCTACCGGCGGATCGGCCAGCTCGACGAGGAGGGCCTGCACGAGCCCGGCCTGCACTCGGCTCCCGAGCCCGACCGCTGGGCCCGCAGCCACCGCTGAACGAGTAAGGCGGGGCCCCTTCTTGACGCCTCCGGCAGAGAAGGGGCCCCCGCTCACCACCGTGGAGCGGGGCTCAGGCGGTGCGGATGACGGTGCAGATGGCCGGGCCCTCGTCGGTGGCCCGCAGCAGGTAGCGGTAGTGCTCGCCGGGCACCGCGCCGCCCTGGCTGTCCAGGAACTCCCACCGCACCGCCACCTCGGTGAGCAGCGCCGACACCTGCTGCACCTCTTCGATCTGCGCGTTCGCGGCGACCAGCTCCCGCTCCTGGTAGTCGGGCGCGGCGCCGACGAAGCTCAGCGCGACCGCCGCCGGCGAGGTGAACGAGAAGCTGTAGGTGTCGGCGACCACCAGCCCGGGCAGGGCGTAACAGGCGGCGATGGCCGGCACGTCGGCGGTGGTCAGCGCCACGCCGTACCTGTCGAAGAAGTCGGAGAGCGTGTCGAGGTCGGTGGAAGCCGTCACGACGCTCTCCATTACCGGCCCGCCAGCCCGGCAAACCTGGTCAGCGCGGTGGGATGCGCACCTCGATCTCCTTGCCGAGCTGCGCGCCGCCGGTCAGGGCCAGGTCGTCACCGCTCCAGAACCGACCCGGGTCGTACCAGTTGGGCCGGCGGCCGGCCGGCAGCAACCCCATCGCCTCGTAGGTCACCGCCACCACCTCCGCGCAGTACGCGGTCTCCAGCGCCCGGTCACGCACCGACGCCCCGTCCGCACCCGGTGCGCCGGCACCGCCCGCTGCCCGGCCCGCGCCCGGTGTCCCGCCAGTGTCCGGGCTGGACGGTCGCCGGCGCGGCATCGGCACCCGACCCCGGGCCCAGCGCCAGGCGAGCTGCGCGGTCGACGGGAACGGGGTGCCGTCCAGACGCGCCACGGTACGCAGCACCGCCTCCTCCATGGCGCCGTCGGCGGGCGGTTCGAGCTGACGCAGCCAGCCCCGCTGGCCGTACCGGTTGGCCCACACGCAGACCGCGTCGCGCAGGTCGTGCAACTGCACGCCGCGCTGGCGGGTGCCGGTCCACATGTCCGGCAGCGAACGGCCCAGCTCCGCGTGCCACATCAACGGCGGCATGTCGTCCAGCACCACCGCCATGCCCACGTGGTTCACCGGGCTGTTGGTGGTGAACTGGATGGCGCGATCGGGCACGCTGCGCCCACGGAACACCCACAGGTCGCCGGTGCGGGTCAGCTCCACGGCCTCGTCCAGGCTGATGCTCATGGAGGACTACCCTAAGCCGATGCGGCAACGGATGCGGTGGTGGAAGGTGCTCGGCCTGGCCGGCCTGGCGGGCGTCGCGGCGACGGGCGTGGTGGTGGCCCGGGCGGAGCGGCAGCGCCGGGCGTACACACCGGAGGAGATCCGGGCCCGGCTGCGGGAACGGCACGCCAAGGCGTCCTCCTCCTGATCCGGCGAGAACCGGGGCGGCGCGCGACGACGCGCTGCCCTAACATCGCCGTCATGGGAAACAGTTTCTGGGAGACACAGTTTGTGCTCGACCCGCCGGCCGCCCCCGTCGAACGACACGGCGAGGTCGACCTGCACCTGCCGACCGGCGGCGGCCCCCACCCCGCGGTCGTGGTGGTGCACGGCGTTCCCGGGCCGCCCGACGCACCCGACGCCCGGGACTGGCCGCTCTACCGGGGATACGGCGCGCTCCTCGCCGACCAGGGCGTGGTGGTCGCACTCCCCCGGCTCTCCGTGACCAGCCCCGACGACCTGCGCACGGTCGCCGCCCGTGTCGCCGACGCGGCCGACCTGCTCCGCGCCGATCCCCGCGTCGACCCGGAGCGGCTGGCACTCTGGTTCTTCTCCGGCGCCGGGCTGCTGCTCGGCGACTGGCTCCGCGACCCGCCCCGCTGGCTGCGCGGCCTCGCCGCGACGTACCCGCTGCTGGCCCCGCTCCCCGACTGGCCCCCGGTCGACCCGCGCTTCCACCCGCTCGACGCCCTGACGGCGGGCGACGACGGCCGGCCACCGCTCGTGCTGACCCGGGCCGGTCGGGAGCGGCCCGAGGTCACGTCCACCATCGCGGCGTTCACGGCTGCCGCAACCCGGCACGGGCTGCCGTTGCACCTGGTCGACGTGCCGGACGGACGACACGGGTTCGACGCCCTGGACCACACCGAGGAGTCGCGCGCCGCGGTACGCGCCACCCGCGACGCACTGCTCGCCCTGCTCACCGCATGACCACCCAGCCGAAGTGCCGACACCCTCGGCGCACCCAACCGGTCCGCCTGGGCGGCAGGAGCCCGCCCCACCACGCTGATCATGAAGTTGGCTGCCGGATTGTCGGCGTGTCAGCCCGCCAACTTCATGATCAGCGCGGGTGGGTGAACGTTTTGCTCAACGGGGGCGGTGGAGATCTTGGTACGCATCGGGCCGCGGAGGTGCGGTTCGGTACCGAGATCTCCACCGGGTTCACCCTTCGGCGGGCTCCGGGTTGAGGGCACCCTGGGGTGCGGGATGTGCGGTTTCGTGGGCACTCGAGCGGGGCTGCGGTGAGGCGCCCCTGGGCGATTGTCGGGTTTTGTCGGGTTTGGGGTGGTCGGGGTCACTGGCTCGGCGGAATGGTCGCCGGGGGCGGGGCGTTGTACCTGGCAGACCGCGTGGAGCCCGGCCCCCGGGCCGCTGGCAGCCCCGGTCGGGAATGAGCGGCCACCGGCCGTCGTTACCTCACCGGGCCAGCCACCCCCGGGTAGGCGGGCCCCGTGTCGACGGAATGTGCGGCCACCGGCCGTGGTTACAGCCCCTGGAGCCGCCGACCCGGCCACCCCCCGGTGAGCCGGTCGCGCCGGGCCCCTGAGCAGGCCCCCTTTCGGCCGCCGGGCCCACCCCTTTCAGACCTTTCCCCGCACGCAGGCGTCCCCCGCGCCCGCGTATCCCCCACCCCCCTGGGAGGCATCATCATGGCTACCACTGTGCTGCGTAAGACTGTGCTGACCGCTGCCGGTATCGCCGCGACCGCCGGTGGGATCGCCGGCCCCGCGATCGCCGCCCACGCCGCCCACGCCGACAAGGCCACCGTGGTGGCCGACCGTAAGAGCGGCGAGCGGGAGTTGGACGTGCGCTACGAGGCGCAGCCGAACTTCTACTACTGCGGCCCCGCCGCCGCCCGCAACGCCATCAGCGTGCTCGGCAAGAACATCGACGTGCACGCGATGGCCAAGGAGATGGGCACCACCGAGAACGGCACCAACAGCATCAACGACATCACCCCGGTCCTGAACAAGGAGACCGGCAAGCCCTACCGCTCCGTCGAGATCAAGGACCGCAAGGCCGACGACAAGCAGACCGACAAGCTGCGCGCCGACATCGTCCGCACCGTCGACGACGGCCGCGCCGTGGTCGCCAACATCGCCGGCACCGCCACCGACACCGACGGCACCACCCACTCCTTCGAAGGCGGCCACTACATCAGCGTCGTCGGCTACCAGAACAACGGCACCACCGTCACCATCGCCGACAGCGCCAACCCGAACACCGCCTCCTACCGCATCAGCGTCGACAACCTCGCCGACTGGATCGCCACCCGCGGCTACAGCACCAGCTGACACCAACGCGCAAGGGCCCGACCCCACCAACGGGGGTCGGGCCCTTGCTGTCAGCGCTCGGTCGCGCCGACCGGCTCGTTCCGCTCGGGCGTCTCGGCCGCGGCCAACCGCTTCCCGCGCCGGCGCAGCCACCACGTGCTGACCAGGCCGGCCAGCACGGCGAGCACCAGCCCGGCCCAGGAGATGTCCTTGAGCCAGTGCTCGGCGGCCCGCCCGACGTAGAACAGCAGGTACGTCGTGCCGAAGGCCCAGACCAGGCCGCCGGCCGCGTTCGCCACCAGGAACCGGCGGTACGGCACGTGCAGCGCCCCGGCCAGCGGGCCGGCGAGGATGCGCAGCAGCGCGACGAACCGGCCGAAGAAGACCGCCCACACACCGTGCCGGGCGAAGCTCTGCTCGGCGCGGGCCAGATGCGCCGGGCCGAGATGCTTCGGGAAACGCCTGCCCAGCCGTTCCAGCAGTGGCCGGCCGCCACGGCGGCCCACGGCGTACCCGATGGAGTCGCCGACGATCGCGCCGGTCGCCGCCGCGACGGCCACCCACTCGGGCTGGACCACTCCGGTGGCGGCGAGCAGGGCGGAGCTGACCAGCACGATCTCGCCAGGCAGCGGGACGCCCATGCTCTCGACGCCGATCACCCCGGCGACGATCAGATAGATCACGCCGGGGGGTAGCACGGAGAGCCAGTGCTGCACGTCGACCACGCTCCGACACTACCCGGGTGGAACTCAGCCCGTGGGGGCCAGAAACTCCAGCCGGTTGCCGTGCGGGTCGTACGTGTGGAACCGCCGCATGCCGGGGATCTCGTCGTCGCCCCAGGTCACGCTGTGGCCGGCGGCGTCCAGCCGAGCGGCCAGCCGGTCCAGGTCGGCACGGACCAGCGCCGGGTGGGCCTTGCGGGCGGGCACGAAATCGTCCTCCACGCCGAGGTGCAGTTCGGCGTCGTACCCGATGAACCAGCAGCCGCCGCGGGCGGCGAGGGCCGGGGGTTTGGGTTTCTCGGTGAGGCCGAGCAGACCGACGTAGAACGCGCGGGAGCGGTCCTCGGAGCCGCGCGGGCAGGCCAGCAGCACGTGGTGGATCATGGTGGCACCTCCTCGTCCCGCAGCGTGGCACGAGGTTGCGTGAATAGCAAGACGGACGTACGGTTTTGTAGAGACCGACGCGGGTAAGTGTCGCCTAAGCACGGCGGCGCCCCGGTCGGTGCGACAAACTGCTCAGGACTACTCACGGTCGCTGGTGTGAAGGAGTACGACGTGGCGAGCCTCGACACCTTCGGTGCGAAGACCCAGCTACGCGTCGGAGACGCGAGCTACGAGATTTTCAGGATCGGCCAGGTTCCGGGGCACGAACGACTGCCCTACAGCCTGAAGATCCTGCTGGAGAACCTGCTGCGGACCGAGGACGGCGCGAACATCACCGCCGACCACATCCGGCAGCTCGGCGGCTGGGACCCCACCGCCGACCCGAGCGTGGAGATCCAGTTCACCCCGGCCCGGGTGCTGATGCAGGACTTCACCGGCGTGCCCTGCGTGGTCGACCTGGCCACCATGCGCGAGGCCGTCCGCGACCTCGGCGGCGACGCCACCAAGGTGAACCCGCTCGCCCCGGCCGAGCTGGTCATCGACCACTCGGTCATCGCCGACCTGTTCGGCCGCGAGGACGCGTTCGAGCGCAACGTCGAGCTGGAGTACGAGCGCAACAAGGAGCGCTACCAGTTCCTGCGCTGGGGTCAGAGCGCGTTCAACGAGTTCAAGGTCGTCCCGCCGGGCACCGGCATCGTGCACCAGGTCAACATCGAGTACCTGGCCCGCACGATCATGGAGCGCAACGGCCAGGCGTACCCGGACACCGTCGTCGGCACCGACTCGCACACCACCATGGTCAACGGCCTGGGTGTGCTGGGCTGGGGCGTCGGCGGCATCGAGGCCGAGGCCGCGATGCTCGGCCAGCCGGTCAGCATGCTGATCCCGCGCGTGGTCGGCTTCAAGCTCTCCGGTGAGATGCCGGCCGGCACCACCGCCACCGACCTGGTGCTGACCATCACCGAGATGCTGCGCAAGCACGGCGTGGTCGGCAAGTTCGTCGAGTTCTACGGCCCCGGCGTGAGCGCGGTGCCGCTGGCCAACCGCGCCACCATCGGCAACATGTCGCCGGAGTACGGCTCCACCGTGGCGATCTTCCCGATCGACGCCGAGACGGTCCGCTACCTGGAGCTGACCGGCCGCGACGCGTCCCAGGTCGCGCTCGTCGAGGCGTACGCCAAGGAGCAGGGCCTCTGGCACGACCCGAACCACGAGCCGGCGTACTCGGAGCGCCTGGAGCTGGACCTCGGCACCATCGAGCCGTCCCTGGCCGGCCCGAAGCGCCCGCAGGACCGGGTGCCGCTGGGCAGCGCGAAGACGCTGTTCCGCTCCGCGCTGACCGACTACGTGGCGGCCGACGAGACCGGCGGCGACCCGGGCCGCAAGCCGGGCGTGCCGCAGCAGCAGAAGCCGTTCGGCACCGACGGCCCGGCCGACGAGGCCAGCGCCGAGTCGTTCCCGGCCAGCGACGCGCCCGCCAACGGCGTCAACGACCCGGCGGACGCGCCGCGCGACCTGGAGACCGCCGCCGTGGGCGCGGGCGGCCGGGCCACCAACCCGGTCCGGGTGACCGGCGCCGACGGCGTCGAGTACGAGCTGGACCACGGCGCGGTGGTGATCGCCGCGATCACCTCCTGCACCAACACCTCGAACCCGCAGGTGATGATCGGCGCCGCGCTGCTGGCCCGCAACGCGGTGGAGAAGGGCCTGGCCCGCAAGCCGTGGGTGAAGACCACCCTGGCGCCGGGCTCGAAGGTCGTCATGGACTACTACGACCGCGCCGGCCTCACGCCCTACCTGGAGAAGCTCGGCTTCAACCTGGTCGGCTACGGCTGCACCACCTGCATCGGCAACTCCGGCCCGCTGCCGGAGGAGGTCTCCGCCGCCGTCAACGAGGGCGACCTGGCCGTCGTCTCGGTGCTCTCCGGCAACCGCAACTTCGAGGGCCGGATCAACCCGGACGTCAAGATGAACTACCTGGCGTCCCCGCCGCTGGTGGTCGCGTACGCGCTCGCCGGCACCATGGACATCGACCTGGCGAACGAGCCGATCGGCGAGGACGCCCAGGGCAACCCGGTGTTCCTGCGCGAGATCTGGCCGAACACCGCCGAGATCCAGGACGTCATCGCCTCCGCGATCGGCGCCGCCGGCTTCAGCTCCGCGTACGCCGACGTGTTCGCCGGCGACGAGCGCTGGCAGTCGCTGCCGACCCCGACCGGTGACACGTTCTCCTGGGCGGGCGACTCCACCTACGTGCGCAAGCCTCCATACTTCGAGGGCATGCAGCAGGAGCCGACCCCGGTGCAGGACATCGCCGACGCCCGCGTCCTCGCGAAGCTGGGCGACTCGGTGACCACCGACCACATCTCCCCGGCCGGTTCCATCAAGGCGGACTCCCCCGCCGGGAAGTACCTGGCCGAGCACGGTGTGGCCCGGCACGAGTTCAACTCGTACGGCTCCCGCCGCGGCAACCACGAGGTGATGATCCGGGGCACGTTCGCCAACATCCGGCTGCGGAATCAGTTGCGGCTCCCGGGCGCCGGTTCCGATGCGGGAGCTGCGCTCCCTGAAGGCGGCTTCACGGTCAATCACCTGACCGGCGAGCAGTCCTCGATCTACGACGCCTCGATGGCGTACCAGGAGGCGGGCGTCCCGCTGGTCATCCTGGCCGGCAAGGAGTACGGCTCGGGCTCGTCGCGGGACTGGGCGGCCAAGGGCACCATGCTGCTGGGCGTGAAGGCGGTCATCGCCGAGTCGTACGAGCGGATCCACCGCTCGAACCTGATCGGCATGGGCGTCCTGCCGCTCCAGTTCCCGGTCGACACCACCGCGGAGTCGCTGGGCCTGACCGGCACCGAGACGTTCTCGATCAGCGGTGTCACCGCGCTCAACGACGGCGACACCCCGCGCACGGTGAAGGTCACCACCGACACCGGCGTGGAGTTCGACGCCGTGGTCCGCATCGACACCCCCGGTGAGGCGGACTACTACCGGCACGGCGGCATCCTCCAGTACGTGCTGCGCCGCATGATCGCCAGCTAGCACCTGGTGCAAGGAGGGGCCCCTTGTTAACAGACGTCTGTTAACAAGGGGCCCCTCCTTGCACGGTCACCAGGGCACCACGCCGGCGTCCTCGAAGAATCCTCCGGTCGGCCCGTCGTCGGGCAGCGTCGCCAGCCTGATCCCGATCGCCGCGCCCTGCTGCGGCGTACGCACCCCGCGGAAGCCGTTCAGGTCGGTCGCGGTGAAGCCGGGGCAGCCGGCGTTGATCAGGATGTCGGTGTCAGCGAGCGCGCGGGCGTACTGGATCGTCACCGCGTTGAGCATCGACTTCGACGGCGCGTAGGCCACGGAGAGTGGGCCCGTCTGCTCCTCCCCGGTGGAGGCGCTCTGCCGGGCGAGCGAGCCGACGCCGCTGGACATGTTGACGATCCGGGGAGAGGCCGAGCGGCGCAGCAGCGGCAGCATCGCCTCGGTGACCCGGATGACGCCGATCACGTTGACCTCGACCGCGGCCCGCACGGTCGCGACGTCCGCGCCGCCGGGCCGCTGCGGCATGCCGCCGGTGACGCCGGCGTTGTTGACCAGCACGTCGAGACCGCCGGCCTGCTCGGCCAGCAGGCGGGCGGCGGCGGTCACGCTCGCGTCGTCGGTCACGTCCAGCGGTACGCCGAACGCGTCCACGCCGGCCGCGCGCAGCTTCGCCACGGCGGCCTCCCGGCGCTGCTCGTCGCGGGCGCCGACGCCCACCCGCCAGCCGAGCGCGCCCAGCCCGGCCGCGATCTCGTACCCGATTCCCTTGTTCGCGCCGGTCACCAGCGCGATCGTGCCTTCACTCATGCAACCGATCCTGGCCGCGCCGGCACCGGGCGGCCAACACCGTCTCGGTAGCGGGCGATACCCGACGGGTATCGCCCGGAGGTACGGTGGCCGGGTGGAGACCCGGGAGTTGCGCTACTTCGTCGCGGTCGCCGAGGAGCTGCACTTCGGCCGCGCCGCCCGCCGCCTCGGCATCGCCCAACCACCGCTGTCGCGGGCGATCGCGCAGCTCGAACGGCGGCTCGGGGCGACGCTGCTGGCCCGCGACAGCCGGGCCGTCACGTTGACGCCGGCCGGCGCGGTGCTGCTGCGCGAGGGCCGGGCCGCGCTGGACGCGGTGGCCGCCGCCGACCGCCGCACCCGCCGCGCCGCGTCCACCGTGCTCGGCGAGCCCGGCCTGGTGCTCGCCACCAAGGCCGGCGCGTCGAGCGAGCTGCTGCCGAAACTGCTCGACGCGTACGCCGCCGAGCCCGACGCGGTCGCCGTGGAGGTGCTGCTGTGCGGCATCGGGGAACAGGAGCGGCTGCTGCGCGACGGGCGGGCCGACGTGGCGCTGCTGCACCTGCCGTTCGACTCGACGGCCGGGCTCGACACCGAGGAACTGGTGACCGAACAGCAGGTGGTGGTCCTGCCGGCCGGGCATCCGCTGGCCGGCCGGGCGCAGGTGCGGGCGGCCGACGTGGCGGCGCTGCCCGACCTGCCGCTGCCGCGCTGGCCACGCCGGGACGGCAGCTATCCGGACGGGCCGGGGCCCGAGGTCCGCGACCACGCCCAGTTGCTCCAGTTGATCGCGCTCGGCCGGACGGCGGCGGTGCTCCCCGAGTCGTGCCGGACGCTCCTGCGCCCCGACCTGGCCGCCGTGCCGGTGCCGGACGCGCCGGCGGTGACCACGGTGATCGCGTGGCCGCCGCACAGCCGGTCGCGGTCCCTGGCCGCCCTGGTCCGCACCGCCACCCGCCTCTAGCCACGCCCGCGCGGGCTGCCCGGCCACCGCTGCGGCCACGCGCCACGCTGCTCTCCTGAGGGCACGCCGCGCCACCCGGCCGCCTCGGCAGTCGCCGGGTGTGTCCGGAGGCAGCGCTCGGCCGGACCCGCCCAACTCGCCTCCGGGCGTGTCGCGGCCGGCGGCGTAGTTGCCCGCGAAGCGGTATACCTCTCCGTCATAATTATGACGGAGAGGTATACCGCACCAAAGTGAGTTGTTCCCTGCCACGGCGACGCTCAGTAACCAGCGACCCTGCACGAGTCAAGGGCCGCACGAGCCAAGGTCCGCGCGACCTCGGCTCTGCCGGTCGTTGCGGACCGCGTACGGGATCTTGAGACCACGAGTAGCCCGTGGCAGGCTCATGCCGCATGATCGATGATTTCGCGAAAGCCAACCTGCACGGGAGACTGCGGCGGGACCGCAAGGCGCTGCTCTGGAAACTCGACGGCTTGTCCGAATACGACGCCCGCCGACCTTTGACAGCAACCGGGACCAACCTCCTCGGCCTGGTCAAACACGTGGCCACCGTCGAGGCCAGGTACTTCGGCGAGGTCTTCGACCGCCCTTCCCCGGAACCGCTGACCCGGTGGCAGGACTCCAACGGCAGCGATCTGTGGGCGACCGAGCACGAGACCCGCGATCAGATCATCGCGCTCTACCGGCGCACGTGGGAACACTCGGACGCGACGATCAACGCGCTTCCCCTCGACGCCCCCGGTCACGTGCCGTGGTGGCCGGAGCCTTACGCCGACACGAACCTGTTCGCCATCATGGTCCATGTCCTCGGCGAATCCATCCGGCATGCCGGGCACGCCGATATCCTGCGCGAGGGCCTCGACGGCCGGACCGGGTTGCGCGCCGAACACGAGAACCCGATCGACGAGGAAACCCGTGCAGCCTACTGCGCGAAGATCGAGCAGGCCGCCAGGTCGGCTGACGAGGCGGCATGACCTGACCGACGGGCAATGGGCTGTTCTGGCTCCGCTGCTGCCTGCCGCGCCGAGGACAGGTCGTCCGCCGAAGTGGGAGAAACGGCAGCTCATCGACGCGATCCGGTGGCGGGTCCGGATCGGCGTGCCGTGGCGTGACGTCCCGGCCCAGTACGCGCCCTGGCCTACCGTCTACGGCCTGTTCCGTCGCTGGCAGCGCGACGGAACCTGGGACAGGATCCTGTCGGCGTTGCAGGCGGCCGGCGATGCGACCGGCCGGATCGGCTGGACGGTGAGCGTGGACTCGATGACCAGCCGCGCCCATCAGCACGCCGCCGGTGCCCGCACCGATGGGCATCTGCAGAAGGAACCACCCGGCGGTGTGCACGACGAGCCTGCCGATCATGCGCTGGGCCGATCGCGCGGCGGGCTGACCACCAAGACTCATCTGGCCTGCGAGCAGGGCCAGAAGGTCCTATCGATGATCGGCCTGCATCCCCAGCAAGAGCGACCAGGACGCCCACCGCAAGGCCAAGGGCTCCAAGGGCTGGCGCCCACCCGCGTTCCGGCTTATGAAACACGCCTTAGGCAAGCAGGTCCTTGCGCATCTGCTGGGTGACCACCTGGTAGCCCGACGTCCGGTAGAGCGTCGCGGCCCTCTCGTTGGCGCCGAAGACGTTCAGCTCCAGCGCCCGGGCGCCTCGTTCCCGGGCCGCCCGCTCCCCCGCCGCGAGCAACGCCCGGCCCAGGCCCTGACCGCGGCGGTCGGCGTCCACCTCGATGTCGTAGATGAAGGCGCAGTGGGCGACGCCGCGCGGATGGGTCAGGCCGATCCACAGCCGGCCGATCGACGAACCGTCGGGCAGCACGCCGATCAGGAGGAGCATGCCGGGCGTGGCCAGGCCGTCCGGCAGCAGGGCGGCGTTGGCCTCCCGCGCCCGGTCGAGCGCCTCCGCCTCCGTCCAGTTGCCGGCCGTGACGTGCTCCCGCGCGTACTCGACGGCCAGCTCGTCCTGCCAGCTGTCGAACTCCGCCGGTGTCATCGCTCGGACGGACACGGCCGGCTCAGTCACCGGCGGCCCGCCGACGCGCCTCACGCAGCTTCATGGCGTGCTCCAGCAGCGTGATCAGCACCTCCTTGGCCGACTCGCGCTGACGTGCGTCGCAGAGCACCACCGGCACGCCCGGGTCCAGGTCGAGCGCCGCCTGGACCTCGTCGAGCCGGAACTGCCGGGCTCCCTCGAAGCAGTTCACCGCCACCACGAACGGCGTGCCCCGCCCCTCGAAGTAGTCGATCGACGGGAAGCAGTCGGCCAGCCGGCGGGTGTCGGCGAGCACCACCGCGCCGAGCGCGCCCAGCGCCAGCTCGTCCCAGACGAACCAGAACCGGTCCTGTCCGGGCGTGCCGAACAGGTAGAGCACCAGATCGTCGCTGAGCGTGATCCGGCCGAAGTCCATCGCCACGGTGGTGGTCGACTTCGCCTCCACCCCGGACAGGTCGTCGATGCCGATCCCGGTCTCGGTCAGCACCTCTTCGGTACGCAGCGGCCGGGTCTCGCTGACCGCGCCGACCATGGTGGTCTTGCCGACGCCGAAACCACCGGCGATCAGGATCTTGATCGCGGTGGGCAGCGGCGCTGCTCCCGCCGGCCGCTCAGAGCGCCCGTAGTCCATTGATTACCGCCTCGAAAACATGCTCGTCGGGAAGGCCGGCGGGGGTGGCGCGCGGCTCGCGTACCTGCACCAGACTGCGGGCCGCCAGGTCTCCGAGGAGGACCCGGACGGTGCCCACCGGCAGGTCGAGATGGGCGGCGATCTCGGCCACGGAGAGGATCCGCTGACAGAGGCCGACTATCGCCACGTGCTCCGGGCCCAGCCCGGACTCGGACCCGACCTCGGTGCGGGTCGCGGTCACCAGGGAGATCAGGTCGAACGTGCCGGTCACCGGGCGGGCCCGGCCACCGGTCACCGCGTACGGGCGGACCACCGGCCCCGCGTGGTCGTCGACCCACTCCTGCTCGGTGGGCTCCCCCCGGCCTGTCATCGCGCCGCGTTCTCGCCGAGGGGCTGTTCCCGGGTGGGTGACGCGACGAACCGGCCGACCCGGGTGACAAGCATGGCCATCTCGTACGCGATCAGGCCGACGTCCGCGTCCTCCGCCGCCAGCACCGCCAGGCAGGCGTTGCGGCCGGCCGCGGTGACGAACAGGAAGGAGGACTGCATCTCGATGATGGTCTGCTGCACCTGACCACCGCCGAACCGCTTGCCCGCACCCCGGGCCAGGCTCTGGATGCCCGCCGCCATCGCCGCCAGGTGCTCGCCGTCGTCCCTGCTCAACCCGCGGGACGAGGCCATCAGCAGTCCGTCGGTGGAGAGCGCCACGGCGTGTTCCGCCTGCTTGACCCGGCCGACCAGGTCATCCAGCAGCCACGCAAGATCCGCGCTCGAAGCCGTCTTCTGCGCCACTCGTCGTCCTCTTCTCCCCGGCTGGTGTGCCGTTCTCGTCCCGGATGCGTCGGCCTCGACGCCCGGTCAGGTGACCTGCTCGTTTCCGTCGGCCGGCCCGTCACCGGCCCCGTGCGCCCCACCGAGCAACCGCGCCGCGTCGGTGCGGCCACGTCGGGTTCCACTCTGGTAGGAGCTCATCATCCGGCGTACCTGCTCCGGCGCGCGCGCCGTGTCGTCCGCCCCGTCGTCGTCCGCCTCGGACCGTTCGTGCCGCAGCTCCGGGACGAGGCTGGCCTGGCGTACCCGGACGGGCAGCCCGGCGTCGGTCTGCGGCGGCGCCGCCTCGGCCGCGGGCGGGGCGGCGCGGTTCTCGACCACGGCCAGCTCCGCGGTCGGCCCGGCCACCGCGGGCTGCCGTTTGCGGGTACGCGCCGGCAGCCCGGACGGCGTCATCCGGGGCGCGGGCGGTGCCGGCTCGGCCTCCGGCGTACCGGTGTCGACCGGGCCGAACCCGCCGGTGGTGCCGTCCTCGCCCACCCGGACCACGACGGTCTCCTCGGCGGGCCGACCCGATCCGTCAGGCGCCACGATGGCCGGCGACGGCGCGTCGTCGTCGCGGGCGTCGTCGGAGCCGCCCGGGTCGCCGGCGTCCGTGCTGATCAGCTCGCGCGGGATCAGCACCACCGCGGTCGTGCCGCCGTACGCCGACTCCCGGAGCTGCACCTTCACGCCGTGCCGCTCGGTGAGCCGGCTGACCACGAACAAGCCGAGCCGGGCGGCGTCGGCGAGGTTCAGTTCGGAGCGGTCCACGATGCGCGCGTTGGCGGCGGCCAGATCGTCGCCGCTCATGCCGAGGCCGCGGTCCTCGATCTCGAGAGCGAAGCCGTTGGCGACGAGTTGGCCGCGGACCTCCACAGCGGTCTGCGGCGGCGAGAAGGAGAGGCCGTTCTCGATCAGCTCGGCCAGCAGGTGGATCACGTCACCGACGGCGCGGCCGGTCAGCGACACCGCGCCGAGCGGCCGGACGGTCACCCGGGTGTAGTCCTCGACCTCGGCGACGGCGCCGCGCACCACGTCGACCATCGGCACGCTGCGCCGCCAGGCGCGACCCGGCGTCGACCCGGAGAGCACGATCAGGTTCTCCGCGTTGCGCCGCATCCGGGTGGCCAGGTGGTCGACCCGGAACAGGTCCTCCAACTCCTCGGCGTCGTGTTCCCGGCGTTCCATGGCGTCGAGCAGCGTGAGCTGGCGGTGCACCAGCGCCTGGGTGCGCCGGGCCAGGCTGAGGAACACGTCGCGGACGCTGCGGCGCAGCTCGGCCTGCTCGACGGCGGTGCGGACGGCGGTCTCCTGCACGGCGTTGAACGCCTTGCCGACCTGGCCGATCTCGTCGTCGCCGAACTGCAACGGCGGCGCCTCCCGGGCGACGTCCACCTCCTCGCCGTGTCCCAGCCGCTCCACCACGCTGGGCAGCCGCTCGTTGGCCAGCCGGAAGGCGGCCTCGCGCAGCCGTTCGAGCTGCCGGACCAGCGCGCGGGCCGTGGTGATCGAGACGATGACGGACGCGACGACGGCGATCAGGCCGAGACCGGCGGCGAGCACCAGCCGGACGATGACGCCGATGGCGACCGGGGTGGCCCGGGACACGATGTCCTCGCCGCCGGCGAGGATCACGCCGCGCAGGTCGGCCATCGCCCGGTCGGCGGCGGCCCGCCAGGCCGCGGCGGTGACCGGCGGGCGGACGTCCTCGCCCTTGGCCGCGAGCACCCGGTCCTGGAGCGTGCGTAGCTGCCCGAACGCCTCCCCCTCGACCATCTGCTGGTAGCGGGACCGGTCGGTCGGGGCGAGTTCCCGGGCGGTCCGGTCCGCGAGGAACCACTGGGCGCCGACCAGCCGGGCGAAGGCGGTCTGCTCGGCGACGGTCAGCCGGTTGGCCGAGACCGCGCCGGTGAGCAGCGCGTCCTGTTGGGACAGCAGCTCACGGGAGCGGTTCAGGTCGATCAGCGCCGCGGTGTCCCGGGCGATCTGGTCGTCGTCGAGACCGCCGAGCGCGTCGAAGACGGCGAAGATGCCGTCCACCGCCTCGTCGTAGGCGGCGAGCGTCGCGGTCCGGTCGATGGTCTTGCGGCCCACCTCGTCGCGGACCTGGACGAGCTGGCCGAGTTCGGCCTTCAGCTCGGCCAGCCGCTGCTCCAGCTCGTCGCTGGCCGGGACCTCGGTGCGCCAGTCCTGGACCGAGGTCCAGAGCGCGGTGGCCGCGCTGTCGGTGCGTCCACGCTGGGCCTGGAGCTCCTGCAACTGCCCGGGGTCGGACTCACCCAGGTAGCGCAGCGAGAGTCGGCGCTCGTTCTGAAGCTCCAGCAGCAGCGGGTCGCTCGGCTCGAAGACCCGCGCGTTGAGCGCCTGCACGCCGAGCAGGTTGAACCCGTCCCGTACGGTCACCCAGGCCGCGAACGCCCAGAGCGCGGTCAGCGACGCCAGCAGCGCGATGATCTTCGTACGGAGATTCGTACTGCGGGAACCCATCACACCGTCCTGGCCCGGTCTTCGGTCGGTCCGGAATCCGATCGACTCCGGCGCACGCTAGCAGCCGTCGTGAACTCCATTCAAGCGATCCTGATCATGGTGGGTGCCGGACGCGGCGACGCCCAGCCGGCACGCCCCGACGCGGCCAGTACCGCCGCGCGCACGATCCGCGTCGGGCGGTAGAGGTCCTTGTCGTGCCAGAGTGCCGGACCGCCATCGCATCCGTCCAGCTCGGACAGTCGGGCCCGGCCCCGGGCCAGCGCCGCGGCGATCCGGGGGTCCCCGGCGCGGCCCGCGCCGGTCAGCGCGAGCACCGCGTACGCGGTCTCCTCGGCGGTCCCCTGCCAGCGCCCCCACGATCCGTCCGCCCGCTGGGTGTCCAGCAGCCAGCAGACGCCCCGCTCGACGGCGGTCCGGGCCGCCCCGTCGGGCGCGTGGTCGGCCAGCGCGAGCAGCACCGCGTACGTCGCGTAGTACGCCGAGGCGTGCCAGCGGTCCTCCCACCGCCCGTCCGGCTCCTGCCGCTCGATGAGCCAGTCGGCGACCCGGCGGCGGGCCGCCGTCACGCCGGGCCGGGTCGGGTGCTCGCCGAGCGCGTCGAGCACGTGCGCGTTGGTGGTCAGCGAGGCGCCGTCCTCCCCCGGCCAGGTGCAGAAGTGCCGTCCGGTGTCGTACCCGGCGAGCGGGGCGACACCGAGCGGCCGGCCCAGTCGGGCCAGCACGTAGAGCACCACGGAGGTGGTGTCGGCGTCGGCCGGCAACCCGGGCGCGGTGGCCGCGCCGGACGCGCCGACGGCGGCGCCCAACTCGGCCAGCACCGGCTCCGGCACCCGCAGCGGGACGCCGGCCCGGATCAGGGCGGCGAGCGCCCAGGCCCGTTCGAAGACGGTGATCGGGCTGGCGCAGGGCACCGGCCCGGGCCGGCCGACCCCGCGCAGGTAGTCCAGGGCGGGGCCGGGCTCGGGCCGGCCGAGCCAGGCGGCCGTGGCGGCCGGGGAGGCGCCCACCGAGCCGCTCGCCGAGGGGCGGACACCGGCCGCCCCGGGGGCCAGCTCGCCGGTCACCTCCAGCGCGTGCGCCAGCTTCGCCGGGACCGGCCGGCCGGTGGCCAGCAGTCCGCGTACCCGGGTCAGCCGGGCCGGGTCGAGACCGGCCGGCAGGGGCAGGCGGGGCCGGTCCGCCCACCCGGCCAGCCCGGGCGGTGGGCCCGCCGGGCCGGTGAGACGCCGGTCCACGGCGGTCAGCAGCGCCGGCACGATCAGGTCGGTGGCCGGCAGGTCGGGCGGGGTGTCGCCGGGCAGCGCGGCGGCCAGGAACGCCAGGCCGCGGTGCGCGGCGGTGGTCGGCGCCGTGGCCGGCCCGGTCCGGTGCAGTTCGGTCAGCAGCGCCTCGACGGCGCTCAGCGTCGGCACCAGCGCGTAGCCGCCGGGCCCGCCCCACCCGCCGTCCGGGCGCTGCCGGTCGAGCAGCCAGGCCAACCGGGTGTCGTGGCCGGGCAGCCAGGGTGCCAGCGCGGCCAGCCGGCCGGTCTCGTAGATCGACGGCGAGGTCTGCCCCGTCGGGTCGTCGGCGAGCGCGTCGACGAGTTCCCGCGCGGGCCCGCTCCGGGTGGCCGGCTGGGCGGTGAGGCTCACCGCACGCCCCAGAAGTCGGTGTGCCGGTAGAACCCGGTGGTGAACCCGAGCTGGCGGGCCAGGAAGTCGGCCTCCCGGGGCGCCTCGTCGGCCAGCTTCGCCAGCAGCACCCGGCAGTGGTCGACCTGCTCGGCGAACCGCCGCTCGACCTCCGCCGGGTCGTCCACCAGCAGCAACGCGTTGAGGTCGCCCGACTCCGCGTCCCGGCGGTGCGTGCCGAGGTCGTTGACGAGGCGCAGCGCCCGCTGCACCTCGTCGCCGACCTCGATGAGCCGGTCCAGCGCGGCGGCGTCGGCGACCGATCCGGTGTGGATCCAGTGCGCCACGTTGACCACCGTGGCGGCGAGATTGTCCGCGTTGGCCAGGTACTCGGCGAGCGTGGGCCGGCCGGTGCGCCGCCACGTCCACTCGCGGGCCATCGCGTCCAACGTGCGTTCCATGGTGGTGCGCCAGCGTCCGCGCAGCGCGGCGTAGCCGGGCGCGGTGGCGACGTCGTCGCGCAGTTCGGCGAGGAACCGGCCGAGCGGGTCGGTCGTCGACGCGCCGTCCAGCACGTCCAGGCAGGTCCGGGCGATCCGGTCCACCTCGGCGCGGCTGGTCGCCCGCTGGTCGACCAGCCAGTCGACGGCGAAGCCCCACAACACCGCGCGGTTGGTGACCGCCAGCTCGGCGGCGGTGTGCCAGGGCGCGCTGAACGCCATCGCCGAGGCGATGCTGCCGAACAGCGTCGCGTCGAACGGGTCGTCGGGAAACAGGGCGGGGTGCGCGGCGGCCACCCGCCGCAGGCCACGCTGGCCGTGCGCGACGAGCGCGCAGATCCGGCCCTGTTCCGCCGCGGCGGTGATCGGATCCAGCGTCGGTCCGCCGGTCACGCCGGCTCCGCCCGGCCGGCCGCGAGCAACGTCAGCTCGACCCGCTCGCGGGGCCGCAGCGCCGCCGCCAGGCGCAACCAGGGCACGTCGGTGCGACGCAGCCGGAAGCGGTAGCGGCTGAGCATCGTGGCGAGGATGAGCTGGGCCTCCAGATAGAACAGGTACATGCCGAGGCACTGGTGCGGGCCGCCGCCGAACGGGAAGTGGGCGTACCGGTGGCGGTCGCGGACCCGCTCCGGCCGGAACCGCTCCGGGTCGAACTCGTCCGGCCGGTCCCAGAACTGCCGCATCCGCTGGGTGATCAGCGGGCTGACCGCCATGGTGGCGCCGGCCTCGATCGGCACGCCGTCGATGACGTCGTCGGCGACCGCGCGGCGCGGGATGATCCAGCCGATCGGGTAGAGCCGCAGCAGCTCGTCCAGCACCATCCTGGTGTAGGTGAGGTGGTCCAGGTGCTCGCGGCGTACCGGGCCGTCACCGACCACGTCGTCGATCTCCGCGTAGAGCCGCTCGGCGACCTCGGGGTGCTGGTGCAGGTGCGGCCAGGCCCAGGTGAGCACGTTGATGGTGGTCTCGGTGGTGGCGGCGAACATGGCCACGGTGTCGTTGCGGACCTGCCGCTCGTCGAGCCGCCGGCCGTCGTCGGTGCGGGCCCGCCACAGCGTGGAGATGATGTCGTCGCCGGAGTCGGCGTCGTCGCGGGTCTGCCGGACGATCGGCACCAGCACGTCGTCCACCACGCGCACCGCACGGCGGAACGCCCGGTCGCCCGGCATCGGCAGCGACAGCGGCGCGAACGGCACGACGATGCGGGGGATGACCGCGGTGGCGATGCGGTCCTGGGCGTCGATCACGCGCATCGCGTCCGGCA
Organism: Micromonospora sp. AKA38; assembly: GCF_027925725.1. Taxonomy (NCBI): domain Bacteria; kingdom Bacillati; phylum Actinomycetota; class Actinomycetes; order Micromonosporales; family Micromonosporaceae; genus Micromonospora; species Micromonospora sp. AKA38. Next base: position 3,614 of record NZ_BNEI01000004.1, on the reverse strand, counting down.
CCGAGATGCGGTCGGCGAAGAGCACCTTCATGATCGCCCGGCTGACGATGCGGGCCTGCTCGAGGCCGATGTCGACCGGCCGCCCGGCGCGGTACGGCTCGTCCAGCTCGTCGACGGCGTCGGAGATGGCTTCGGCCATGCCGTCGATGAGCGCCTCCACCCGTTTGGCGGTGAACATCGGCTGCAACATCCGCCGGCTCGCGGACCAGACCTGCCCCTCGCCGAGGATGCCCTCGCCGAACAGCCGCTTGACCGGGCGCCAGAACAGCCCGTCGCCAGCCCGTTCGTAGTTGTCCGCCCGGTCGCGCAGCACGTGCTGCACGTGCCGGGGATGGGTGACCAGGTACGGGCGGAACGAGCCGAGGTTGAGCCGGACCAGGTCGCCACCGGTGCGGTTGCCCAGGTCGATCAGCGCGCGGGCCGGGTCCCGCAGGACGGCGGGCAGGATCTGCCGCAGCGGCACGACACGAGGCCGGCCGGTGGGCCGGGACAGGCCGGACGAATCGACCACCTGAACGCTCCCTCGGGTTGCTGAGGGTCGCTACCCCGTCTCGACCCGTGAACGTTGCTCGCGAGCATGCCATCCTGGACGTTGAAGCAAAAGACGGCAACGAGGATATTTCACTTAACAACAATCTCTTTGTCGAGAATGGAGCCGGTGGGATATGCGTCACGCCGAAAGGTTTGCGGTAAGGCCGGGCCCCCGCTCAACGCTTTCGGTATAGGTCGGAGCCCCGCTTGACACCTGCCTCTCCGGCGCGGGAACGCGGGCGCGGGCGCGTCCGCTGTGCCAAGCTTCGGGCATGGACGACAAGACCATCCTGAGCCGGATCTCCGAACTCGTGGACGAGGAGCACCGGCTGCGCGCCGGCGCACAGCAGCACGAGGCCGGCACCGACGACGAGGCCCGCGAGCGGCTCCGACACCTGGAGGAGTCCCTGGACCAGTGCTGGGACCTGCTCCGCCGTCGCCGGGCGGCCCGGCAGGCACACGGCGACCCGGACGCCCAGGGTGAGCGCCCGGTGCCGGAGGTCGAGCGCTACCTCCAGTGACCCGCGCTGCGGACGGCACCGCCGCCCGCAGCGGTACCGCCGAGCCGACGTCCCGGGCGGGACGGATCCCGCCCGGGACGCTCCCGGTTCAGCGGATCCCCGCCTCCCGCAGCAGCACCTCGGTCAGCGCCACCGGATCGGTGTCGGCGGCGGGCAGCCCCCGGGCGGTGAACCAGGCGGCCACCACGCGCACGTCGCGGGCCAGGAACTCGGCCCCCTGCGGGTTGGCCACCACGTCCACCACCTGCGGCAGGTCGATCAGGACCAGCCGGCCGGCGTGCACCAGGAGGTTGTACGGGGACAGGTCGCCGTGGGCGTACCCGGCCCGCGCCAGCACCACCAGGGCGTCGACCAACTGCTCCCACAGGTCGCGCAGCTCGTCGTCGTCCGGTCGGACCTGGGCCAGCCGGGGCGCGGCCTCGCCCGCCCCGGCGTCGCCCACGAACTCCAGCATCAGCTCGGTGCCGAGCAGTTGCACCGGGTAGGGCACGGCGATCCGCCCGGAAGCGGCGCCGATCTCCCACAGCCGGGACAGCGCGGCGAACTCGGCCGCCGCCCACTGCCCGGCGATCATCTGCCGGCCGAACGCGGTGCGCCCGGCCATCGCCCGCATCTCCCGCGACCGGCGTACCCGGCGGCCCTCCAGGTAGCCGGCGTCGCGGTGGAAGAGCCGGTGCTGGGCGTCCCGGTAGCGCTTGACCGCCAGCAGGCAGCCCCGGTCGGTGTCCGGCACCGCGCGGCGGACCAGGTGGACGTCCGCCTCCTTGCCGGTCTTGAGCATCCCCAGCTCGGTGTCCCGGGCGGCCAGCTCGGTCACCAGCCAGGCCGGGTGCGGCTCCGGGCCGTGGACGGCCTGGTCCCAGGAGGACCAGCGGTCCTCCGCGTCGGGCTCGGCGTCCGGGTCGGCGAGGGTCGGGGCCGGCCGGCCCCGCTTCAGGAAATCGGGTTCGTCGTCGTCGAAGCGGCTCTTGCCGCGGCCACGGCGCGGCTGCGCCGGGAAGTCGTGATCGCGCACTGGTGGATCTGTCCTTCGGTCGAGTCTGGTGGAGGCAGGCGGAACGACCCTGCAAAGACGGCCATGACCGACCTCCTCTCCTCGACCGGGCGACCCGGTTGCGCCCTCGCGCGGCACCATGCTCGTGGGCCGGTCCGGGCGGGGCAACCGATTTTCCCCGCTCAGCCCGCCAGCACGGCGGCCACGGCCGGGATCAGCCCGTCCTCCACCCGGGTCGGCGCGAAGCGGGGATCCGACCAACGCCGCCCCCGGTGCAGCCAGACGCTGGGCAGGCCCACCGCGGTCGCGCCGCCGATGTCCGCCTCCGGGCTGTCGCCGATCACCCACGCGCCGCGCAGCGGCAACCGGGCCCGCTGGGCGGCGAGCGCGAAGATCCGGGGGTTGGGTTTGCTGACCCCGGCCTCCTCGGAGATCACCCAGTCGGCGACGTACCGGTCCAGGCCGGTCCTGCGGATCTTGGTGTCCTGCTGGCGTTCCGCGCCGTTGGTGACCACCACCGGCACCCAGCCCGCGTCGGCGGCGATCCGCAGCGCGCAGGCCACCAGCGGGTCCAGCCGCATGTGCGCCACCACGCCGTCGTGCAGCTCCTCGACCAGGTCGATCGACGGGATGCGCAGCCCGTAGCGGTCCCGGATGGCGTCGGCCACGTCCCACCGGTTGGTCAGCCCGTCCGCGTCGACGGAGACCAGCCAGTCGAGGTCGACGGGCGGCGCGCCGATGCTCTCCAGGAAGCGTGCTCCCCAGGCGCGGAACGGCCCGTCGCGGTCCAGCAGGGTGTCGTCCAGAGCAAGCAGGAGCAACGGCACCTGAGCACCCTACGGGAACGCGCTGGGCACCGGCAGGGCCGGAGGTCCGGCCGCGGTCAGGCGACGAGCGTCGCGCGGGCGGCCCCGGCGTCGGGCAGCCGGTCGAGCAGCATGGTGTGCGCCGCGCGGGTGTCCGCCAGGACCGCCGGGTCCAGCGTCGCCACCAGCACGTCCTCCCCGGTGTCCGCGCCCCGGGCCAGCGCCCGGCCCTCCGGGTCGTAGACCGCCGCGCCACCGTTGAACCGCCAGGGCGCCACGCCGCCGACCGCGTTGGCGAAGACCACGAACATGGTGTTGTCCAGCGCGCGGGCCGCGTAGTAGAGGTCCCGACGGTGCGCCGAGCCGGCCAGGTAGCCGCTGGGGCAGAGGTAGCCGTGCGCGCCGTCGCCCGCCGCGGCCCGGCCGTGCTCCGGGAAACAGCCGTCGTAGCAGATGCCGAGGCCGAACCGCCACGTGTCGACCACCAGCGTGGCGCCGCGCCGGCCGGCGTCGAACAGCTCGCGTTCGCCGCTCCAGAGCTGCTGCTTGTCGTACGCCGCGGTGACCGTGCCGGTCGGGTCCACCACCAGCGACGAGATGGTGCGCCGCCGGTCCGGGTGGCGGACCGCCGCGCCGATCACCACGGCGGCCCCGCCGTCCCGGGCGGCGGCGCGCAGCGGGTCCAGCCGGGCGTCGTCGACCCGCCCGTCCGGGTCGGCGGTCACGTCCGTCCCGACGGGTCCGCGCCCAGCGTCGGCGGAT